>CAUCTV010000001.1 GCA_958445895.1 uncultured Collinsella sp.
AACACGCCCAACACCTTTGGCATCTACGTGTGCGGCAAGGTGTTCCGTTGGGTTGAGCAGACCGGCGGACTTGCCGCCATGGCCGAGCGCAACTGGGCCAAGGCCAACCTGCTCTACGACCTGCTCGAGCACAGCGAGCTGTTCCATGGCACCGCGCAGGCCAACAGCCGCTCCATCGCCAACGTCACGTTCCGTACCGGCGACGCCGAACTCGACGCGGCCTTTGTTGCGGGCGCGGCAGAGCACCAGATCCAAAACGTCAAGGGCCATCGCCTCGTCGGCGGAATGCGCGCCAGCGTGTACAACGCCGTCACCATGGAGGACGTGCAGGCGCTGGCCACGTACGTGAAGGACTTCGAAGCGCAGCATAGTTTGAGCCCGCGATCTAACTAGCCCGCAACACGCGGACCGACCAGCCACTTCAAACCACTTGTTATAAACAAATCCGCTAAGGAGTTTTTCATGCGCAAGATTAAAACCATCGACGACATTACCAAGGACGGCAAAGTCGAATTTGGCGAGGGCTACGAGTTTGTGGGCACCGCCGAGGAGGCCGACGCCATTCTGATGCGCTCCACCGACCTGCACGGCTACGAGCTGCCCGAGGGCATCCGCGCCATCGCCCGCTGCGGCGCCGGCGTCAACAACATCCCCGTCGAGGAGTACGCCAAGAAGGGCGTCGTCGTCTTTAACTCCCCCGGCGCCAACAGCAACGCCGTCAAGGAGCTCGTCCTGGGCATGTTGGTGCTCTCGAGCCGCGGCGTGGTGCAATCGATGAACTGGGTGCGTGACAACGCCGACGACCCCGAGATTCAGGTCGATGCCGAAAAGGCCAAGAAGGCCTTTGTGGGCCGCGAGCTCAAGGGCAAGCGCATCGGCGTCATCGGCCTGGGCAACGTGGGCTCCAAGGTCGCCAACGCCTGTGTCGATCTGGGCATGGACGTCTACGGCTACGACCCGTTCATTTCCGTCGAGCACGCATGGGTGCTGAGTCGCGAGGTGCAGCGCGTGGGCACGCTCGAGGACCTCTGCCGCGGCTGCGACTACCTCACCGTGCACGTGCCCAGCAAGGCCGATACCATCGGCATGATCAGCACCGAGCAGATCGACCTGCTGGCGCCCGACGCCGTGCTCATCAACTACGCGCGCGAAACCATCATTGACGAGGACGCCGTCGACGCTGCCCTGCGCGAGGGCAAGCTCAGCTGGTTTAGCTGCGACTTTGCCACGCCCAAGACCGTCAAGATGCCCAACACGTTTATCACCACGCATTCGGGCGCCGGCACCGGCGAGGCCGAGGCCAACTGCGCCGACATGGCCATCAGCGAGCTCAAGGATTACCTGGAAAACGGCAACATCGCGCACAGCGTCAACTACCCCGCCTGCAGCATGGGCAAGGCGCGCGCCGCAAGCCGCATTGCCTGCCTGCATGCCAACGTGCCCAACATGATCGGCCAGATCACGGCCATTCTCGCCAAGGACAACGCCAACGTGCAGCGCATGACCAACGAGTCCGCTGGCGAGAACGCCTACACCATGTTCGACACCGATGAGCACCTGGACGGCAGCACGATCGAGGCACTCAAGCATATTCCGTCGATGTATCGTGTGCGCGTGATTAAATAGCGCCGGCGCCAATCCTGCCAGACAGACCACGAAGCCCATTCGGCCCCCGTTTTCACGAAACGGGGGCCGATTTTGTTGCTCCGGACGACTTTAAAATGATACCCATAACAAGTTTTTTCAGATAATCGATAGTGAGGCTCAAGTCGCTAAGCACACCCGCTTTGATAAACAGCTTTATCAGGGACTTTAGTAGGTAAAAATCGATCTCTATGTGCCGAATGTAAGTTGACTGTCCATTTTCCGAAACAACTTATTCTAGATAGCATTTTTAAGGCCCCTCCAAGGCGAAATATAAGTCTTTTTGTGACCAAAACTCTAGTCCGCGCGACCGTTTTCCACCCGCGCGGCTACATTCCTGCCCAATCGATAAAAATCTCCTCACGAAGCCGCCGTTCGAGCTCCTGCTGTCGCGGCGTCTTGTCTTTCAGCGGCACATCGAGATAGGACATGATGAGCTCCATCACCACGCGGAAGGCATCGGAGTCGGCCAGCTGACCATAGGTCATCAGAATGACGGGATATCCCATCGCTTGCAGCGCCGTCGTTCGATCGGAGTCCGAAATCTTGGATTCAATGGATCCGTGAATGGCTTTACCCTGGCATTCAACCAGACACTCTCGGCTGCCGTCCTTATTTGCCAGCAGGATATCGGCATAGCGCCTATCAAGCCCCGAAATCAGGCGGGCGCTGCGCGTCATACGAATCTCAACGTTATTGGTAAGGCTCAGCCCTTCGCCGCCGCGCAACCTCGTAAGGCCAAACAGCATCGAAGCCTGGACCTCGAGCGGCGATGCTGCCACCCCCGTAATGCATTTCGCGGCTCGTATGAACGATTTAGCGCCGCGGAGCCCCCGGACCTTATCGACGAACTCTGTAAGCTCAGAGAGCTCGATCAAGGGAGGTCGTTTCCACAAGTCCGTTGGATTCCCCGAGACATCCTTTACGTTTTCCCAGCCCGACCGTGCGTCACCCCACCGGCCCCCGTATGCCTGCTCAAGTGCCGACTTTACCTGAGGCGCAATCTTGCACACGGCAAAGGTGCCGCACATCTCATACATGCACATGATTAGACGCTCGTTTGAGACCGAGGAAGCCAGGGTCAGCAGGGTAAAGAGTGGGGACGCAACATCGAGGCCAAACTCCGTCTGCCGCACGGAATCAAACGGCCTCTCCCCGTTCCAAACATGCCTGACAATGCGATCGCCCTTACGTCCGCAGCTGCCCTGCGCCAACACGTGTAACGGGGTGCCCAGGAAATGCGTGACGAGCGGATGCTCACATAGGTGCTCCCTGCGCGGATCGTCCGCAGAATCGGGCAGGTCCGGCATTATTGCCAAGACCTGTGGAGGTATCCGGTGATACCGAAAGGCAGATATGTCGCACAGCATGTCGTCCATGAAGGGTACGTACCCGCTGCGTCGCTTGTGAACCCGCCCGGACGGCAAACGCGCTGGCTCGGCCTGCGAACGGTAAATACTGCCACGCCTACGTCGCGGATCTCTCAGGAGGCTTACAATCGGTTTGGAAAGCAAACTGATTGTGAGGTTGCATATGGTTGATGAGGATTTTGCCTGGCGGCTTGCGCAGGAGCTTGTGCGGATCGACAGCTCAGACCCGGGCGCGTATGAGGATGAAATTGAGCGCTTCATTAAGAGGCTCATTGAGCAGCAGCTGGCACAACTTGATAGTTCTGCGCTCGATGCCGTGCAGATTGAGGAGCTCGAAGTGCTGCCCGGGCGCCGCAACCTTAAAGTCACCGTGCCGGGCCAAAGCGACGAGCCGCGGCTGATCTATATCTGCCACATGGATACCGTCACCTTGGGCGATGGCTGGGACGCAGACATCGAACCGCTTGGGGCGGTTGTGCGCGACGATAAACTCTATGGCCGCGGTGCCTGCGATATGAAGGGTGGCCTGGCCTGCGCCATTGCCGCACTGGTCCATACGCTCGAGCGCGTGGCGGCGGATGGCGCGCTGCCACGCCGCGGCTTTTCGCTCATCTGCTCGGTCGACGAGGAAGACTTCATGCGCGGCTCAGAGGCCGCGATCGATGCTGGCTGGGTCAGCTCGCGCGAATGGGTGCTGGACACCGAGCCCACCGACGGACAGATCCAGGTGGCGCACAAGGGGCGTACGTGGTTCGAGATTGAAATGGCTGGCGTGACGGCGCATGCGAGCCAGCCTTGGAAGGGCGCGGATGCCGTCGCCGCCATGGCCGAGGTCGTGTGTTCGCTTCGTCGCGCGTTTGCGGCGCTGCCCGCGCACGATGAGCTGGGGCCTTCGACCATCACGTTTGGCCAAATCGAGGGCGGATATCGCCCCTACGTCGTACCCGACCGCGCCAAAGTCTGGGTCGACATGCGCCTGACCCCGCCGACCGATACGGCCGCCGCAATCAATATGGTCGAGCATGCCATCGCCGTCGCCGAAGCCGCCGTTCCCGGTTGCCATGGCAGCTACACCGTGACGGGCGACCGCCCCGCCATCGAGCGCGACCCGAACTCTCCCCTTCTAGCAGCGCTCAAGCGTGCCGCCGATGACGTAACGGACGCGGACACGACCGTCGGCTTCTTTACCGGCTACACCGATACCGCCGTCATTGCCGGCAAGACAGGCAACCGCAATTGTATGAGCTACGGCCCCGGCTCGTTGGCGCTCGCACACAAGCCCGACGAGTATGTGCCCCATGCCGATATCGTTCGCTGCCAAAACGTGCTCATCGCGCTTGCCGATAACACGCTCTGGGACGCAAGCGGCCAAGTTGGGGCATAATAAGCCGCGAACAAACCGACTCGCGCGTTAGGACCGCCCATGAAAGCACTTCCGTTTCCCTGCATCCGCCCGGCTCAGGACCGTGTGCTCGAGGCGCTGCCTGCGATGGGCGGTATCCTGAGCGGCAACGACGCCCTGCGCGGCGCCATTGCTGACGGCCTAATGCTCAAGGATCCAGGCGCGGCGTATTACGTGTACGAATGCTCGGGCGAGCCGGGTCGCGCGACGGGTGTCGTGGCGATTTGCCCGGTTAACGTACTGACGGGTAGCGACGAGGCTGCCGCCGAGAGCGTCGACGCACTCGCCGCCGCGCGCGCGATCGCCGAGCTTAAGGTGCAGCCGCGCCCCGTGTCGCTCGCCTACGAGGCGTCGCCCGTCATGGATATCATTTTGAGCGCTGCCAAAGAGGGCGCATCGCTCTACGCCGTCACCGATCCCGCGGGCGTCACACATCGCGTGTGGGAGGTCAAGCGCGAGGACGCCGTTGCCGCCATCCGTGCCATGCTCGATCAGGCGCCCGACCCGGTGTTCGCCGGTGACTCCGCCTATGTCGCCGCACTGGCTGGGGCATCGCAGATTCTGGCCGACGAGGCCCGCGCTGCCGGCGCCTACTCTGGCAAAGAGCCGTTCAACTTTGCTGTAGCCGTGCTGTTCCCCGCCGCGCAGGTCAGCGGCAGCGCGCCGCAGGTTCCGACGGGTCTGCTCACTCACCAGGTCTCACGGTTCTAGCGAACTCAAACGCTAAGCTGGAAAATCCAGCATCCAAACAAACAAGGGGCGGAGATGCAGCAAACGCATGCACCTCCGCCCTTTTCGCATCAAACAATTACGCCGGTAAACCGGGCCGCAACGTCAGCGTTATCCACGCTGCGGACCTGCCGCCGCCACGAGCGGCTCTAGCCCCAGCTCGCGCGCGTAGTCTTCCTGCGTAAAGACTTCGACCAGTTCAAACGTATCGGCCGCATCGTCAAACGCAAAATGCAGCACTGAGCAGTTGCCCGGCACGCGTTCGCGCTCGTCGGCCGCCGCGCCCCGCACGTGGTCCAAAAACTCCTTGATAGCTGAGCCATGACTTACCGCGAGCACGCACGTATGGTCCGGACGCTGCATAAGATCGGTCAGCGTCGCCACCATGCGCGTGCGCACCTGGATCTGGCCCTCGCCGCCAAACTGCCGATAGAAGTCGCGCCACGGGCGCTCGGGCATAAGCATCACGCGCTCGGCCTCAAAGTCGCCAAAGAACCACTCACGCAGGCCGTCCAGGCGCTCGTACGCCAAGCCCGGCCACAAGTTGGCGATAGTCTGCTCGGTGCGATGAAGCGTAGAGGTGTAGGCATGATCGGGCTCAATGCCGCGCGCACGTAAAAACATGCCGGCGCGCGCCGCCTGGTCGCAACCCAACTGCGTAAGCGGCGAGTCACTCCACCCCTGAATGATACGCTTAAGGTTGAATATCGTCTGTCCATGACGGACCAGATACAGATCTTTATTCATAGGGGTCCTTTCGTTCGTTACCAACCCAAGAGCGAAAACGCCCCGTCGCAATAGCCAAAATGAAGCACGGCACCGTTGTCGGGTAGCTCTCCCCCGCCAGTCACATACTCAAGAAACTCCTGGCAGGCTGAGCCGTGGTAAACCGCCAGCACGCAGTCGTGCTGCGGCCGGGCCATAATACGGGACAGCGCCGCGACCATGCGCGACTGAAGCTGCACTTCCGACTCGCCGCCAAAGGCCACCGGATAATCGCCCCAGGGCTGCGGCGGCATCTCGCGATTTGATGTGCCCTCCAGCGAGCCAAAATGCCACTCACGCAGGTCATCGACCAGCTCAATGGAACGGCCCTCGCCAACGATAAGCTCGGCCGTATGCCGCGCCCGGCCCAACGGCGAGGAATACACATGATCAAAGGCCACGCCACGCGCCGCAAACGCCGTACGCGCCGTCAGCGCCTGCTCGCGCCCGCGCGCCGTAAGCGGCGAATCGTGCCAGCCCTGCAAAATGCTCTGCACATTGAGCTCAGTCTGCCCATGCCGCACCAAATACAGATCTGCCACACGCTCTCCCCTCGTACCACCACAAAGGGGACAGGCACCTTTGTGGTGGTTTACCGTCTGATCACGCCGCGGTGACGCTCAGCTACACCAGCACGTCGGCGAGCGGGCGCTTGGGTACGTGGTGCACCTGCGCATCGTCACGCCAGTAATTAATTGAGCCGTCGGGGTTGGAATCGATCGCATCGATCATCTGCGTCTCGGCCGGCACGCCAAAAGCCATGATCAGCTTGAGCTCATACTTGTCGTTATCGAGCCCCATAGCATCGATCGCGTGGGGCGTAAAGGCCTTGAACATGCAGGCTGCCACCTCGGGCGTGGCGCTGCGAGCGGCGAGCATCATCGTCTGCGCGGCAATGCCCGTTTCGACCTCGGTGATGGGCGCGGCGGGCTTACCCGGAACAGCGCGCTCGGCAAGAATCGCGATGTAGCCGGTCGGACGCTCGCCCTCGGCAGGACCCGACCAATCCTTAAGCGCGCCGGCCCATGCAAGCTCATCAAATACACGCGCGCAATCCTCGGCACCGCTCACCACATGAAAACGCAGACGCTGAGCATTGGCGCCGCAGGGAGCCAGGTGCGCCAGTTCCGCCAGCTCGAGCAAAAACTCGCGCGGCACGCGCATGGACTCGTCAAAACGGCGGCACGTACGGGCGCGGCGGACCAGCGCGTCAAACGTGTCCAGGCCAAGCTTTTCGCAACCTTGCTTTGCCATCGATTCGACACTCGACGGTGCCTCGGGAACTGCTTCGTTCATAGGGACCCCCAATACAAGCCAATTGTCCTTAGGAAAATCTAACCTAAAACGTAGGCAATAACGAACAGGGCTGCAATGTTCTACACCTGTTGAATAGAAAATCGCGACGTGGGGAACAACGGAAACAATTCGGGGCCTTTGGGTTACGTTTCGCCCTCCCCGACCCATACGTCAGCGCCCTTAGGGGATACTGGTTGTAACGATCAAGGCTTACGCCGCACGGAAAGGAGACTTATGGGCATCTTTAAGAACGATGATCAAAAATCGAGCCAGTTTGGATTTGACGAGAAAAGCATGGCGGGCAAAGCCGTCAAGGCCGTACGCTGGATCTACGCCATCACGGGCGTCTTAGCACTCATTGCTGGTATCGCGCTGCTTTTTGCACCTGCCAAGTCCCTCGTCTTTTTGACGACTGTCCTGGGTTTTTACTTTGTAATCACTGCTGCCATCAGACTATTCACTGCCATTTTTGAGCCGCTGCTGCCCACCGGCTGGCGCGTGACGAGCATCATCTCCAGCCTACTCATTATCTTGGGCGGCGTCATAATCCTGCGCAACCAGGCCTTCTCGACCGCGACGCTCACCACGATGGTGGTTATCGTGGCCGGCTTTGGCTGGATTGTCGAAGGTGTCATGTCCATTCTGGAGTCCGAGCTTTCGTCCAACCGCGCCCTCGCTATCCTGAGCGGCGCACTTTCCATCATCGCCGGCATGTTCGTGTTTATCTATCCGCTGTGGTCGGCCAAGATGCTCGTCATCTTTAGCGGTGCCGCGCTGCTGGTGTTTGGCGTAACGCTGATTGTTCGCGCTATTCAATTTGGCAAACTGGTGCGCTAGATGCCACGAACGCTCTTTATTGATGCAGACGCCTGCCCGGTCACGCGCGAGTCGATTGACTGCGCGCGGCGGGCGGGCGTCGCCGTTGTTATCGCCGGCAACAGCACGCAAAACCTGGAACGGCACATTCGCCGCGACGACCCGCGCGATGCCGAGCACGCGCGACGCGGCTTTTGGGTCACGACGCTCGACGTGAGCGTGGGCGCCGACAGCGCCGACTTTGCCATTGTCGAACGCCTGCAGGCGGGCGACGTGGTCGTGACGCAGGACATTGGCTTGGCGAGCATGGTGCTCGGGCGCGATGCCGCCGCTATCGGTGTGCGCGGGCGCGTCTACGACAAAGCGACCATCGACATGCAGCTGTTTATTCGCCACGAGGAAAAGAAGGTGCGCCGCGCCGGCGGACGCACTCGCGGGCCGGCGGCATTTACCAGCGAAGACCGCGCCCGCTTTAAACGCAACCTCACCGAGCTGCTGCGCTAACCAAGGTAGATTTTTGGGACATGTCCGGAAATCTACCTATTTGTTTTGTCGGCGGGGAATGCCCTGGTCACAGAGGTAGATCGTAAGACATGTCCCAATAATCTACTTAGAGGCCAAAGGCGGAAAGGATGAGACCCCAGCCCGCGCCGATGACGTACATCATAATCAGGAACACGGCATTTTCGCGGGCGCTGCGGTTGGTGCGGAACAGCACCAGATAACCCACGCCGGCGGAAATGAGCGTGCCGGCGAGCATCGGGGCCAGCTGCAGCGCGCCTTCCAGGTACAGTTGCGTGATGACGACGCTGGCCGAGCAGTTGGGGATCAGGCCGACGAGTGCCGAGCCCAGGACCGCAAGCGTCTCGTTGCCGCGCAGGAACTGCTCGATTGCGGACTCGCCGAACGTCTCGAGCACGGCAACCAGAATCAGCGTCACCAGGAAAATGAATACCGATACCTGCACGGTGTGGGAGATGGTGCTGCGGATAATCGACAGGACAGGCGTCCCTTCGTGGGAATGGGAGTGACCGTGACCATCATGGTGTTCATATTCGCCCTCATGACCGTGATCGTGGCCATGTCCGTGTTCGTGCTCGTCCTCGTCTTCATCACAACCGCAATGGTCGCGCTCGCACAACTCGTGGATGTGGTCGGCGCTCACGCCCGCCTCGGCCACCTCGTCGATGATGTCACCGCCGCTGTGGTCGTCATGCGCGCAGTTAACGTGCGCCGGATTGACAGTGGTCCCCAACACGGTACGACGAATCGCCGCATGCGCGCGGGCGTTGCGACGCAGACCGCGAATGGCGGCATCTACGATAAAGCCCGTGACCAGTGCGATAAGCGCTTTCGAAGCCAAAAGCATCGCCATAGTCTGCACGGGAACCTGCTCGGCAAGTAGCAGCGGCAGCATCTCGTCGGAGGTCGAAAGGAACACCGCCACCAACGTGCCCAAGGTCACGACACGGCCGGCGTACAGCGTTGCTGCCATGGCCGAAAATCCGCACTGCGGCACAATGCCCAGCAGCGAGCCAACCACGGGACCCGCAGCGCCGGCGCGCTTGATAGCGCCGTTGACGCGGTCGCCCGCAACGTGCTCAAGTGTCTCGAGAGCAAGATACGTCACCAACAAAAACGGCACCAGCGACAGCGTGTCCTTGCCGGCGTCGAGCAGAATATCAATCAGTAAATCCATGACGGATGGAACCTTTCGTGTCTTTCGGCAGCATTGTAAAAGTCCTAGCGGTCAACTAGGGTATTGTAGTTGTCCCGGGCGCGGTGCCAATAGTTGCCCATGGTAAACTATCATCTCGCCACAACTCAGTAACCCCGAGCCGCGCGACGCGGCCCGTCCAAGGAGCAGCCTATGAACGTTTCGCAAGCACTTGAATACGAGCGCCAGCCGTTTATTCCCATGTTTATCTATGGCGACCACGGTGCCATGGAGTCCGAACGCCAGAAGGGCGAAGAGGCCCTCAAGGTGCTCGAGACCGAGTATTTTACTGCCGAGGACGACCCCGGCTTCGACTTTGCCACCGTGCGCGACCTGGCCGACCGCAACCGCGACCTTTGCGACCAGATTGGGGAGGCACGCCTGCGCAATGTGACGCCCGCGACGCTCTCGCGCGGCCTGTCCGACGCCGACACCTGCGCCGCCATCGGCAAAATGCAAAAGCGCACCGCCGCGTCCGTTATGCGCGAGATCCGCGGTGACCGCGACGCGCTCGGCGTGGCCTACGCCCGCAAGCCCATCCAGGGCACCGTGCTCGGTGTCGACATCGAGACCACCGGCCGTGCACCCGAACGCGGTTATATCATCAACGTCGGCTGGGAGATCATGGAACTCACCAGCGACGCCATCCCGCACGACGCCGAGGCGCACTACTGTGGCCTGCCCGACATCTACCGCGGCGAGGATGTACCGCTGTCGAATATCCACCACATCACCTGGAACGACATCGACGGCAAAAAGCCGTTCCGCGAGAACAAGGAACTGCAGAAGCAGCTGCTCAAGCTCATGAAGAAGTACCCGTACATGGCACACAACGCCGCGTTTGAGGACAGCTGGTTCAAGATCCACCTGGACGGCTACGCCGAGGCACGCCGCGCGGGTAAGATCATCGTCATCGACTCGCGCCAGATCTGCCGCAGCCTGGACGCCGACGTGCGCTCGCTCCCCCGCGAGTCCGCCCCCGCCGCGCTCGAGAACTGGGCACGCCGTCGCGGCACCCTCGCGCCCGACGCCAACGAGCAGCATCTGGGTCTGGACGACACCGACCTCATGCTCCGCACGGTACAGGCCGAGTTCAACCTCAAGAACCTATTCGCGAAATAGCAACGCCTGCGACAAACACTGCTTGCTCACGAGCGGCCTCGCAGCGGGAAACACCGCAGCGGGGCCGCCCTACGTTCCACAGATAGATCTGCCATCACAAATTCTGAACCCTCATTTTGAACGATTTCGGCCAATTCCCGACACGTAATTCGTTGTCGGATGGCGATGCATCGATATCAAATGTGCAGCAATTGAGTTTTTATATGCTATAGCTAAGCTGCGATAACATTGATTTTAGGCGTGCCAACCCATAATTGCGTCAAGCTTTTGGACAGCATTTGGTTAGGCCCCTAAAACGACTTTCCCACTCAGCGCCATCAACACGGCATTAGCTGACACGATATATACCATGAGTATCGTATTGTCACATACCACTGCAAAAGCGGTCTACCAGGCCGCGCATTCGGCGTCTGCGAAAGACACCGAGCCCTGTAACCCTGCCGCGATTTACGGATCATGTCCCACCGGAACGCTCCTTGACGCAGCCGCAGAATGGCTCACCAAACACGATGTTTCCCCTGACGCAAATGATTGCCTCGAGGTAATGGTATTTGATCGCAGGAATGCGCGCTATGCAATGAACTGTCAATGCCACGTTTCGTCAAAACGATTCTCGAACTCACGCTTTATAGAGCTCAAAGATGGCATCTTCATTGTTGGCGTTGAGCTTTGCGCACTTCAGGCCGCCACCTATCTCCCTTTTCGCGAACTGGTGGAGTACTACTTTGAATTGTGCGGCGTTTACTCCCTTGGAACCGGCTCTTCCACCTCTTATAACGAGCGTTTCGCGCTCACCTCGACCGAGAGGTTGAAACAGTTCTTTAATTCCATTACCAGATGCGACGGTCTGGCCCTTGCCCGAAAGGCGATCCAATGTGTGCGCGACGGATGCCGGTCTCCTATGGAAACGGCCTTTGTCATGATGCTAACGCTGCCCAAAAGCGAAGGAGGGCTTGGTATTAAGGGAATTGAGACCGATTACGAGGTGCAGGTCACCGCTGCCGCAAAGAATCTCACGAGACGCAAAAAGTTCTTTATGGATGCGTATCTAAAGAAATCTCGCACAGACATTGAATACAACGGGTTTTATCATGACGCGGAAGAAGACCGCGCCATCGATGAGGAGCGCAAGAATGCGCTTGCGTCCATGGGATACGGAATCATCACCGTCAGTCGTTATTCCTTTATGCATGCCAGCGCTTTCGTTAGGGTCATGGAGGCGATCCAACGGAAAGAGGGCATACGCCCCTCGCGTCTGCCAAAAGACTTTCAAATCATGCAAGAGGACCTGAGACAGTTTGTGCTCAGAAGGTTTATAGAAGAGAAAAAGCGAATTCAGAAGCAGCTTCGCCAGGATTCCGAAGATCGTCAACGAATCGACCTCGAAAAAGCAACACTCGAAGGTATCACGCTGGATGACCCGACAATAAATGAAGTTCCGGCAATCGATGACATGCAGACTGTCGAATCCGACAGCCCATCATTTGCCCAAATAAGCAGCCTCGCGCCCGAGGGCAGAATCTTCGGGGCCGGAAGCTAGACCGGCTAACAAGGTGGGTACCCTAGCGATGTGCAAAATTGCGAGTATTCAGCAGGGTCGGCCCTCCAGCACCCACAAGTTAATCCAAATGAGAAACAAAAACGCTATCGAACGGGAACGTTAGGCAACATTTGAGGAAGACCTTGTCTGTTGACCGCCCTTGGATAACTCTTGAGCGGCTTTATTTGGCCTAGAATAGATTAACGGACCCCCTATAGTTGCAGAATACTCCAATTTTTGCACGGCGCGGGGGCACCCACCCCGGCATCGGCTATCAAAACAGCTCAGTCCGGAATCTCGTCCACTATTCTCCATCATTTTGTGCGACGAATTACCTGAACGTCATTGACATATGAACATGCGCTCATATAATTGGAAATAAGTTATATGAGCGCATGTTCATATGAAAGGATATTGCAATGAGCATCCGCGGCGACGAAACGAAACCCGACATCGAGGCCACCGAGCCCGTGATCCCCACCACCTGCTCGCCCGAGGACCTTCCCGACGAGGAGCTTCTCTACGACCTTGCCGACCTGTTCAAGGTCTTCAGCGACACCACACGCATCAAGATCCTCTATGCCCTCATGGGCCGCGAGCTCTGCGTGGCTGACATCGCCGAAGCGACCGCAACCTCGCAGTCGGCAGTATCGCACCAGCTGCGCACGCTTAAGCAGTCGCACCTGGTCAAGTTCCGCCGCGACGGCCGCAACATTCTCTACTCGCTCGCCGACGATCACGTCTACACCATGCTTAACCAGGGCATGAGCCATATCTGCGAATAGCAATCACCCACGGTATCAGCGCGGCCGGCACCCAGACCGCTAACACAGGGAAAGGAACCCACCATGAAAAAGCAGTTCAAGCTCGACGAGATCGATTGCGCCAACTGCGCGCGCGAGCTTCAGGACGAACTTGCCAAGCTCGAGGGCGTCAAGTCCGTTTCGGTCAACTTTATGACCCAGAAGCTGACGCTCGAGGCCGACGACGCCAAGTTCGACGAGGTCCTGGACCGCGTCGTTGAGTTCACCGCCGACGCCGAGCCGGACTGCGAGATCATTCTCTAACCCGCGCATACGTTGACCTGCGAGGCCGCGCTTGCCGCGGCCTTTGCTCGCGAAATTATATGAGCGAGTGTTCATAAACTCAAATGAGAGGTTTGAATCATGACAGCCGCCGATCCCAAAAAGAAAAAGAAGAAGCGCAAGAAGAAAGAGTCCCTTGAGCATAAGCGCAACCGCATCCTGGTAGCACTGGGCATTTTTGCCGTTGTTTATGCCCTCGACGAGCTCGGCGCCCTCGCTATCGCATTTGGGGAGCCCGGCAACATCTACGCCAGCTTTGTGCTGTTCCTCGTGCCGTTTTTGATTGCCGGCTACGACGTACTGCAAAAGGCATTCAATAACATCCGCCGCGGCAAGGCCTTCGACGAGAGCTTCCTCATGGCCGTCGCGACCATCGGCGCGTTTGCCATGGTGCTCTTCCCCGACACCGACCCGCACATGGCCGAAGGTGCCGCTGTCATGCTGTTCTACCAGGTCGGCGAGCTGTTCCAGGCATACGCCGTGGGCAAGAGCCGCAAGTCGATCAGTGCCATGATGGACATCGCGCCCGACTACGCTAACGTCGAGCAGACCGACGGCACGCTCGAGCAGGTCTTCCCCGATGACATCACCGTCGGCACCGTCATCGTCGTCAAGCCCGGCGAGCGCGTGCCCATCGACGGCGTTATCGTCGAGGGCGAGACGCAACTCGACACCGCCGCGCTCACGGGAGAGTCGGTCCCCCGCCCGGCCAAAACCGGAGACGATATCATCAGCGGCTGCATCAACATGACGGGCCTCATCCACGTGCGCACCACTAAGCCATTTGGCGAATCCACCGTCGCTCGTGTCCTAGAGCTCGTGGAAAACGCCAGCGAAAAGAAGGCACGTACCGAGAACTTCATCACGCGCTTTGCCCGCGTCTACACTCCCGCCGTCACTGGCGCCGCCGCGGTACTCGCGCTCGGCGGCGGCCTGGTGACCGGCGCTTGGTCCGACTGGATCCTGCGCGGCCTGACCTTCCTCGTCGTCAGCTGCCCGTGCGCGCTGGTGATCAGCGTGCCGCTGAGCTTCTTTGGCGGCATCGGCGGCGCATCCAAGCTGGGCGTCCTTATCAAGGGTTCTAACTACCTCGAGACGCTCGCCGATGTGGACACCGTCGTCTTCGACAAAACCGGCACCCTCACGAACGGCACATTCTCGGTCGTCGCGGTGCACCCCGAGGCAGGCTATACCGAGCAGTCGCTGCTCGAAGTCGCGGCCCTTGCCGAGTCGTTCTCCGACCATCCCATCGCGCAGTCGGTACGTACCGCCTTCCAGGGCGAGCTCGATCCCAAGCGCGTAACGGATTCCACTAATGACGCGGGCCACGGCGTGACGGCAACCATCGACGGCAAGCCCGTCGTCGTCGGCAACGCCAAGATGCTCGCCGCCACCGACATCGAAGCACCCAATTGCGAGGTCGTCGGCACCATTCTCCACGTGCTGGTCGATGGCATCTATGCCGGCCATATCGTCATCGCCGACACCGTCAAGGCCGATGCCGAGCAAACGATTCGTGACCTGCACGCCGCCGGCGTTAAGCGCACCGTCATGCTCACGGGCGACCGCGGGGAAGTGGCGGCGTCCGTGGCCAAACAGCTCGGTCTCGACGAGTTCCATGCGCAGCTGTTGCCTGGTGACAAGGTCGAGCGCGTCGAGGCACTGCTCGCGGCCGAATCGGGCAAGGGCAAGCTCGCCTTTGTCGGCGACGGTATCAACGACGCTCCTGTGCTTACGCGCGCCGATGTGGGCATTGCCATGGGCGCCATGGGCTCCGACGCCGCGATCGAGGCCGCCGACGTGGTGCTGATGGACGACAAGCCGTCCAACATTTCCCGCGCGATCCGCGTGGCGCGCAAGACCATGACGATCGTTTGGCAGAACATAATCTTTGCGCTGGGCATTAAGCTGCTGATTCTGGTGCTCGCGGCGCTCGGCATCGCCAATATGTGGCTTGCCGTCTTTGGCGACGTGGGCGTGGCGATCATCGCCATCCTGAACGCCATGCGCGCGATGGGTGTCAAGAACCTGTAGCGCTCGTGGTCCCTCCGGCCGGGGCCGGGCTTGGTTTTGAAAACGTCCTCGCGCATGAGGCCCGTCTTTCCTGCTCCTGCGGAGCAACGGAAAGGCGGGCCTCGCGCTGCGGAGTGTTTTCAAAACCAAGCCCGGCCCCGGCCTGCATTGACACAGCTGGCGGTTCTTGGGCATCGCTTGCTGGCGGGGTTCCTTTGCTGAAATGGACTTGGCCGAAAGGGCCGCTGGTCCCGGTCGCTGGTTCGCGCTTTGCGTGAACTCCGCGCTACTGTGGGTCAGTTAGGCTTCTGTTTTTGGACCCGCTACATCTTCCCGCCTCAGCATCGACCTTAGCTTCTCGAAACTCTCCTCGCTCAGGCAGTGCTCCATGTGACAGCCCTCTTGCGAGGCAACCTCGGGCGTTACGCCTGCGTCCTCTAGCAGACCTACAAAAAAGCAGTGGCGCTCCCACATTTGACGGGCAACCTCAAGACCGCGTTCCGTCAGATGCACGTCGCGTTTGCCCATTTCGACATAGCCGTTGCTTTCCAGCGTCGCCATGGCCTTGGAAACGCTCGCCTTGGTTACGCCGAGGTACTCCGCAACGTCGATCGAGCGCACGGTGCCCTGACGTTCCGACAGAACGTAGATCGATTCGAGATAGTCTTCTCCGGATTCACGCAGGGCCATGGGCCGCCTTTCGCGATGGCTTCTAGTTAGCCTTTGGATACTTTTGCTTGATTTACTTTACCGCAAAAGTTGCCTATGTCTTACTACGTTGTCTAAAAAGTTAACCGTGTTTCACAAAACGCACGGGACGAAAACAAAGCGGGGACACGCCCCGCAAGGAGTGCCCCCGACTGCCGGCGCAAAAGGAACGTCCCCAAGTGCCGAATCCGTAGCTATAGCAGGCCAAAGTGCTCGGCGGCGTTGTAGATGCCGTCGTCGTCTACGGCGGTCGTCACGTAGGTCGCCGCGGCCTTCACGGTATCCTGCGCGTTGCCCATGGCCACACTTGTGCCCACGGCCGAGAACATCGACAGGTCGTTCTCGCCGTCGCCAAAGGCGATCGCCTCGCTCGCGTCGACACCCAGGCGCTCCAGCGTCGCCGCCACGCCCAAGTCCTTGCCGCCGTTAGCGGGAATAATGTCGCAGAACAGGTCGCACCAGCGCGTAGTGAGCGAATGCGACACCGCATCGGTCACGATATGCTCGTCGGCAGGATCCACAAAGGCGCAAAACTGGTAGACCGGCGCTTCAAAGGCGTGCTCAAACGGCTCCTCGTGGTAGACGATCCCCGCGTTGTTGCCGGCCGTCACCACGCGCTCGGACAGGCGGTTCACAAACGAGTTCTCGCCCTGCATGCACAGCGAGTCGTAGCGCCCCTCGGCCACCTGGTCCACAATCACCGCAACGTCGTCCGAATCGATCGGGCAGCTACGGTAAACGCCCTCGGCATCAAAACAGTGCTGGCCCGAAAGCGTAATGTACGCATCCCAACCAAGATCGAACAGCCAATCGGGCATCTGGTAGGTCGGGCGACCCGTGGCAATGACGCACGCAATCCCCTGCTCGTGAAAGCTGTCGAGCACCTGCTGCGCCGACGCCGGAATCCGGTGCGTCTCAAAGCTCAGCAGCGTGCCGTCGATATCAAAAAACGCGGCCTTGATCATCCTCGCCTACTCCTCGCCCTCGAGCTTTTCACTCGCCTCGAGCCACGCCATCTCCAGCTCGTCCATGGCGGCGTGGGCCTCGTCGATCTTTGCCTGTTGCTCGCCCAGCGCCGTGTAGTTGGTGGGATCGACCTGGGCCATGGCGGCCTCGGCCTCCTCCACGCGAGCGCGCTGCGTTTCCATCTTGCGCTCGAGCGAGCTCACCTCACGACGGAGCTTTTGGCGCTCGGCATTGGAAAGGCCGTTGGGCTGACCGCTCGACTTGGGCTTTTCGGCCGCAGCCGCCGCGGCACCGGTGTCGAACGTACCGGTCTTGGCGCTCGGTGCACCCACGGGCTCGCCCTCGGCGGTGGCGTTGCACAGGCGCAGGTACTGGTCGACGCCGCCGGGCATATGCGTCAGGTGACCGTCGAGCAGCGCCCACTGCTGGTCGGTCACGCGCTCCATCAAAAAGCGGTCGTGCGTCACCAGAATCAGCGTGCCGGGCCAGCCGTCCAGCAAGTCCTCGACAATCGCCAGCATGTCGGTATCCAGGTCGTTGCCGGGCTCGTCCAGGATGAGCACGTTGGGCTCGTCCAGGATCGTCAGCAGCAGCGACAGGCGACGGCGCTGGCCGCCCGAAAGATCGCCGATGCGGCTCCAGAGCTGCTGCGTCGTAAAGCCCAGACGCTCGCAGAGCTTCTCGGGTGAAGTCTCCTTGCCGTCAATGACGTAGTACTTCTTATAGTGGCTGAGCACCTCGCGGATCGTGTCGCCCATGTAGGGTTCGAGCTCCTCGAGCTGCTGCGACAGCACGCCAAAGCGCACCGTCTGGCCGATCTTCACGCGGCCGCGCAGGGGCGCGATCTTGCCCTGGATCACGTCGAGCAAAGTCGACTTGCCGGCGCCGTTCTCGCCCAAAAGACCATAGCGGTCGCCCGCACCAATGAGCCAGGTCACGTCGTTGAGCACCTGCTTGGGCGCGCCATCGGTATCCGCATAGCCGGCGTCCACGTCGACCACATCGATAACCTGCTTGCCCAGGCGGCTCACGGCCAGGCGCTTGAGCTCCAGCTCGTCACGCACGGGCGGCACGTCGGCGATCAGCTCGCGAGCGGCATCCACGCGAAACTTGGGCTTGGTGGAGCGCGCCTGGGCACCGCGGCTCAGCCACGCGAGCTCCTTACGTGCCATGTTGCGACGGCGCTCCTCGGTAACCGCGGCCATGCGGTCGCGTTCCACGCGCTGCAGGATATATGCCGAATAGCCGCCCTCGAAGGGATCGACCTGGCCGTCGTGAACCTCCCACATGCTGGTGCAGACCTCGTCCAAGAACCAGCGATCGTGCGTGACCACGAGCATCGCGCCCTGACCGCGCTGCCAGCGGGCCTTTAAGTGACGCGCAAGCCAGTTGATGGTGCGCATGTCCAGATGGTTGGTGGGCTCATCGAGCATGAGCACGTCATAGTCGCCGATCAGCAGGCGCGCGAGGTCCACGCGGCGGCGCTGACCGCCCGAGAGCTCGCCTACCATGCCCTCCCAGGGCACATCGCTAATGAGGCCGGCGAGGATCTGGCGCGTACGGGGGCTCGACGCCCACTCGTACTCGGGGGCGTCACCCACAACGGCATGATGCACGGTATCGGTATCGACAAGCTGGTCCTTTTGGCCGAGTAGACCGATCGTGATGCCGCGGCGGTGCGTCACGCGTCCGTCATCGGGCTCCAGCGTGCCGGCGAGCACGCTCAGCAGCGTCGACTTGCCGTCGCCGTTTTTACCGACAATACCAATGCGGTCGCCCTCGCCCACGCCGAGCGTCACGCTATCGAAAATATGCTTGGTGGGAAACTCTAGGCTGACGGAATCGCATCCCAAAAGAATCGCCATATGCCCTGCTCCTTCGTAGAAATTCAACGTTCTCCATGATAGCGAAAACCACCACAAAGGGGACGGGCGCCTTCGTGATGGTTTTGGGCAAGCGCACCAGCACACGACACAAAAAGGCGGGCCATCTCCCGCAAGAGATGACCCGCCTCTCCAATCAGTCCCGCGGCAACCGTGGCCGCCGCGGGCCTCAAGCATGTCCCGGACTAGGAGAACATGCCGGTGAGGTAATCATTCAGCCGCTTATCCTTGGGCCGTTGGAAAATCTCGTCGGTCTCGTCGTACTCGACCATATCGCCCATGTAGAAAAACGCCGTGCGGTTGGACACGCGCGACGCCTGCTCCATGTTGTGCGTCACGATGACGATGGCGCGGTCGGCCACGATCGACGACATGAGGTCCTCGATCGCCAGCGTCGAGATGGGGTCGAGCGCCGAGCAGGGCTCGTCAAACAGGATTACGTCGGGGTTGAGCGCCAGCGTGCGCGCAATGCACAGACGCTGCTGCTGACCGCCCGAAAGCGCGTAGGCGCTCTTGTCGAGCTTGTCTTTGACCTCGTCCCACAGCGCGGCGCCACGCAAGCTCTCCTCGACCATGCGGTCGAGCTCGTCACGGTCGGTGATGCCGTGGCGCTTGGGCGCAAAGGTGATGTTGTCGCGAATGGACTTGCGGAAGGGGTTTGGCTGCTGGAACACCATGCCGATGGAGCGACGCAGCTCGTACGTGTTCTCGGTCTTGGTGTTCACGTTGCGCCCGCGGTAGTTGATCTCGCCCTCCACGCGACAGCGGCGAATCTCGCGATTCATCAGGTTGAGGCTACGCAAGAAGGTCGACTTGCCGCAGCCCGAAGGCCCGATGAGCGCCGTGATCTCACCCTTGTGGAAGTCGAGCGACGTATTGTGCAGCGCATGGTGGTCGCCATAGTACACGTTGACGTCCTTGGCGGAGAGCACGACCTCGTCGCTCACGGCCTTGCCGCTCACGCGCACGCGCCTCTCGCTCTCCCCCACGCTCGACAGAAAGTCCTGGGGGGTGTCGGACGTGGCCGCCTCGGTTGCGGGCGTTGCATTCATATCGCTCATTCGGCCGTCATCTTCCTTGCCAGTTGCTTGCCCACGATACGGGCGACTACGTTAAACAGCAGCACGCAAATCATCAGCAGTGCCGCGGTGCCCCAGACGATCTGCTGGGCCTCGGGGCTGCCCTCGCCATAGATCTTGTAGATGTGCACGGCCAGCGACTCGCCGGGACGGAACACGTTCCAGGCGCAGGTGGGGCTCGACAGGTTAAAGCTCAAGAAGTTGAGGCGGACCGGCGAGCTCATGCCCGAGGTAAAGAGCAGCGCTGCGGCCTCGCCAAACACGCGGCCGGCCGAAAGCACGATACCGGTCACGATGGCGGGCATGGCCTCGGGAATCAGGATGTGCAGCGTGGCCTCCCAGCGAGTGAGGCCCATGGCCAGGCACGCATCGCGCTGGGCCTGCGGCACGTCCTCGAGCGCCTGCTGGATCACGCGCACCAGGATGGGGATGTTGAACATGGTGAGCGCGACGGCGCCGGAGATGATGGAGTACTTCCAGCCCAGCTGCACCGAGAACACCAGAAAGCCGAACATGCCGACGACGATGGAAGGCAGCGAAGACAGCGTCTCGATGGCGGTGGAGGCGATGTCGCGGATGGGTCCATCGGGCGCGTACTCAACCAAAAAGACTGCGCCGCCCAGACTGATGGGCACCGAGATACCTAAGGTGATCAGCAGCAGATAGAACGAGTCGAACAGCTGGTAGAGCACGCCGCCCTGGGTTCCGTTGGCACGCGCGGGCTGCGTGAGGAAGCCCGGCTGGAACAGCGTCGAGATGCCCTCGAACAGGATGTAGGCCACCATGGAGACGACGATGAGTATGACGATGGCGACGATCGCCGTCAGCACGCCCGTGGCGATGCGGTCCTGTTTTTGGACGCGTCCGAGCCTTACCTCGTCGATATGAATGCGCGTGCTAGCCACGAGCCTTCGCCCCCTTGCGGCCGATAAGGTGGATGATCAAGATGAAGATGAGGCTCATGCCCATCAGCAGCAGACCGAGCGCCCACAGAACATCGTCTTGGGCCGAGCCCTCGGCATAGACCGCCATGGACGTGGTGAGCGTGGTGGTAATGGTCGAGGCAGGCGACAGCAGCGACGTCGGCATGGCCTCGATGCCGCCGATAACCATGCGCACGGCGAGCGTTTCGCCAAAGGCGCGGGTCATGCCAAGGATGACCGCGGTCATGAGCGACGGCATGGCGGACTTGAGCACCACGTGCCAGATGGTCTGCCAGCGGGTGTAGCCCAGCGCGAGCGAGCCCTGACGGTAGCTGTCGGGCACAGCGCGCAGGCCATCGACCGAAAGCGTGGTCATCGTCGGCAGAATCATGACTGCCAGCACGATAGCGCCGGGCAAGATACCCAGACCCGTGCTCACGTGGAAAACGCTCTTCATAAGACCGACGACCACGTGAAAGCCAATCAGGCCAAAGACGACCGAGGGAATGCCGGTCAAAAGCTCAATAAGCGGCTGAAAGACCTTGGAGCCAAACTTAGGCTGGATCTCGACCGCAAAGATGGCAGAGCCGATGGCGATGGGCAGCGCGATGAGCGTGGAGAGCACCATGACCGCAAACGAGGTGACGATCAGGGGCAGGGCGCCGGTGTAGGGCAGGCCGTTTTCAGCTGTGTTGGCCAGATCCCACTTGGTGCCGGCGAAGAACTCTACGACCGAGACGCCGTCCTTGAGAAAAGCCGAGAGGCCCTTTTGGGCGACCATAAAGATGAGCGCGGCAACGACAAGCGTCACGAGCGCTACGCACGCACCCGTGACGCCCAGGCCCACGTTCTCAAGCTCGCGCTTTGGCAGCTGTTTTGCCATTGCAAACCTTTCCGGGGGCGATTACTTATTTAGCGGAGACCTTGCCACTGGCGTCCTTGACGACTTTCATGGCAGAAACGGGAATAAAGCCCTGCTCCTCGACGAGCTTGCCCTGGACATCGTCGGAAAGCATGAACTCCAGGAAGGCCTTGGTGGCCTCGTCGGCGTCCTTAGCACAGTACATGTGCTCGGTCGCCCAGATCTTGAAGGAGTCGTCGGTGACGTTTGTGCTCTTGGGCTCGACGCCCTCGACCATGATGGCGTTGAACTTGGAGTCATCGAAGTGCGAGAAGTCAAGGTAGGAGATGGCGTTGTCGGTGCTGCCCATCTGAGTCTGGACATCGCCGGACTTGTCGAGCTCGGCGTCGCCCTTAAAGTCGACGGCCTCGTCGCCAAAGACGGCGGCCTCGAAGGTGGCGCGGGTGCCGGAGCCGGCCTTGCGGTTGAGAACGACGATCTTGGCGTCGTCGCCGCCGACCTCCTTCCAGTTGGTGATCTGGCCGGAGAAGATGCCCTTGAGCTGCTCGAGGGTCAGGTCGTCGACTGTCACGTTCTTGGAGACGACGGGGCCCATGCCCACGACGGCGACCTCGTGATCGACGAGGTTCTTGACCTGATCGGCCTCGAGCTTGGTCTCGGCGAAGACATCGGAATTACCGATGGTGACGGTGCCGGCGGCGACAGCGGTCAGGCCCTTGCCCGAACCGTTGCCCGAACCGGAGACGGAGACGTCGGGGTTGGCATCCATAAACTTCTCGGCAGCAGCCTCGACGAGAGCCTGGAACGAGGAGGCGCCGTCGTAGGTTACCTCGCCCGAGACGGACTCGGCAGCAGCGGCGCTACCCTTGTCGGCGGCGTCGGTTGCGCCTGCGCCGCCGCAACCAACGAGACCGAGACCGACGATGCTGGCAAGACCACCAGCGAGGCCGAGGAACTGACGACGAGAATAAGCCTGATCGAGCATGATCTTCCTTTCATACAAGCGACTCGCGGGCACCCTGCCCGCTTTGCTGTTTGGAAAGATACGGTCTCGATCGGGCAGCGCCCGCGTCAGCTGCGCTTTATTACGGGCATCTGATAGACCCTTACCGCAAGCGCGGCTCGGCTTTACAAACGAATAACAAACCCGCCACCAAGCATGACCCGCCTTTTACACCAATAAAAACAAAGTTGCGGTGAAATAGTTCCTGCTTGGCCATCAAATGGCCCATTCTAGGAACTATTCCACCGCAACTTAAAAAGCCCGGACGAAAGGGGTGCTAAGTTGTTAAAACGCCGCAGCCTTAAAGCTCAAGCTCGTTCAAACGTAAGATCGCCACGATATAAATCTTGAGCGCCTGCTTGAGCTGTTCCTCGTTGGCGCACTCGTTGGGACCGTGCATCTGGCCGCCCCACTCGGGCAGCTCCAGGCCGGTCTCCTCGGGGCCAAACGAGACGGCGCGGGCAAAGTTGCGCGCGTACGTGCCGCCGCCCATGGCAAAGGGCTCAGCATGCTTGCCCGTAAACTCGTTATAGGTATCAATAAGCGCCTTCACGGCCGGATCGTCGGCAGAGACCGAGAACGGCACCTTCGCACGACCCACACGGCACGTCACGCCAAAACGGCCCACGAGCGGATCGAGCTGCTCGCGGATGGTATCGGCACTCGTGCTGTCGGGGAAGCGCACGTCGATGACCTGCTCAATATGGCCATCCGCCACGCGGATGACGCCAGCGTTGCAGGTAAGCGGGCCAAACGCCGGACTCGTCGCATCGATACCCAGGCCGCGACCATAGGCGTCCGCATGCACAAAGGCCAGGAACTTGACGAACTCGTGCTCGGCAGGCGTCAGCAGGCGCTCGTCGCGTGCACCAAACGCGTCCTCGGCCTCGCGCAGATACGCCACGATCAGCCCGACGGCGTTGATCGTTCCCTCTGGCATCGAGGCATGACCGCCAATGCCGTGGGCGAAAATCTGCGCATGCCCGTTATCGAGCGCCGTGATCTCCAGGCGGTCGCCGTTCTCGACCGGCGCCGGCAGCTCATCGGCGGCAATCGCAAGCTCGCAGATAGACTGCGACGGAATGGCGTTGCTCGCCTCGGCACCGCTCCAGGACACAATGCGCCCGCCGTCGATCTTGGAGCTCACAAATGTCGCCCCAAACTGGCCCTTCTCGGCATTACAGACCGGGAACTCGGCATCGGGCGTAAACAGAAAGTCGGGGTTCGCGTGGTTCTCCAGATAATGGTGAACGTCGGACATGCCCACTTCCTCATCGCAGCCCAGCAGTGCGCGGAAGGTGTAGCGCGGAACAATGCCGTGCTTGAGCAGATAGGCGCCGGCGTAGAGCGACAGCACCGCCGGACCCTTGTCGTCGATAACGCCGCGGCCGAGCAGCCAGCCCTCGCGACGCTCCATCGCAAACGGGTCGGTGTTCCAGCCCGGGCCGGCGGGCACCACGTCCACGTGGCAGATGGTCGCGAGCTGCTTGTCGCCGCGGCCAGGAATATCGGCAATGCCCACATAGCCCTCGTCGTCGCTCGTCTGATAGCCGAGCTTCTGCGCGATGCCGAGCGCACAGTCGAGCGCGTCACGGACCGGGCGGCCAAACGGCGCGCCGGGCTCTGCATCGGCAGAAACTGCCACGGACGGATAGCTCACCAGCTGCTCGATATCGGCGACGACATCTTCCCAGACCTCGTCGACATACTCGGCGACGCTCTGCTCCACCTGATTCATGGACGACCTCCTTACCAATGAGCGGCGAGCGCGCTCGCCCCTCACATTACGTCATTAGATAGCGAAAAGTTTAGCAAGCTCGGCCACCGAGTGCACCACCGCATCGGCACCCGCCGCCTCGTGCTCGCCCGGCGCCGCCGCGCCCGAATAGATGCCGATGCACGGCACGCCCATTGCGTGCGCGCCCTCCACATCGTTAAAGCGATCGCCGATCATCACGGCATCGTCGGCCGTCGCGCCGAGCGCCGCCAGGGCATCGCGGACCGAATCGGCCTTGGTCTCGCGTCCCTGCGGCGGATTCATGCCAATCACCGCCTCAAACTGAGAGAGCCCGAGCTCATGCACCATGTCGATGCACTTGGCCTCCATGCGCGACGTCGCCACGGCCATACGTTTGCCTTGGGCGACCAACCCATCCAGCAGCTCGGGGACCCCATTGAACACGGGATACTCCTCCGGTCCCAGTTCATCAAAAAAGGCGCGGTACTCATCGGCCACCACAAGCGACTCCTCGCGGGAAAAGCCGTAAAAGTCGTGAAAGCTCTTCCACAGGGGCGGCCCGATCATGCGGCGCAGATCACCCATCTGCGTCTCCGAAAACCCGCGCGCAGCCAGCGTCTTGCGCGTCGAGGTCATCACTGCCCGACCCGTATCGGCCACCGTGCCGTCAAAATCGAACAGCACAACCGGCCGCTCGCAAAGTTGCAATGCCGCCATCGGCACCCTTCTTCCCCAGTTGATGATTTCCACACCACCGCTTCAAACTGTTGACTATTCAACAATTGAACCTAGCAATGTAGAGCAACTCCACTATACTTGTCGCACTTTGCTTTCAGAAGGCGGCGCTGCCGCGCCCCAACGAAAGGTGCAATTATGTCTTTTGCCATCATAACCGACTCCACGTCGGACATCTCCCCCGCCCGTGCCCAAGAGCTCGGCATTTACGTGATTCCGCTGCATGTGATTATCGAGGGCGAGGACCTGCTCGACCAGGTGCAGATTACCGCCGAGGAATACGTCGCCCGCATGGCCGGCTCCGAGCAGCTGCCGCACACCTCGCAGCCGAGCGCCGGCGAGTTCAAGGCGCTGTTTGACCGCGTACGCGCCGATGGCCACGACAGCGCGATCTTTATCTCGCTGTGCAGCGAGTGGTCCGCCTGCTATTCCAACGCATGCCTGGTCGCCGAGACCCACGAGCTCGACGTGCGCTGCATCGATTCGCGCACCGGCTCGGGCGCCGAGGGCCTGCTGGTGGAGTACGCGCTTGCCATGCGCGAGGACGGCCGCAGCTTGGACGAGACCGAGGCGCAGATCCGCGCGACGCTGCCCGAAGCCCACCTGCTGCTGATTCCCCGCACGCTCGAGAACCTGGTCAAAAACGGCCGCGCCCCCAAGCTCGCCGGCCAGCTGACGCAGATGCTCAACATTCGCCTGGCCGTTTCGCCGGAGTGGAAATCGGGCGAGATCAAGGCCATCAAAAAGGGCCGCGGCGCCAAGCGCATCGTCGCCAACACCATGGCAGATTGCCTCGCGTTTTTGGACGAGCACCCGGGCTCAAGCGTGCGCGTGCTCACGACCGGCGCCGCCGAGGAGCAGGAACTTGTCAACGAGGCGCTCGCGGGCCAGGACTACGTAGACGCCGGCACTGGCCCCATCGGCTGCACCATCGCCACCCACGTAGGCGTCGATGCCATCGCCATCAGCTACTGCCCCCGCTACCAGCCCATCCACTAGGGGCACCTTTACCTCTTGCGGTGGAATAGAGACTGTTTTTGGCTTATTAGCCGCCAATCAATCCCTATTCCACCGCAACTTAGAAATCGGCGATCAGCCCAGCGGACCCTGAAACAGTTCCTGATGAGTGCCCATTCTCACCAGCCTAATCACTGGGTTAGTCTTATGGGGAAGATAAAGAACGACCACATCGACCAAGCCATCGGATAGGTGGAAATCGATGTGGCCGTTGTAGTTTCCGCCCGGGTTTGAGAGCTCGTGGGCGCCATACTCCGCCGGAAGTGACCCATGAGCCACAAGCTCTGCAACCGCCGCTTTAAACTCACTTTTTAGCTGCGGATGCATGCGCATCGTTCGTTTGTAGTCCACCTTAAATTGAGCCTCGACTTTAATCTCGAACATCGCTATTCCTCATCGAGGAATGACATAAGCTCATCAGCGTTATTGAATGACAGGCTATCGTCCGGCAAAATCCCCAGCTCATGAGCCTCGGCGATCACCATGGCGCGCCTCGTCACCTCGTTGGGCACCTCCGCCCTTCCTACAATCTCAAAAGGAATCTTTCGCTGATTTACCAGCTGCCGAACGGCAAGATTGAGATAGGAATTGAGGCTGAGGCCGACCGAATCCAAGAACTCAGTCGCCTGCTCCTTGAGCCCCTCTTCGATTCGAACCGTCGTAGGCTTAACTGTTGCTGTAGACATTTGCGACCTCCTCGCCCTCGTCTTTTACACCAGTATACCCAATACGCATGGCAATCTGATGTTAGATAACATCAGATTGCCATGCGTATTCATGTCGCGTGGGCACGATTGATCTACATCAGCCCGCTGAGCGCAATGTCAACGGCCTCGTTGAGGTCGTCGGTAATGTGTACCAGATCCGGATCGAGCGGGCTAATCATACCGGTGCTCATCACCGGGCCGTTGAGCCAGTCGAATAGGCCCTGCCAGTACTCGGTGCCCACCAGCACGAGCGGCATGCGCTTGACCTTGTGCGTCTGCACCAGCGTGAGAACCTCGAACATCTCGTCGAGCGTGCCAAAGCCGCCGGGAAATACGATGGCGCCCGAGCTGTACTTAACGAACATGGTTTTGCGCACAAAGAAGTAGCGGAAGTCCATGCCGAGGTTCACGTATTTATTGAGCCCCTGCTCGTGCGGCAATTCAATGCCTAGGCCAACTGACTTGCCGTTGACACTCGCCGCTCCCCTGTTGGCCGCTTCCATGATGCCGGGGCCGCCACCGGTGATGACCGCCACGCCACGTTGCGCGATCTTGCGCCCGACGGTACGCGCCGCCTTGTAGAGCGGATCGGTCTTGGGCGTGCGGGCGCTACCGAAGATGGTCACCGCAGGTCCAAGCTCGGCAAGCGCGCCAAAACCATCGACAAACTCTGCCTGAATGCGCAGCACGCGCCACGGGTCGGCATGCAGCCAGTCGGTCGAGTCCTCGGGCGCCAGCAGGTTGGCGTAGGTGTTGTCCTTAGGAATCATGGGGCCGCGCATGACCACGGGGCCGCGGCGGTACGTCTCGTCGTAGACAGGCTCGCCCTCGACGTTCTCATTCTTAATCATGGGTACTCCTATCGAGAAAAAGAAAAACGGGCGGGGTCGACGCTGTGCGCCAAACACCCGCCCGAACATCAACTATTCGGTATGGTACCCACGATGCATCAAGTGCTTGCAAGCTATCGGTCATCGGTCGCGCAAGCGGTGTTAGCAAACGTGATGACCGGCCGGCGCTCGCCCCTTGCCGTTGCCCGCGCTCTGCAAGCGCCCGTGCTGCTCTTAGTAATCCACCGCCGCAGGGCTGTTCATCCAGTCGCTCACGAACGCGCCGTAGCGGCCCTCGATAATGGCCTGGCGGGCCCGCTGCATAAGGTTGAGCAGGTAGTAGATGTTGTGCATCGAAAGCAGAATGCCGCCGAGCATCTCCTTCTGCGTGACCATGTGACGGATGAGCGCACGGCTGTAACCGCCCGTGCACACCGGGCAGGTGCAGGTGGGATCGATGGGACCGTCGTCGTGCGCAAAGCGAGCGTTGCGGAAGTTGAGGCGACCCTCGCTGGAGAATGCCGTGCCCATACGGCCGGTGCGCGTCGGCAGCACGCAGTCAAACATGTCGATGCCCACGCCAACGCCGCGCACGAGCGTGGTCGGGTTGCCGACACCCATCAGGTAGCGCGGCTTATGCTTGGGCATGTACTCGCTCACGAGCGGCGCCAGGGTCTCGAACATGGTCTCGTGATCCTCGCCCACCGAATAGCCACCGATACCATAGCCCGGGAAGTCGCCGCACTCCTCCAGATGGCGCAGCGAACGCAGGCGCAGATCCAGGTGCATGCCGCCCTGAACGATGCCAAAGAGCGCCTGGTCATCGCGGGTATGCGCCTTATAGCAGCGCTCGGCCCACATGCTCGACAGCTCAACGGCGCGCTCAACGTAGGCGCGCGTGGCGGGATAGCCCGGGCACTGGTCGAGCTGCATGCAGATATCGGAGCCGAGTTTCATGGCGATTTCCATGTTGTCCTCGGGCGTCCAAAACACGTGGCGGCCGTCGTAATCGTTGACGATAAAGCGCACGCCCTCATCGGTGAGCTTGACGGCATCGTTGTGGCTGAAGACCTGGAAACCGCCCGAGTCGGTGAGGATGGGGCCGTGCCAGTTCATGAACTTGTGCAGGCCGCCCAGCTCGGCGATGGTATCCTCGCCGGGACGCATGGACAGATGATAGGTATTGGCGAGCACGATCTGGGCGCCGAGCTTCTTGACAGTCTCGGTAGGAATGCCCTTGACGTTTGCCTTGGTGCCCACGGGCATAAAGATCGGCGTCTCGATGTCGCCGTGCGGGGTGTGCAGTACGCCGGCGCGCGCGTGCGTCGTCGGATCCTCGGCAATCAGGTCGAATTTAAAAAGGTTCTGGTCCATAAACTGGAACTCCTTGGTTGCGGTTCATACGCAAACCATTATACGGGCAACCCGCAAGAAGCACCGACTCGACAGAAACTGGTGCGAGGAGGATACGGCAGGGACACGGCAAATGAGCGTGGATTTTTGGACGCTTACCGGATGAGCGTGGATAATCTCCCACTTTTGCCCAAAGCACAGCCCAAAAACGGGAGATTATCCACTTTCATTCTGCGGGCACTCATTTAAGTACGCCCCCGATGAGTGGAGCTATTTACCAGCCACGGCAACGCCGATGTTTTGGCAACGCCGATGTTTTGACAACGTCAGCGAGCGGTCACCAGGGCGAACAAATTGGCATGAAAAGAGGGCGGCATAGACCTTCTGGTCATGCCGCCCTCTTTGAATGACAAGTTGTCGCTCTGGTGACCGCGCAGCGTCGGCCGGTCCGCCGTTCGGTAGAACGGCGGAACCCCTAAGGACGCTGGCCCATGCCACCCTCGAGGGTGACGGTCTCGCCGTTCATATACTTAAAGTCGGGACCGCAGAGCTGAACGACAACGCGGCCGATTTCCTTCTCGACGTCGCCGTAGTGGCCTGCCGGCGGCATGTGGACGTTGGCCTTGAACGCCTCGGGATAGGCATCTTGGAAGTTCTCGAGCGCGGCGGTCCAAGCAAGCGGGCAAACGATGTTGACGTTGATGCCGTCCTTGCCCCACTCGTTGGCGGCGACGCGAGTCAGGCCGCGGATGCCCTCCTTGGCGGCAGCATAGCTGCACTGGCCGTAGTTGCCAAACAGGCCGGCGCCCGAAGCAAAGTTGACCACGGAGCCCTTGGTCTCCTTCAGGTGCGGATAGGCCTTCTGCATGTACAGATAGGTGGCATACAGACCGGAGTAAATGGCCAGGTTAAACTGATCCATGGTGTGGTCGGCGATGGTCACGCCCGAGGCGCTGGCCTGAGCGTTGTTAACGACGGCGTCGATGCGACCGAACTCCTCAATCGCCTTGTCGATAACGTTCTGCACGACGGCCTCGTTGTCCTGACCGGCGGAGACATCGGCCTGAACAGGAAGAACCTTAACGCCGTACTCAGCCTCGAGAGACTCCTTGGCGGCCTCGAGCTTGGCAACGTTGCGGCCGGTGATGACGAGGTTCGCGCCCTCCTTGGCAAAAGCGATATCGATGCCGTAACCGATGGAGCCAGCGGAGCCGTCCTTGAGCGTGGCCTTGCCGCCGCCGGTGACGATCACGGTCTTACCAGTGAAAAGTCCCATACAAAGTCCTTTCAAATCGCGACGGGCCCGCCCGTCGACTGCGCGCATCCAACTTCACGCGCCAAAAGCTGACATGCAACTTTAGCGTGTTCAAGTGAATAGAAAAGGCCTCGGTAGGCGAACGGCATAACGTCTTTCGGCGAAGGGATTGTCAAGTACAAACTGGATAAAGTGGCCGAGTTTTTGCTATCGACACGAGCCATCGAACACGTTTTGAAACTTTGCTGCAGCGCGCGGGATGTCGGCGCGAGACTTTATCATAGGGTGACAAACAACGATGAGGAGCACATGCCTATGACAGACGAGCTGGACCCCCAGACTCAACAGCATATTGATGATTCCGCAGACGTCACTGCAGATGCCGACGCTGTGACCTGCGATGATATTGACCTCGACGGCCCATTCTTGGACGAAAGCGCTACGGCGGAAACCCCTGGCGCCGAAGATGCAGACGAGCAAAACGACGATGCGCCCGCTCAGGACGACCGCCCCGTACAGGATGCTGCTCCGCAAGCTGCGGGCCCTATCGAGGTTTCTTCGGAAGAAGAGCTCGACGCCGTCATGGACTCCATGATGGATGCCGTCAAAGCGATGAAAGACGCCGTGGCCGACGCTGACGTTGACGCCGAGGAAGAGGAGGCCGCCGAGGCAGCCTCGACCTTCGTACCCGGCGAGACTCCGGTTGCCGACCAGGGCAGCACCATGCCCTCGTTTCTGCAGCTCGAGCATCCCACGATTGGCACCGATGCGGTCGACCCGCACGCAGCAGGCTTTTCTGTGATCGAAGGCGGTACCGGCAATATCGCCGTGCCGCAGACTGCCGATGCGGACGCTGCCGACACCGCTCGCCCGACTGCCCCGCACTCCCCCGCCGCGAGCCGCGATCTGGGGACCGCTGTCTCGAACACTGCGAACGCCGTGGGCACCTTTATCGCCCAGGGCGCCTCGGCCATGCGCGAGATGAACGCCGCGAAAAAGGCACTTGCCGATGCCCGCGCCCACCTGGCCGAACTTGAGCAGCGCATTGCCGATCAGGCCGAGGAACTCGAGACGCGCCAGGATATCGCAGGCCGCTACGACCAGATCGTCGCCGACCAGCGCCAGGCGATTGCCACGGCCCAAAAGACTGCAGCGGTCGCCGAGATTGACCGTGATGTCCACGCCTCCAAAGCGACAGAGCTCAAGGGTCAGCTCGAACAAATGAAGACAGAGGATGACGCGACTAAGCTCCGCCTGAAGGCCGCGCTCGACGCCGTGGAGGCCCGCGAGGCGAGCTCACGCGAGACCGGCAACCGCCTCGTTCGACGTCTTGAGGATTCCAAGCGCATCCGCGACAAGGTGAAGGCAGAGCGAGACGCCGGCATTGCCGCCGCACAACAAACCGTCGACGCCACGCGCGCCCAGCTCGAGACGCTGCGTCATGAGTATGCCGAGCTGCAACGCAATCCCTCGGCAAATCCCGCCAACTATACGGTGCGCACCAGCGAGCTCTCGATGCAGATTTCCGACACGGCAGATGCCCTGCGTAAAGCCGAAGAAGATGTCCCGCGCATCACCGCCGACCTTGAGCACTCGCTTGCCGCAGCCGAGCAGGCCGTCGAGCAGGCTCAAGCCCCTATCGCCGACGCAAAACGCGCGCACCAAGCCGTGACGACCGAAGCCGATGCCGCGCGCGACGAGCTGCAGACGGCGAAGACCGCCGCCGCGACTCGTCAGCGCGAACTGCGCGAGAAGATCGCTGCCGAGGACAAGGCGCGCCGCGACCAGGAGCAGACCATCGCCAACGCCCAAGCAGATGCCGCACATGCACAGTCGATCATCGAACAGGCGACCGAGGTGCACGACCACCCAGAGATCACCGAGTCGCTTGCAGGGTCCTTGGCCCGAGACAATGCCGAACACACCGAGACCGAGCGAGAAGTCGCCCAGCTCGAGGCCACCGAGGACGCGGTGCGCGAGCGTACCCGCGACTCACGCATCAAATTCACCGGCGCCATCGTCTGCATCGTCGCCGTAGTTCTAGTGATCATCTTGATCTGGCTGTTCGCGAGCAAGTAACCACTCCCCAACGATTACAAGGACTGTCCCCAGGTGCCGGCAAAAAAGGAACGTCCCCAAGTGCCACCTAATGAGAGTGGATAATCTCCCACTTTTGACGAAGAAACACGCCTAAAACGGGAGATTATCCACTCTCATTCTGCAGGCACTCATTTAAGTACGTCCCCAATGAGTACCTGCCGATGCTTTGGCAAAGTCAGCGAAAACGCCCCTAAGCGAGCAAGGTGACGTGAAAGAGGGGGGCATTGACCTTCTGGTCATGCCCGACGATTGAACGTCAGATTGCCGCTTAGGGGGGTTTGCAGCGTCGGCCGGTTACGGCGTTTGTAAAACGCCGTAACCTACAAAATGAGCATCGCGTCGCCAAAGCTGAAGAAGCGGTAGCGCTCTTCGATAGCAGCGGCGTAGGCATCCATGATCTGGTCGCGGGTGGCAAGCGCGCTTACGAGCATCATGAGCGTGGAGCGCGGCACGTGGAAGTTCGTGATCAGCGCGTCGACCACGTGATAGGTCGAGCCGGGCATGAGGTAGAGCTGCGTCGTAGCGTTCTCGCGCGCCACGATGTCGCCGCGGCCGAGCGTATCGGCCCCATCCTCGCGGCCCTCAAAATAGCGCGCCGTCACGGCCGGATCGGACACCGGTGCCTCAGCGTCAAAGGCGCTCTCGAGCGAGCGCACCGCGGTGGTGCCGACGGCGATCACGCGGTGCCCCTCGGCCTTCGCCTTATGCACGGCGTCGACAACCTCCTGCGACACGTGGTAGCGCTCGGTGTGCATGACGTGCTGCGTGGGGTCGTCCTCCTCCACCAGACGGAAGGTATCAATACCCACCTCGAGCTCGACGGCGGCAAACTTCGCGCCCTTGGCCTCGATAGCGGCCATGAGCTCGGGGGTAAAGTGCAGACCCGCCGTAGGAGCGGCAGCCGAGTGCTCCTCCTTCATGGCGTAGACGGTCTGGTACTTCTCGGGATCGCCCTCGTAATCGGTAATGTAGGGCGGCAGCGGCACGTGACCGGCAGCATGAATGGCCTCGTCGAGCGTGCGCGGCTCGCCGGCGGCATTGCAGCCGGCCGGCTCAAAGCGCACCAGACGGCCTCCGCGGCTATCGGTGACAAAGTCGATGACCTCGGCCGTCAGCACCACGGGAGCCCCCTCGGGCGCATGGGCGCCACCGGCGCGATACTCAATCTGAGCACCGGGCTTCAGGCGCTTACCCGGCTTGACCAGGCACTCCCAAACATGGCCGAGCGGATCCACGTCCTCGCGGCGCTTGAGCAGCAGCGTCTCGACCACGCCGCCCGAGCCCGTCTTGCGACCGATCAGGCGGGCCGGCATCACACGCGTCTTGTTGATGACGAGCACATCGCCCGGCTCGATATAGTCGATAATGTCGCGGAAGATGCGGTGCTCAACGGTACCGCCGTGCTCCAGCGGCTTCCCCGCCTGGGAGCCTTTGCGATCCACCACCAGCAGGCGGCAGGAGTCGCGCGGCTCGGCAGGAGCCTGGGCAATCAGTTCCTCAGGAAGGTTGTAGTCAAAATCATCGGTACGCATAGACACGTCGGATACTCCTTATATAGCTAAAGTCCGCTCTACATCCTAGCAGGCTGACGTCCCAAACGAACTACTTTTTGGCGGCTTTGCGCTCGTCGCGGATGCGGGCGCGATCCATGGCCGCCTCGACCGCCGAGAAACGGCAGCCGCAGTAATTCTGCCGATACATGCCCAGCTCACGCGAACGGCGCGTAGCCTCGGGATAATACGGGCGAAAATCGCGAATCACCGGGGTGAGACCGCGGGCGGCAGCCAGACGCTCCAAAACATCATTGCAGGTGTCGAACAGCTGATACGGCGAGACGGCGAGCGTCGTACCCACATATTCAAACCTGCGCTCCTGGGCAACGCGGCATGCCTCGGCCAAGCGCAAGGCATAGCACGAGCGACAGCGACGGGGCCGATCGGCACCCAGCGGGGCCACGCCGGCCTCCCAGCGCTCGCGGTCCTCCCCCGCCTCGATGAGCTCGATGTCGCCATCGGCACACCACCGGCGCAGCTCGTCCAGACGCCGCCGCCATTCATCGCGCGGTTGAATATTGGGATTGGTCCAGCAAATCGTGGGCTCAAACCCCTCCTCGCGCAGCAGGCGAACCGGCTCAAGCGAGCATGGTGCACAGCACGCATGCAGCAACAACGACTTCATCGACATCCCCGTCCCAGAAAACTCACCCCGACATCATGGCAGCTAAAATAGCCCCGTCCCAAAAAGACTACTTTGCGAAAAAGCGCACGCCAAAGGACGTATCCTCGCAGGCGACGATACGGCGGTCGCGCAGAATGGTCCGCACGTAATACCAATCACCCACACAGCCCGACAAGTGCAGACCAGCCGCCAGGTAGCACAGCAGCGGATAGTCCGAGAACGCAAACCCCAGGGCAAACGCTGTCGTCACAACAACCGTCGGCGCCAGGCAAACCGCCATGTACCGCCGGCGCGAATACACAACGCCCTCGGCGCAGGCATAGATCATCGCCGTCTCGCGATTCGCCCCAAAGGTCACCTGCGCGCCCGCAGGCGCCAGCAGCTTAAAAAACACCGCATGCACCAGCTCGTGCACGGCAAACGATGCCATTGAGACCGCAGCCAAGCCGACTATCCAGCCCACGACAGCCATCCAGCCGCCCGCCTCAGCCGCGTCCAAGTCCGCAGGCCCGCCCAACAGCATAAACACCGGCACCAGGCACACGGCAAACACTGCGATCACGGCCATCCCCCACACGAAGCAAGCGTGTAGAAAATCCTCGTCCTCAAACGCATGTATGTTGGAAATCTCATTCATAGCATCTTAGGATAGCGCCCCTGCCACGCACCCGCCCGCATGTGCGATAATGTCGAACGATATGCACGAATTGACCACCGCGCCGCCGAACCCCGTGCCCGGCCGCGCTCTTACCTATATGCGAAGGAGTCCCATGGCATCCAAATACTCCATGAACGACCGTCCCAGCTGGCCGCGCCGCGCCATCGTTACCGCCGGCGAGCCCTACGGCAACAAGGGTCTGCACTTTGGCCACGTCGGCGGCGTCTTTGTCCCGGCCGACTTCTTCGCCCGCTTCCTGCGCGACCGCCTGGGCCGCGAAAACGTCATCTTCACCTCGGGCACCGACTGCTACGGTTCGCCCATCATGGAGAGCTACCGCAAGCTCAAGGAGAACGAGGGCTACGACAAGTCCATCGGCGAGTATGTCGAGTCCAATCACTCCCGCCAGGCCGCGACCCTCAACAACTACAACATCAGCTGCGACATCTACGGCGGCTCGGGTCTTGAGCCGGCTGCGCAGATTCACAACGAGGTAACCGCCGAGATTATCGAGCGCCTGCACGAGCAGGGTACTATCTCAAAGCGCTCCACGCTGCAGTTCTACGACGCCAAGGCCGGCACGTTCCTCAACGGCCGCCAGGTGATCGGCCGCTGCCCCATTCAGGGCTGCAAGTCCGAGAAAGCCTATGCCGACGAGTGCGACCTGGGTCACCAGTTTGAGCCCGAGGAGCTCATCGCGCCCAAGAGCCAGCTCACCGGCGAGGTGCCCGAGCTGCGCCCGGTCGACAACCTCTACTTCGACCTTCCGGCCTACCTCGACTTTATGAAGACCTACACCGCCAAGCTCGCCCAGAACCCGCAGGTTCGCTCCGTGGTCTCCAAAACCATGGAAGAGTGGCTGCTGCCGGCACAACTCTATATTCAGAACAAGTTCCGTGAGGCTTTCGACGCCGTCGAGGACCAGCTGCCCGAGCACACCGTGCTGGAGCCCGAGGGCAACAAGAGCAGCTTTACCGTCACCTTCCCCAGCTGGAAAGAGCGCGACGACGCCCACGCGGTGCTCGCCAACGGCGGCGTGCGCTTCCGCAGCGGTAAGGCGCTCGTGCCCTTCCGCATCACCGGCAACATCGGCTGGGGCGTTCCGGTGCCCGAGGTCGACGGCGTTTCCGACGTCACCTGCTGGTGCTGGCCCGAGAGCCTGTGGGCGCCCATCAGCTACACCCGCACCGTACTCGCACGCGATGCCAAGGCCGCCGGCGTGACCGAGGGTGTCGCCGCCCAGGATGCCGCCCTCATGGGCGAGCCCGCCGCCGATTCCACGCAGGTCCCCGCGCCCGCCTACCAGCACAGCTCACTCGACTGGCGCGACTGGTGGTGCTCGGACGACGCACAGATCTACCAGTTCATCGGTCAGGACAACATCTACTTCTACTGCATCGCGCAGACCGCCATGTGGGAGGCCCTGGGTTGGGACCTCACGCAGAGCACCGTCAGCGCCTGCTACCACCTGCTCTACATGGGCAAAAAGGCCAGCTCGTCCTCGCAGACGCCTCCCCCGCCGGCAGACGACCTGCTCAATCACTACACCTGCGAGCAGATGCGCGCGCATTGGCTGTCGCTCGGCCTGTCCGAGAAGCCGGTGAGCTTTAGCCCCAAGGCATACGACACCCGCGTGACCGGCAAGGACAAGGACGGCAACGAGGTGCGCGCCTGCGACGACAAGCGCGTCATCGACCCCGCCCTTAAGGAGAGCGCCCTTTTGACCGGCGTGTTCAACCGCTTAGCCCGCAGCTGCTTCTACGGCGTCGCCGTCAAGGAGGGCGACGAGAGTCCCTATCGCAACGGCTGCATCCCCGCCGGTGCCGCTTCTGACACCGTGGTCGAAGCCGCCGAGCAGGCTGCCCTTGCCTTTGAGCAGGCCATGTACAAGTTCGAGACGCACCGCGCGCTCGCCGTGTGCGACGACTACCTGCGTGCCGCCAACAAGCGCTGGAGCGATGCCTCCAAGGCCGCCAACAAGCTCGAGGGCGAGCCGGCCAATGCCGCAATGACGCAGGCCCTCGTCGACGCCTTTACCGAGCTGCGCGTGGCGACGGTGCTCATGCACGGCATCGTCCCTGCCGGCTGCGAGCTCATCTGCGAGTACTTCGACGTCGATCCGGTCGCCTTCTTTAGCTGGGATAACATCTTCGCCTCCACGGACGAGTTTGTGGAGAGCCTGGGCGAGAAGCCTGGCGAGCACCGCGTGAAGCCGCTGCCCCCGCGCTTCGACTTCTTCAGCAAGCACGAGAGCCAGTACTAAAGCACGCCAGCAGCAGCGTACCCGGAAAGTAGTCAATTTGGAATGGGAAGGAAAGACGGATGTCCAAGCCGCGTCGTCGTAGGCAGAAAAAGCAGGTCAAGGCCGAGCTCAAGCTCAGGCAGTTTGCCGCCACCGAGCTTTCCGACCAGCTTGCCGCCCTTCCTTGCGCCGCCGACCTGCCGCGCTTTATGGTCGACACGGTCGCCGGCGCCTATGCGCCCGCCGATGCCGAGCTCATGATCGAGGGCTTCGGCGCCGCGGCCACACGCCCGGTCACGCTGCGCGCCAACACGCTCAAGGCAACCGCCGAGGACATCGCTGCGGCGCTCGATGCCGCCGGCATCGCTCACAACCCCGTCACCTGGTACCCAGACGCCTTCATCCTGCCCGAGGCCCAGGTTTCCGATCTGTGGGATCTCGACATCTACCGCGACGGCAAGATCTACCTGCAGAGCCTGTCGTCCATGATGCCGCCGCTGGTCCTGGGCGCTCAGGTAGGCGAGGACATCCTGGACATGTGCGCGGCCCCCGGTGGCAAGACGACGCAGATCGCCGCCCTCACGCAGGGACAGGCGCACCTTACCGCCTGCGAGATGAGCATTCCCCGCGCCGAGAAGCTCGAAGCCAACCTCCACCGCCAAGGCGCAAAAAACGTGCCCGTCATGCGCATCGACGCACGCGAGCTCGACGAGTTCTTCCGCTTTGACCGCATCCTGCTCGACGCTCCCTGCACCGGCACGGGCACCGTCATCAGCGGCAACGAGAAAAGCCTGCGCGGCCTGACCGAGCAGTTGCTGAGCAAGTGTGCCCGCTCGCAGCGAGCACTTCTGGACCGCGCCATGGGAGCCCTCAAACCGGGCGGCACGCTCGTCTATTCGACTTGTTCGATCTTGCCGCAGGAAAACGAGGACGCCCTGCAAGAGGCCCTCGACAAGCATATGGACTGCGAGCTCATCCCCCTCGACGGCACGCCAAACGAAAGTGAGGCACGCCGCGCCCAGGAAGCTGGCGAGGAGCCGCACATCGAGTCCAACGCCCTGACCGAGGCCATTGCCGCGGGTCAGGTATCGGCCATCGCCAACGGCCTGCCCGGCACGCTCACCATTCCGTCCAGCCGCGAATTTGAGGGCTTCTACATTGCCCTGATCCGAAAACGCAGCTAGCGCACGGATCCAAAACTCAACAAGCTATCTCCGTGCGCGTTTGCCCTGCTGGTCGCGATGCTGTTTAAGCATCGCGCGCTCCTTGCGTTCGGCCCTTTTGCCCTTAATGGCCGTGACCACAAAGTAGATGACCGCGGCGGCAACGATTGCGCCCACACACAGGCCAATCGAGCCAAACATTGCTGTCAATTCCATACCGCGTCACCTCTCTTTTAAACGGGACATTCAAGATAGCACCTCAATACCCGCCACCACAGCTCCTTCACGTTCGCCGGCCCTTCGGTCTAACGGATGGCGCGGCGGGGAAAAATCAACTCGTCAAACGATTTAGCATTCGCAATTCCGGCTGCATCGCGCCGGCCGTCATCACATAGAATCGAGCTTCCATGGATACCCTCAACGATCTAAATGAGCGCGTCGACGCCTTCGTCGGCACCAGCTCCTTCGACACGCCTGCCGCGGCAAACGACCAAGCCCCCATCGATGTGCCCGCCGAGGTTCACGAGGACATCGTCGCCTCGGTCGATTTCTCCGAGGTCGAGCTCGCAGACGAGTTCACCGAACCCCAGGTAGCCGTGACCCCCAACGGACTGCTTCCCATGGAGCCGCTGCCCATCGACGGGCGCCTGCGCAAGGCGGCCCTTCGCATGCCTGACGAGATTGAGGAAGCCAGCGGCTTCACGCTCTTCGGCCGTCGTATCAAATCGCTCATCTACACCACCGACGTCGCGGTCATCCGCAACTCCAACGCCGATGCCGTCTTTGCCGTTTACCCCTTCACGCCGCAGCCCGCCATTACGCAGGCGCTGCTGACCGTCGCCGAGTGCCCGGTCTTCGTAGGCGTGGGCGGTGGCACCACCACCGGCAAGCGCTCCGTTCAGATGGCAGCCGTCTCCGAGATGCAGGGCGCGGCGGGCTGTGTGGTCAACTCCCCCGCCACCGCCGAAATGGTCGAGCACATCACTAACATTGCCGACATCCCCGTCATCGGTACGGTCGTTCGCTGCGACGACGATGCCCACGCCAAGGTGCGCGCTGGAGCCAAGATTCTCAACATCGCCGCCGGCAAGAACACGCCCCAGGTCCTACGCGAGCTGCGCAAGCACTATCCCAACCTGCCGCTCATCGCGCCGGGCGGCAAGACGCCCGAGAGCATCCGTGAAACCATCGCCGCCGGCGCCAACGCCATCATCTGGACGCCGCCTTCGGCCCAGCAGCTACAGACCGACATGATGCAGCGTTATCGCAAGATGAAGGAAGACGCCACACCTGTCATCTCGCACGACGATGTGCCCATTATCGACCAGGTCTCCGCCGCCGAGGTCAGCCAGGTCGAGAACATGAATCCCGACGTGCCGATTCCCGACGAAGTCATCGAGCGCGTCGCTTCGATCCACGAGCGCGTCGAGGAGCATCGCGCCAACCGCGGCCTCAAGCCGTCACTGCACGGCTTCTTCTTCCGCGGAAAGAAACGCTAACCCCAACAGCAAGGCCCGCCCCACAAACGTGAGGCGGGCCGTTTTCGTTTGAGCAATCATGCAGCGATGTGATGGGGCAAATTAATCCACGCGTTTGTCGCCCATAAAGAAGAGCGCCACCGTGCCAGGTCCGGTATGCGAGCCAATCAGAGTACCGATGTTATTGATCTCAATCTTGCCTTTAAGCTGCGGAATCTGTTCCTCGATCAGCGCCGCAACTGCCTCGGCATCCTCGCGGCACGCCGAGTGCGACATGACGCACTTACCCGAATAATCCGCACCGTCCTGCACGTGTGCCATCATGGTCTTAGCCATCTCGGAAATCGCGCGCTTCTTAGTGCGAATCTTCTCACGTGGCGACAGCCCACCTTCGCAATCGACCGTCATAAGCGGGCAAATCTTAAGCGCCGTGCCGATGATCGCGCTCGCAGCCGAAATGCGACCGCCGCGCAGGTAGCTCGACAGATCGGTCGAGAAGAACCAGTGGTGCAGGTTGAGCTTGTGCTCCTCGATCCAGGCAGCCGTCTCGTCGAGTGAAGCCCCGCTATCGCGCACGTCGGCGGCACATTCCGCCAGCAGGCCAAAGCCCGAAGACGCCGCCAGCGAATCGATGACGCGCACCTTGCCGCCCTGGGGATAGCGATCCGCGAGCATCTGCGCCGCAACGCAAGCCGAGCCATACGTACCCGAAATACCCGACGACAACGTCAGGTGCAGCACGTCTTTACCCTCGGCAACAAGCGGCTCCCAAAACTCCTCGTACTCACCCACGCTCACCTGAGACGTCTTGGGCATGGCGCCTGCGGCAATCTGGGCAAAAAACTCGTCCGGCGTAATCGACTGATACAGATCGTCCGTATAGACAACATCGTCGATCTCGTAATGAAAACACACGACAGGGATATTGCGCGATTCAAAGAACTCCCGAGTTCGATCGGCGGCGGATTCACAGGTCAGGACAAAATCACTCATATGAGGCTCCTTACTCATTGCTGCGCAAATTATCGCACAGTGAGCCTACATACGGTACATATGTCCACTATTTACCAAATCGAACCAAAAATAGCGAACATCTTTACCACCATCGTTTCCACCGACCCCACGCATAAATATCTGAGAAAACACCCTCTATCGTCTCCACTCAACCGCCATATCTACCTCCACTAAATCGATTTACCAAACCGTTCGGCTAACAATTCGGCCGCCCATCCCCAATCGAAACAAAAGCGGCGCATACTGATAAACGTTTTACGCTGTTTATCAGTTTTACCAGCCCTATCGGAAGGTGTTTCATGGTCGCATTCGATCGCAATCCGCAAGACTTCAAGTATCTGCGCCTGCTGTCGAGACAGTTTCCCACCGAGCAATCCGCGTTTACCGAGATCATCAACCTCTCGGCCATCCTCAACCTGCCCAAAGGCACTGAGCATTTTATGAGCGACGTGCATGGCGAGTACGAAGCCTTTATGCACATCCTCAACAACTGCTCGGGCGTCGTGCGCGAGCATGTCGACGAAATCTTTGGCGAAACGCTCTCCTTTGACGAGAAGGGCGAGCTGTGCACGCTCATCTACTACCCGCGCGAGAAGATCGAGCTGGTCCGCAGCCAGCGCGAGGACTCGCCCACCTGGTACAAGACGATGCTTGACCAGCTCATCATGGTCGCCCGCTCGCTTTCGAGCCGCTATACGCGCTCCAAGGTGCGTAAGGCCATCCCACGCGATTACGCCTACATCATCGACGAGCTGCTACACACGCATCCGGACGAGAACAACTATCGCGTGCGCTATCACGAGCGCATCGTGGAGTCCATCCTAGAGACCGCCAGCGCCGACGACTTTATCGAGTCGCTCGCCTCGCTCATCAAGCGCCTGGCCGTCGACCACCTGCACCTGGTGGGCGATATCTTCGACCGCGGTGGCGGCGCGGCCAAGATTATGGACCGCCTGCTCACCTACCATTCACTCGACATCCAGTGGGGCAACCACGACCTGCTGTGGATGGGCGCTGCGGCCGGTGAACCTGCCTGCATCGCCACGGTGCTGCGCAACAACCTACGCTACGACAACTACGAGATCCTGGAGAACGACTACGGCATCTCGCTGCGTGAACTTGTCGCCTTTGCTGATGCCACCTACACCGCCGGCGAGTCCATCACCCCGCTGATCAAGGCCATCAACGTGCTGCTCTTTAAGCTCGAGGGCCAGATTATCCAGCGCCATCCCGAGTTCGACATGACCGACCGCCTGTTACTCGACAAGATCGAACACGACACCGGCACGGTCACGCTCGCCGACGGCAGCGTGTGGCCGCTCACGACCAACGACTTCCCCACCGTCGACCCGGCGGACCCCTATACGCTCACGTCTCAGGAGCAGCACATCATCGACAAGCTCGTGTCCGAGTTTGTCACCGCCGATCACCTGCATCGCCATATCGATTTCCTCTATTCCCACGGCTCGATGTACAAGGTTGCCAACGGCAACCTGCTGTTCCATGGCTGCGTGCCACTCAACGAAGACGGCACCATTAGCAGCATGAACTGCCTGGGCACCTGGCACACTGGCCGCGATTATCTCGATTTTTGCGACTACATCGCCCGCCGCGCCTGGCGTGTGGGCGACCGCGACGCTCTCGACTGGATGTGGTACCTGTGGATTGGCTTTAACTCACCCGCCAGCGGACGCCTGGTGCGTACCTTTGAGCGCGCCTATATCGCCGATAAGAGCACCTGGGTCGAGCCGATGGACCCGTACTTTACGCTTACCAAGTCGCCCTCGGTCTGCGACGACATCATGCGCGAGTTTGGCGTCACGCCCATGGCATGTTCACCGACTGGCCACATCATCAACGGCCACACGCCCGTTAAAACCACCAAGGGCGAGCAGCCCATCCGCGCCGAGGGCAAGCTGCTGGTCATCGATGGCGGCTTCTGCCGCGCTTACCATCCCAAGACGGGTATCGCCGGCTATACGCTCATCTCGAGCTCGCGCGGCTGCCGCCTCAAGTCGCACCGGGCCTTTACGACGGTTGCCGAGGCACTCACCCGCAACGTCGATATCGAAAGCGAGACCAACCGCTTTGACGAGGCCGACCGTCGCCGCATGGTGAGCGACACCGATTCCGGCGCCAAGATCCGCAGCCAGATCCAGGACCTGCGCCAGCTGCTCGATGCATATAGAAACGGTGCTATCGAGGAGCGCGCCTAGCACCACCCGTGGGGATTGGCTAAACTTGCTGAGTTTGTCATCCCCGCGGCGCCCCGGCGCCACCATAAGGCAGGTACCATGCAAAAGCTCCTTGCGCAGATCATGAAGTTTGGCGTCGTCGGCGTCATTGCCACGGTCATCGACTTTGGCATTATGAATCTGCTCCACTACGGTCTGGGCCTCAACATCCTAATCGCCAACACCAGCGGCTTTATCATCTCACTCATCTTTAACTACCTCGCCAGCATGAAGTACGTGTTTGCGCACAAGGAGGGCATGAGCCGCCGCCGCGAGTTCATTATCTTTGTCGTGCTGTCTGTGATCGGTTTGGGACTCAACGACGGCATCGTGCTGGCGCTCAACGCCGGCCTGGGGCTCGAGGCCAATATCGCCAAGATTTGCGCCACCGCGCTTGTCATGGTCTACAACTTTGTGACCCGAAAGATCTTCCTGGAAGGCGACGAGACCAAGTAACTCGCAACCTTACAGCTTTACAATGCCCACAGATGACGCGCGCCGAGCGCTGTGTTGTTCGTGGGCATTGCTCGTTTACGGGCAAATTTTCAACGTTTGCGGATTAGCACTTGATAATTTGGCGAGTTCGTATAGTTCTTGGCAAAGACCTTACGTTTCCCTTGCAAAAGCTCTAAAGTATCCTCTGCTCGATTCATCAACGCATTGGATGTGATTACGTGCGCAAGGCACTGGCACAACCTCATACCAAGCAGTTCCTCAAGTTCGCTGTCGTGGGTCTTATCTCCTTTGGCATCGACTGGGGTATGCTCATTGCGCTCGTCGAGCTGTTTCACCTCGACTTTTTGATGAGCACCACGGTCTCGTTTACCACGTCCGTCGTGGTCAACTACTGGCTCAGCATGAAGTATGTGTTCGACCACCGCGAGGGCATGAGCCGCAAGCGCGAGTTCACGATCTTCACCATCCTGTCGGTGATCGGCCTGGGCCTCAACGACCTATACATGTTTGTGGGCGTCACGTTTTTGAGCATCGGCTACCAGGCCATGAAGGCCATCGCCACATTCCTCGTCACCTGGTACAACTACTTCAGCCGTCGCTTCTTCCTCGAGGGCGCACGGTCGTAGTCGATTCGCTATTTGCTTGAATGTATAACCGGTTGGAATTCCCATTCCAACCGGTTTTTTGTTTGCCGAGAGACCGGGCGGCCCGGTCCCATTCGCATGAAAACGGGCGGCCCGGATGTTTGTCCGAACCGCCCGTCTGGCGCGCTATGTCGAGGCCTCTAGCCTGTAACGTAATACCAGACCACGTTGTCGCCGTTGGAGAGAACGTAGTTGCTGCAGGCCGTCATGGGCGTTGTGCCGTTGACGGAGTACATCCAGCCGCTCGTACCGCCGTACTGTTTCTCCGCCAAACCACCAATCGCGGAGACATACGTGCCGTACGACGAGCCATGTGCGTTGACAGAAAGGCCCAGCGCGCACAGGGCATCGTAGACGGTAGCGCCTTCGTTAAAGGTAAAGGTGCCACCAGAAGACACAGGATTGCCCACAGCGCTCGATGTGACCGAAACCGTCACTGTTATGTAGCTGGACTCCTGCGAGCCGCTCTGGCCGCCCGAGGAGGCGTTTCCACCATTAGAGGATGAGGATCCATCAGACGACTGGCCACCGCCAGACGCATTGGAAGTATCGCCGACTCCCGTATTTTGGGCAGCGGATTTATCGCCAGACTTCTTGCCGTCCTGACCATCGGACTTCTTGCTATCCGAGCTTTTATCCGATTCCTTGTCCGAAGACTCGGAATCGTCCTTGCCGTCGTTCGAACCCTTGGACTCGTCTTTTGCATCATTCGATGACTTGGAGTCCTCGGAACTGGCCTCGCCCGAAGCCATAGTCGAGCCAGACGCCTTGGTGTCCTTGGTGACGACGCTCTCCCCCGTCACGGCCTGAATGATCCAGTCGATGGACCAGGCGCCGCTCTCGGAAGGATGGACGAAGCCCAGCGAGACGACGATCAGAATGGTGCACGCGGCAGTCAAAACGCCAAGGAGCGCCTTGCGACGAGGGGCGGACGCCGCCGAAGCGGCGCCCTGTTGCTTTGTATCGTCGAACTGAATGAACGAGGAATCTGGTTGCTTGGGGTCAGCGTCCTTGGATTTATTGGACACAGCCCTCACCTACCGACGTTTGGTGAACACGAACACGCCGACGATGGCGAGACCGATGACGCCGGCGGCAACGCCAACAATGGCGAGCGGGTTGGTGCCAGCCTCCTGCTCGGAGGCACTAGAGGACTTCTTAGCAGTGGTCGTGGAAGCAGCACCCGTATCGGACTTGGAATCGGACTTCTTGTCGGACTTGCTGTCCTTCTTGTCAGACTTCTTGTCAGACTTCTTCTCGTCCTTCTTATCGGACTTATCGGAGTCCTTCTTGTCGGACTTGTTGTCCTTGGTCTCGGTCTTGGTCGACACCGTCGTCTTGGTCGCCGGCTTATGACCCGGGGCGACAACGCCGCCAGCCTGCTGGCCCTTCGTGCCAGAGCCGGAACCCGTGCCAGTGCCGGCACCAGCACCAGAACCGTTGCCAGCGCCACCGTTACCACCATTAGTGCCAGAACCGCCATTACCGCCAGGGTTAACAGCATTCTTGGTCCACTTGGCATACAGCGTCAGATCGGCCGTCACCGGCGTACTGAAGTCATACGCCTGCGTGCAAGCCTCATCGGTGAACCAACCGCCGAAAGTGTAGCCATCGCGCGTCGGATCGGCCGGCTTGACCAGCTTGCCGTCGGCCGTAGCAACGAACTTAGTGTCGCAAGCAGACCCGCCGTTGGAATTAAAGGCAACCGTCCAAGACTCGACAGCCCCCAGCTTGAACAGAGTACCCGAATCATTGATGTAGTAGAGGTTGCCAGAAGCATCGGCAATGACCGGAGAGTCACAGTACTGGTAATGGCCAGCCGCATCATAAATCTGCGTCGCCTCTGCGTCGCCAAGCGTATAGCGATACACGCCACCGCCAGCAGAGTAGTTGACGTAATCCTTGCTATCCGCGCTGTTCACGGTGAAGTACACATAGGTCTTGCCGCCCTGAACACTCACCAGCGGAGTAGCAGCAATACCGTTGAGGCCAGCCGGCAGCGCCTTGCCGTCGGCAGCAGCGACCATCGTGGTCTTACCCGTCTTCAGGTTATAGAGAACCAGAGCAGAGCCCGTAGCCGTCTGTCCGCCGACAATCAGATTGTCACCAGACACCGCTGGGGCGCTCAGATTATTCGTAAGGCCCAGATCAACCGTCTTCTGTTCACTCAGCACACCCTTCGCCGAAAGCGAAATCACATGGAGCTTTCCGTCGTGCGTCATCTGATAGAAGGTCGAACCATTGGACGGATCGGCAATGCAATCGGCATTTGCGACAGCGCCGAGCTTCATGGTCGAAACGACATCGCCCGTCGTCTTATCAATGCACTTAAGCGTGCCCGCGCTCGTAGGAACAATGGTGTACTTATCCGTCAGCGCAGCGCCAGTCCAATAATAGCCCTCGGAAGGGTCAATGTTCTGCCAAGAGACTTCGCCCGTGGCAATCTTGATACGCTTCAGGGAGCCGTTGCCGTAGGTCGCGTTGTAGTTCTCGTCATACGAAATATCGACCGTACCAACATAGACATACTCGCCGTCCGAAACGACGGTGCAGGAGCTCTGCGTCAAGTCCGTCAAACCAGGCGTCAGCCACTTGCAGATCAGCTTGTCTGCAGTAATCGCCTGGACCGCACCGCCGTTGAGCGGAACGATGATAAGGCCGTTGGTATAGATCGGACGAGAGGTATAGCTCACCTTGGAGGCAAGCGGCGCAGAGGCAACCTTTTTGCCCGTGGACGAATCGATCTTAATGAGCTCGTTCTCGGTCGCGATGTACACAAAGCCGTTAGCGATGACAGGTTCGCTGCAGTTGGCATACTGCTGACCAGACTCGGCCTTCCAATCGAAGGCCCACTTAAGACCGGCGGCCTGCGCAGGTGTCTTGGCATCCGTTACGGTCGAACCGTTGCCACCGTTGCCGTAGCCGGCCCACTCGGCATCCCAATCAGGAGTCGTTGCACTCGGGTCCACGACAATCTTGTCGGGATTGGGCATGGGCGATTTATCGGTGGTGTAGGCAAACGTAGCCTTGTCGCCGCTCTTGAGCGTGACCTGGTTGGCGCAGAGAGATGAGGGCTCTCCGTTGATAAACAGACGCCAATATTTCTTGGTCGCACCATCCCAGCCATACGGCTTGTGATCGAACGGCGAAGTAATGGAATTCAGGAACCAGTACTCACCACTCTGGGAGCCGTTGTACGTAACGCCCTTCGCCTTCAGAACCGTCTCAATAAGGTCCTGGGCCGTAGAGCCTTCGGGCAGGGAAACATTGCTTGCCGAGCCCCAGCGAGTATTGTTGCCGTTGACATCGGGACCGATAACATCGACGGACCCAAGAACCTGACCGGGGAGGGCATCGGCGTCAGCACCATACATAAAGGTGACGGCGTCACCCTCTTGGAGTTCGTAGTTGCCGGCCCCGACTTGGGCGAACTTGCCATTTACATAGAACTGCCAATAACTTTTGGTCGCAGGATCATACTCATAGGTCTTACCGTCAAGCGGCGAGGTAATGCCGCTGAGGTACCAACCCCAAGACTCTTCTTTAGCATCGAGGGTAAGACCAGTCTGCTCCAGCAAATCCTTAGCAGTGGAACCAGCCTTGAGACTCGTCTGGCCCGTCGAGGCCCAAACCTGCTGCTTGCCGTCCTTGTCCTTACCGAGGACCTGAACGGAGGCACGGACGGAATCAGAGGGCAACTGGTCGCCCCAGCCACCGTAGAACCACGTAACGGTATCGCCAGCATGAATGGTGACATTGTCTGCCGTGTAGTCGCTCGACTTGCCGTTGATGAACAGCTGCCAATAGGTCGAATAATCGAGCGGCGTACCCAGCTCAACGCCGTTGTACTTAAGGCTCAGAATGAAGGAGCCCGCAGCAACGGCGTCGATGTCATTCGCCTCGAGCGCGACCTTCGTAAGGTCAAGTGCGCTCGAGCCGGACGTCACCACATACTGCGCGTTATCGACCCAAGTCTGAGTCTTGCCCTGGGCATCGCGACCAATGACGGTCACATTTGCGGCAACCTGGTCCTTAACGACAGGGGACGCGCTACCAGCCGTATAGGCAAACTCAATCTTCTGCCCCTGGGTGAGCTTGATGCTGCTCGCGCCAACCGAGGAAGACGCGCCATCGACGAACAGCTGCCAGAAGGCATAAGTCGTCGGATCGTAGACAAGCGTGCGGCCATCGCTCGGGGATGTGATGCTTTTGAGGTAGAACCCGTATGCCGTGTTCGGATCGTAGTCCGCCTTGAAGCCCGTCTTCTCCTGCAGCTTAATAAAGGCATCCGCAGCCGTCGCGCCCTCGTCGAGCTTGAGCTGCGTAGGTGCCACCCAGGTCTGAGCCTTGCCGTCGGCATCGGTGCCGATAATCGAGAACGAGACCTCGACTTGCTTCTTGGCGACATCGCCAGTTTCCGTCGGGTTCTCTGCCTGGACGGCAGCCACGGCGGCAGATCCTGCTTGGCCAGCGGATGCCGTCGAAGACTGCTCGCTCGCGGCAGGGTTCTCCCCCGTCGCCGAGCCTTCGTCGCCAGCTGCCGCCCCTGTTGTGGCGGTACTAGCTGCAGGCGCGCTCCCAGAATCTGAAACCTCAACGTTGCCCTGGTCGGCAGCACCATCCGCAGGCGCTGCGTCCTCACTCGGCGTCGCAGCCTGAGCCACAGCCTCGGCAATGCCCTCGGCGCCCTCGGCCCACAGCCGAGCCGGCGTGGTGCCAAAGGCCATCGCGAAGGCCAGGAATGCCACCAGACCGCGCTTAGCTACACCGCGTGCAATCGCGCCACGGCGATGCAACGAGGCGCACTCACGCTCGTCCTCAAACATATCCATTTGTCCCCCATTGTCTGTACTTGGAGCGTTGCCTTGAGGCTGCCCCACGTCATCGCGCATGTTGCGCTCGAGTTCCCCCATCGGGGTCCCCCTTCCCTCCAGAGCCCTATGCACGCCGGCGGCATACGCCGCAGCCGCATGCAAGATGGGAGGCGATCCGACTTAACCTTAACGACTCGGGCACGTCGTCCGATCTGCGACGCGAACATCCCGAGCCAAGAGGAATTACGGTTACTGGTACAGCCGGGGACTTGCACCCCGATTCTCCCAAACGCGCAGGAAAACCGCGCATTCGTGCGTCTCCGCACCACCATCTATGCCATCGATTATTACCGTCAGTATGGTATCACGCAAAAGGGCCTCGCACGCAGGCGAAGCCCAAGGTAAAAGCTATTATTTGCGATAGGAAAATACGGTGACCGCAGCCCCTAGTGCTTGCCGCCGTGACTGTTGAGCCAGATATTGCGGCCCAGCATAAGCGCCAGCACCAACGCGCTCACGTAGCCCAAAAAGCCAATGACCGGAATGCCAAACACAACCGGCTCGATGCGCGCGTAGTACACCACCGACGAACCGATAAACAGACCGGCGATCACAATTGCCATCGACATGCGGTCGATAATTCCACCCAGCTGTCGCAGCGCCTTATCGCTGCTCATGATCTGCGTGTTCACCTTAAGCTGGCCGCGCGTGAGCATGCGCGAAGCCAGGCCCAGATACTCGGCCGCCTCGAGCGAGCCCTTCGCCGCGCGATAGCTGCTCGCGGCAAGATCGCGTCCCATGTCGCGCACGCGCGCATAGGTGCTCTTCTCGTTTTTGATGTGCGTCTGGATGATCTGGATCATGTTGACGTTGGGCATATACTCAGTCAGCAGGCCCTCGAGCGTCACCATGCCGCGGGCGAACATCGTTACCACGCTCGGCAGCTCAACGTCGTTTTTGCGCGCCAGGTTTAACAGCGAGGTCAAAAACTCGCCGATATCCAGATCCTTCAGGTCAAGGCCCGCAAAGTCTGCGACGATAAAGTCCAAATCGGACAAAAAGGCCGAATGATCGAGCTCAGCCGAGTCGCCGCGCGTCACGGCAAAGCGCATGAGCGAATCCTTGAGCTTGGGCACGTCACCCTCGGCCACGGCGAAAATCATGTCCTTGACGATACCGCGATCGTGACTCGACATGCGTCCGACCATGCCCAAGTCGATAAAGTAAACGATGCCGTCCTTGAGAATAATGTTTCCCGCATGCGGGTCGGCATGGAAAAAGCCGTCATCGAGCACCTGCGTCGAGTAATCCTCGACGATTGCGGCACCGATCTTTTCCAAGTCATAGCCCTCGGCCACCAAGCGTTCAGGATCGGCGATCGAAATGCCGTCGACGTAGTCCATAACCACCACGTGCTCGGTGCACAGGTCCAGATAGGATTTAGGGCACGTCACGCCATGAACGCTCTTATGGAACTCGTAGAAGTCGTTGAGGTTTTTGGCCTCGGCCAAAAAGTTGGTCTCCTCGCGAAACGAGGTCCACAGCTCCTCGACTACGCCGTGCAGGTCAACGAATTGATCGGTGTTGACGAACTTGGAAACGATACGCACCACCGAGCGGATGATATCGATGTCCTGTGCCATAACCTGCTGCGCACCGGGGCGCTGCACCTTGACGGCCACGTCCTCGCCCGTCACCAGACGAGCGCGGTGCACCTGCGCGAGCGATGCGCTACCAAGCGGATTGGGGTCGATCGCATCGAACATCTCTCCCAGGCGCAGGCCGTATTCTTCTTCCAGACAACTGAGTACGACCTCGTACGGCACCGGCTCCACGTCGGACCGCAGACGACGCAGCTCGTCGCAAAAGCGTTGCGGCAGAATCTCGGACCGGTTGGCCAGAATCTGCCCCATCTTGACGAACATGGGGCCGAGTTCCTCGAGCAGGCGGCGCAAACGAACCGGCGTGAGGTTATCCCACACGCGGTACTTTTTGACCAGGCGAACAATCTGCCCGATGCGCTCGCGGCGACCCGCCGGCGTGAGCTGGTATTCTTCATCCGGCGCCATCGCGTCGGGCTCCTCGGGGACCATATCGACAGCGCGCGGCTTCTTGCGAGCGCCCGAGACGGCGGCATCGACCTCATCGACAACCGCCGCCTCGTTACCCAAGGGGTCTAGATTGTTGTAATCGGTGGTGGAATCTGCCATCTGCGCTGCTACTCGGCCTCTTCGGTATCCTTCGCATCGTCGGGCTCAACGGACTCGACGGGCACCGAGGTCACGTTGTCCTCGACCGAATCGACGATGTCGCGCACATGGGCCAGGAAGGCCGTGCGCTCGAGGGCTGTCATGACGCGGACGCGAGCCAGAATGAGCTCGTCGAGCACGCGCTGGGCCGCGGTCTCGCCCTGCATGCCCAAGCGCTCGGTCAGATCGGAGATGGTACCGCCGGCCTGTTCGAACATGTCGGACACACTGCGGGCGATACCGGGGGCGCCTGCGTCCTTGCGCACCTGCTCGCCCTTGGTGTTAAGGTCGTCGAGAACCTTCTTGCTGCCCTCGACGGCAACGGCGGCGGCGCCGAAGCCCACGTTGATGGCGCCGTTAACAAGCTGATCGAGTTTCATAACCATGGTTGTCTCCAATCACAAACAACTGCATTGGCGTTCTTGTACCCAAGATTGAGTGAAAGCGACAAAGCGTTTAAGCGCTATTCGATCGACGGGAAATCCCTATCTCACGTTGTCGTTCATCGCGAAAGAGTTCTTCATGGCGCAGCTCGTGGTGTAGAGCACCTTGCCCAACAGGGCATCGGTCTCCACGCGCACGAGCTCGGCAAACTCCTCGTTGGCGCGTGCAAGCTCGGCAGGCACCTCGGCCTCGGGCAGAACGGCTACGGCAGCGTCGACGTCATGAATCTGCTTGTGGCCCATGCCGCCGACCTTCTCCTGATAATCCTCGACTGCGCGGCCGCACTCATGGAAGCGGACGTCGGCCAGCGCGCCGATCAGGCGGTTGGCCCAGTAGAAGTTTTCGGACGTCACGCGAGCCTGCGTGTCGGCAAAGTACTCGGGCATGGTCTCGACGTTGGCGTACAGCGGAACCAGCGCGTTAAACGAGTTGGAGCCAAAGGCCATCCACTGCACGGCGCGGTAGGCCGGATGCGCATAGGGGCGCAGCTGCAGCACAGCGAGCTGGCTGTTGCGGTTGATGCCGATGGGGCGATAGGCGCCGCGCGTGGCGGGTGTACCCTTGCTGCCGTAGCAGTCGTACTCCGTGCCCTGGTAGTGGCTCGAAAGCACGTACTTGATGTCCTCGATGGTCACCTTGCGCTCGGGCACGCGGCTCCAGGGGATGTCGTCGCTCTCGGGCGTGTAGTCGGCGTCGGGACCGTCCCACACATCGCTGGGGTTGAGGCAGCGCTGCATGTACCAGGCGCGCGGCGTGTTGTAGACGTGGTCGCTGTCGCTGTGCGAGCCAAAGGCCTCGCGCGGGTTGAAGACCGCGGCGGGACCGTCGCTCTCGACGCCCAACGTCAGGTCCAGATGCCACTCGGCCATCCAGGAGCGCAGGTCGGCGGAGCACATGTGGTCGACCTGAGCGCCCTCGGCGTCGTCCAGGTCAAAGCTATCGATACCCAGCTGGTTGGGCATGGTCACATAGGCGTCATCGGGCACGCGCTTGGCGATCCAGTGGTGGCCGCCGATGGTCTCGAGCCACCAGATCTCGTCAACGTCACTAAAGGCGATGCCGTTGTTCTCGTAGGTGCCGTAGCGCTCGAGCAGGTCGCCCAGGATGCGCACACCGTCGCGGGCGGACTTGGCGTACGGCAGCACCAGGGTCACCATATCCTCCTCGCCCAGACCGCCGGGCTGCGCCGGAACATAGCCGTCCTCGCCCTCGTTGCCCTTGGCGGGCACGTAGTCCACAAGCGGATCGGCGCCGCGGACGCGCTCGTTGGTGGTGAGTGTCTCGGTTGCAGACATGCCAACGTTGAGCTCGTTGAAGCCGGCCTCGGCCCAAATGCCATGACCCGGGACAACGTCGGGGACACTTGTGTAACGCATGGGATTATCGGGCAGCTCAACGGTCAGGTGGCTCAGGACACTCGTGTAGACACGCGGCTGCTCATCGGGATGTACTACGCGCATGCGCTTGGGCTCAAATACCCCATTGGACGAGTCCTCATTGCGGGCAACCAGCGTCGAGCCGTCGTAACTCGCGTTCTTACCAACCAAAATCGTTGTGCACGGCATGCGCATCCTCCTTGAGTGAAGAAATCAAACGGCAACAGTGTATCGCTTCGGCGCAAAAAGGGTGAAGCCGCGACCTCGGCAACCTCTGTGGTCAAAAACGCCTATTTCGATGCGCGCTCCGCCGCCTCAATCACGTGCTTGGCGAGAATCGCGGTGGTCACAGCCCCCACGCCGCCCGGCACGGGCGTGATAGCGCCAACAACCGGCTCCGCAGCATCAAAATCGACGTCGCCGACCAGTTTTCCGGCGGACTCATCCCAGTTAATGCCAACATCAACGATTGTCTGTCCCTCGCGGACCGCATCCGCGCCAATCGTGCGCGCACGTCCAACCGCGGCAACAACGATGTCGACAGAACGGCACTCTGCAGCCAAGTCGCGCGTATGCGTATGACACGTCGTCACCGTGGCATTGCGCGCCGTAAGCATGGCGGCAACGGGACGGCCAATCACCAGTGACCGACCGACGACCGCGACCTTGGCCCCATCCAGCTCAACGCCGTAATGGTCCAGCAACGCCAACACGGCCTCGGCCGTGCAAGGAGCAAAGCCCTCGCCTCGCCCCGAAAGCGTGGTAAGCAGCGTGGCCGGCGTCATGGAGTCAACATCCTTGGCGGGATCGAGTGCCGCGGCAACTGCATCCTCGTCAAGCCCGACGGGCAGCGGACGAAACATCAGGCAGCCATGAACAGCGGGGTCGGCATTGATGTCCTTAATAACCGCCAACAGCTCATCCTGCGAAACATCGGCAGAAAGCAAAACGCGGCAAGCCTCAATGCCAACTTTCTCGCAGCGCTTGAGGGCACCGCGCTCGTAGGATAGATCGTCCTCGCGCTCGCCCACACGAACAATGGCCAGCGTCGGCACAACGCCGCGCTCGCGCAAAGCCGCGCAGCGAGCAGCGAGCTCCTCAGTCAACGCGCGGGCAACGGGAGCGCCCTTGAGCAGCTCGGCCATGACTATCCCCTCTTCCTTGCGGCGTCGGCGGCGCGGCGCGCTAGCGCATCGGCGCGCGGCAACCATGTATCCAGCAGCTCATCGCACGCCGCCTCGAGTTCCTCGGCGCGTGCCCGGTCTTTCATAGACGTGGTGTTGGCAAAGAGCGTCAGACTCGCTCCCTGCATGGCGGCGCGGCAGAACACGGCACCGCACGCCACGTCGGACAGCAACTGGCGCGAGCCCTTATCGGCCATGTCCTCGAGCAGCGCCAGCGCGCGCCCACAGGTGTCCATGATGCGATACGGCGGCATGGCGGCCACGTGCAACGCGTCCTGAATCGCCGCAGGTCGAGCCGGATCATCGCGGGAAATGTCGTACGCCGCCGACACCTGGCCATACGCACGAACATCCTCGGCAACCAGATCAACGAGCTCTTGTGATAACTCGTCCGCCTGGGAAAACGCACGCACCAAATCGTCTGCGCGATCGGCAAGCGCGGGATTGGTCGCCCCGTAGCGCGCGACCATCCCGCAAAGCGAGGCGCCCAGTGCGCCCACAAAGGCGCTCGCGCTACCGCCGCCGGGAACCGGCTCGCGCGCGGCCAGCGCCTCGGCAAACCCTCGGCAGGTCTTGTCCATCATCTCTTGGCTCATGTGCATGCACCTTCAAGTCATATACATCGGTCAGGCGGCAACCGCCGACCAACCGCATCGAACACGTAATGGTGCTAAGTCTAGCCCATAAGCACATGGGCGTCAGCGCACCTGGCCATCGCGGATTTCTATGACGAACGATAGGCCATGCCAACGCAAACATGGGACACATGGCCCACGTTTCGAGACTCCCGGGCAGCGGCAACTGGGGCATACATATAGGTAAGGAGCCCCATGTTGGGGCAACGCTCATCACGGCACCGGACGACGAATGGAGGAATCACCGCACAGCAAACAAAGTCATCATGTGCACGCGCAACCGCCGCCCCAGCGATCCGCGGCACACGATGTCCCTGGCAGACAAGGAGGACGCCACCATGAAGAAAAAGACCCTATCAATCCTTTCCCTTTGCATCGCCCTCTTTGCCGCATTTGCCCTTGTCGGCTGCGGCGGGAACGCATCGGGCGGGGGCAGCAGCGCATCCAAGAGCGAGGGCAAGGAAAAGGCCCCCGTCGCCAAGAAGACCGACTTTATCTGGTTTAAGGTCGAGATGCCCGAGGGCGTCGGCGTAAGCGACTCCGCCGGCAAGAATGCCGACAGGGTCCAGCTCACCTTCCCCGAAGACGAGAACGCCTCGGCCGATCGCTTTATCCCCGTTTGGAAAAAAGCGATGACAGCCGAGGAATCCCACGCCGACCAGGCAGAAAAGAAGGGGGATACGTTCCAGTGGAAGGATGGCGGGTCCGTCGAGTATAACGGCAGGACGTGGCTCGTCGGAACATACGAGGACAACAGCGGCATCTCAACCATGCTTTTTACCGACGTTGAGCCGGGAAGCGTCTACGTCCTCATCTCGAACTTCGACCAGCACAAGAAAGAAGCCGAGACGCTCCTCAACTCCATCGAGTTCCCCGATGACATGGCAGAGGCAGTTTCCGAGGCGCGCGAAGTCGAGATTTCGAGCATCGAGCTCAAGTAACGGGACACCCGCACGCGCCTACGCGCACCTGCGCACATGCGCCCCATTAAAGCAACGGGCACCCAACCCCGGGGAGGGCCGACAGGCATCGGCCCTCCCCTCTTTTGGACCCGCGCATATTGCCACTTGTCGGCGCAAATCCGGCCCTCAGAATGGGACACATGGCCCACCCTAGCGAGCCGTCCACGCGTACAGTAAAGGCAGGTAATCCATGGGCGGTTACAGATCGAGGAGGACACGACCATGAAAAAGAAGGCCTTTGCGATTCTCACACTCTGCATCAGTCTCCTTGCCGCGGTTGCCCTGGTGGGTTGCGGCGGAAGCGGCGGCGCTACCGGCAGTGGCGGTAGCGGCGGCGCAGAAAAGCCAGCCGTGGATATGAGGACCGACTTCATTTGGTTTAAGGTCGAGGTGCCCGAGGGCGTCGAGATCACCGACGTTGCCGGCGACACCGCCGACAGGGCCCAGTTTAAGTTCACCGAGAGCGAGCACGCCAGCGATCGCTTCATCCCTGTCTTCGACTCTGACAAGAACGCTGACGAGCTGTTCGACTACGAGGCCAAATGGAAGGCCAACTTTGAGTGGACCGAGAATGATCCCGTCAAGTACAACGGCAAGACTTGGCGCAACGCTTCCTATACACACTCGGGCGGCGTAACGACTGAGTACTTCACCGAAGCAGGCGGCGGCAGCGTTTACGTGAGCATCGACAATGTCGAGGAGCACAAGGACGCCGTCGAGACCATGATGAAGTCTCTGGAGTTTGCCGATGACATTGCCAAGGCCAAGACCGAGGCCATGGACGTCAAGCTCGACGATATCGAGATCAAGCGCTAAGCGACTGGCGAGCGCAACGGGAAACACGGTCGCAGAGCAAACAAGCGACGGTACCCCAGCGCTTCGTACCCAGGGAGGGCCGGTAAACCGACCCTCCTTTTCTTATGCCGATAGCCGGCGAACGCGAGGGTGCCGGGCGGCAAAACCACCCCCAGCGCGGTAGCAGCACAAATAGACAAGCGCCCCAACGCGTCCGCCCGCCGATTTATGGCGCCACGCAGACAATTAAGCCAACACGTTTAGACATCCGGGCAGTATAGTGAACAAAATGAGTGCATAACCGCACCCTGCGAACGGAGGAGTTATGACCGAACACCACGCCATCAGCCGTCGAGCATTCACGTTGGGCCTAGGACTCGCAGCATTGTCGCCATTTGTAAGCCTGCCCGAAACCGCGGGATTGGGCCTTCCCGTGCGCGCGGCATTTGCAGAAGACGCTGCCACAGCGTCAGTCAGCCTCGACAATTTCGTCATTCGCCTTCGCCCCGCGGGCTATTTTCGCACCGCGAGCGTCAACCAAGACGGCAACGTTCGCGGCAACGTCTGCCACCTGTTTAACGACGGCACGTCCAGCAAGCTCATCCTTGAGAACGTAACGACCAAGAATGACGATACAAACTGGTATGCTATCCGCACCTTGCTCAATTTCGAAGAGCATAAAAAGACGGGCTACAGCATTTGGTCGGTCGACGACGACTCGGACAAAGATGGAAAGGTCATCCACGTATGGGGCGGCGAGTATGACAACAAGCCCAGCCGCGCTTTTGCGTTCGAGCGTCAATCAAACGGAACCTATATCATCCGAGACCGCACGGTCGAGAAAGAAACCGAGAAAAAAGACATTAAGTACCTGGCAATAGAATCGAACGGCGAAGACCAGGACAACAATAAGATCTGCCATAAGAGTAAGAGCATTCCGTGGGAGCTCGAACTTATCGGTTACGACATGAAAAAGAACGATGCCACGGTTAGCAGCCTCGACTGGATCACGTACAGCAGCTACGTCGATGGGCCATGTTGGATGAAATACGTCGACGACAACAAGTTCCTCGACGAGCTGAGCATCCCGGGTACGCACGATTCGGGCACCTGCAGCGTGGACAACGACACTGAGCCCCAATCCTCGCAAGTAAAATGCCAGCAGGATTACATTCCCACGCAGTTGCTCGAAGGCATTCGCTATTTTGATATCCGGCTCGGAAAGGGCGACGACCCCGGTATCGACCACGGGGATTACTACCTGCTCAAAAAGACGCGTACTTTATGCATCTTTCCGATGTCATAGGCTACTTCAAAACGTTTTTGAACGAAAACCCGACAGAAGCGCTCATCATGCTTGTATCACGAGGCAACGACGAGGCTACCGACGAAAGTGTTACGACGGCTTTCGCCAAGGTTTTGGACGACAACCCCAAACTGTTCTATACGTCGAGCCGAATCCCCACGCTACACGAGGTGCGCGGAAAGATCGTTCTGCTGCGTCGATTTAGGCTCGCCGGCAACAGTGTAAGCGGCCACACGTGGGGCCTCGACCTTACCGAATGGGATGACAAGATCAAGGCTCACTCCGACAGCACCACTATGTGTCTCGTCCAAGACGCGCGGGGCTTTGAAGCCGCGGGGGAAACAGGCGACAAAGAGCCCTATTGCACCAAGGTATACGCCCAGGACAAGTACAAACTCACGGGAACCGACAAGCTCAGCTGGGTCGATAATGCACTGAAGGAAACGACCGGGCGCACGCGCAACAAGGTGGACGTCGTGGACGATAACGGGGCCAAGGAGCAAGTCCTGGAGCGCTGCTGGTCTATCAACTACACCAGCTGCACGGGCTTGTCGCACGGAGGCAATCCTTTTACCTCGGCACGAGTAGTCAACGAGCATCTGTATAAGAGCCCGTACATCAACCCCAGCGGCACCGAGGATACAAAGTCAGATTACCTCAAGCACATTGGCATCATCGCATCCGACTTTGTTGATGCGGCACTGGCACGGAGCATCTACCAGCGCAATTACAATTACGATACGAAGCACACGCAGTCGGCTTCGTACTACCTCCCGACCCGTATGCGCATGACATACGGCGACTCGCTGAGCGATGCCTCACTCCAGGATGGCAAGACCGTTGGCGAGGGTCATTTCCGTCTCGTCGACAGCAGCAACGTACTCAACGTGGCGGCTTCGGGCCATGCGTTTACCATCGAATATGTGGATGTCGACGCCTTGGGCAACGAGACCGTTACGGAGCTGCGGGATCATGTGCCCATCGATATCGATCCGCGCGCGTTGACGCCCCATTTTGAGGGGCTCGAAGGCCTTAAGGCCGGCGAAGACGTGCGCGCCAAGATTGCGGCATCACTCGAGGGCAAGCTCGAAACCGATGCCTGCACGGCCCAGCTCGAGTTTGCGCACGACGCGGACGGCGCTCCGGGCACGGCAATGGCCGAGGGCGAAACATTTGCCGCAGGAACGTACTGGGTGCGCGTGAACGGTCTCTTGGGCGACGCGGCGCAGAACTACACGCTCGCCAGCGACGGAGCCGCAAGCTTTACCGTAGCGGCCTCGGGCAGTGCGGGCGGCAACGGCAGCGGCACGGGTTCCAACGCAGGCAGCGCCGACAAGAACGGCAAGGGCAACAAGAGAGACCAGGGCAAGAGCTCGGGCGGAAAGCTCGCCAACACGGGCGACGGTTCTGGCGTTGCCGCCGGGCTCGCTGCCGCCGCCGTAGCGACGACGGTCGCCGGCGCAGCAATGCTTGCCAGTGACCGCGACAATACCGAGGACGTTAACGAATAGGCAAGCCAGTTTTTTGGGCGCATCAACTCAATCGGGGCGCAGAATACCGTTCTGCGCCCCGATTTTTACCTTGGACCGAACGCCGTTATCGGCTACATCACCATGTTCAGCGCGTTCACAAATTCCTGGGCCTTCGCACGGCTACTCAGGCTAAAGACGCAAGCGGTCAACAGCCTGTTACGCAGAAAAACATCACGGCCTTTGATTCTATTGACGCCCGTAATGTCCTTAAGATAGACAATTTCGGCGTGCTTGCCACCAAAAGTGCCCTTCTTGAGCACCTCGATGCGGTTGGGGTAGATCTTGACGTCTTTAAACCTACCCGAACCCTTGTCCTGAAACAGCAAGGTGTTGTTGTCCATACGCATCGCTCTCATGGTTAGAGTTAAAACTGCCTTCACCATCACATTCTAGTCGCCGCAAACCCTTTTCGCGATCGCGCTCAGAGCACCAGAATCCGTGTCCGCACGAGGCTTTAAACTAAAAACAATAAAGATGCACTCCTCAAGAGGAAAGTCGGGCGATATTGATGGGTGAACTGGTAAACCGCGGGGAATCGGCAATCGTGCCAGAAGTTTTTTACAAGCAGGTTTCCTCGATTCTCAACGCCGCTCGCGACAAGGCCTATACCGCCGTTAACTTTGCGATGGTTGAGGCATATTGGGAGATCGGCAAGAGTATTGTTGATGAACAGGGCGGAGAGGAGCGCGCCAAGTATGGCGATGCACTGATCGACGAACTTGCCGTTAGATTGACTAAGGATTTTGGCAGAGGCTTCAACGCCAGAAGCTTAAGATACATGCGTCAGTTTTATCTTGCGTTCCCAATTCGGAACGCGCTGCGTTCCGAATTGAATTGGACACATTACCGCAGGTTATCGCGTATAACCGACCCTGATGCTCGAACATGGTACATGAACGAATGTGCCGATTCTCGCTGGAGCACGCGTCAGCTCGAGCGCCAGATCAACACCATGTTCCGCGAGCGCCTGCTTGCCAGCAAGGACAAGGAGGCCGTCACCCAGGAAATCCAAAAGAGCGCCCCGGCTCGTCGCCCCGAGGATATCATCCGCGACCCATATGTACTGGAGTTTTTAGGTTTCTCGGACGATACTGCGTTTCGCGAGAGCGATCTAGAGCAGGCGCTCATCACGCATCTTCAGAAGTTCCTGCTGGAGCTTGGCCGTGGTTTCGCTTTCGAGGCGCGCCAAAAGCGCATCACCTTTGATGGGCGCCATTTCTATATTGACCTTGTGTTTTACAACTATCTGATGCGCTGCTTCGTGCTCATCGACCTTAAGACGGACGATCTTACGCACCAGGACCTGGGCCAGATGCAAATGTATGTGAACTACTACACGCGCGAGCTCATGAACGAAGGCGACAATCCGCCCATAGGCATCGTGCTCTGCGCGGACAAAAGCGATTCGATCGTCGAGTACACGCTGCCCGAAGACAACGACCAAGTGTTTGCCGCCAAATACCTGCCGTATCTTCCAAGCAAGGAAGAGCTGGCACGCGAGCTGAGTGCCGAGTACCGCGCCATCAACGAAGCGACTAATGGCGAAGTGCAAGGATAGCAGCACGTTGCGACCGATACCCCCGACGGCGCTCCACATCACCCGGGAAAAGAGGAGCTTTCCATGACAGACAGACCGAAAACAACACTGCGCGACTGCATCTATGGGCTTGCCGTCGGTGACGCGCTGGGCGTTCCCTACGAGTTCAGGCCCCGCGGTACGTTCGAATGCACGGACATGATCGGCTACGGCACGCATGGGCAACCCGCCGGCACCTGGAGCGACGACACATCTATGACGCTTGCTACCTGCGACTCGATTAGGGAGCTCGGGCACATCGACACCGCGGACATGCGCGACAAGTTCGTAAGCTGGATTGCCCGTGGCGAGTATACGATCGACGGCGTTTTCGATTACGGCGGTACGACCGCCCGCGCCCTGCGCACCGGCAAAGGAGGCTCCGGCGAGCGCGACAACGGCAACGGATCGCTCATGCGCATCGCTCCCCTGGCGTTCACCGATGCGACAGACGAAGAGGTCAGCAAGGTCTCCGCGATTACGCACGCCCACAGAACGTCGACCGACGCATGCATCATATTTGTCGAGCTGATGAGGGATGTGATGAACGACGTGCTCCCCTCGTGGGCGCTCCATCTGAAAGGCGTGCCTGAGCAGGAGATCAGGTCGGGTGGCTTCGTGCGCGACACGCTTAAGGCAGCCACCTGGTGTTTCGTCAACACTAACAGCTACGAAGATTGCGTGCTTGCCGCCGTCAACCTAGGCGACGACACCGACACCACCGCAGCCGTCGCCGGCGCCCTCGCCGGCACGGCATACGGTCTCAAAGCCATCCCGCAGGAGTGGATCGACACTCTGCGCGGCAAAGAGCTGATTGAGAGCTGCCTGTTTTAAGGCGCCATTCAAGAAATAAGGCAGGAGGCATCATGGAGAGGAAGATCGCAAATATAAACGAGTTCCAAGTGGACGAAAACGGGATTCCGCTATTTCCAGTAGGACTGAAGGAGGAAGCCAGCCTCTATGTCCTCCCCGACGGGCGTTACCTCCCCTGCGGGGTCTACAGGACCGCGGACGGCGGTTCGATCATTTATGAGCCATCCGAACTAAGCTTCTTCGGGCAGATGCTTGCTCAATTCAAAGAGAACTAGAGGCTTGATTGCCCGTTAGATCGACACTGCTCCAAGCCATGGGGCGGGTAGGATGTCTCCCGCCGCGGCCTGTGAGGTAGAATTACGACTGCCGCGGAATCCGCCTGCGGGCAACGCTCCGATCTCCGATTGGGGTGAAGCCTATGAACTTGTTTCTTGAAATCCTGCGCCTCTCGATGTATGTAACCGGCATCGTCCGGAACCTCTACTCGATCTGGCGGGAATATAAGCAGTAACGGATAGCGAAGGGAGTCATGCAAAGGGCCGGTCGCACCCGGCCCTTTAGACGATAGTACCTGCGTTGCCCGCGCTTCCAAAGTTGACCGACTGAGGAGCGGGTTCCGCGGCACATCCTGATTTTACCCAGTGGCAAGGCTCTTTTACAGCCGTTCCACCGTTTATTTACATCCGCCAATCAAGACGAGGCTACTACGCACCTTTATTACACACGATGTTTTCAGCCTGGTATAAACAAGTTCAATAATAGAATGCAAATCCAACCATCGTGTCTGATTACGAAAGGATTTTTGCCTTTTCTGCAGCAAACTCTTCCTCGGTAAGTACTCCACTCTCACGCAGTGCTGCAAGCCTCTCAAGCCTTGCAACTACATCAACCACTATCCGCCAGCGTCTCAATAGTCTGTGAAACCTGCGGATACCGCTCGAGCTCCTTCGATAGGGCATCGACTATCTTGGCAATATTCTTTGCATTTTTGCCCCCGTTTAATACGTTTGCCCTGACCTTAGATGACGACTTGACAGTAACGCCAGATCCGCCTTCAACTGGAACAACCGAAATACTGATATTTTCGCCCCAAGACCAAAGGCTCATACCAATCTCGGCTGCAACTGTTCTTGTTGTGGGCGATGCACTATCAACTTTTACTTTAGGCAGCTTTTCCATAGCTGCCTTCAAGGCATTAAACGTGTCGTCAGGAGAATACGGTACCTGAAGCTGAAGCTGCTGATCCGCAAAACCCATAATCTGGCCTCCGCTTCTTACAAGATTAAGGCTATCGGCAATGGTAGCACGTTCCCAGCAGTCTTAAGTTCGTCTCATGACCTTGCGATGCAGCCCGACGCCCCGGCACCACTCCCCTACTTACCAAAAATCGCAGCGAACAATCCCTTGCGTTTGGGCTTTTCTTCTCGGTAGGAACCCTCAGCTGCCGCTGCAACCTGGCGCGGTTGCTCGCCACCTCCACGGCGCACGATCTGGTATAGGAAGGGCGATTTAACGTATTTGACCTCGATGGGCGTGGCGTGCACGGTGCTCTCGCCGGACAGATGCAGGCTCGGGTTGAGCGGCGCCACGATATGCGTTTCGCGCTTGTCGCTAAACACCACCGCGGCCGCACGACCCGTCTGGCCGTTTACGGCGATGCGCACCTGCTCGCCGTCGCGGCTGTCCGTTGCCGGACGGTCGACAAAGTAAACCGGCACCATCACCAGGCCGTCCTTATGCTTGCGGGCCTTGCGCGCCCAAGTGCGGATGCTCTTTTTATTGAGCCCCAGCACCGCCTCGGCATCGTTGCCGGCAATGTCGAGCGCCAACTTGTCAATGACCACCTGGTCCTTGGTAGACGCATCGACGGAGACAACGCGAAAGTCACCTTCCTGCATGGCCGGGTCAAACGGCCCAACCTTGGCAAAGTCCCACGGCTCCAAAATGCCCATAAGGCGAACATCCAGATAGTTTGCCCGCGGATACGCCCAGTCGAGCACCTCGTAGTACACCAGGGTTTCCTTGCTCAGGCCCTTGCCCGGGAAGCTCGCCATCATACGCAGGTCCGCCAGCGCCATGGGGAAATAGAAGAGCATCATGTCGTTTTGGATCGCGTCTTCCACGTCGTGCCCGGCAAAGGCATCCGGGTACTGGCGCACCAGCTGCAGCGCGTTGGCACGTGCCTGCTGCGGCGAAATTTCGCAGGGAATACCCTGCTCCGGCACATACTCCGCACCCACGCCCATGGTCAGACGTTTGCTAAACGTACCGGGCTTGAGCAGGTCGGCAATGCCGATCTTGTTGCCGCAGGACGGGCACTCAAACACACGCTGCGTTGACTCGCCCTCAAAGGACGCTCCGCAGAAGGGGCAGGGAATGCTCACGTGCGTCGCTTCTTGGAACTCCTGCGCCGTGCCGCGGTCCTCCCACAGCAGATGTTCCAGGACCGACTGATTGCGCCAGTGCGAATTGAAGAAATACCAGTCCGGGTCCTCCGGGCGCTCGAGTTGCGACACATGCGTGAGCTTGAGCAGTCCATCCACTACCGTCAACGGCGTATGGCGAATGCCCAAAGCGCTCTTGGGCTCTCCGGCGTCCGCCTGCCACGGAATGACCGCACCGCAATAAGCGCACTCAAAGCTGCGCTTAGCTTGGTGCGAGTACATAGGGCCGCCGCAGTTTTGACATTTAATGGCAAACATCTCGTCCATGGAAACGTCCTCCTTTGCACAGGAGCTGTCGACATAAAGTATGTCGAGCAAACAGGCACATGCCCATACCCATGTGGCCCAAAATGGACCACCCAGGCAGACGAGAAGGCTCGCTCGTTAGCACCGGCAGACCATTACTGCATTTTCTGAGCATCGGTGCACAGCGCCTCCGCGCGAGCTACACTATCCCCTTAAACATGATTGTGAGGACGACCGCTATGCTATTTGTAAATCGGCTGGTACATACGCTTGTTCCCGGCAGCGAGGGCGAGCCGGTCGATACCTCCTGCCGCACCAACGCGGGCTTCGCCGCAAGCCTCATCTGCATTGGCCTCAACATCACTCTGTGCCTGGCCAAGGGCATCGCGGGCCTGCTCGCCGGCTCCGTCTCCCTCATCGCCGACGCTTTCAACAACCTCTCCGATGCCTCGAGCAACATCGTAAGCCTGCTCGGGTTCCGCCTTGCCAGCCGCCCGGCAGACGAAGGCCACCCCTATGGCCACGGCCGCTACGAGTACCTAGCCGGTCTGTTCGTCGCCGTCCTGGTTTGCGCCGTCGGCATCAACCTGATCCTCGAGTCGGTCACCAAGATCATCAAGCCCTCCCCCACCGCCTACACGCTGGTCTCCCTAGCCGCTCTCGTCTTGTCCATGCTCGTCAAATTCTGGATGGCCGCATTCAACCGCGCGCTGGGCAACCGTATCGATTCCGAAACACTCATTGCCACAGCGCAGGACTCCAAAAACGACGTCATCACCTCGGGTTCGGTCTTGATGGCGGCGCTTATTTCGCAGACGACCGGCTTTGACCTCGATGGCTGGGCAGGCCTGGGTGTGGGCATCTTCATCTGCATCAGCGGCATGGGTCTAGTGCGCGACGCCATCAGCCCGTTGCTGGGACAAGCGCCCGACCCCAAGCTCGTTCAGGCAATCCGCGACAAGATCATGTCCTATCCGCAGGTCTTGGGCACACACGACCTGATGGTGCACGACTACGGCCCCGGTCGTCAGTTTGCCAGCGCCCACGTGGAGATGCCCGGCGAGGGCGACGCATTTGAGCACCACGAGATTTTGGACACCATCGAGCACGACATCAAGCGCCAGATGGGCATCGGCATCACGTTGCACTGTGACCCCATCGCCACCACCGGCGACGACCTGCGCGGCTGGGTCAAGCGCGGCATCATGCAGATCGACCCCGCGCTCTCCATCCACGACCTGCACGAGCACGACGGGTTCGTTTCGTTTGACCTTGTGCGTCCCGACGGCTTTGACATATCCGACGAGGAGCTGCTGGAGCTCGTCACGCGCATCGTGCACGAGCGCCGACCCAATGCCTCATGCGTCGTTACGTTTGACTCGGGCTTTAGCTCGCCCGACCGTCCGGCCGAGCAGCTGTAGCCCGCTTAACAGCTAGTTTCCCTGAGCGCCCGAGATGCCGTTTTGCAGAGCGTTCCAGGCATCCGTCGCCATGCCGCCCAAGTTCTGAGCGGTGTCGCCCAGGTTCTGGGCCGTGTCGCCCAGCTCTTGGGCCTTATCCCCAAGCTCCTGTGCCTTGTTGCTCAAGTCCTCCAGCGTATTGGAACTCGAGCTGTCGGTACCGCTTTGGCCGTCGGGCGAGTTGCCCGAGCTATTCTTGTGCGTGAGTTGAATTTCGAGGTTGCCGCTGTCGTTATAGTAAGCAGAAGTAACGACCCAGTTGGCATCGATGACGGGCGTTGAGCCATCATCAGTCAGGACCACGGCATTCGAAAGATTGGCGCCGCGCGACTTGAGAAGTTTCTTGGCGTTGGACCAGTACTGCCCCGGGATATCGCTCAGATCGACGGTGCTAGACGAGGCGGACTCGGTTTGCTCGGCAGCGGTATCGGCCGTTGAACTCCCTCGTTTGTTGAGCATGCCCGACACAATGGCAAACACAACCGACAGCGCAAAGAAGATCGCCAGCACGATGAGGATCTTCTTGATCACGCTCGACGAACGCGACGGCTTCTTCTCCTCGTCCTCGCCATATTGCGGAATCGACTTGGGGTACTCGCGATACGGCTCGCGCGACTCGTAGCGAGACTGCGCCGTGCGAGGCATATACGTCGTCTGCTGAGGCTGCGGAATGGGATTTTGCGGCAGGTCATCATAGGGATTCGGCGTCGAGGCGGCATAAGAATCCTGCGGCGCGTAATCAAACGGGTCCGGAGCTGCGTTGCCATAGGGGCCTTGCGAAGATACAGCATAAGAATCCCGCGCTGTGTCGCCATAGCCCATAACCCGGGTTGGCTCGGCAGAAGGCTGTGTCGCGGCGGGGTCGGTATAACCGGGGTTGGGAACAACGCGGGTCGCATCGGCGCTATCGCCAGCCTGCGCGGAACCGTAGCCGCCCATCACGGTTGTCTTGTCCTGATCCATGCAACGATTCCTTTCCGTCGCCCGTAAGCATCAAGTTATCCATGCATTCTACCCGCGCAAAAGCCCGTGACGGACAGAGCCCGTCCATATCTACAAGACAAGCGCGGCTAGAAAACAAAAGCCCCGCCGGGCCTTGGTAGGCACGGCGGGGCGGGCTAGCAGCTATGGACAGCAGGCTTAGAACAGGCCAGTGATGTTGCCGTCGTTGTCGACGTCGATGTTCTCGGCCGCGGGGACCTTGGGCAGGCCCGGCATGGTCAGAACACTGCCAGTCAGTGCGACCACAAAGTGGGCACCGGCGGAAACCTTGAGCTCGCGCACCGTGATGCGGAAGTTCTCGGGAGCGCCCAGGGCCTTGGCGTTGTCGCTAAAGCTGTACTGCGTCTTGGCCACGCACACCGGCAGGTTGCCAAAGCCGTTCTCGCGCAGCTCGGCGAGCTGGCGCTTGGCGGCCGGCGTAAAGTCGACGCCGTCGGCGCGGTAGACCTTGGTGGCAATGGCCTCAAGAGCGTCGGCCACATCGGCGCCGTCCTCATAGGCAAACTTGAGCTCGCTCGGCTGCTCAATCAGACGCATGACCTCATCGGCAAGCTCGAGCGCGCCCTCGCCGCCCTTGGCCCAGACCTCGGAAAGCTTAACGTTGACGCCGAGCTTCTGACACTCGGACTCGATGAGCGCAAGCTCGGCCTCGGTGTCCGTCGGGAAGCGGTTGATGGCGACTACGCAGGGCAGACCATAAACGTTCTGGATGTTGTCGACGTGACGCAGCAGGTTGGGCATGCCGGCCTTGAGTGCCTCGAGGTTCTCCTCGTTGAGGTCGGCCTTGGCGACGCCACCGTTGTACTTCAGCGCACGAGCGGTCGCGACGACCACGACGGCGCTGGGACGAACGCCCGTCATACGGCACTTGATGTCGAGGAACTTCTCGGCACCCAGATCGGCACCGAAGCCGGCCTCGGTAATGGCGACATCGCCAAAGCGCATCGCCATACGCGTGGCCATGATAGAGTTGCAGCCGTGGGCAATGTTGGCGAAGGGACCGCCGTGGACAAACGCGGGCGTGCCCTCGAGCGTTTGCACCAGGTTGGGCTTGAGCGCGTCCTTAAGCAACGCGGCCATGGCACCCTGGGCCTTAAGGTCGCGGGCACGGACGGGCTCGCCGGCAAAGCTGTAGCCGACGACGATCTCGCCCAGGCGCTCCTTGAGGTCGTTAATGCTCGTAGACAGGCACAGGATTGCCATGACCTCGGAGGCGACGGTGATATCGAAGCCGTCCTCGCGCGGCACGCCCTGGGCCTTACCGCCAATACCGTCGATGACGTGGCGCAGCTGACGGTCGTTCATATCGACGACGCGCTTCCAAGTGATGCGTTTAACGTCGATGCCAAGCTGGTTGCCCTGCTGAATATGGTTGTCGAGCATGGTGGCCAGCAGGTTGTTGGCAGCACCGATGGCATGGAAGTCGCCGGTAAAGTGCAGGTTGATATCCTCCATGGGGATGACCTGAGCCCAGCCGCCGCCGGCAGCGCCGCCCTTAACGCCAAAGACGGGGCCGAGCGAAGGCTCGCGCAGGGCCACGGCGCTCTTGACGCCGCGACGGCGCAGACCGTCGGCCAGACCGATGGTCGTGGTGGTCTTGCCCTCGCCCGCAGGCGTTGGGTTGATGGCGGTCACGAGGACGAGCTTGGCCTGGTGATCAGTCGGCTCGTTGAGCAGTGAATAATCGACCTTAGCCTTGTCGAAGCCGTACGGAATCAGGTGCTTAACGTCGACGCCGGCGTTCTTGGCCACCTCGGTAATAGGCAGCGGCGTGACAGAACGTGCGATTTCGATGTCAGTAGGCATGGGCGGTCCTTTCGTTACCGAATGAGAAAAAGACCAATTCAGCATAGCACGGGCGCGCAATAGTAAAACACCCGTAACCGATGAATGGCGATATGTTTATCCAATGCTCAGCGATAGCTTAACAGCCCGCCAAAACAAAGCGCCCTAAATGGTAGGTTCAATCCCCAAGTGCTCAAAGGTGCGAAGCGTTGCCTGGCGGCCCTGGGGCGTGCGAATCATCAAGCCGCACTGCAGCAGATAGGGCTCATAGACATCCTCGAGCGTTCCCGGGTCCTCGCCCACCGCGCTGGCAAGCGTTGTCAGGCCCACGGCACGTCCGGAGAACGTCTTAGCGAGTGTCTCCAAAATGCGAATATCCATCCAGTCCAGACCAAGCTCATCGATCTCGAAGAACTCGAGCGCCTGACGGCAAATATCAAGCTCAATGGGACCGTTGCCGCGCACCTGCGCGTAATCGCGCACGCGCTTGAGCAGGCGGTTGGCAAGACGTGGCGTGCCGCGCGAACGCGAGCCGATCTCGAGCGCACTGGGATGGTCGATCGCCACGCCCAGGATGGACGCCGAGCGCGTCACAATCTGCGCGAGCTCCTCGACCGTGTAGTAATCCAGGCGATATGAAATGCCAAAGCGGTCGCGCAGCGGGCCAGTCAGCATACCCGAGCGGGTCGTTGCTGCTACGAGCGTAAACTTGGGGATATCCAGGCGAATCGAGCGCGCCGCCGGACCCTTGCCAATCACGATATCGAGGGCAAAGTCCTCCATCGCGGGGTACAGGACTTCCTCGACCGAACGGTTGAGGCGGTGGATCTCGTCGATAAACAGCACATCACCCGGCTGCAAGTTAGTAAGGATGGCCGCCAGGTCGCCGGTGCGCGCAATAGCGGGGCCGCTCGTCGTCTTGATCTGAGCGCCCAGCTCGTTGGCGATAACGGTGGCCAGCGTGGTCTTGCCCAGGCCCGGAGGACCCGAGAAAATCACGTGGTCGAGCGTCTCGCCACGGCTCTGCGCCGCTTCGATCAACACGCGCAGGCTCTGCTTGATGTGCTCCTGGCCACAGTAGTCGTCCAGGCGCTGGGGGCGCAAAGTGCGGTCGACATCGAGGTCCTCGGCCGTCAGCTCCGAGCCCACCATGCGCTCGCCGTGCGCCATGGATGCCGCCGGCGAGTTGCCGGGCGTCGCCCACAGGTCCTGAGAGTCATCGGCTTCCCACATCACGCATCCATTCCGAGTCGCTTAAGCGCCGCGCCGAGCAGATCCTCGACACGCATATTCTGCCCATCATACCCGCTCAGGGCAACATCGGTCTCCTGCGGGCTAAAGCCCATGGAAAGGAGCGCCGCACGGGCGTCATCGATGGCCGAGGGAGCGGCAGCGGGCACGGGCATCGCAACCTGGCCGGGAATCACGTCGACCGGCACAAAGCCCTTGTCCTTGGCAAAGGTGCTCTTGAGCTCCAGGATCAGACGCTGAGCTGTCTTTTTGCCCACACCGGGCACCTTGGCCATGCCCTTGTCGTCCTCGGCCATCACCAGCGAATACAATTGCTCCACGGTATAGGTGGAAAGCACGGCGAGCGCCAAGCGCGGGCCAACGCCCGAGACAGACACGAGCCGATCGAACATCGTGCGCTCATCCTTAGAGGAAAAACCGAAAAGTGTCATGGCGTCCTCGCGCACCTGCATACGCGTGTAGAGGCGGACCTCGCCGCCGGGCGTCGGCAACGTGGCCGCAGTGCTGCCCGAGATGCCGAGCTCAAAGCCAACGCCCGACACATCGACGACAGCAGAGCTCATCGTGGCCTCGACAAGCGTTCCGTGGAGCTGGGAGATCATCAGTATCCGGTTCCTCTCTGTTGATAGAACTCGCCGCCGGTAAGCGCCCGGGTGCGGCTGAGGTTAACGTGGCAGATGGCGCAGGCCAGGGCATCGGCGGCATGGTCGGGATGCGGGTCGTGATCGAGCTGCGTGAGCGTACGAACCATATACGCGACCTGCCGTTTGTCCGCAGCGCCGGTGCCCACAACAGCCTGCTTAATCTGCATAGGCGTATACTCGCCAATCTCGAGCGCGCATTCCGAAAGCGCCACGAGCGCGGCGCCACGGGCATGCGCCGTAGGGATGGCCGAGCGAACGTTGGCGCCAAAGTAAATGCTCTCGATAGCAGCGGTATCGGGTCGATAGCGCTCCACGACACCCTTGAGGTCGCGGGCGATATGCGACAGGCGCACCGCGAGCGGACTGCCTGCGCTGGTCTCGATGCAGCCATAGGCACGGCAGCGAACCTCGCCACGCCGCTCCTCGATAATCCCCCAACCCGTATGAGCCAAACCGGGGTCGATGCCCAAAATAACCAAGCCAACCTCCCCTCGTCTTTTACCAAGCGCAAGGCAAGGCCCCGCGCACTACTCACGAACGTCTGTTCTAGAATAACACAACGGGGTCAAGATGCTTAGTTGAAGTATCGGGGTTGAGAGCGAATCCCATCCCCAGTTTAGTTCTGCGAGAAGAATGGGAACTGTCGGGGATCAACCGGCGGATGCGGCATCGGGCCACCCTGGGGCCCACCCTGCGGGCCACCCTGGCCGCCCATCATCTTATCGATGGCGTCCTGAACCTCGCCCTCGAACTTTTTCATTCCCTCGTGTAAACGACGCTGACCGTCTTCAGAGCGCAACTCCTCCATTTGTTCGGGCGAAATACCCAGTAGCTCGCCCAGCACGCCCATCATCTCGTTTCGCACGCGCTCACTCGTATCCTCGTCAGCAAAACGGCGCACCTCGGCGCGCGCCAGCGAATCGACCGTCATACGCTCCTTGCCGTTAAGCCCCAGGTCGGACCACGCGAGCATGTACGGCCAGGAGCGCTCGGCAAACGAACGGGACGAAACGATCGGCGCCGTCGGCAACATGCGGCGGGCAGCCTCACCCTGTCGAACGAGCATCAGCAGCAGCGAGCAGGCCTCAGGCTTGGCAGCGGCCATCGGGATGTCGTCAAAGGGACGGTTGCGGTCCACGTGCGACTCGAGCGCACCATCGACCTCGCCCGGCTCAAGCCCGCCAAGCAGCTGCGCCGCGCGATCGAGCATATCAACCGGGCCGGCGAGCGTCGCGAGCGCCTGCGACAGCACGCGATCCATGCAATCCTCTACCGCGTTGAGCGTCACGAGCTCTTGGGGCACCACGGCAGACGCGCGGTTGCGCACACGCGCCACAAACTCAAGCGTCGACAGGTACACATCGCCAAAGGGCGCGTAATCGCCCTGGTAGCCGCCGCAAAGCGCCGGCGCCGCCAGCGCGTACTCGGTTTTGGACAGCGGACTCAACGCCATCGCACCCAGCTCGAGCGCCGTATCCTCCAGCATGAGGCCCAGCGTGCGAGAGCGCAGGCGCTCGGCGTCGCCCGCCGACACATCGCGGTCGAGCACGCGCGCGGCATCCGGCGCATCGCGCTCAACCGTGCGAATATGCAGGCGCTCGGCAATGGCGCGAACGGCGGCACAGCGAGCAGCCTCGGCCTCCTCCTGCGCCGGCGTAAAGATGCGGTTGCGCCCCAGCACCAGGCCAATCACATTACGTGGGCCCAGAGCGTCGACGGCCAGCGCCGCCAGCAGGGACGACGGCAAGTCGCCCTCGAGTGCCACCACGGCGCGCGACGCACCGTGGGCCCGGGCGTTGTCGCGCACGGCGAGCACCAGCGCCTGCCACAGCCACTCCTCGGAACGGAACTCGGGCAGTTCGTGATCTTCCAGGGCATCGAGCATCACGCCGCGCTGAATCTCCTGAACCAGCAGGCTCTCCTCAAAACACGGCGCTTGGGCCACCACGCGACCGCAGTCGTCGAGCACAAACGAACCGCCGGTATACACCGACTCGTCATAGGCACCGACCGGCGCCATACAGGCAAACCACACGCTGCGCTTGGATGCGATCTTGCGGTAGGCGCCGCTGCGAACGGCGGCAATGGCGGCAGTCTCGCGGTCGGTCATGTCAAACGCATTGAATTGGAAATACGCAATGAGGTCAACACCGGTCGGCAACATCTCGAGTTCGCGGTCCAAGTCAAAAATCACGGCGATGCGCACGCCGTCCACGTCGAACACCGGCGGCGCCCAACGCGTGTCGTTGTTCTCGCCACGCTGCAGGGCAATGCTCGAACGCGCCGGCACCACATGACCGTCCTTGAGCATCATGTAGTCGAGCAGCGGCTGACCCTCAAACGAAACCGCCGCGGGCACGATGCAGATCATGTCAAGCTCCTGGATGCGCTCGGCGACACCAGTCAAGCCGGCAAGCATGTCGTGCTCAAAGTCGGCAGCGCCCACCAGGCCACCGGGCATGGCGCCCATAAAGAGCGGAGCCGGAACGCACAGCACGCGCGCCCCGCGCTCGTGGGCCAGACGAGCCTGGTCCTCGATGCGGCCGCAAATGCCCTCAATATCACCCAGGCGCATATCGATCTGTGCAAGCGCGAGCTTCATGGCTCAGCCCTTTCCGTCGTAAACCATCGAAATCGTAGTAAAAGCGCCGGCCGCATGATGCAGTCGGCGCTCGCATGTGCATATGCTAGCTATGATACCCCGAGCGGGGGCGCGCTCCTAGAACGTCGCGGACCACAGCCCGTGCAGGTTGCAGTAGGCATAGACGGTACCGGTCTTGGAACCGCCGGCAAAAAACGTCGCGGGCTTCATGCCGGGCTCAAGGTAATGGACCTCTAAGCGGCCCTCGGCCTCAAGGGCGATCCACTCGATATAGTGCTCGGGCAGGCTGGGGTGCTCGACCGAGCCAACGCGTGCGCGAATCACGTGACCGTCGCGCTCGGTCTCGACAACAGGCACGTGCTTCTCGTGCGCCGCGTCCTCAGTGTTTGCGGTCAGTTCCGTGCAACCGGCAGGGGTTGCAACGTCGTTGCCAAGGGCGGCAATGAGCTTACCGTCGGGGTCCTTAAAGAATTTCGCCATGATGTTCTCCTTTGCTGACGTGCCAATGTTCTTGATGGTTCTTATGCCCAAAGGCAGACAAACCATCCACGGCATTGCAAACGAACACATAACGGGCGGGGACGATGGGGCAGCGTGCGCTATCCGCCCTGGCGGCCCCACCCGAGCGGGTTAGCGCCCGTCGCCGCTCAGCAGCGCCAGAACATCTTCGCGGGTAAACAGCGCCGACGAGATGCCGTCGCCGCCGAGCACGCTGTTGACCAGGTCGCGCTTGGACTCCTGCATCTGCATAATGCGCTCCTCGATCGTGTCCTTGGCGATGAGCTTGTACACGGTCACGGTATGTTGCTGGCCAATACGGTGCGCGCGGTCGGTCGCCTGGTCCTGCGCTGCCACGTTCCACCACGGGTCGTAGTGGATGACCACGTCGGCCGCCGTCAGGTTAAGGCCCACGCCGCCCGCCTTGAGCGAAATCAAAAAGACCGGAACCTCGCCCGCTTGGAACTGCGCGACCATCTTGGCGCGGCTCTCCTTAGACGAAGCGCCCGTGAGCTTAAGGAAGGCGATGTCCTCCTTGGCCAGGCGCTTACCGATGATATCGAGCATGCCCGTAAACTGGCTGAACAACAGGATGCGATGCCCGCCGTCGAGTGCGCCGTGCACGAGCTCCATACACGTATCGAGCTTGGCGCTCCCCGCCTTGTAATCCTCGTAGTGTAGACGCGGGTCGCAGCAGATCTGGCGCAGCTTGGTGAGCTCGGCGAGCACCTTGAGCTTGTCTTTCTTAAACTCCCCAGCCTCGCGGTGCTGCACCTGCTGGGCGATGCGGTCCTGGTTGGCCAGGTAGAGCTTGCGTTGCTCGCCGGTAAGCTGTGCCATGACGGTGTCTTCGATCTTCTCGGGCAGGTCGGCCACCACGTCTTCCTTAACACGGCGCAGCACAAACGGCGACACGAGCGCCTGCAGGCGAGCGGCGCTATCGCCCTCGGCATGCTCGACGGGGCTCTCAAAGCGCTTGGCAAACGACTCGCGTGTCCCCAAAAGGCCCGGCATCAAAAAGTCGAAGATGCTCCAGAGCTCGGACAGGCGGTTTTCGATGGGCGTGCCCGTCAGGGCAAAGCGCACGCCGGCAGGCAGGCGCTTGGCGGCGCGCGCCACCTGCGTGAGCGGATTTTTAATGTACTGTGCCTCATCGAGCACCACGCGGGCAAAATCCTGCTCGACGTACTCGTCGATATCGCGCCGCATAAGGTCATACGACGTCACGACCACGCTATGCTCGGCCACGCCGGCGATCTGCACGCGGCGTTGAGCCTTGGCGCCCACAATGGCGCACACATCGAGCGACGGGGCAAAGCGCTCCAGCTCGGCAGTCCAGTTGTACACGAGTGAGGCCGGGCATACCACGAGCGTGGGCTTGGTGTCCCCCGCCTCCACGCGCGCCAGAATATGCGCAATCATCTGGAGCGTTTTGCCCAGGCCCATGTCGTCGGCCAAGATGCCGCCAAGGCCCAGGTGTTCGAGCGAGCCGAGCCACTGGTATCCGTCGACCTGGTAGCCGCGCATCGTTGCCTTGAGCGATGCCGGCACCGTAAAGTCCATCTTGCCGAGCGTGTCCAGGCGCTCGACGGTACGGCGGAACGCAGCGTCGCGATCGGCCTCGAGCGCCGGCGTGCGTGCGAGCATGCTGTCGACGAACAGGGTGCTCGACGCGGGAAGCGACACGCCGTCGAGCAGGTCGACGGCATCGACACCCAGGTCCTCGGCAAGGCCAAACGCGGCGCGCGCCCCCTCGTCCAGGCGAATGATGTCGCCGGACGTAAGGCGCGCAAACGTTTGATGGCGCTTGTACGAATCGAGATAGACGGCAAGGTCCGCGGCCGAAAGCCCGCTCGCGCCCAGCTCGACATCGAGCAGATTGCTCTTAACGGTCGCACGAACCGAGAGCTTGGGCGCGGGGCGGACCGAGATCTGGCGCAGACGGTCGCTGAGCATGACCTCACCCAGTTCGGACAGGGCGGACAGGCCCTCGGTCAGCAGGCAGAACAAGCGGGCGTCATCGCGCTCCTCAAACGCCAGACCGCCCTCGTAGAAATCGAAGTACAGGGCCGCCGTATCCATAACGCGAAACTCCGCCACCTCGTCGCGGGGCGGCACACCGGGGCGCTGCTCTTCGAAGGGGCTGCCCGGAGCGCCCAGGCTAAAGAGATCCGCCGACCAATCGCCGTAGGTAACCGTAATTTTGCAGGTCACGAGCCCATCGTCGACACCGATCGCCATAGCAAAGCTCGGCTCGGGTGCCACGGTATCGAGCGCGGCGGGCGCGGTGAGGTCGGTGTAGTCGCGCAAAATGGGCAGCGCCATACGGCAGAACTCACCCACCTGCTCGGCGGCAATATGGGCGGGCGTGCGGCACGGCAGCAAGCGCGACAAAAAAGGTGCGGCATGCTGAGCAAATGCAGCGTCGGTACGGCGCGCGCGGCGCGTGTCAACCAAGTAGGCGGCATCGCCCGACGCAAAGCAATACATATCGGCGGGCAGGCGCAGGTCATAGCTACCACCAGCCGCCGGCGCGATTTTGGCGGCAAGCAGCGGTGGGCGCTTAGCGGATGCCTCGTCCTCCCCTTGCGGAGACAGCTCAACCGCCACGTCGTAGGCGCGATGCGTCGTCATCCCCCGCGACCAGGCGGGCTCAAAGGAGATGGTCTGGCCGCGCAGCAGGTCCAGCACATATACGATGCTATGCTCGGGCAGCGGCAACTGACGCTCGGCAACAAAACCACTGCGGGCAAAGTCGTACGACGCCGAACGCGAGCTTGTGATGTCATCGAGATAGGCAACTGTCGTCGCAACAAGGTTGAGCAGCTTTGCCGATGTTTCGTCAAAGGCCTCAGGTGAATGGACAAACGTGAGCTTCTTGCCATAGGAGAACGTGCCGCCGCGCACGTAGGCATCGGCCATGCCGTCGATGTCCTTGACCACGTAGGACACCGATCCACAGCGAATGCGGAACTCGAGCGCCCAGCTAAAGCGGTCAGCGAACAGCGGATTGTAGTACGGCACCAACGAGGGCTCCAACGCCGCTTTGGGGGCGTCGGGATCAACGGCACCGGCAAGCTTGCGGCGCATGCTCGCCAGCTCATCCATGCGCGCGTCCGAAAGATCGGAAAGCGCCGCCACAAGGCTCGGGCTCGTGGGGACGGGCGCCGGGAAGGGAAAGTTGGGGTTGACGGCCGGCGCGGCGGACGCGGCGCGCGCGGGCTGTTTCGGCTGCGCCGTAAACGTGCGAACCGGCGTGCGCAAACCTTCGACGGGCTCGGCGCCGCTGGCATCCAAATACGCCAGCGCCGTGGCAATAGCGTGCTTACACATACCGGGATAGCGGTATGCGGCGGGGCAGTCGCAGTCGTAGTCGATAACCTCGTGCTCGTCCATATCGAGCGCCACGTGCGTCTTGTACAGGTCGCCGCGCGAGCCGCGCACCGATCCCTCAACCGTCACGTTTTTGGAGAAGCGCGAGCCGCTGTCCTCAATCGACAGAACGGCGCCGTTGAGCATGAGCGAACGCCCCTTCATAAAGGTGCCGCTCAACGCCGCCTCTTTGCGAAGCGCCTGCACAAACGTCCCCTGCGCCATCACTTCCTCCAATCTTACCCGGGGTAGCTTAGATAACCGTCACTCTGCCTTGGTTACCCACGATAGCCTTTGCCTCGGCCAGCAGCGGAATCGAGCGCGCGTTGACCTTGGCAGGTACCTCGGCACGCAGCACGCGCCCGTCCACCTGCTCGATAAAGATCTCCACGCGGTCGCCGCCCGGGTTAGCGGTGAGCACCGTGGCCAGGCGCGCCATATTGCCCTGGCTAAAGCGGCTGTTGGGCACCATGACCTCAAACACCTTGGGCTTGTTGTTCTCCTCGTTAAGCTCGAGCGGCACGATCTCCTGCGCGATGATCTGGTCGCCGCGGTCCGAGCGCTCGAGTTTGCCCTTAATGCGCACAAAGGCATCGGACAGCTGCGCGCCGGTCTCGGGATCGACCTCGCCGTACAGGTACCCCTCGGCCTCTTTATAGGTCTTGGGGAACACGACGACGGTGGCCTCGCCTTCCATGTCCTCGAGCTGCACGATGCCCATGGGGTCACCGTTTTTGGTCACGCGCTTGGACACGCTCGAGACCATGCCGGCCCACCACAGCGCCTTGCCCTCGGGAATCTCCTGGTTGATGGTGCCGCCCGTAGGATTCTGAACTTCGTAGCCGGTGTCGATCTGCGAGAACGAAAAGTCGCGCGCCTTGGCTAGTGCATACTCAAACGGGCGCAGCGGGTGGTCCGAGACATAGATGCCCAGAACCTCTTTCTCCTGGCTCAGCTTGAGGTGTCGGTCCCATTCCTGGCCGTCCGGATCGGGCACGCTGACCTCGAAGCCCGAGCCCTCAACGTCGCCAAACATATCGAAGAACGAGGTCTGGCCGCTCGCGCGGTCCTTCTGGCGCTTTATCGCGGCGTCGATGATGTTCTCGGGGTTGTTCTTGTCCACAAAGTGCATCATCTGGCGACGCGGATACCCCGTGGAGTCGAAGGCGCCTGCCTTGATGAGCGATTCGATCACGCGACGGTTGGCCTGGCTCGAGTCCACGCGCTCGACAAAGTCGTGCAGCGTCTTAAACGGACCGCCCGCCTCGCGCTCGGCGATAATCGCCTGCGCCACGCCGGTGCCCACGCCGCGGATGCCGGCCAGACCAAAGCGCACGCCCTCCTTGGTAGCCGTGAACTCGGTACCGGACTCGTTGACATCTGGCGACAGCACGGGGATGCCGTCGTGACGGCACGCCGAGACGTAGTGAACGATCTTGTCGGTCTTGCCCGTATAGGACGTCAGAACGGCCGCCATGTACTCGTGCGGATAGTGCGCCTTGAGCCACGCCGTCTGCATAACCAGGATGGCGTAGCCGGCGGAGTGCGACTTGTTGAAGGCGTAGGATGCGAACTCGAGAACATCGTCCCAAATCTTCTGGGCGACCTCGCGCGTGTAGTTGTTCTTGATAGCGCCGTTCATCCAGTGGTCGTAGGTGGTCTCGTCCGAGCCATCCTCCCAGTGCAGCACCGTCGACGTGAGCAGCTTAATCTTTTTCTTAGCCACGGGCTTACGGATACGCGAGTCCGATTCGCCCTTGGAGAAGCCGCACATCTCGACGGAGATGAGCATAACCTGTTCCTGGTAGACCATGGTGCCGTAGGTTTCGCCCAGGATGTCGTCCAGGCGGTCGTCGTAGGAGACGGCCGGCTCCTTGCCGTTCATACGGTTGATGTAGGACGAGACCATGCCGGCGCCCAGCGGGCCCGGGCGGTACAGGGCGATCAATGCCACGACGTGCTTGTACTCGGTGGGCTTCATGTTCTTGATCGTGGCCGTCATGCCGGCGGACTCGACCTGGAAGACGCCGGCGGTATGGCCGGAGCCCATGAGCTTAAAGATCTCGGGGTCGTCAAAGGGGATCTCTTCCTCTTTGATGTCGATGCCGAAGTTCTTTTTGATGTTTGCCTTGGCCTTAGAGATAACCGTCAGCGTGCGCAGGCCCAAGAAGTCCATCTTGAGCAGGCCCATGTCGGCAACGGTATGACCCTCGTACTGGGTAATCTCGACGCCGCCCTTGGTGTCGAGCTTGGTGGGTACGTGCTCGTTGACGGGGTCGCGGCAGATCAGAACGGCGCACGCGTGCACACCCTCGCCACGGGTAAGGCCCTCAATCGAGAGCGCCGTGTCGATGATGCGGCGGGCGTCGTCGTCCTTTTTATAGGCCTCGGCAAAATCGGGGTTAAACAGATCCTCTTTGCCGGGTTGCTTTTCGAGCACCTGCTTGAGCTTGACCTTGGGATCGCTCGAGACCATCTTGGACAGGCGCTGGCCCATGTAGACCGGGTAGTCCAGGACGCGCGCGGCGTCGTTAATAGCCTGCTTGGCCTTAATGGTCGAGTAGGTGATGACGTGGGTGACCTTCTCGGGGCCGTAGAGCTGGCGAACGTGCTCCACGACCTCGAGGCGCCGCTCATCGTCGAAGTCCATATCGATATCGGGCATCTCGGTACGCTGCGGGGACAGGAACCTCTCGAACATCAGACCGTTCTCGAGCGGGTCGAACGCGGTGATGTTCATGGCGTAGGCGACGATAGCGCCGGCGGCCGAGCCTCGGCCGGGGCCGACGCCGATGCCGTTGTCCTTGGCCCATTGCACGTACTCGGCGACGATCAAAAAGTAGGCGGCAAAGCCCTTGTCGCAGATGACCTTGTATTCGTACTCAAAGCGCTCTTTGATGTTGACGCCACCGATCTCGCGCGTGGCCCAGTCGTCACCGTAGTGCTGGCGCAGGCCCTTCTCGCACTCGCGGCGGAACTGGCTCTCGTGCGTCTCGCCGGGATCGAGCAACGGGAAGCGCGGCAGGATGATGGAGTCCCAGTCCAGCTCAACGTAGCACTTGTCGGCGATCTCGAGCGTGTTGTCGCAGGCCTCGGGGCAATACGGGAACATCGCCCGCATCTCCTCCTCGGTCTTCATGTAAAACTCCGAGCCGGTCATGCGCATGCGGTTGGGGTCATCGACCTTGGCGTTCATGCCAATACACATGATGACGTCCTGCACCGGCGCGTCCTCGCGGCGCAGGTAGTGGAAGTCGTTGGTGGCGATGACCTTGACGCCCACCTGTTTGGCGATGTCGATGAGCGTGCGGTCCATCTGCTCGTCGGTCAGGCCGTTATCGGTGGTAATGCCGTGTTCCTGGATCTCGATATAAAAGTCGCCGGGGTCGAAGGTGTCGCGGAAGGTTTCGGCCCACTTGATGGCGCCCTCCATGTCACCGCGGTCGATGTACTTGGGGATGATGCCGGCGATACAGGCACTCGTGCAGATCATGCCCTTGGCGTGGCGGCGCAGGTTGTCGAGCGTCACGCGCGGCTTGTAATAAAAGCCCTGCACGGCGGCCTCGGAGACCGTCTGCATCAGGTTGACGTAGCCCTCCTGGTCCTTGGCCAGAAGGATCATGTGGTAGAGCTCGGGCTTATGGTCGCGGGCGAGCGTCTCGTCCGGCGTAAAGTAGACCTCGCAGCCAAAGATGGGCTTGATGACCAGAGGCGGCTTGAGCTCGTCGATGTTGCCCTTCTCGTCCCACATGGCCATGTCCTTCACATACTGGGCATGCTCGCGCGGGCTGGACTCGGGATCGGGCTCCACCAGCTCGTCGCGGCGGTCCTTTTCCAAGAAGGCCTTGTCGTGGCTCCAGGTTTTGTACTCGGGCGTGTTGTGGTTGACGGCGTCGCAGGCCAGCGCCAGGTCGGGTACGCCATACATGTAGCCGTGGTCGGTAATGGCCACGGCGGGCATGCCCAGCTCAACGGCACGGTTGACCATATCCTGGATACGGGTTGCGCCGTCGAGCATGGAAAAGACAGTGTGGTTGTGCAGATGGACGAATGCCATGTGATGAGCTCCGATGCGGGTTCGTATTCTGACTGAACGATTTTACCCCACGGCGCGGACGGCACCCGAACCTAGCCAAACCCACACGGGCAGTCTTTTTGGGACGTGTCTTTTTTAGCTGCTTTGACCTGATTGCTTCATTCGTCGCAAAGGGGCCGGACCGCGACCCCATGTCGCGGTCCGGCCCCTGAGGAAAGCTCAGCTCAGGTCCTCGCCGTTTGAGGCAATTACCTTGCGATACCACTCGAACGATCTTTTCTTGCTGCGCCGACGTGTGCCGTGTCCTTCGTCATCGAGGTCGACATAAATGAAACCGTAGCGCTTGCGCATCTGGCCCGTTGCGACCGAAACCAGATCGATCGGTCCCCAGCACGTGTAGCCCAGGAGGTCCACCCCGTCGATTTCGACGGCGTCCTTCATAGCCTGGATGTGCTCGCGCAGGTAATCGATACGGTATCCATCATCCACAAAGCCGTTCTGATCCGGCTCATCCGGGGCTCCGAGACCGTTCTCCACGATAAAGAGCGGCTTTTCGTACCGGTCGTATATGTCGTTCATGGTGATGCGCAGCCCTGCGGGATCGATGAATCTGCCCCATGGCTCCATCTTGAGGTAAGGGTTGGGGGCACTCTTGAGTAGATTGGAGTCGAACTGCCCCTCGGTGTTTGCCTGCGCCACGCGCGTCGAGTAGTAAGAGAAGCCCACGAAGTCCACCGGATTCTGCGCAAGGACCTCCTCATCGCCCTCCGCCCAAGGAATCGCGAACCCTTGACGCTCATACTCCGTGAGCATGTAGCACGGATAGTGGCCGCGCACCTGCACGTCGGTGAACATGTAGTGCTTGCGATTCTCGTCCTGAGCCGTTTTAACGTCGGCAGGGTTGCAGGTAGCAGGATAGAAAATACCCGCATTGAGCATGCAGCCGATTTGCGCACCAGGGATGATCTCATGGCAGGCGCGCACCGCGCAAGCACTCGCCACGAGCACGTGATGCACCGCGTTATGAACGGAGACGTAGCGGTCCTCCCCCTCATCAAACACGATGCCTGCCGCCATGAAGCACGCAGAGGTCATGATGTTGATCTCGTTGAACGTGAGCCAAGAGCGCACTTGATTGCGGTAACGTGCGAACACAGTGCGAGCGAAGCGCTCAAACATGCCCACGAGAGCGCGGTTGCGCCAACCGCCGTATGCCGTAACAAGATGCATGGGCACGTCATAGTGGTTGAGCGTCACCACCGGCTCGATGCCCTGTTCGAGGCAGGTGCGAAACACATCCTCATAGAACGCGAGGCCCTGCTCGTTGGGTTCGGAGTCATCCCCGTTGGGGAATATACGGCTCCATGCGATGGAGAGGCGCAGAGCCTTGAAGCCCATCTCGCCGAAGAGCGCGATGTCCTCGCGGTAATGATGATAGAAATCGATGGCCTGTTGGGCCGGGTAGTAATGGTCGGACAGCGGCTCGAGCGGAACGTCGTCACCCCTGATGACGGCGAGACGGTCCCGCCCGTACGGCAGAAGATCCGCGTTGGCGAGCCCCCGCCCGCCCTCGTCCCAGGCACCCTCACACTGGTTGGCGGAAAGCGCGCCGCCCCAGAGGAAATCAGAACGCAATGGCATGGGAGTCCTCCTTATCTTGCTTTTAGTGCGAACGGGCACCACCATGCAGCGGTGCCCGTCCGGGTTCATGGGGCCCCAGTTCCGAGAAGAGACTCGTTGCGCTAAGGCACCCTTCTAGATGCAGCGCTTAAGCCTCAAGGGCCTCCTCGGCTTCCTTCTCGCCCGATTCGCGATTGTCGAAGCCAAAGACCATGCAGAGGGCGAATGTCACCGCAAAGCCAATCGCGCAGCTGATGGCGCCCGGAATGATGTCCTGGCTGAACTTGATGACGTTCATCCACGGGAAGCCGACTCCCGAGAAGACGAAGATGCGCGCGTTGAGCAGACCGCATGCAAGGCCGCCGGCCGCGCCGCCGATCATCGACCAAGCGAGCGCCTTCTTATCGCGCAAGAGGATGCCGTAAATGATGGGCTCGGATACGCGGCCGAGCGCATAGGTAGCGAAGGTAGTCCAACCGAGCTGACGGTTAGCCTTGCCCTTTGCACGGATGCCGTAGGCGAGCGCGACCGCAAGCGTCACGTAAACAACCACCGTCGTACCCGGAGTGCACACGGCGTCATAGCCCACCTCAAGCCAGCCGGGCATCATAGCGGTGAGAATCGGCACATGCATGCCGGTAGCGATCACGAGGTTCCACGTCGCACCGACCACCAGACCGCACAGCGGACCGGCGTTCGCGCCGAGCCAGATGATGATATCGGCGATGATGCCCATAATGAAGGAGACGGCGGGGCCGAAGACGCAGAGTGCAAGCGGCAGCATGATGAGCATGGTCCCCACTGGAATCACGAGGATGCGCAGCATGTCAGGGCAATGCTTCTTGATAAGCCCCTCTACGTAGGACTGAATCCACACGATGAGGATGATGGGAAGCACCGACTGTGTGTAATTCACCAGCGTCATGGGGATGCCGTAGACGTCGAACGGAGCGCCCTCCTCGACGATAGCGAGCATGCTCGGATGAATCATAATAGCAGCCGTCATGAGCGCGAGCACAGGACTCGTCTGGAACTTCTTGGCCGCCGCATAGGCACCGAAGATCGGCAGGAAGTAATATGCCGCGTCTCCCACCAAGGTGAAGAGCCGGTACATGCTGCCCTCCGCGGCTAGAAGGCCCGCGCCTTCCGGACCAAGCAAAATGGTGAACATGCGGAAGATACCCGCGATGCAGAACACGGGCAGAATGGGAGCGATAGAGCCGCTCACCGCATCGAGAATCAGATTGCCGATGCGCTTCGGAGCGAACCGCTCCTTCCAGGGAAGCCTCTCTGCTGCGTCCAGATCTTCATCAATCGCCGTCCGGACTTCAAAGCCGCCTTCCCTGCATACCGCGTCGTAGACCTTGTCGACGGTCGGCCCGATTACGAGCTGCACCTGGCCGCCAGCGTGCACCACGCTAATCACTTCGGGAATCGCATTGAGCTTGGCGTCATCTGCAAGCCCCTCGTCCTTAAGAACGAGGCGCAGACGCGTCATGCAATGCGTCGCGCTTGAAACATTCGCCTTGCCGCCCACCTCTTCGATGATTCTTTGGGCGAGTTTTTGATAGTTAGTCATCATTCCTCCTTTTACGCCACGAATCGTCGTGGCACGAGATGGTTCTCGTACTTTCGGAGGTCATGCCCTGCCCTAACACAGGTTACAATCCTTCTGGCCTGGGTTGTCAGCGTCCGGCTGTGCCGGATTCCGCCTTCGTACAGATACGGTTGACATGGAGCATGAAGTAAAGCTTCTCCTCGTCGGTGAGCTCCGTATGCCATTCCCGCTTCATATAGGTACAGATGTGGTCGATGCATTGCGCAAGCTCGGGAAACTCCTCGCGCGAATTCGCATAAAGCGGCAAATTGGCGCTGCTGAGGCTATCGTTACCCTTGATACGCTTGAACAGATACTGCACGTGTGTCGCAAACCGTGAGAACTCAAAAGACTCCCGATCGATGATGGTACGGAAATCGTACTCGACGATATCAGTGACATCGTTGAGCAGGCGCTCAAACGATTGGGCGCGATCGCTTGCCACAGTAACCTCTGCCCCAGTCTTTGCATTGACCAAATTCATGGCGATGCTTGCCACCTCTTCGCGCGGCAGCTCGACGCCCAACTCCTGCCGCACGCGCGCGGTAATGTAGCGGCCGATTTTGTATTCCAGCGGATAAAGCTGCTGCACATCATAGGTAAGGGGCATATCAAAACGAATGCCCTTCCTCTGCCGCGCAATCGCAAAGGCGATATGGTCGGCCATGATGAGCACGGCGTTGGGACTGAGTTCGTAAGGCAGCTCGTTCTCTACAATATCCATGATCTTTGCCGTAAACAGCACCACATCGGCAGGAAGATCCTGCATGATACGCTGCCCCTCGGCATCGATGCTATAGAACGTGCGCTCGATATGGTCCATCGCGAGCTCCCGGGGGAAGTCACCACCGAAGCCGACACCCTTGCCGAGCGCCACGACCTCGCGACCGCGACTATCTCGACAAATCACGGCGTTATTGTTGAGCTTTCTGATCGCCAGCATATCGATGCACCTCCTCTCTTGATGATAGGGCACTCATTCGGAGCTGAACAAAAAGGGCATGACCTCGGCAGAAAGCAGCACCCTACTTGCCTACGGTCATGCCCTAAAGTGACACCCGAATATATGTGCAATTGAATAACGAACGGAATCCGGATGGCCATGCTCCCCAAAGGGATAACAACCCATCACATGTATTTATAGGCCCACCCGAGATGAACGTCAAGTGTAAATTTGCGTAATCCGCACCCTTGATTGGCAACTTCATCCGCGTAATCCGCACCCCCGACTGATTCTGAGTTGCGGTGAAATAGTTCCTGATGGAGCCAGCTGGGCCGTAAAACAGGAACTATTTCACCGCAAGTTATGGGGAGACTGGGCGTGCGGACGGCCCTGGTGAGCTAGAGGTTGTAGGTGACCACCTGGGACTCGGCGGGGTTGGAGGGATCGGACTGCTCCACGCGGACGAACTTGACCGTCACCGTCTTAAAGCCCGCCTTGTGCAGAACATCCGAATAGACGCGCGCCTGCAGGGCGTGCTTCTCGAACAGCTGGTCGGGTGTCTCATCCGGCGTGCCACCCGTCTTGTAGTCGATGGCCAGTGCGCGTGACGGATCGGCCGGGTCGGTCGCCAGTGCATCGATGGCGCCCTCGGCATATGCACCGTAGCGGGCAATGTCCTTGTCCTCGCAGCCCAGCGAAAAGAACGGCACCTCGGCGCGAACGCACGGCCAGGCAAGCAGCTCGGCACGGACCGCCGACTTGAGCCAGCGGTCCAGGGCAACGTCGAAGCGCTCGCGCTGCTCCGGCGTCAGGCGCCACAGACGCGCCAGCGCATCGGCACGCGCGGCGGGCAGCTCATCGGCACCCATCTCGATCAGCCACTGGCAGGCGGCATGGAACGCCGAGCCCAGCGCCATGGGGTTGCCGGCGGGCTCGACAGCAGCCACGTCCGCATCCGTCATCTCGGAACCATCCGACTCCGCATCATCGCCGGCCTCGTCCATGGGCACGTGTGCCTCGGCGGCACGGTCCTCGGACTCGGCATGCAGCGCCGCGGCAATTGACGAGTAGCTGTACGAATCGCGCGCCGGATACGGGCAGGTGCCCATGCGCACGCCCACCGCCTGGGGATACACGAGCTCAAACGCATCGGGCTCGGGGTCGGCAGGACCGGGAACGGCGGCGCGGGCATCCGCACCGGCACCCTCCGGCTCCGCATCGCCGCGGACAAGCCTGCCTTCGGCATCAAGCGAAGCATTGGCCTCAAACGACTGCTCGCCAAAAGCAAAGTCAGCCAGCGAGATGAGCTCGTAGTCGCCCGGCTGGGAGTTGTCGAACACCAAACGGTCGGCATCGAGCTGCGGCATGTCCAGGCCGTCCGTCGGCAGAATACGACGCAGCACGTCGTAGGTCAGATCGGTCTCGACATCGAAGGTCGGCGCGCACAGCTTGCCGCGGCTCACGCCGGCATCCATCGCCAGAATGACCAGCTCGCGCGCTCGCGTCATGGCGACATAAAGCAGACGAGCCCGCTCCTCGAGCGAAAGCTGCAGGTCGTCGTTGCGCAAGTGAGCAAATGCCTCGGCGGGAGAACCCGTCGCGCAGACATCCTCCATGAGCTCTGGCGGCAGCCACAGCGACGTGCCCTTGCCCTTAAACGCGTGCTCAAACTGCTTTTTGACGTCATCGCCCTTTACGAACGTGCCGTCCGCGAGTTTAACGCCGTCGAAGCGTGCAGGCAGTGCCACGACCTGCGCTCCGCCCTCGACGCGACCCATCTGTGCCGCACCGGACGATTTGCGCACGCCAAAGCACTCCGCAACCGCCACGACCGGATACTCCAGGCCCTTGGACGCATGCACGGTCATGATGCGTACCGCGCCGTCACCCTCCTCGTTGAGCGCGCCCGGGGCTTCCTTGCCCGCCAGGAAGCGGTCAAAGGCCAGCGCAATGGAGCGCGGCGAGTTACCGAACTCGGCCTCGGCCTCAACCACAGCATCGAGCGCCTTGAGCACGTTGGCGGCAATGGCCTTGCCCTCGGGACCACGCTGTGCCAGACGCACAAACCAGCCCGAAGCGTTGACCACGTCGCGCGCGATCGCCGCGAACGAATCGCGGCCCACACGACGAAGCGCATAGCATAGCACCTCGCGGGCGCGCGTCACGAGCGGCAGGCTCTGCAAGCCCGGCACATCGGAATCGCTCATGATGCCCGCGTCGATGTTGCGGCGCGAGGTCTCCCCCGTCTGGTCGTCCAGCTTGGTCGCCAGCGCCAGGAACTCCTGGGCGCCGAGCGCAAACATCGGCGAGGCCAGCAGCGGCATAAGGCCCTGCGCCGTATCGGCCGGATTGGCGAGCGCGCAGACTAGGGCGCGCACCGTCTGCACCTCGGCTGCCTGGGCAAAGACCGAGCCACCCGCGATCACGCAGTCGAGTCCTTGGTCGCGGAAAGCCTGGGCATAGACGTCGGCGTTGGTCATGCGGCCCAGCAGCAGCACCATGCCGCCCTGGGGCTGACCGGCATCGGCAAGCGCGCGGAGCCGCTCTGCGATCGCGCGGGCCTTGGCCTGTGTGCGCTCCTGCGTACTGCCGCCGGCAACAAAGAGGGCCTGACGACGCGAGGCGTCTGCCACCAGCGTGTCCTTGCGGCCGTCGCTCGCCTCAAGATCCAAAAAGCCCTGCATCAGGCCGCCGTCGTCGCCGTCGAAGACGCGAGCCACGTAGCGTAGCACCTCGTCGTGGCTGCGGAAGTTGCGCACGAGCTTAACGAGCTCGCCAGCAGGGGCGTCGGCCGCGGCAGTCGCCTCGGGCGCGGCAGACGAGCCCACCTTGCGCTCCTGGCGACGGAACACCTCGACCTCCGCCCCGCGGAAGCGGTAGATCGACTGCTGTGCATCGCCTACGGTACACAACGCGCGCTCCCCCGCACCCGTCAGGTAACGGATCAGGTCGACCTGCATCTGATCGGTATCCTGGAACTCATCGATCATGACCATCTTAAAGCGACCCTCGTATGCCGCTCGGATGGCCGGGTAATCGCGCAGGGCCTCGTAGGCCATGCGCAGCAGATCGTTGTTGTCGAGGGCAGACTGGCCGGCCTTGAGCGCGCGGTACTCAGCCTCTACAGCACGGGCAAGCCCCACCAGTGCCTCGAGCGCGGGACCGCCGCAGGCCAGCACGATATTGATAAACGCATCGGCGGCCTCTGCCTTGAGTAGCTCCACCTGCTCCTTAGGGAATGCCTTGCTCGCGCGCGGCATGGTGCACGACATCATGAGTCGCGCCGCATCGGCCATGGTCTTGCCGCTCGCCTCGAACGCGTCGATGGCATCGAGCGCCGTCTGCGCTTTTTCGGTCGCGGCCTTGCTTGCGCCCAACGCCGATCGATAGGCATCGGCAAGGGCCGAGGTGTCGGCCTGGCCGCGCGCCACGCGCACGTCGTCCATACCGCCCGGCAGCTGGCTCGAGAGCTCCAGCAGGTCGCGCACCAGACCCTTGATGGTCGTGCCGGCGCCAAAGGGACCGCCCTCGCCCGCCATGGGATACCAGGCGTAGAGGGCCTTGAGCGATGCCGCGAGCTCGGGGGCGGCATCGGGCGCCGTCGCGCGGGCCAGCACATGCTCAACAGCCTGATCCATAAGCTCATCGGTATCGGTAAGCACCGTGAACTCGGGATCGATGCCCAGCTCCAACGCATGCGCGCGCAGGATGCGCGAACACATACCGTGAATGGTCGAGATCCAAGCGTCGTCGACGGTCAGGGCCTCCTCGTCCATACCCTCTTCGATAAGCGCGCGACGCACGCGGTCGCGAATCTCGGCCGCGGCATCTTTGGTAAAGGTAATGGCGAGCACCTGATCCAGATGCTCGACAAACGGACCGGATTCGGGCGAGAGCGCGTAGACGATGCGGCGCGTGAGGGTAAAGGTCTTGCCCGAACCGGCGCCCGCCGAGACAAACAGCGGACGGTCGAGCGTTTTGACGACTTGCAGTTGTTGCGGCATCAAAGTCGAAAGATCCATGGTCTACACGTCCCTCCTTACAAACGTTCCTTCGTGGTTATACGAGCAGCGCGCATGCGCGGCCTGAGCCGACGTCGGGTCGACGGCGGCAACGTCGCCTGCCTCGAGTTCGTGCAGGCGCTCGGCGATGCCGGCCTCCACGCGATCGAGCAGGGCGTCGAAGTCCATGCTGCCACCCTCGCCGGGAAAGCCCTTCTTAAGCCCCGGGATGCGGCCGTCACCACGCTCCTCCTCGAGCAGCTCGGCACTCGCGGCGCCGCGCAGCGCCGGTTTGCCGCCCTTGGTCGAAAAATAGAGCGCCGCACGGGCATCCAGATCCAGCGCCCGGCGCATGGCCTGCGCATAGATAAGCGTCTGGGTATGGGGCGGCAGCCACCGCGGGTCGTCGATGGCGGCCTCGCCCGATTCCTCGTCGCGCACCGTGGGGTCGGCGAGTTTAAACTCCTCAACGCCCGTGCGATGCTTGTAGTCGATTACCACGGCGCGATTCTCGGCATCCACATCCACGCGGTCGATGCGCCCGCCGAGCGGCCAACCGGCATACTCGACCTGGAGCTCGTTGAACGCAAACTCCAGGTAGCGCGGAGCAAAGGGGGTGAGCGCCTCGGACTCGTAGGCAAGCACGCCCTCCAGCTGCGGCAAGATCTCAGCCACCTGGCGCTCCTCCACTGGAGAGAGCGGCACCAGCGGGCCCTCGGTACCGCGCTTGCCCGCATGCTCGGCCAGGGTCTCGGCAAAGACCTCGCGCAACAGCCCCTGCGCGCGCGGCAGATTCATGGGCGTCACGCGCTCCATGCCCTCCTGCGGAAGACGTGCATGCAAGTGCTCCAGCACGTCATGGACAAAGTTGCCCTTCTCCATGTTGCCAAAGCCCGCATCGATGGACTGAGGTTTGACGCGATACGAGACGAACCAGCACAGCGGGCAGGTGGAATAGGCCTCGATCTGCGAGGCGGACGTCAGGCGCGGCACGAGCGGCGCGCCCTCGCCCTCGCCATCGCGACGGCGCAGGACCAAATACGGCACGGCCTCGGCACTCAGATGCTGAGGGGCTTCACAGGTCACGCGCTCGCGCTTGAGACCTTCGCCTGCCGCGGGATCGAAGTCCCTTACGATATCGCCCTCACCCACGCACTTCGCCTTGTCGGCGTCAGCGGCCTTAGCGTCACCAGTGGCCTTAGCATCGTCAGCGGCCTTAGCATCGTCAGCGGCCCTAGCATCGTCAGCGGCCTTGTCGGCGTCAGCGGCCTCGGCGTGCGCCCGCAGCTCGGTCCACACGGCAGCCGGATAGCACTCGCGCGCCTGGCGATCGTGCGTCACGCGGGCGAGCGCAACCGGACCACGCGACGCTTGCATCGCACGGCCAAAGCGCACGCGCAGCAGGGCCGCAGGCTCAAGCGTCACGCCCTCGCGACCAAGGCTCGCCGTCAGCGTAGCCAGCGGTCCCTCCTCGTGCGAGAGCGGATAGCTGTCCAGATCGACATCGGCAAACAGCACAGCATCGTAGCTGCCGGGGCGCAGAGCCGCCGCATCGGCAAGCGAAGCAAAACGAACCTGAGCACGTGGCGCACGGTCAACCTCGTAGGTCTCGTAATCGTAGGCGGTACTACGCTTGTCCACCTTGGTGCGAATGCCATCGAGCACGGGCACGATCGCGGCCTGCGACACGTCGAGCGCGCGGGCGCCATTCATAAGGATGCCGATGACGTGGCGCAGCAGGGCCACCTCCGCTTGGCGACGGGCTTGGCCATCCAAGCTGCCCAGCGAGCGATCGGGCAACGCCTCGGCAACGGCAAGCATGGCCTTGAGCGCCGTCACGGGCTTGTCACGCCACAGCGCCTGGAACACGTCCGAGACCACGCACGGCACGTTCTTAAACCAGTTCTCGTCGCTCGCCGCCTTGCGCGCGCCCCTCACCTGGCCTTGGACGCTCTGCAGCAGGCTCTTAACGCCCGCGGTAGTCTTGCTGCGCGAGAGACGCATATTCTTATCGAAGGTACGGGCATTGACGGCATCAGCGCCCGAAAGCGGACTGTAAATCCAGTCGGTAAGCTCCGGCGCGGGCCACCACTCAGTCTTAGAAGCTGCCCCTTCGTCGGCGGCCTTCATACGCTCGATCAGGTTGGCGAGCGCCGTGAACTGCCTGCCCGCAATGGATTGAGAATACGCCGTGAACTCAACTGTCTCGGCAGCGATATGACGAGCCGCCAGACGAGAGGCGAGCTCACCGAACAGCTGGGGTGCCCGGGCAGAAACAACGAGCACGCGTACGGGGTCGGCGGGCGTTGCAGCAGCCTTATCGTCCTTGGACTCCTTGTGCGTTTTCGCCAACTTATCGATGGCGTCCGCATAAGCATGGGCACGGGCATGGGGGCCGGCGACCTCAATAAAGGCAGGCTGAGCGGCGGTCCCGCAAGCGGCATCAGACGCGACGGCGTCCTCCCTCAGCGGCGCGGCCTCGAACAGCACACCGCGGGCATCAAATGCCGCGGCAAGCTCCTCGCGCATCGCCGCCTGCTCGCAGGCAAGCAGTACGACGACCTCTCCCCCATTGTTCGCCACGGCAGACAGCAGCTCGAGCAGGCCGTGCGTAAACGACGTGATACCGCGCACGCATACGGCGCGGGTGCACGCCGGCAGGTTATCGGCCAGGGCATCGGCCATAATGTCAGCCGCCTCGCAGGGCTCGACCATATCTCGACGGTCCAAACCGCGCGCATAGGCGCACAAAAGTTCAAACACGCGAGCCTCGGCGTCGCTTTTGGGCTTGGGCTTGCAAACGTTGTCGCAGCAACGCTCGGTGCCTGTCCCTGCCACACCCGGCAGCACATCGCGAGCCATACGCGCGAGCATACGCACCGTGCCCTGGCTGCGCGAAAGCGGCTGCAGGTCGGCGTCGTCGAGGCGCGCTACCATGTCCGAAAACAGCATCTGGCGCTGCAGGTTGTCGACGAAACCGCGCCCGTCGCCCAAAAGCTCCCAAAGCGAGCGAAGCCACGATGTAGGCGTCTTGTAGTCAATACCCAGCGAAACGCCGGCTTCCGCCGCATCATGACGGCACAGGTCGAGCTCAGCAAACGTTGGCGCCAGCAGCACGGCACGCCCGTGGCGGGCAATAAGGTCGGCAAACAGCGCCGCCTCGGCATCGCTCAAATCCGCGCCGGCGTTGGTGGTATAGATTCGAACAGGCATGGTCCTCCACTCAAACCGTTCGCAATATTCAATGTTTCCATCCTACCCGCCCGCGCGGACAGATTTGCCCCACGCCAACAGATTTGACCCCTTGGAGACGGAGGAAAATGGATCACCGAGGAGGTCAGTCTAACCCAGCGATCCGTTTTCCTCCGTCCCCAAAGGATCAAAAAACCGCCCCCGAAGGGACGGTTCTGCGCAATTCGTTTGTTGCCGCTGGCCTACTCGCCATCCTCCAGTTTGATGAGGATCTTGCGATAGCCGCCGTACTCGCCGTTGAGTGCCTTTGAAACGCGGCTCACCGTAGTGGACGAAGCGCCGGTGCGGGCCTGAACCTCAACATAAGGCTCGCCCTCATCCAGATAACGCGCAACCTGCAGACGCTGCGATAGATCGCAGATCTCGCGCGGCGTGCAGATATCGGTCAAAAACGCTTGGATATCCTTCTCGTCATCCAAAAGACTAAATGCGTGGACCAGCTGCTTGACATCAGGCTTGTCAAACATGTTCTCGATATTCATCGATCACCGCCAAACCCGCCAAAAGGCATCGAAGTTGATACTGACATCGGGCATCGTTCGCCCGTTCTATGCAATAAAACTAATGCATGGGGCATTTGCCCGTAGCAGTGTAGCACACCACTAAACTAAAGCGACAAGACTCTCTGTCAGCGGCACGTTTTTCAGGACGAACGCCGCTTAGAAACCGAATGCGCACGTAAGCTCCACGATTATTTGAGACAATGGGCGCCCAAACACCGCGGCGCGCCCGCGCAACCATCCAAGTCGCCGCCGCAAGCCGCTTCACGCGACGCCAGCAACCCCGGCGCAAGAAAGGATTCACGCCATGCGCTTTATGCTTAACTGGCTCTTCACCTCGATCGCCATCGCGATCGCCACGTTCCTCGTCCCCGGTATCCAACCCTTCGGCTTTGCCGAGGCCTGGGTCTGCTTTGCCTTTGTGGGACTGTTCCTCAACATCGTCGATTCGTTCGTCAAACCGTTCCTCACGGTCATCTCGCTGCCGCTCACGATCATTACGCTCGGCATTTTCCAGCTCGTGCTCAACAGCTTTATGCTTGAGCTCGCCAGCTACCTGTCGGTCAACCTGTTGGGCGTCGGCATCTCCATCGCCGGCTTTGGCTCGGCCTTTATGGGCAGCATCCTAGTGTCCATCATGCGCAGCATCCTCGATAGTATTGCCGAAGAGTAGAACGCCCCCGATACACAGACGCATCGGACCAAATCAAAGGCCGCCCATCGCAAAAATGGGCGGCCTTCTTATTTGCCAAGTCTCAGAGGGCAAGAAAATCTACCATTTCCACCCTGCCCCCACATGACAAGTGGGGTTAGATGATGTAGTCGTAGCCTTCGTTGGGGGCGACGAGCTGGTCGAGCGTCACGCCGTCGAGGTAATCGTTGATGAGCTTGTCCAGGTTCTTCCACACGTCGAGCGTGGGACACTTATCAGATCGCGAGCAGCCCTTGCAGTCGCCATCCAGGCAGGCGACCGGCGCCAAACTGCCCTCGGTCAGGCGCAAGATCTCGCCCACCGTGTACTGCTCGGGCGGGCGCGTGAGCACATAGCCGCCGCCCTTGCCACGCATGCCCGAGAGCATGTTGGCGCGCACGAGCGTAGCCAAGATATTCTCGAGATATTTCTCGGAAATCCCCTGTCGCGCCGCAATCTCTTTGAGCGGGATGCGACCGGCCGCCTGGTGCTCGGCCAGGTCAACCATAACGCGCAGGGCGTACCTGCCCTTAGTGGAAACCAACATATCTAGTGCTGCCTTTCGGTCTTTTAGTCCGTTGAAATTCTAGCCGAAAAATTGGCTTTGAAAATACCCGTTCCGGTCAAGATGGTTAATCGACTCGTAATAATCTTCTATTTCCTATTGCATTACTAGGCTTTAGTGTCTACTATGCTTGCCAACAGCTAAACGAACAACCTATAAGGTTTATGGGTTTAGCTGATAGACATGCCGTAAAACCACACGGCAACCAGCAACTTGAACACTTTGGAGGTTCACCATGAGCAAGGTTTACACGTCCATCGATCAGCTTATCGGCCACACCCCGCTTCTGGAGCTCACCCACTTTGAGGCCGACGAGGACCTCAAGGCTCGCGTGCTCGTCAAACTGGAATACTTCAACCCCGCCGGATCCGTTAAAGACCGCGTCGCCAAGAACATGATTGACGAGGCCGAGAAGGCAGGCAAGCTCGTGCGCGGCGGCGACTACACCATCATCGAGCCCACGAGCGGCAACACCGGCGTCGGCATCGCCTCGGTGGCGGCCGCCCGCGGCTACAAGGTGATCATCACCATGCCCGAGACCATGTCCGTCGAGCGCCGCAAGCTTATGCAGGCATACGGCGCACGGCTCGTGCTCACCGACGGCTCCAAGGGCATGAAGGGCGCTATCGCCAAGGCCGAGGAACTGCAGAAGGAGACCCCCAACAGCATTCTCGCCGGCCAGTTTGTGAACCCCGCCAACCCCGCCATCCACAAGGCCACGACCGGCCCCGAGATCTGGGACGATACCGACGGCAAGGTCGACATCTTCGTCGCCGGCGTTGGCACCGGCGGCACCGTGACCGGCGTGGGCGAGTTCCTCAAGGAGCAAAACCCCCAGATTCAGGTTGTCGCCGTTGAGCCCGCCACCTCCCCGGTGCTCTCCAAGGGCCAGGCCGGCCCGCACAAGATCCAGGGCATCGGCGCCGGCTTTGTGCCCGACGTCCTCGACACCCAGGTCTATGACGAGATCATCCCCGTCGAGAACGACGACGCCTTTGCCACCGGCCGCGCCGTGGGCCACAAGGAGGGCGTGCTCGTGGGCATTTCGTCCGGCGCCGCCGTGTGGGCCGCACTGCAGCTGGCCAAGCGCCCCGAGAACGAGGGCAAGACCATCGTGGCGCTGCTCGCCGACACCGGCGAGCGCTACCTGTCTACGGCGCTCTTCCAGGACTAGAGCTTCTCGTTCTTAGAACGAGTCCAAGGCACGCCGGTCTCCCCTCTCTTCTGGCAGCCTGAGCTCATCCCAACAGGGTATCCCACAGGACGCCTGAACTTGCTACAATGTCTGCGGCGCGGAACCAGCCTCCCGCGCCGCTTTTCTTTTTTGGCCACATGCCACCAAGGAGAACCTCCCCATGCACAATAAGCGCGTGCTCGTCGCCATGAGCGGCGGCGTCGATTCCAGCGTGACCGCGTATCTGCTCAAAAGTCAGGGCTACGAATGCGTCGGTGCCACCATGCGCCTCACCTGCCCCGCACCCGACCCCGCCACGGGTATGAGCAAAGTCGACCGCGACATCGCCGATGCAAAGGCCGTCGCCGAGCGCCTGGGGATCCCCCATCACGTGCTCGACCTGCAGCAGACGTTCGACCACGGCGTTATCGAGCGCTTTGTGAACGCCTACCAGGAGGGGCTGACGCCCAATCCGTGCATTATCTGCAACCGCCACATTAAGTTTGGCGCGCTGCTCGATACGGCGCTGGACATGGGCTGCGACTACATCGCAACGGGACATTACGCCAAAACAAGCCAGGCGGCAGACGGCACCTGGCAGCTGCATCGCGGCGAGGACCCCAAAAAGGACCAGAGCTACTTTTTGTATTCGCTTACGCAGGAGCGCCTGGCGCGCACGATTTTTCCGCTGGCAGGCTTGGACAAAGAGCGCGACGTGCGCCGCATTGCCGCCGAACAGGGCTTTGTTAACGCCAAGAAGGCCGAAAGCGAGGATATCTGCTTTATTCCAGACGGTGACTACGCGGGCTATATCGAGCGCCGCTGCGGACATCCCGCTGCACCGGGCGACATTGTGTGGCGCGACGGCAGCGTGGTCGGGCGCCACAACGGCGCGCTGCGCTACACCATCGGTCAGCGCAAGGGCCTGGGCGTCGCGATGGCGCATCCCGTGTATGTGACGGGTGTCGACGCCGCCAACAACACCGTGCATCTGGGCGAGGCCGAGGACCTGACCGCCGCTGCCCTCACGGCCAATGAGTGGATCTGGAGTGCGCCGGACGCACGCATGGAGGCGGAGCTCGACGCCGGCGGCATTCGCGTAGGCGCCAAGTACCGCTACCGTCAGAAAGACCAGGCAGCGACCCTTACGCGTGACGAAGACGGGCAAATGCTGCTAACTTTTGACGAGCCGCAACGAGCCATCGCCCCCGGACAGGCCGTCGTCGTCTATCGCGGCGACATCGTCCTGGGCGGCGGCACGGTGACCGGCGCCATCAAGTAGCCCCATCCCCTTCATAAGTTGCGGTGAAATAGGGACTGTTTGGCGGTTTTAAACGCTTAAACAGTCCCTATTTCACCGCAACTTAGAGAGGACGGCCTCGGTCGGTACTGCTGTGCCAGCCGAGGCCGCTGCATCGTTAGCGCTGAACGTAGGCGCGAACCAGCTCGTAGGTATTGCGCACGCCGTCGATGTGGCTGCGCTCGTAGTTGTGGCTCGCGTACACGCCGGGGCCGATCAGGCCATGGCGAATGTCGTAACCGGCCGAAAGCGTGGCCTCGACGTCCGAGCCGTAATGCGGGTACACATCGATGGCGTAATCGAGTTCAAGCTCGCGCGCGATGTTGGACAGCGTGGTCACCAGGTCGTAGTTGTACGGACCGCCCGAATCCTTGGCGCAAATCGACACCATGCGCTCGGTGCAGCCCAGGTCGTCGCCCACGCAGCCCATGTCCACGCTGATCATCTCGCGCGTATCAGCCGGCACAAAGGCACCGCCGTGGCCGACCTCCTCGTACACGGTAAAGAGCAGCGACACCTTGCGCGAAAGGGTCACCTCGCCGTCAGCAACGGCGCGAGCCAGACCCAGCAGAATCGACGCGGACAGCTTGTCGTCAAGGAAGCGGCTCTTGATGTAGCCGCTCTCCGTCACCGTGGTGCGCGGATCCATAGCGATGATGTCTCCAGCCTGAATGCCCAGCTCGAGCACGTCGTCCTTGCTGTCAACGTTCTCGTCGAGCAGGATTTCCATGTTCTTCTCGATGGTCTTGACCGGCTCATCGGCCACATGCGCCGAAGGCTCGGTATTGAGAACCACACCCGTGTAGACATTGCCATCGCGCGTGTAAACGGTGCAGTTCTCGCCATCGGCCGTAGACCACTGATGCCCGCCAAGCGTCGTGGGACGCAGGCGACCATTGTCCTTGATGGAGCGCACCATGGCGCCCAGGGTATCGACATGGCTCGCCAATACGAGCGGCTCACCCTCGCCACCAAGCTCAACGAGCACGTTACCCTTATTAGAACGCTCAGGCCCAAACCCCATATCGCGCAGGGTCTCCATCAGATAATCAGTCGCCGCACGGGTATAGCCCGTAGGCGAGGCAATAGAAGTCAGCGTCTTAAGCTGTCCTGCGATATAGGAGAGCGTCTCCCCTAGAGAAGCATCAATATTAGAAGTCATATGCATCCTTCCAAGTAAAACTAAGACCGAGTCCCGATTTTAACCGTTCTGCACGTGCAATGCCCCAGGAGCCGAGCCACCTCCAGACGTCCCCGCACCGGTTTTGTGCACGTGCACGGTTTACAACCCCAATCTTGCATAAATCCTATCGGTATTTGCATAGAAATGAGACATCTTTTTGCTTCGTCTCAGGGTGCCCCACCTTGGACCGTGCAAAAAACGGAGTATTCAGCACCTTGGGCCCCAACGCCCCATCACGAACGACAAAATGACGCGGTTACAACAGTGTTGCAGGTTGTCGCAAAGCAGAAACTCAGTAACAACCCCCTCCACTCATCGATAGCCCGCCCACAATGGCTGTCGATGGGCGCCTGCGGGCCACTCGGCCCATTCACAACGTTATGCATTTTTAAGAGCTTGCTGAATACTCCCAAAAATGCACGCTGGAAAGTGCACCACCTATCCGTAGCGGGCAGTACGCCTTGGTTTTGCCCGTCTCAGAACATTGACGCAGCACAAAAAGCCCCGCCGTGCGTAGCACGGCGGGGCCAGCGGCAAGTCAAAAGACCATACGCCTACGGGCGAAGGACCACCAAACTGGGTTAGGCAGCCGGGCAAATCTTCTTGAAGAGCTCGATGACGTCGTCGAGCGTCGCCTCGCGCGGGTTGCCCGGGAAGCAGGCGTCGGCCATGGCGTCCTTGGCCAGGACCTCAATCTCGTCAGCCTTCATGGCCTCGCAGACGTGCGGGATGTTCACGTCGGCGGAAAGCTGCTTGACGGCGGCGATAGCGGCGTCGGCAGCCTCGTCGGTGCTCATGCCCGTGGTGTCAACACCCATGGCAACGGCAACCTTGGCCAGGCGCTCAGCGCAAACCGGCTTGTTGAACTCCATGGCAATCGGCAGCAGCATGGCGCAAGCGACGCCGTGCGGGGTGTCGTAGTGAGCGGACAGGGTGTGAGCCATGGCATGGTCGATGCCCAGGCCAACGTTGGAGAAGCCCATGCCGGCGACATACTGGCCAAGAGCCATGCCCTCGCGGCCGGAGCCGGGCTGACCGGACTTGGCCTCGGCAACGGAGTCGCGCAGGTTCTCGCTGATCAGCTTAATAGCCTCAAAATGGAACATGTCGGAGAGCTCCCAAGCGCCCTTGGTGGTGTAGCCCTCGATGGCGTGGGTCAGAGCGTCCATGCCGGTAGAGGCGGTCAGGCCGGCGGGCATGGAAGCCATCATATCGGGGTCGACGACGGCGACCTCGGGGGCGTCGTTGGTGTCGACGCACACGAACTTGCGGACCTTCTCGGGGTCGGTGATGACGTAGTTGATGGTCACCTCGGCGGCGGTACCGGCAGTCGTCGGCACAGCGATGGTGAACACGGCGTGGTTCTTAGTGGGAGCAACGCCCTCGAGGCTGCGGACATCGGCGAACTCAGGGTTGTTGATGATGATGCCGATAGCCTTGGCGGTGTCCATGGAGGAGCCACCACCAATGGTCACGATAGCGTCAGCCTCGGCGGCCTTGAAGGCCTCGACGCCGTCCTTCACGTTCTGGATAGTGGGGTTGGGCTTGATCTCGGAGTAGAGGCTCCAAGCGATGCCGGCAGCATCGAGCTCGTCGGTCACCTTGGCGGTAACGCCAAACTTGACCAGGTCGGGGTCGGAGCAGACGAAGATCTTCTTGTAGCCGCGACGCTGGAGCTCGCCGGGGATCTCCTTGATGGCGCCGGAACCATGATAAGAGATGGTGTTGAGAACGAAACGATTAGCCATTGATAGCCTCCCATCGTGTGCGGGGCACCCATTACGCCCCACGCTATGAATCCCATCCTAACGCTTTTGAAACAAAAAACACGCGAGAACATCAAAAGTGTTAAAGCGTTTCAACATAATAACGGAGTCCTAGTCCTTCCCTCCCGACAGCAGCGAAGGCTAGATTATAGGAGCAATCGCCCAAAGAATACGACCAACTCAGTCTATAAATTGTTTCTGTTTTAGCAATATATGTTGACAATACGTTTATAAAAGGATACGTTATAGCAAACATCTTAGTTCACTAAATAACAATTAGTGAAATGAAAGAGGCGGTAGAGATGTTAGTTCTACCTATAAAGACCCTCTTGGGCCACTACATTTATGATGCCAATCGAAACGAGATACTTGCAGTAAGCAAAGATCTCTTCAATTACATCTCAGAAGTCCAAGCAGGCAAAGTTTGCCACGCCTCCTGTAAATCAGACCAAGAATTCCAGTTACTACAATCATGTGGCTACTGCTGCGATTCGCCATTGCAGGATATCGCTTATCCATCAATTGACCTTTTGAAAGTTAAGCTGGAAAGAAATATACGGATGCTAACCCTTCAGCTGACTCAATCTTGTAACTTCCGATGTGATTACTGTATCTATTCCGGAAACTCCTCATACAACAGAGCCCACAGTCATAACTCCATGTCCATTTCGACGGCAAAACATGCAATCGAATTCTTTAAGATGCACTCGATCGACAACTCAAACCCGGTCGTAGCATTTTATGGAGGAGAACCTCTCCTTCGATTTAATGAAATTAAGCTAATTACTCAATATGCAGAGCAGGTATTTGAAGGAAAACACATCTCATTTCGAATTACAACTAATTGCTCTCTTTTATCTGAAGAAATGGTTAAATTCTTCTTCGATTCTGGGCATGAATTCTATTTGTTAATCAGTCTTGACGGGCCGCAGCAAATCCATGATAAGTCTAGGCATTACGCTAATGGCAAGTCCTCATACCAAACAGTTATAGACAATGTTCATATGGTTTTAGACAGCCATCCTGAACGCAACAAATATGTTCATTTTAATGCCGTAGTCGACACGAACAACATCTATAAAACAGTCTCTTCCTTTATAAATGATAAAGATATCGAAGATTGCGATGTTCAATTCAACTACCTGGAACGCAACGGACGTATCGCCCCCTACAATGACGAGTTCTCAAGTCAGCTAAATTACGCCTTATTTAAAGCAAGAATTATGGATGAGCGCGAAATCGAAAAAGGAAACCGCAACGATAGGCTCGCTTCATATACGCTTGCAAACATCAACCAAAACATAAAGCGATTTGCACCTTCGAACATCCCAGCAAAAGCTATACCCGGTGGCCCATGCGAACCAGGGGTTACGCGTCTATTTGTGACAACAGCAGGAGCGCTTCTTCCTTGCGAAAGGGTCAGCGAAACAACGAAGGAAATGTATATCGGCACATTGGATTCAGGATTTGATTTAGGTCAAATTGAAAAGATAATCAATGTTTCAAAGCTGACCAGCGATTCATGTAAAAAATGTTGGGCATTTCAGCTGTGCACCCAATGCATAAAAAGCGCAGATTGCGAAGGAGTAATAAGCCCTGATTACAAGCGAACAGCATGCGACAATTCAAAACGAATTGCCTTTGACCGACTTAATCAGAAAATACTTCGCTTTGAGCTTCATAGACATGAAGTGTCCATTGCAACAGCTCTAAAAAGGAACAAGCGATAAAAATCATGAAGACAATCGGACTTATATCTTTCACAAGAGCTGACTATCCTCTTCTGATTGGATTGCTAGGAAATGGCTACAATATCCGGGTATCAACGCCATGCGGCATTCTACCGGACGGCCTAGATGTCGCCAACCTTGTTAATTGCAAAGAAATTGGCATAAGAAATCGAATTAACTATGTAACGACAATCGATGAATCAGACCTGGTTGTCGTTTTATCGACGAAAGAAAGCGCCGCAGGACTCGTAGAATTTAGTAAACACGCTGAAACCTATGCTCATTCTGTAAATAAGACGGTTGTCAGCCAACTCGCCGCTGAACAAATCGAGTCTAGCAAAAGCGACATGCAGGAATTAGCCCTGATACCAAAAATTGTTGTCGGGAATCTATATACACCCGCCAATTCAACAATAACGTTCAGTAGCATCGTTAGCGAGATGAGAAAGCACCATCCCAATCTATGTGCGTTGAGCTTCAATCCTTTAAATGAAATCTGGGGCTGCAACACCCTTAGTTTTGATGGTGGCCAATCTGCCGTCATCAAAATGAATGAGCAGATCAACCTCATCATTGAGAATGATAAATCCGACCTAGCTCTATTAGAGACGCCCAATGTGCTTATGAAATACAACGACCACATTTTCGGAGATTACGGATTGGGGTCGATTGCTGCATGTCGAGCTTTCTGCCCTGACTTAGCCATTATCAATATCCCATACACGATAGCCGACTACGACATAATGCTAGGGCTCATGCCCGTAATTGAAACGCTTACGCAAGCAGAGAAAGTTCAATTTGAAATTACAAACGAAGTACTTGACGCCACAGAGGGGTTGGAGACGCATGAATTTCAAATAAGCTATTCATCTAGCGATAAAGCTATTCAAGCAGCAAGAGAACTTCGACTAAGAGGAATACCCAGTTTCTCAGCCAGCTTAGATCCAGAAGAATCATTACTATGCTGCAAGACAATCGAGGACGAGTTGTTTGATTTCGATCTTGGGGTACTGAAATGACAGCATATTGTAAAGATGAAACCATCTACGCAGAAATCGAAAAAGCAATAAGCAATATTAGAGATTTGGATTTGACTCAATTTGATCAAGATCTAAGAAATCAACGATTGACCAATTCCCCATTCAGCTTGTCCTCATCGGATCTAGTTCGACTGCTAATTTTTCTTGAAAGCAGGTTTTCTGTTTACGTTGAGTACTCGTCGATTGAAAACATAGGGTTCAACAGTGTTGAGGAGGTGAAGAAGGTAATAGAACAGTCAGAAACAATCGAACAATGGGAGGCAAATCATGAGAAGTATTCGACCATTTAACATGCATGCAGTAAATAGCGTCATTCATTTTATTAGAAATTGCCCATGCGGTTATTGCAGCTGCATGTACTGCAACGTACTGCGTAATTCTCCGCACGAAGCAGAAGTCGGTTCCAATGCGATTGAGGCGATGACGCGTGGTGGCTACTGGTCCTAAATCGAGCAAGACAGCTACGAACGAATATCGAATCTCAATTGAAGGTAACCCTTATCCGCATGCTCTAGCTCTCACCAACCCAGTGGGAGACAACCTCAACATCAAAAGACATGGGTTCACGGGTCCACTAGGACAGCTATTGAGTCTTAAATACACCGTTTATGACGATACAAATGAAAAGCTCTTTACTGTCGTCGACGGTGGCTTTAGTAACATGCCCAGGGTTGCGCTCGTCATCGAACATAAGGAAGTTGCGGTGTTCGATTATGGCCTAAACAGACTTGAGATGAAGTGCATAACGAACATACCGAATTACTCAATAAAAGGTAACTTCCTTTTTGGAGATTACGATATATTCAGCCAACGGGAAGTGAGGGTATCTTCAGTTACCGTTCTTCAATGTGATAAACAATCGTGCTTTAGCATACAGGTTTTGGATAAAGCCGAATTAGCTGCCGCAATTGGCATACCCACAGCCATTGCCCTTCTTAGAGCTCGCATTGAAGAGCATCTCGAATAACTCGCAAATAGCAGTTGGTAGCAACGTTCAGGAGCTAGATAGTTTTTTCTGGCTCCTGAAACTGTATTACATAGTCTGCAAATTGTTCAAAACCATGTCCATGATCCGCAATGATGACGATTCGCTCTTTCATCTCCTGTGCAACCACCGCCTTCAAAAAGGATATCGAAGCATTATCTAAATTGTTGCAAGGCTCATCCAAAATAATAATAGAATAGCTGCTCAGAAAGGCCCTACAAAGTAATAGAGAAGCCAGTTCTCCGCCAGACAAATTGTGTCCCCTAGTTCCAATGATGGGATTGGCTTCAAATAATTTATCGAGGCTAAAACCCTTCAAAAGATAGATGAGTTTTTCAGAGTCAATATCTACAAGACCATAGTAAAGAGCCTTCCTGAAAGTTCCCCCCATTATCAAATGTCTTTGCGGCATAGTTGCGCAGGGTAGCTGGATTAAAGTCAAGCCATCGAAAATGACAGTAGACTCATTAACACACAGTCTGCCAGCAACTGGCGACAATAATCCATTCAATACTTCCAGAAATGAAGATTTGCCACATGCATTAGGGCCGCTTACTAAAACCAGACAAGGTGCCTGTATCGTGCAATCTGGAATTGTTATCCTCTCATTAGTTTCGCTCGACGAAAACGAGAGACTGATTCCTTTCCAACTAATTCGATCAGCGTGATCGAAGCATATCAAATTAGGTTTTCCAGCTTCCAAAAGACGACGTAATTCCAAGACACGGTGCAACGACCTAAACGACGGCTGAAGCTGAGCCCAACAATTCAGAACAAGAGGAAAAGGAGAATAGCATAGAAGCACAAGTTGATAACTCTGCACCGCAATCCCGACCGTCAGCCCGCGCTTTAACACAAGGAAAATAAGCAGCAGAACTGAAAGCAAGCCAGTAATGATGTTGCCAGCGTTAACTATTTCAGTTGCCAATCTCGCAAAGACACTCTCCTCAACTCGAGAGTTCCTGCAGGCTTTAAGCATCTTTTTATAGCGAAGTAATTCCAAGTTAATTGAACGAGAAATTCGAATGTAAAGTCGACAATTTATTAGTTGGGCTAAATAAGCAGAACCCCTCGCCTGGGCCTCCAATGCCTTTTCGCTCTTAGTCGATAGCTTACTAAGAGCGAACGGATATAGAAGCGAAATAAACAATGCCGAAACACAAACAGGGATCAAAAGCAACAAAGAGATATTAGATAGCGCCACAAACGATGCCAAACCCGTCACTAAGCACGGAAGAAACGCAGTTGTAAATATTCCAATCATCGGCTGTAGGTTCCCAGCCTCTTCAATGCGCGATAACAGGTAGTCACTGTCTTTTGCTAAAACTAAGGGCCGCTCTAAAGCACGGCGGGCAAGCAATCTATAGAAGCAGTTAGCGCCATCGGAAGCCAATTGCTCCGCATATTTTGATCTGAACAGGTTTGTCACCAGCTCAACTGAGAGCAATACTAGCAGGCCTAACCCAATGTATAAAACGTTACGATAATTAGAGCGAAGCAGGCCATAGTCTATAATCAACGATTCAGCTTTAACAACAGACAGCTCTACCAGGGCAGATAAAATGCAGAGCACCATCAACTTGATTACTGTCGTCTTATTTTGAATAAAAAGCTCTGGCATATGTCCATCCCCTCAACTAATAATTATAGCTAGGAAGATGGCATTTTTATTCTATAGCCTCAAGCAGCACGCTTTGCTGACGTCAAATCTTGTCATTACGAACATGCACCTTAGCGCTTAAGGCTCGTGGTCTGCCAGTCAGCTACGATGCGGGCCCATTTCCTGTGCAAATCGCGTTCACGGTCGATGAACATGATGGCAAACGCGACAAACAGCAGCGCGCTCGCCACGACGATGGCGTGCAGACCCATGCGCTCAATGCACCAATTGCCCAGCACGGCACCAAACACAAAGGTAAAGATCACACCAAAGTACAGCAGGCCGTTTTCCAAAAAGCCGCGCTTGTGGGTAATGATGTAATCGTCCACGTTTTGCAAGGCATTACGGAGGTTGCCGATACACATGGTCGTGGCGATGCCGTGTCCATGAATCTTGCGGAAGCTCTCGACCTGCATACCGCAGGCAAACGAAGTAAGGCAGTTGGCGAGCAGGTTGTAACCGCCACCGGGGATAAAGCTCACGCCCAGCAAGATGACGGCTTCAAAGAACACCGTCACCTGACGCCAGTGGATCACGCTGCCAAAACGCTCGTGTACCAGGTCGGCAAGCATAATGCCCACAGCAAACGAAACCACAGGGAAGAAGTAACGCCCCGCAAGTGCCCAATTGCCCTCCGAGATGCTCACGCCCACCAGCAGGATGTTGCCCGTCTGCGCGTTGGCGAAAACATGGTCGCGCCCAATGTACGAATACACATCCATAAAACCACCGGCGAGCGCCAAGATGATGCCCAGCTCAATGGATTCCGATATCTGTTTGGCACGCTGCATCGTCGTGCATCCTCCTTGTTGACGACCCTCTCGTGCGTTGGCGGAGACATAGCCGCCGTTCATACTGTAACCCATTGACAACATGGCGTGCGCGCGAGACGGGTTCTCCAACGCGCAGATACACAGTCTGGAAACAAACGGCGGGCGCGGCACCGACACCCGAGACCTCGTGTACTCCACCAGTCTTTTTAGCCCCGTCCTAAAAAGACTGGTTACAATTACGTGCAGCATACAAACACCGGGAGGGATCGTGGCAAAAAAGCCTCAGCACGCTCAGAACAACCAGCGCAGTCAGCAGGGCAAACAGGGCCAGCAGCAAAAGCGCGGCGGTAAGGCACAGGGCTCGCGTCCCACGCATGCCCCGACAGCTCCCGCCCGTCCCTGGCGTCCGGGCCGCGATAAGTTCCTCCCCGTCAGCCGCGCCGATATGGACGCGCGCGGCTGGGACCAGTGCGACTTCGTCTATATCTGCGGCGACGCCTACGTGGATCACCCCAGCTTTGGCATGGCTATCATCAGCCGCGTACTCGACGCGCACGGCTACAAGGTAGGAATCATCTGCCAGCCCGACTGGACCGACCCCGCCAGCATCACGGTGCTCGGCGAGCCGCGCCTGGGCTTTCTCGTCAGCGCCGGCAACATGGACTCCATGGTCAACCACTATTCGGTGACCAAGCACCGCCGCCACACCGACGCCTATACCCCTGGTGGCGAGGAGGGGCGCCGTCCCAACCGCGCCGTCACGGTCTACGGCAACCTCATCCGTCAGACGTTTAAGGACGCCCCCATCATCATCGGCGGCATCGAGGCGAGCCTGCGCCGCCTGGCCCACTACGACTACTGGCAGGACAAGCTCAAGCGCTCGGTACTGCTCGACTCGGGCGCCGACATCCTCATCTACGGCATGGGCGAGCACGCGATTGTCGAGATCGCCGACGCGCTCGACGCGGGACTGCCCGTCGATCAGATCACCTACATCAACGGCACCGTCTACCGCACCAGCTCGCTCGACGAGGTCTACGACTACGACCTGCTGCCCAGCTGGGACGACCTTGCCGCCGACAAGCTCAACTACGCGCGCAGCTTTAATGTGCAGCAGCAGAACATGGATCCCATCACCGGACACCGCCTGGTAGAGCCCTACCCCAACAGCGTCTATGTGGTGCAGAACCCGCCGTCGGCGACGTTAACGACCGATGAGATGGACGAGGTGGCCGAGCTCCCCTACGCACGCGATTGGCATCCCGACTACGACGCGGCAGGCGGCGTGCCGGCCTTTGCAGAGATCAAGTTTTCCATTAGCTCCAACCGCGGCTGTTTTGGCGAGTGCTCGTTTTGCGCCCTCACCTTCCACCAGGGCCGCGTGTTGCAGATGCGCAGCCACGACTCGATCATACGCGAGGCCGAGCTGCTCACGCGCGATCCCGAGTTTAAGGGCTATATCAACGACGTGGGCGGACCGACGGCAAACTTTAGCCGCCCTGCCTGCGACAAACAGCTCAAGCACGGCGTGTGCAAGAACAAGCGCTGCCTGTGGCCGAGCGTATGCAAGAACATGGTGGTCGATGAGAGCGGCTACACGCAGCTGTTGCGCGACCTGCGCCAGCTGCCGGGCGTCAAAAAGGTCTTCGTCCGCAGCGGCATCCGTTTTGACTACACCATGGCCGACACCTCGGACGAGTTTTTGCGCGAGCTGCTGGAACATCACGTCTCGGGCCAGCTGCGTGTAGCACCCGAGCACGTGAGCGACGCGGTGCTCTCCGTGATGGGCAAGCCGAGCCGCGCCGTCTACGACGCGTTCTGCCGTAAATTTGAACGCCTGAACCGCGAATACGGACTCAAGCAGTATGTGGTGCCGTACCTAATCTCGAGCCACCCCGGTTCAACGATGAAGGAAGCCGTGGACCTTGCCGAGGCCGTGCGCGACATGGGCTACATGCCCGAGCAGGTGCAGGACTTCTACCCCACGCCGTCCACCATGTCGACCTGCATGTACTACACCGGCGTGGACCCACGCACCATGAAGCCGATCTACGTGGCACGCGACCCACACGAGAAGGCCATGCAGCGTGCGCTCATCCAATACCGCAAGCCCGAGAACTACAAGCTCGTGCGCGAGGCGCTGGAGAAGGCCGGCCGCCGCGATCTGATTGGCTACACCAAGCATTGCCTGATTCGCCCCGTGCCCCCGCGCCCGGGCGAGACATCGGCCAGCGGCGGACACGGCACTGGCAAGAAGGGCGGCAAACCGCATGGTGGCGGCGCTGGCAAGGGGCCCAAGGGCAGCAAGGAGCACGGCGGCATGTCGCGCGCACAGAACACTGCCGGGCGCAATCGCGCGGCCCAGGGGCGACAAGGCGCCAACGGAGGCGGACGCCGCAACTAGGGCAGCGGTGCGCTCGCTGCATCCATCCCACACGCGCGGCGCAGCGACCGCATTGCCTCAACGAGGATGACGCCGGCGATGGCGACCGTAATTGCCACGTCGAACGGCGTGTTCACAAACCAGAGCAACGTCATGAGATACGACCCGGCATTAAAGGCGAAGTGCAGCAGGATCGTGTAGCGGAGCTTTCCGGTCGTCACGAGCACCCAACCAAAGATGAGGCCGGCGGCACCCGCGTAGCAACCCTGCACCCAATTCATGTGCATAAAACCGAAGATTGCCGCCTGCAGTACAATCGCCGCGGCGATACCCCACGTACTTGGGGCCGCTCAGGGCACCATGGCGCCGTCCTGCGCGCTCGCACGACGCCGGCGCTTCCAAAGTGGGCGGCACTGTGGATTAAACGCTCGGAGCGAAAACTCAAAAATGATACCGCGCACCAGCAGCTCTTCACAAAATGGGGCGCCGAGCACCGTAGTCAGGACGGCGAGATAGCTGGTGTCGCCCATGCCTGTTTCCTCGACAAGCTCGCTGTAGTCGGCCGCGGCCTCGGGCAACAGCGACAGCGCGGCGTCGGTCACGTAGCCAACGACCACCTGCAAGGCCAGACCAATCACGATAACGCAGGCGATGCGTTTCCACGCCCCACGCACTCCCCCGCCGAGCGGACGCTCGCTTTGCCGGCGTGCCATAAATGAACGCGGCCAAAGATAACGCCACCACAGCAGCGCCATTAAAAACGATGCCGTCTGCGCGACGGCCTGAAGCAATTGAATGTCGAGGTTATCGTTCGAAAAACCCATGAACACCGATGCGACGCCAAGGGCGGAGAACAAAACGACGCTCAGGGCAATATCGGCAGCGACGACGCCAAAACAGGCAAGCGCCCAAATCATCGCATTGAGCATGCCAACCTCCTCAAAACCGTTCCCTAGTTCTACCACAACTTGGCAGAGAGCTGATCCCATGGGGACGGAGGAAAACGGATCACTTATTGATGAGAATCGGGCGAAATGCCAAAAGCCCCGTTGGGCGAGATGTCGAACGGGAAGGTGCCGCAGCGATTGAACGCGGCGATAAACATGCGGATGGCGTTGGACGGCGTGGTGCCCACGAGCTGGGTTGCCGCCGCGAAGGCTGCCTTCTCCTCGGGCAAGACCTTCGCGACTACGGGGGTCATGTGTTCTGCCATGGCGCTTCCTTTTTGAAACGACGGTAGTGCGGATAGATGCGGGCCACGCGGCTGGGCGACGGGCTGTGAAGGCAACCCGATTGGCCCGCATCTGGAGTTTGTTTCTACGGCGTTGGTATTACTTGGTATTCCTAAGTATTACCCCGCAGATAGAATACCACACCCGACCCCATGGGGACGGAGGAAAACGGATCATTTTGTTGCTGAATTAGTATTTAGAGCGTGATGATATCAGAGATATCGAGAGCCTGAGCGTCGGCGGCATCGTGCGTGGCGAGCAGCAGTATGCGACCGTCGAGCAAGTCGAGCACGACCTCGGCGCATGCGTCGCGCGCAGCGGTATCTAGACCGGTAAAGGGCTCGTCCAGAATCACCGCATCGCCTGGGCACAGCAGAGCTCGGGCGATCTCAACACGACGGCGCTGTCCACCCGAAAGCTCGGCCACGCACGCATACACATCGGTCCCCGGTACCAACCGGCGCAGCAAGGCCGTAGCGCTCGAAGCATCCACGCGCGCATCGGCACACACCAGCACGTTATCCAAAGCCGAGGCGCCCTCTACCAGGCGCGCGTCCTGAAACACCATCGAGCACGGCACGCACTCCCCCGCCGCCAGGGCGAGCAGCGTCGACTTGCCCACACCCGAAGCGCCCATCACACAGATACGCCCACCCGCGGGCACGTTGAGCACCAGTCCGTCGAGCGCCGGCGCCCAGGGCGCGCGATCGCCCACGGCAAGCGCAAGCTCCGCTGCAGCGCCATCGCCCGCAGCCCTCGCACGCCCGCGCAGCCCATGCCCATGCGCCCGCACGGCCGCACCCCACGCCACGGGCCCCGAAACCCGCAGCAGCCACACCAGCACGCGCTCGCACGCCCATGAGGCGGCAACGATCAGCACGGTCCACGCCAGCAGATCAGCCGTCTCAATCAAAAGCTTCGCCTGATAGATGCGCTCACCCACGGTGCCCACCGCCATGCCGATCAGCTCGGCTGCCACACCGGCCTTCCAGCTCATGCCGATCACGGCACGCGCACACGAAAGCACAAACGGCAGGACTTCGCGCCAGGTATGGGCGCAAAACAGTCGCCAGCCCCGCACGCCATGCAGACGAAACATCTGCTCCAGTGGCTTATCCACCTGCGACAAGCCTTCGACCAGTGAGAAATATACGCCCGGCAGCGCCATCAAAAAGACCGCCGCGATGCTCACACGTGCCGACCCCAGCCAAATGAGCAGCAGGACCACCACGCAGGCAACCGGCGTCGCCTTTACAAACGAAAGTGCCGGCGCCGCCAAGCGGGCAAACGCCCGCGACCGTACAGAAATCCCGGCCAACAAACCGCCGCATACCGCGGCAAGCGCCAGCCCGCCCAGAATCCGTACGCCCGAGCCCGCCAAAATCGCCCAGGTACCGACAGCGCATACCAGCCGCAACAACGCCGCCACGACAGCACCCGGCCCCGGCAAGATCAACGGCTGCGCCACCAGCGCCGCCACCAGCATCCACACAGCAAGCCAAAAGGCGGCGACGGCACCTGCTGCCGACACCGCCTTCATACGCTCTGTCATTTGTCGAGCAAACGCACGCACGGGCTACTCCATGTAGTAAAAATCGTCAGCCGGGAGCTTACCGCCCACAGCGCTCGCGTCCGCATCGGCCAGCACCTGCAGGTACCCACCGAGCGCCGCCTTCATATCCTTGCCCGTCTGGCATACAAGCATGCACCCGGGAATCGCCTTCTCCGCGATCTTGGCGTTGTCCACGATGCCGGCATCGACCACGGCCTGCGCCCAGTCTGCCGGCGCCGCATTGACAGCCTTAACGCTCGCCGCATGGCAGCTCAAGAACTCCGCAACGGCCTCGGGATGCTCCTCGGCAAAGGCACGGCGCACCACGGTCACACCCGTCAGCAAGCGCGAGCCCGTGTCGCCTGCCAGCTCATCCCACACATCGGTCAGACTCACCGGTGCCGACAGCCTGCCCTCGCTCTTGGCGATGGCAGCGGTCTTGAACGGCTCCGGCAGCACGCCCACGGCGGACGGGTCGGCAAGCAGGGCCGACAGCACCTCGGTGGGCTCGCTCTTAAACTCGAGCGTCACCTGGCCGGTCAGGCCCGCGCGCTCCAGCAAGTAGTTCATGACGTACTCCGGCGTGGTGCCCTTGCCCGTCATATAGACGGTATGGCCCGCCAGATCGGCAAACGAGGCTACACTCGCATCGCCTGTCACCACATTCAGCACGCCCAGCGTGTTGATGTCGATGACCTGCACCGCGCCCTCGGTCTTGTTGTAGAGCACGCTCGCCACGTTGGCCGGCACCAGGGCAATGTCGACATCACCCTGAATGACCTTGGGCACAATCTCGTCGGCGGCAGTGTTGATCGCAAAGTCGAACTCGTTGTCCGTCTCGCCGTTTGCTGCCTGGTCCATAAACTGCACCAGGCCAATCGAGGTCGGTCCCTTGAGCGAGGCGACGTGCACCTCGACCGACTCTGCAGCAGCACCGGCGCCGTCCGCGGCAGCCGAGCCCGCGGTGGACCCGGCACCGGCAGCCCCGCCGCCACAGCCCGCGAGCACAAGCGACAGGGCGCCCACGGCGAGCGCCGAGGCAAACCCCCGGCGCGACATCTCAAAATCAAACGCGCGCATCGTTAGCACATCCCTTCGTTAGGCATCGTCCAGGCGTGGTGGTCAGTGTGCAGCAACTCCTCGGCCAGCGGCGAGAGCGGCGCGCCCAAGAACTCGCGATAGCATGCCTGAACATCGGGATTCTCGTGCGAGAAGCGAATGTCCGCTGCCGCATCGAGGCCCCAAAGAACCTGGCCACGCTCTGCCGCCAGCTCGCAGCCGTCGTGGATGGGCTGACCGCCGCCACCGACGCAGCCGCCCGGGCACGCCATGACCTCAACGAAGTCATAGCTCACGCGGCCGTCACAAATCGCGTCGAGCAGACGGGCAGCGTTGCCCAGCCCGTGTGCCACGGCGACGCGCACCTTGGTGCCATCGATATCGGCCACGGCTTCCTTCCAGCCGTCCAGGCCGCGCACGTCGGTAAAGAAGTCGGCGTCGGGGTTCTCGCCCGTCACCAGGTAATATGCCGAGCGCACGGCGGCCTCCATCACGCCGCCCGTGGCGCCAAAGATCACACCCGCGCCCGTGCCAAAGCCCAGCGGCGTATCGAGCGGCTCCTCAACCAGCGTGTCCACGCTCACGTGGTTCGCGCGGATCATGCGCACCATCTCGCGTACCGTCAGCGCAACGTCAACGTCGGGCGCGCCGTCCTCGCCCACCATGCTCGGCAGCGCGCACTCGGCCTTCTTGGCCGTACACGGCATCACGGACACCACAAACAGGCGCTCGGGCTCCACGCCCAGAACCTTGGCGTAATAAGTCTTGGCGACAGCGCCAAACATCTGCTGCGGCGACTTGGACGTGGACAGGCTGTCAACAAACTCCGGATAGCGCGCCTTCACAAAGCGCACCCAGCCCGGGCAGCAGCTCGTGAACATGGGCCAGCCGCGGCTGTCACCCTCGCCCTTGGCGGCCTTACCCAGGCGCTCGAGCAGCTCGGAGCCCTCCTCCATAATGGTGAGGTCGGCCGAGAAATCGGTGTCGAACACGTACTCAAAGCCCACGCGGCGCAATGCGCAGGCCAGGCGCTCAACGGTGGCCTGCTCGCGCGGAATGCCGAGCTCCTCGCCCCAGGCGCTACGCACGGCCGGCGCAATCTGCACCAGCACGATCTTATCGGGATCGGCGAGGGCATCGAACACGGCCTCGGTATCGTCTCGCTCGCGCAGCGCGCCCGTGGGGCAATGCGTGATGCACTGGCCGCATGCGACGCAGTCGGTCTTGCCGATCGGCGCACGCCCGCGGGTGCCCACGGCGGTGTGCGTGGCGCGGTTGGTCAGGTCCCAAATCCCCAAGCCCTGGACGCTCTCGCACACCTTGATGCAGCGCATGCATTTAATGCACTTGTCGTTGTCGCGGATGATGGGAAAGTCGAAGTCCCATCCCTCACCCGCCAGATGCTTCTGGTAGGGCAGATAGAAAATGCCCAGGTCGTTGGCGATGGCCTGCAGGTTGCAGTTGCCGCTGCGCACGCAGCTCGCGCACTGCGCGTCGTGCTGCGACAGGAGCAGCTGAACGTTGGTGCGACGGGCCTCGCGCGCCTTGGGGCTGTTGGTGTGGACCACCATGCCGTCGAGCACGTAGTTGTTGCAGGCGGCAACCAGCTGGTCGCAGCCCTCAACCTCGACCACGCACACGCGGCAGCCGCCGATCTCGTTTAGATCGCGCAGATAGCACAGGGTGGGAATCTGGATGCCGACGGACTTGGCTGCGTCCAGGATCGTGGTGTGCTCGGGCACCACGACCTCGCAGTTATCGATAGTGAGCTTGACCATGTTGTGCGCTCCGTTTTCGGTGTTGTCGCTGACAGTGGTTTTGTTGGGCTCTACCATTCCAAGTTCCTCCCTCCGCGGAACGCACCAAAGCCAAAGTGGTCGCAGCGCAGGCAGCGGCTCGCCTCCTGGTGCGCCTCCTGCTCAGTAAGACCTTGCTCGACCAGATTCCAATCGTGAATGCGCTCGCCGGCCTCGCGCTCGCCCAGCTCGCAGCGGCCGCACTCGTGCTTACCCTTAAACTGGACGGTCGGCAGTTCGACCTCGAGTTTGATCTTGTGATCAAAGCCCAGGTAGCGGTCGATGTTTGCCGAGGCCACACGGCCAGCGTTGATAGCGCGGATAACGGTGGCGGGGCCGGTCTGGCAGTCGCCGCCGCTAAAGAGACCATCGAAGTTGGGCACGGCGCCGTCCGAATCGGTGACGACGCAGCCCCACTTGCAGGCAATGCCCATCTCCTCAAACGGCTTGGAATCGATGTCCTGGCCAATCGCCACAAACACGCGCTCGCAGGGGATGATGCGTTCGGGCGTGGCGGCGGCACGCGGGGCCGGACGCCCACGACGGGGCTCGCCGATGATCTGCGGCTGCACGCGCAGGCCACTCACGCGACCTTCCTCGCCCGTCTCGATAGCGAGCGGGGCGGTCAACTCCAGCACCTCGCAGCCCTCGGCCTGGGCGCCGGCGATCTCGGCGTCCTGGGCCGTCATGTCGCAGATGCGGCGGCGGTAGACGATGCTCACCTTCTCGGCACCGCAGCGCACGGCAGAGCGGGCCACGTCCATGGCAACGTTGCCGCCACCGATGACGCACACGCGCTGACCGCTCAGGTCGGGCAGCTCATCATCGCCAATGGCGCGCAGCATCTTGACGGCCGACTCCACGCCGAGCGCCTCTTCGCCCGGAAGGCCGAGCTTCTTATCGCTGTGGGCGCCAATGGCCAGGTAGACGGCATCGAACTCGTCGCGCAGGCGGGCAAGCTCCTCGCCGTTGACGGAGTGGTCGAGTTCCACGTCGATGCCGGCGCTCAAGATCCAGTCGATCTCGGCCTGCAGGCGCTCGCGCGGCAGACGGTAGCTGGGAATGCCGTAGCGCAGCATGCCGCCCAGGTGGTGGCGCTGCTCAAAGATGGTCACCTTATGGCCCATCACGGCCAGGTAGTAGGCACAGGAAAGGCCGGCCGGGCCGCCGCCGATCACGGCGACGCGCTTGCCGGTGTTGTCCACTACATGGGGCTTGTGGTCGTTGAGGTCGCTGTGCTCAACGGCAAAACGCTTGAGAGCGAGGATGTTCATGGGGTCGTCGACCATGCCGCGACGGCAGTGCATCTCGCAGGGGTGCTCGCATACCAGGCCGCAGACGAGCGGCAGCGGGTTGTTTTTGCGGATGACTTTGACGGCGTCGGCATAACGGCCGGCCTCGACCAGCGAAATGTAACCGGGAATGTCGACGTGCGCCGGGCAGCCCGAGACGCACGGGACGCGGGCCTCGCGGTCAAAGCCACAGGAGTGCTCGCGGATGTGGTGCTCAAAATCGTCGCGAAAACCGCGGATGGCCGTGAGCGCCATGGCGCCGGCCTCGTAGCCGATGGCGCAATCGCTCGAAAGATAGATGGTGCGGGCGGTGCGCTCAGTCAAGTTGAGCGTGGACTCGTCGGCGCGGCCCTCGAGCACATCGGCGAGCAGATCGCTCAGCGCGCTCAGGCCCACGCGGCAGGGTGTGCACTTGCCGCAGCTCTGAGTGGAACACAGGTTGACGAGCGCTGCCGTAAACTCAACGGGACACGGGGCGAGCGAACTCACCGCCAAGCGGCGTCCGAGTGCATCGTGCAGGTCGTCCATGACGGCCTGGGCGTGGCTGCGTTCCATTACATGCAGTCGAGCCATAAGATCCCCTCTCACATGGCAGCCCGGAGGCGAGGCCGGGCGAAGTTGCTACATGCAACACACTGACCTAAAAAGTTGTTAGGTCTCCACGCGGTTCGGCAGGCGGTATAAAACGCGGCCCTCAGCGGTGCTAAACACCTTTACCGCAGATAAATGCCATATTTGATAAAACGCGTTACCAAATGACAATGCCCCGCCCACGCAATCACGTGGACGGGGCATTGCTCCAGGTATGCGGTCAGCGACCCTGTTGCTTTTACTTAAGCTCGGGCCAGTAACCCTTGTTGGCCTCGATCATGTCGTCGAGAACCTCCTTGGCGACCTTCATCGACGGCACGGTCTTGTTCAGCGTAAAGGCCTTGAGCGCCTTCTCGTACGAACCCTCGATCGTAGCCTCGACCACGAGCTTCTCGGAGTTCAGCTGCTGCATCATGAGGCCCTGCTGGAACAGCGGAATGTTGTCACGGCTGATGACCTCGGGGCCGTTCTTGCCAATGTAGGCAGGCAGCTCGACCATAGCGTCGTAGGGCATGTTGGGGATAGCGCCCTTGTTCTCGCAAATGACCAGGAAGCGCTGCTTGGTATCGTTCTTCAGAGCGATGGCCAGATCGGCAATCCAGTCGCCGTGGCTGCCCGCATAGAACGTGCTCTCGTCGATCTCGCCGGTCTTCTCGTAGTGGTCGATGCCGTCGAAGAGGTTCTTCTCACGCGTCTCCTCAACCTCGTTAGCACGGGTGCGTTCGGGGTTGGAATGCTCGACGAACTCCTTCTGCTGCAGGTAGTAGTTCAGATACGTGTTGGGCAGGTACTCCGGGAAGCACTCCATAATCTCGTACTCGCCCTTCCAGACGTAGTACCAGCTGCCCTTGGTGTGGCGGTTCTGCTCGGGGTGCTCGTCAGTGGCCTCCTCGGGCTTCTTTGCCATGAGCGAGCCCATGCCCTTGAGGTAGGAGTCAGGCAGCAGAATCTCATGCTCCTTGATGTACTCGCGCAGCTGCGGGAGCACCTCCTCGCCCTTGTGGCGAATCGAGGTGAACCAACCAAAGTGGTTGAGGCCAAAGTAATCGTACTCGACATCCTTCTTGTCGATATCGAGTGCGGCGCAAACCACGTCGATGATCGCGATCGGCATGTCGCAGATGTTGATGATGCGAGCGTTGGGACGCAGCACGCGGCAGCCCTCAGAGACGATGGCAGCAGGGTTGGAGTAGTTGAGAATCCAGTAGTCCTTCTTGGCGTACTTCTCAACGTCATCGATCAGCTCGACCATGGGGAAGATGGTGCGCATGCCGTAGGCAAGGCCGCCGCAACCGCAGGTCTCCTGGCCCACGCAGCCATGGCGCAGCGGAATCTTCTCGTCCTGCTCGCGCATGGCGTAGCCGCCCACGCGCATCTGGGCAAACACGAAGCTCGCGTCGGTAAAAGCCGTCTTTTTGTCGGTGGTCACCGTGAGCTTGATGTCAAGGCCGAGGTCCTCGTGCAAAATCCAGTCCACGAGCACGCCGATCTTGCGCTGGCGCTCCTCGTTGATGTCGTACAGACGAATCTCGTCAACGTCGAGCTCGTCCTTGCGCAGAGCGATGGACTTGACGATGCCGGGGGTAAAGGTGGATCCGCCACCACACAGAGTAATGATCATTGTTTACTGCTCCTTCTCAATCGCGTTTTCGACCTTGTCGCGCATCTCGGCGACCTTCATGCCAAAGATGATCTGGATATTATTGCCGTTGCGGTTGATGCCGCTGTTGGGCACGTGGTTGATGAGGTCCTCATTGATGAGGTCCGGGTTCTTAACGTTCACGCGGAGACGCGTAAAGCAGTTCTCGAGCTCCTCGATGTTGTCCTTGCCGCCAAGACCTGCGACCAGGTCGGCGATACCCGCGTCAACACCCTGCGCGGGAGCATCGGCGACAGCGCCCTGCTTCACCGCGACAGACGCGGCGGCCTCGCCCTCGGCAACGGACTCAGCGAGCTCGGACTCCTCCTCGCGACCAGGCGTGTGGAGGTTGAGCTTCTTAATAAGGAAGGTGAAGAGGAAGAAGTACAGAGCGGCGTTGACGACTCCGAGCACCAGCATGACCGGCCAGTTGGTCTTGTCGACACCGAGGACCAGGTTGGAGACCACGATGTTGATGATGCCGCCTGCAGTCGAAGCGGGCACGGAGAGGACCTTGAGCAGAACCAGGAAGATGCCGGAAAGAACCGAGTGAACGACAAAGAGCACGGGAGCGGCAAAGACAAAGAGGAAGTCCATGGGCTCGGTCACGCAGGAGAGCACGGCGGTGATGATCAGCGGGATGATAACGGCCTTGGTCTTATCCTTGTTCCCCTTGTAAGCGGTGAAGATAAAGGCGAGACCGATACCAATGTAGGGCCACAGGTTGTTGAAGGTGTAGCTGTTGAAGTAGGTGCTATCGGAGAAGGGCTGGCCCGTCATTGCCATCTCGGCAACACGGATGGGGTAGGCACCGGCGATAACCTGATCACCCAGCGTCAGGGTGCCACCCACATCGGAGAACTGGAACGGGGTGTAGATGAGGTGGTGCAGGCCGGTGGGAACGAGCAGCTTGTTGAGCATGCCGTAGATAAACAGACCGATGTTGCCCGACTCCTTAATGATGCCGGCAACGGAGGAGATGGCGCCCTGAACCGGAGGCCAAACGATGCAGAAGCCAGCGCCCATGATCCAGGAAATGATGATCATGATCAGGAACGGAAAGCGAACGCCCGAGAACATCGAAAGAGCAATGGGGAACTGCTTGTTCGAGTACTTGTTGAACACGGCACCGGTAATGCAACCAAGAATGATGCCGCCAAACACGCCGGTATCGAGCACCTGAATGCCCATAACGGTGCTCTGGCCGGTTCCGGTAAGGCCGAGCATGCCGCTCGCTTCGGCAAGAGAGCCGGTGGCGTTGAGCACGATGTTGTTAGCCTGCAGGAACAGGAAGAACGACATCAGGGCAATCAGCGAAGCATGGCCCTTGTTCTTCTTTGCCATGGCGCCGGCGATGCCCACGCAGAACAGAATCGAGAGGTTGTTGATGATAAACATCAGCGACTGATAGACAACGGCGCCCACAAGCTGGAACGGACCGGAGCCCAGCACAGGGATCACGGCGCAGATGGTCTTGTTGGTCAGAATGATGCCCACGATGAGCAGGATGCCGGCAACCGAGAGATACATCATCGGCTGAACGATCGACTTCGCGAACACCTCCAACGGCGCTTTGAAATTGAACTTCTTTTTTGCGGTCATAGCGGTACTCCCCTTCCTTTTCCGCAAATTGAGATAGCTGTGCCCTGGACAAGACCGCAAGCCTTGCCTTATATCAATCGATGTATGGGCACGTTATGCCTAGAGACCAGGTTCTCCAAGCAGGTTAACAATGTGATATGCGAGATAGCTCTTCTCGGCATCGGTAACGACAACGTTATAGGTAGACGCTAAGTGGGCGGCAATTGACTCCGCACACGAGAACGCCCTCGGATACGTCGTTTCATCGATACGGAACAGCGCGTCGCCATTGACCTGCCCCGCCGCGGGATCGAGCGCTCGCTGCGCAAAAAACTGCAGATGGCGAACGAAACGCTCGTACGGCAACGAGGTGACGTCAAGGGTCGTGGCATAGTGCTCGGAAACAATCGCGAGCACGTCGCGAACAAGCTGGACCGAAACAATCAGACGGTCAGAGCGCTGCGGCATGGTGGCGTTGACGATATGCAGCGTAATAAAACCCTGCTCTTCTTCGCTCATCTGGATGCCCATATACTCCTTGATAATCTGCAGCGCACGGCCCGCAAGCGCATACTCCTTGCGATAGAACTGCTGGATCTCGAGCAGCAACGGATTCTCACAGGGAACGCCCTTGCGCTCGCGCTCGAGGGCGAGGCTGATATGGTCTGCGAGAGCAATGAGAATCTTGTCGTTGATATCGACATTGAGCTCTCGACGAAGCATCTGAACGATGTCCTCGGCAATCACGAGGTTGACGGTGGGGATGGACTCTAAAAGATGTGCCAAGCGGTCAATCGTACGCGAATCCCGAGAAGTGCCCTCCTGCAGCGCATAGGTCTTTTCGACCGATGCGTCATCGATAGCGTCGCCGGCATGACGGCCAAAGCAGAGGCCTCGACCGATGACAATGAGCTCGGAGCCATCGTCCGAAGTGACCATTGCGACGTTATTGTTGAAAACTCGCTTGATAACCACGGTACCCACCACAAGAATTTACTCGGAAAGCCAGACGACAGGCTCTTTAACAGTAACAGGGCCGGAAGCGTGCTCACGAAGAGTCGAGTTCTCCGAACGCTCGCACACGATAACGAAGACCGTGGGATCGAAGCCGGCGGCGCGGACCGCGTCAAAATCGACCTCGACGAGGGGCTGGCCCGCGTCGACATGGTCACCCTGAGCAACAAGCGCATGGAAGCCCTTGCCCTCAAGTTTAACAGTGTCGATTCCGATATGCAGCATCACCTGAGCAGAGCTGTCGTCGGACATGATGCCCAGCGCGTGCTCAGTCGGAAACAGCGCCGCGACGGTGCCGGAGACAGGAGCGCACACCGTTCCCTCTTGGGGAACCACGGCAACGCCATCGCCCACGGCACGGCTGCTAAAAGCGGGATCATTGGTTTTTTCCAGGTGAACAAGCTCGCCGGAAACAGGAGCGAGGATTTCGAACTCGGAAGTTGCAGTCTTCTGCTCATCCGAACCGCCCATCAGGCGAGAAAAGAAACCCATGGTGGCATGTCCCTTCATAAATATAGCCCAACCAAAATCAAGCGAATGCATCCACAGAGACACACCCGTTCAAAGACTTTGGTTAGGCCCACGTCCGAGGGACTCGGTAACCTTCCGCATTTCTTTTTACGGGAGCTATTGTAGACAAGCCCAAAGCCAGAACAATCATTATGACCGGTGAACGGTATTTTTTCTTCGATAAACGGTATTTAGGCGGCACTTAGGGACGTTCCTTTCCCGCCGGCACCCAGGGACACTCCTTGCAGCAATTTCGCATGCGTTAGATGAAGAGCTCGCATTCCTTCCGCACGACGCAAGCCTTGCTCAGCATCTGGGAAACAGTGGATAGCTTGTTGGGATCAAGCTTACGAGCGCCTCGCGGACATACGGCAATGCAGCGCATGCAGGAGATGCACGCCTCGCCAGCTGCTCGTTTGGGGTCACCCTTGTCGATAGCACAAACGGGGCACGCCGCGGCGCATGCACCGCAGGAGACGCAATCCTCTGTTGCCTCGGGTGCCATGCGGTGACCTCCGGCTTGTTTATAAGGACGATTGCCGGGAATAGAGGGCTCGGATGTATCCTCAGCCAACAGCTTTTGCTGAATTTGCTGAGCAAACTCAGCAAGCTGCGCCGAGTCCTGCGCATCCGGACGACCGGCAGCAAACTGTCGCGCAACGGAATGTTCTGCAATAGCAGAAACAGCTGCAACCACCCTAAATCCGGCGCGCTTCGCAACGTCCTCCAGCTCTACGAGCGTGTCCTCAAACGCGCGGTTTCCGTATACACAAACCAAAACAGCCCGAGCCCCGTTGCCGCGCACCATGCCCAACCGGTCAGCCACCACAGCCGGAATTCTACCGGCATACGCCGGCACAGAGATTACGGCCACGTCGTCCTCAGTCATCGAGACAGCGCTGAGATCTAGCCCGCTATCGGTCAGATCGACGGTAACGGTATTATTGTCCAGCGCCCCGGCCACAAGGCCAGACACCTTCCGCGTTCCACCCGTCGGACTAAACACAATTTCGAATACGCTCATCGAGGCACCCTCTCCCTACGCCTGGCAACGCGTCAAGCCGTTTTCACATTCAGACAGAGTATACGGCGCATGGGGGGAGCTCCCCGTTTCGGTGCGCCAGGCACCCCAATGCACCCACCCTACGCTGTCTGCCTCTTCGTTTTGTATAAATTACGGTACAGATTGTATATATTTACGGGATACCGCCGCGTTCTCCTGAGGTACCCCATCCTGGCCCGTGCAAAAAACGGAGTATTCTGCAACGTGACCGCGCCAGCACCGCCGCGGGTGGGCAAAACTGTAGGGCGCCGTATCATTCTAAGTCCCGACATGGCGAGAATGACGCGCCCCCTGCTCCGGAAAACGGCGAAATCTGACTCGGAACGCTCGCTAGGGATATCCGAAGGCCACCGTTGGCGACGTCGAATCATATGCAGACAACTCGAACTGCAGAATACTCCAAAAAATGCACGGCGCACCCCATAGGACCCATTGCTGCATGGCAGGAAACAAGCCCACGGCATCCTCTAGATGCATTCCCGAGGAAATCACATTTGAACTAGCGATCGGATACGGCAAACAAAAGGGCCCCGAACGTAGTTGCTCGGGGCCCTTGGTTCACCTCGCTCTAGCGGGCGATGCGTATGTTATTTGCGCTTGCCGCCGCCGTCGCCGGGGCGACGGGAGCTGCCACCGCGCTTGCCGCCACGGCTGTTGCCATAGCTGCCACGATTATCGCGACCGCCGGCACGGCCGCCGCGGGAGCCGGCCTGGTTGCCGCCACGCCCGCCACGATAGCCGCCACGACGCTCATCGCGGGTGTCGTCGTAGTTGCGCCAGTCATCGCGACGATCGCGGCTGGCACGCGGGTCGCGACGATCGCGCGACTCATTCGAACGACCGGCGCCGCTGCGGCCACCGTTGCCACGAGCGCCCTCGCGACGCTCACCACCGCGGCCGCCCTCGCGGCCTCCGCGCTCGTCAAAGCGCTTGCCGCCGCGGGACTCGCCGCCGCGGGTACCACGCTCGTCACGCGAACCACGGCCTTCGCCGCCGCGACGCCCATCACGGCCACCGCGCTCGTCATCGCGACCGGAACGACGGCGATCGCCCGCGCCACGCTTGCCACCGCGCGAACCACGGCCCTCGTCCTCGCGCTCAACACGGCGACGGCCGCCACGGTCCTCGTCCTCACGACGACGGCGGTGCGCCTCGCCCTGGAACTGCTTGGCACGGCGCTCGGCACGGTTGCCACGCGGGGCCTGCTCGACGGCAGCAGCACCGCCGCGCTCCTCGGCAGCCACCTCGCGAGCCACGCTCTCCACAGCCTCGTCCACGCGAGCCTGAACGCCCTCGCGCACGCGGGTCTTGCCGCCGCGCTTGGGACGGCTCGGACGCTCGCCGTCGCCACGGCGCTCGTCGCGGCCGCGGTTTGAACGACCGGCCACATCGCCGTAATCGTCGCCGTTGCGCTTGCCGTCGCGACGCGCCTGCTCAAGCTTCTTCTTGCTCTTGGACTTGCCGCGCTTGGTCTTCTTCTTCACCTTAAAGGCCGCAGGGTCGCGCTCGGGGTCAACGGCGGGCGGGTTGGGACCCACGTGCAGGTCGCCCGCTTCGTAAATATCGGCCGTCTTGTCCATGAGCTTCTCAATCTCGTAGAACTCGTCGACGTCCTGCTCGGTCACAAACGTAATGGCCCAGCCCAGCTCGCCGGCGCGGCCCGTACGGCCAATGCGGTGGATATAGTCGGTCGGCTCGGCCGGCACGTCGAAGTTCACGACGTAGCGCACGTCGCTAATGTCGATGCCGCGGGCGAGAACATCGGTTGCCACCAGCACGTCGACGGTGCCGTCGCGGAAAGCTGAAAGCGCGCGCTCGCGCTGGGCCTGGCTACGGTTGCCGTGAATCGCGGCAGCCTTGATGCCCTTACGCTCCAGACGACGGCAGCAGCTGTCGGCGCGGTGCTTGGTGCGCATAAAGACGATGGTGCGCTCCGGGCCCTCCTTCTTGAGGAACTCGGGCAGCAGGTTGTTCTTGGCCTCGATGGACACCGGGAACACAAACTGGTCGACGGTGTCGGCGGTCGACGTGGCGGGCGCGATCTCCACGCGAGCCGGATCGCTCACCAGGTCGGTGATCTCGCCCACGGCTTCCTCGTCAAGCGTCGCCGAGAACAGAAGCGTCTGGCGCTCGGACGGCGTCTCGCGCACAATGCGGCGGACGGCGGGCAAAAAGCCCATGTCGAGCATGCGGTCGGCCTCGTCGAGCACCAGCACCTTGACCTCGTCCAGGTGGCAGGCGCCCTGCTCGATCAGATCGACCAGACGGCCCGGCGTGGCGACCAGGATATCGCAGCCGTACTTGAGTGCCGCGGTCTGCGGCTTGTAGCTCACGCCGCCCACGACGGTCACGGCAACGTGGCCCGTGACGTCGGCGATTTTGCTCGCGACCTCGTCGATCTGCTGGGCAAGTTCGCGCGTGGGGGTGATGACGAGCATCACGGGACCGCGACCGTTGCCCTCGGGCTTCTTGGCACCGCGACGGCGGTTGCGGCCGCTGCGCTCGCGCACAGGCTTGGGCGGAGCGATGTGCTCCAGGTTGTTCATGGTCGGCAGCAAAAAGGCAGCCGTCTTGCCGGTGCCGGTCTGAGCGGCGGCAAGCAGGTCGCGGCCTTCGAGCACCACAGGAATCGAACCGGCCTGCACGGGCGTCGGCGCCGTGTAGCCCAGGTTCTCGATAGCACGAAGCATCTCGTCGGAAAGGCCCAGCTCGTCAAAGGCGGGCAGGCTCTCGGTAGCGGACTCGACGGCCTGGGCAGCATTGGCCTCATCGGCGGCATCGAAGGCAGCCTGGGTCATGGCCTCGCGGGTCTCGTCCAGAATCTCGGCGTCCGTGACGTCGGATACAGAATTACGCATATGTTGTTGTTCCTTATCTGCACGCGCAAGGGGCACGGCATGCGGCCGCGCGGGGCGTGCTTGGTAGTGCGCTAATACATACAAAAACAGGTGCGCACAGAGAGGACGTTGCTCAGCACGCTGGCGATCGCTTTGGCAGCCCTATCACGCGCCGTCCAGACGCAGCAGCTCTAAGCGATGGAGCAGATTCGCCGCCGGTTAGTATACCCGCACTCCGTATGCCCCCACGTAAACCACAGATGACGAGGCGGACGGGGCGGACCTGGGCCAATTGTCTCAATCTGTAACAGATACTCAGCAAAAACCGGTCCAGCTGTTATAGATCGAGACAAACTCAAACCTCGCAAAACAAAATCTCGATCTATAACAACTAGAGGTCATTTTCCCTGCTAGATGTTACAGATTGAGATGTTTGGCAGGGACTGCCAACGATTGAGCAGCCGCCCTCATCTGTAATGAAAAGTCATACATTCCAACTATTACTAGACACCCCCAGGGGGTATGGGTGTATAGTATCGGTTGGTTAACAATTCCAACACTAAACTACAGAAAGGAGAAGCCATGGCTCAAGATAAATTCGATGTGGGTGGCATGACGTGCGCCGCCTGCCAGGCGCACGTAGACCGCGCCGTGAGCAAGCTCGACGGCGTCGAGAGCGTCGCGGTCAATCTGCTCGCCGGCTCTATGCTGGTGGACTACGACCCTGCGCAGGTCTCCCCCGACGATATCTGCACCGCCGTCGACCGCGCTGGCTACTCGGCCTCACCCGTCAGCACGGGCACCGACGCCGCCCAAAGCGGCAGTACGCAAGCCAGGTCCGGCGCCGCCCATATGGAGTCGCCGACCAAAAAGTTGGAGGCCGCCGCCTCTGCCATGCGCACCCGCCTCATCGTCTCAATCGTCTTCCTCATCCCGCTGTTCTACATAGGCATGGGGCACATGCTCGGTTGGCCACTGCCCGGCGTCTTCACCGACCACACCCACAGCATGACGCTCGCCCTCACCGAGCTCGTCTTGCTCATCCCCATCGTCTACGTCAACGACGCGTACTTTATCAACGGCTTCAAGTCGCTCGTGCACGGCGCGCCCACCATGGACGCCCTCATCGCCGTCGGCGCCACCGCTTCCATTGCCTGGTCGCTCTACGCCATGTTCATCATGGCCGACCAGCTAGCCGCAGGTCAGGTGCACGAGGCCATGATGACGGGCATGGACAACCTCTATTTTGAGAGCGCGGGCACGATTCTGTCGCTCGTCACCGTGGGCAAATACCTCGAGACGCGCAGCAAGTCCAAGACCGGCGGCGCCATCGAGGCGCTCATCGACTTGGCGCCCAAGACCGCGACCGTCGTTGCCGATGACAGCACCGAGACCACGGTGGACGTCGACAGTATCCTTCCCGGCCAGGTCCTGCGCGTGCGCCCCGGCGAGTCTATCCCCGTCGACGGCGTGGTACTCGAGGGCGCGTCGGCCGTGGACGAGAGTGCGCTCACCGGCGAGTCCATCCCCGTGGAAAAGACCGCCGGCGACACCGTCAACGCCGCCACCGTCAACCGCACCGGTTCGTTTACCTTCCGTGCCACACGCGTGGGCGCCGACACGTCGCTTGCCAAAATCATCCAGCTCGTCGAGGACGCCAACGCCACCAAGGCGCCCATCGCCCGCCTGGCCGACAAGGTCGCCGGCGTGTTTGTGCCCGTGGTGTTCGTGATCTCGGCCGTGACCTTTGCGGTATGGATGGCGCTGACCGGCAGCATAAACGAGGCGCTCACCTCCGCCGTGGCCGTGTTGGTGATCAGCTGCCCGTGCGCACTCGGCCTGGCCACGCCCGTCGCCATTATGGTGGGCACCGGCAAGGGCGCCGAGATGGGCATTCTGTTTAAGAGCGCCGAGGCGCTGGAGAATCTGCGCAACGTGGGCACCGTGGTGCTCGATAAGACCGGCACCGTCACCCGCGGCAAGCCGGCCGTGACCGACATTGTGGTTGCCGTGCGCGCCGACGGCTCGCCCGCCATGAGCGAAAAGTCGCTGCTCAAGCTGGCCGCCGCGTTGGAGCGCTCGAGCGAGCACCCGCTGGCCGAGGCGATTATGGCCGAGTGCGAGGCACGCGGAATTGTCGCGCGCATGGTCGAGGACTTTGCCGCCGTGCCCGGTCGTGGCGTAACGGCGCGCGAGGGGCAGAATGTCATCGCCGCCGGCAACGTACGCCTGATGAACGAGTTGGGCGTTACCGTGCCCGCGGGTCTTACCGAGCAATTTGCCGCCGAGGGCAAAACACCGCTGTTCTTTGCCAAGAACGGCGAGCTTGTCGGCACCATCGCCGTGGCTGACGAGGTCAAAGAGACGAGCGCCGGGGCCATCGCCGCGCTCCGCAAGCTCGGCGTCGACGTGCGCATGCTCACCGGCGACAACCGCGTGACGGCCGAGGCTATCGCCCGCCGCGTGGGACTCACCAGCGAACAGGTCATCGCCGACGTCCTCCCCGCCGACAAGGAACGCCACGTGCGCGAACTGCAGGATGCGGGCGGCAAGGTCGCCATGGTGGGCGACGGCATCAACGACTCCCCCGCCCTGGCGCGCGCCGACGTGGGCCTTGCGATCGGCACCGGCGCCGACATCGCCAAGGAGGGCGCCGACGTGGTACTCATGCGCAGCGACCTCATGGATGTTGCGCGCGCCATCGAGCTTTCGCGCGCCACGATCCGCAACATCAAGCAGGACCTGTTCTGGGCGCTGTTCTACAACGGCATCGGCATTCCGCTGGCGGCAGGCGTGTTCTTCCCCCTCACCGGTTGGCAGCTCTCGCCGATGTTCGGCGCCGCGGCCATGAGCCTGTCGAGCGTGTGCGTCGTAAGCAATGCGCTGCGCCTACGAACCTTTAAGCCTAAAGTGGCAAAATAGGTTCACCCTTAAGTCCATTTAGAACGGGTTTTCCAGGTGCCCGAGATTGACCTGAAAGAGGAGCGACGCGTACTTTGGTACGCGAGCGACGGCTTGAAGGCCAAGGTCGGGTGCCTGGGAAAGCCGACACAACAGAGAGGAATACCGATGCGATACACAATCAAGACTTCCGGCCTCATGTGCGGCCACTGCGACGCCACCGTCGAGACGGCGTTGCTCAACGTTGCCGGCGTGACCGACGCCGACGCCGATCACGAGACCCAGACCGTCCAGGTTGAGTGCGCCGACACCGTGACCGCCGAGCAGCTCGCTGCCGCCGTCGAGGGCGCCGGCGAGAAGTTCCACGCCCTGTCCGTGACCGCCGCGTAGCAGCTACCAGAAGCATTCGACCCCATCGACCAGAAACGAGGACCCGCCATGATGGCAGACCACAAATCGGTGACCCGCATGCTCAAGACGGCACGCGGCCAGATCGACGGCATCTTGCGGATGGTCGATGAGGACCGCTACTGCGTCGATATTTCCACGCAGCTCATGGCAACGCAGGCGCTCATTGCGCGCATCAACGCCGACGTGCTCAAGGCGCATATCGAGGGCTGCGTGACTTCGGCAATCGAATCGGGCGACGAAGACCTCAAGGCCGCCAAGCTCGCCGAGATCGAACGCGTCGTCGACAAGCTCTCCAAGTAATTGGGGCATTGGGGACGGACTGCTTTGCACCTTCTTGGTGCATCGGGGACAGGTATGTTTGCACCACCTTGGTGCAGATTGACCTGTCCCCCTTGCTCTAAATCGGGTATAAAGGCGTGCAGCATATCGAACGAAAGGCAATTTGCATGAATGACTTTATGAAGGGCCGCAATGGCGCCGATGAGCTCACCATCGTTATGGGCTTTGTCGGCATCGTCATCGCGATGATCGGATCGATAGCCCATATCCAGTGGCTCAGCTGGATTGCCATCGCCGTAATCGTGATTGGCGTGCTGCGCGGCCTGTCCAAAAATATCGATGCACGTCGCAAGGAAAACGCGGCCTTTGTCGCCGCGACCGCTAACGTCCCCGGCCTGGGCAAGTTCGTAGCGAGCTTGGGTAGCGGCACCGCGGCTGCCAACGCCTCGCGCACGGCCGGTACCAGCAAGGAAGACTTTGAGCGTGCCAAGCGCACGGCCAAGAAGATGTGGAAGGGTCGCAAGACCACAGCATACCTCAAGTGCCCCAACTGCGGCCAGATGCTCTCCGTCCCCAAGGGCAAAGGCAAGATCCGCGTCACCTGCCCCAAGTGCCACGCCAAGATGGAAACCCGCTCCTAGCGCCCGCACGCGGGACAAATTAATCAGGTTTGTTTGTCCCAAATCTTAAGTATTTGTTCGATAAAAAAGCCGAGGCCTCGTGTTGAGACCTCGGCTTTTTGCATGCGGCAACGGAGCTGCCCCTTTGTCACATCTACGCCACACCGTCGCGGGCGAGCTCCTCAGCCAGCGCTTCGGCAGGCATGGCCATAATCGCGTCGAGCTCGGCGTCCACCTCGGGAATACGCTTCACCTTGAGTTTGCGCACCAGATCACCACGGCACATCACGTACGTCGGCTCACGCAGTGCGCACAGATCATCGAGCGGGTTCTTGCGCGTTACCAAGATATCGGCAGCCTTGCCGCACTCGATCGTACCGGTCTCGCCGCCCAGCCCCAGCAGCTCGGCATTGATCTGCGTAGCCGTATGCAGCGCAAAGGCGTTGCTCACGCCCGCGTACTTGGCAAAAAAGGCAACCTCACGCCACATGTCGTACTGCGTCACAAACGGGCAGCTCGAGTCCGTGCCCAGGCCCACCTTAACGCCAGCTTCCAGTGCGGCACGGGCGCTCTCGATGATGCCCGAACACACAATGTCGCCGTTCTTCTTTTGCGTGTCGGTCGAATGGGTCTTCTCCGGATCGAGCAGCACAAACGGCAGCGCGGGGCTGATAGTGCAGGTAACGCTGGGCGCACGCCCCTCAAGCTGCGTGCCCGCGGCGCCGCGGTACAGTTCCAAGATCTCGGGAGTCATCGGGGCACCGTGCTCGATCGTATCGACGCCGGCCTCAAGCGCGGCCTTCACGCCCTCGGTGCTCTCGACATGAGCCATAACCGGCAGGCCCACCTCGTGCGCAGCCTTGCACGCCGCCGCGGCAACCTCGACCGGCATGCGCAGCACGCCCGGCTCACCTACTTCGGTCGCGTCGAACACGCCGCCCGTCACGAACAGCTTGATGACGTCGGCACCGCGCGCATACAAGTCACGCACTTGTTCGGCCGCCTCATCGGGGGTATCGGCGACCTGCGCGAACAGCCCCGCACCGTGACCGCCCGGCACCGTGACACCCGTTCCCGGCGCCACCAGACGCGGACCCTGATACTTGCCGGCGTCGATAGCGTTGCGCACGGCAATATCGGCAAACAGCGGGTCACCCGCACCGCGCACCGTGGTCACGCCGCTTGCCAACTGCTGCTGGGCGCTGCCCTTAAGAATATGGCGCACGATGGCGCGCCCCACGGGATTATCGAGCTTCTTCATCAGCGCGCCCGCATCGCCGGCCGAGACAGGCTTGCCCGAGCCGCACAGGTGCACATGCATATTGATGAGGCCGGGCATGAGGTACGCGCCGGCCAGGTCGATGACCTCGGCACCTGCAGGCGCCTGCGCCACAGCACTCGGCCCCACCCACGTGATGACACCGCGCTCAACGGCCACGGCCATATCGGGTTGCGGCTCCATATGCTCCGAGCCATCCAGGACGGTCGCATTGATAAACAACGTGGAACGATCGGCAGACGCCATATCGAGCTCCTCCCTCACGAGCAACTTGAACATTTGTCCATTATCACCCAGTGCGGCAGGGTTGCTGCGGACATATCGGTTAACGGAGAAAGGATGAGACACGGAGAACGGAATGCATTGCAGTCCCATCCCAGCGACATCCGGGAAATGTCTAGATCTGTAACAGGCAGACCGGGTTTTAGCAGCCAGATGTTACAGATCGAGATCTTTCGGCACCGCGTCCAACCTTTGTCTCAATCTGTAACAAGTAGACAGGTTTTCGGCCTCTAGATGTTACAGATCGAGATATTTTAGCGGCAGCCAACCTTCTGTCTCGATCTGTAACAGTTGCGAGGCCAAACGGCCCCTTGTTGTTACAGATCGAGACAAACTCGGCAGGAACAACCACATCCGCGTCAGTTACACCCCTCAGCGCCCATACCACTGCCGCCTCCACTGCTCAGCCAAATCGGCCCACTGCGGAATGCCCGCCAGTCTCATCTTTTCAGCCAGCTTCCCCGGATTCTTGAGCTCATCAAACGTAAACCTCAGCACCTTATGTCCGAGCATCGTCAGATGAGACTCTCGCTGACGTTCTGCCACGAACGGGTCGACCGACTCCCGACCCTCGTCGTTCTGTAAGGCATACTTTCCCTTTCCATCGAGCTCGCCAATCACGCACGTCCCGTCCTCGAGCCTCCAGAAATAATCAACGCGAAACACTTGGCTCGAATCAAGCGGGTCACGAAACTCCACCTGCAACTCTGGCACCGGAAAACCGTATGCAATAAAGAATGCCCGGAACCGAGACTCGCCACCGTTTTCGGACAGCCCGTCCGCATGCGACGCAATCACCTGAGCTCTGCGATATCCGCGTCTGCCCTCGCAATCGGCCTGGAGCCGTTCGCAGAGGTCGTCGCGCGATATGCCCTTCGCCCGCAGCGCAGAATCGGCGATCGCCAGACCATACGAAAACGGCGCACGCAGCAGACAGTCCTTCACCGTGCGCCAAAACGGCGTCACTCGCACGCCGTCGACGCGCTCAAGCGCACCCGCCGCCTGCGGACGCAACAGCCGGCATCCTGCACTCAGCGGCACCGAGCAACCTGTCTTAACAAGAAATCGCGGCCCAAGCAGATCATTTGGCACCTCCAGACCCCACAAAAGTGCCGCGTCGTAACCCCAAAACGCCCAATCGGGATGAAACTCCGCAAGCCCTTTGATGGTCCGCAGCGCTCGCTCCGTCGGCGTCAACGCATCCCAATCATGCTGAAAACAGAACAGGTGCGACTCAGGCTCCGCGATATCGTCGGTTCCCACATGGCGCCGCAGCCACATGAGCTCGGCATTGTCGTGCGTCACAAGCAGCACGCCTAGTTCAGCCGCCTCCGTGAGCCTGGCAAGCATCCTATTCCGCGCCAACGTGTTGCGAGCCGTATGCTTGTGTTTGAGAACGGTATTAGACACTTCCATCACCACCACATCGGACAAATGGACCATTGTCACCGTTGCCTCCGCTGATAAACGTCTTGATCTGTAACAGTTAGACGTTCTCCAGGCCCCTAAACGTTACAGATTTAGACAAACCAGCGGCGCCCAGGTATTCGTCTCGATCTGTAACAGGTAGACCGGTTTTTTGTCCCTAAACGTTACAGATCGAGACATAAAGGCAGAAGGCAAGGCAGGCGACAACCGTCCATCCCCTACTCCCATTCCTGTTCGTAGATGTTGAGCGACTTCACATACCGCCCCTGGGCACCCATGATGTCGCGGACCAGGCGCAAAAAGAAGCTGATGCACGAGGTGTCGAAACCGTCCTCCAGGTCCTCGGGATGCACCGAGCCCGGCCCGTCGACCGTCGTGTCGCTCAGGCGCGCGATGTCATACAGGTAGAGCTGCCCCGCCGTCAGCCAGACATCGTCGACGCACGCGAGTCGCACCGCAATCGCACCATCGTTCCAGCGCTCCTTTTGCACGATATGTGGGTCGTAGACGTCAAAGCGACGGTCGGTGCGCGTGTCCTTCAGCACGACCATGCCAGTCGCGGGATCCTTGTCCAAAATGCCAAAGCGCGAGAAATACTGCGTGTCACGCACCTGCTTAAGTCGCCCGAGCGAAGCAGGAGAAATTGACGCTGGCGGCTCGTCCACATACAGTTCCAACAGCGTCTTGCCGTGGTAATAGGGGCGCTCAAACAGCAGCCAATCGGTAAACGCCATGTTGTAGGCCATGATTTCGTTTTGAGATGGTTCCTCGCAATAGCTGAGCCACGGATCGACGATAATCTCGAACTGCTCGCGCGCCGGCTCCAGAAATTGAAACTTCCGCAGCATCCAAAAGTGAGCCATGTCGGCAATATCGTTGCCGACGGCCTCGGCCAGCTGCGCTCGATCAAAAACTTGGTCAGTCATGGCATCCTCCTCAAACTGATGGACCTCAATTTGAGCTTACGAGGAGGGTGGGCAACCGAGGCAAGCGCGGGCAAAATAGGCCTTCGACTGCAAACCAGATGCTAACCAAACACTTGACGGGACACTTGACCGAATGAGTCCACCGCAACAAAACCGCAGGTAGACATAGACAGCCAACCCGCCCTTTTGAGCCAGATGCCCGCAGCCACCACAGAAACAACAGGTGACCACAGCCCAAGAAGTCGACAAATGAACACCCGTACGTCGACAAACGAGCAAATCGCTCGCAAATCCGCAAGGAGTGTCCCCAACGACTAGACAAAAAATGACTAGTCATTGAGGACGTTCTTAAATGACTACTTTACAGCTCCAGCGCCTCGGCGACCTCGGCTGCGCAGGCCAGGGCATCGGCCATGGCACTCACCACGAGCGAGCTGCCGTTGCGGGCATCACCCGCCACATACACCGGCGCGGCATCCGCGGCGACGCCCTCCGTGCGAGCCGCGAGATGCGAGCCCTCGGCAGCCATCACCGGCAGCGGACGACCAGCGGTGGCAACAGGCACGCTCACCGCATCGAACACACCGTACTCCGGACCCGTAAAACCGCAGGCGATGAGCACCAGCTGCGCTGGCACCTCGTGCTCGGAGCCCGCGATGCGCTCGGGCTTTCCCGCCGACCAGTCCAGATCGACCACGCGCAGACCCGCAGCCGCACCCTTCTTGTCCAGCAGCACCTCGAGTGTATCCACGGCCCAGGCACGCATCTCGCCACCCATCGCAGCGATAGCCTCCTGCTGGCCGTAATCGGTCTTCTTAACGTTGGGCCACTGCGGCCAGGGGTTGCCTGCCGCGCGCTTATCGGGCGCAGCCGGCAAGAACTCAAACTGGCGCACGCTGCGCGCGCCCTGACGCACCGCGGTACCCACGCAGTCGTTGCCGGTATCGCCACCGCCAATGACCACGACGTCCAGGCCGCGTGCGTTCACCGCGGGCTTGCCGCCATCGAGCACCGAGACGGTCGAAGCCGTCAGGTAGTCCACGGCATACACCACGCCCGGGGCATCAATGTTCGCAGCCGAAAGTCCACGCGGAGCACGGGCGCCGGCAGCCACCACGGCGGCGTCAAAGTCGTCGAGCCTGGCGGTAACCTTGGGATCGCTCACGTCGGCGCCCAGCTCGAACACAATACCCAGCTCGCGCATGAGCGCCACACGACGCTCAACCACAGACTTCTCGAGCTTCATGTTGGGAATGCCGTACATGAGTAGGCCGCCGGGGCGGTCGTCGCGCTCAAACACCGTCACGCGGGCACCGCGACGTGCAAGCTCCCATGCTGCCACCAGGCCAGCCGGGCCGGAACCAACCACGGCGACCGAGGGCGCGTCCTCCCCTGCCGGCTCAAAGCGACGTGGGCCGCCGTTGGCCCACTCATGGTCGCTGATCGCACGCTCGTTATCGTGAATCGTCGTGGGTTGGCCGTCGACCGAGCCCAGGTTGCACGCGGCCTCGCACAGTGCCGGGCACACGCGGCTCGTGAACTCAGGCATGGGCGAGGTGAGCGACAGGCGCTCGGCAGCCTCAACCCAGCGGCCGCGGTACACCAGCTCGTTCCACTCGGGAATCAAGTTGTGCAGCGGGCAGCCGCTCGGACGTGCCTTGCCAAAGCTCGCGCCCATCTGGCAAAACGCCACGCCGCACATCATGCAGCGGCTCGCCTGGGCGCGACGTGCGTCGTCATCGAGCTCCACATACAGGGGATCAAAATCATGACTGCGCTCCTCCACGGGACGCAGCTCGTGGGTCACGCGATCGATATCAAGAAAAGCACCGGGCTTATCCATGGCACTTACGCCTCCTTCTTGGTCGAAGCAACAGGGCTGGCAGCCACGGACGCAGCACCCGCAGCACCGCCCGCAATATCGAAGCGAGCGACATCCGCGGCGCTCGCGCGACCGGTCACAATGTCAAACGCCAGCTCCTCTGCCTGCGCATGCGTCTTACCGGCAGCCTCGCTCGCAGCGACAATCGCCAGCACACGCTCGTACTCGGTCGGAATGACCTTCACAAAGTGCTTGCTCATCGTCTCAAAGCTGTAGAGCAGCTTGATGCCGCGCGGGCTCTGCGTCGCGTCCACGTGCTCCTGGATGAGCTCGCGAATCTGCGCCAGCTCGCCGGCAGTCGGGGCCTTGAGCTCAACGCTCTCGTGGTTCACGCGGGCATCGAGCGTGCCGTACTGGTCAAAAACATAAGCCACGCCACCCGTCATGCCGGCAGCGAAGTTCTGCCCGACCTCGCCCAGGATGAGCGCCAGGCCACCCGTCATGTACTCGCAACCGTGGTTGCCGCAACCCTCGACCACCACGGTGGCACCGGAGTTGCGTACGCCAAAGCGCTGGCCGGCCAGGCCGTTGATGAAGCCACGGCCGCTCGTGGCGCCAAAGAACGCAACGTTGCCCACGATGATGTTTTCGTCGAACTTATAGGTCGCATGCGGGTTGGGGCGCACCGACACCTCGCCGCCCGAAAGGCCCTTGCCAAAGTAGTCGTTGGCGTCGCCGCACACGTTGAGCGTAATGCCGCGCGGCAGGAAGGCGCCAAAGCTCTGACCGGCCGAGCCATCGCAATCGATGGTGATGGAGCCGGCGGGCAGGCCCTCGGGATGCGCCTTGGTCACCGCGTTGCCCAAGATGGTGCCCACGCAGCGGTTGACGTTGGCGATATCGGCGCGGAAGCGAATCGGGCGCAGTTGCGCGCGAGCGTCGGCCGTGTAGGGCACAAACAGCGTGGAGTCGAGCGTCTTGTCGAGCTCGCTGTCCGCGGCCATCTGCGGCAGGAAGTGGCGACCGTCGGCACCCGGGATATGGGCACCGAACTCGCAGGTCGCGCTCGCCAGCACGGGCGACAGATCGAGCAGGTTGGCCTTACGGTTGCCCGGGACCTCGATCTGACGCAAGCACTCGGGATGGCCGACCATCTCGTCGACGGTGCGGAAGCCCAGGCTCGCCATGACCTCGCGCAGCTGCTCGGCAACAAAGAGCATAAAGTGCTCGACGTGCTCGGGCTTACCGCGGAAGCCGTGACGCAGGCGGCAGTTTTGCGTGGCGATGCCGGCCGGGCAGGTGTCCTGCTGGCAGTCGCGCTGCATGAGGCAACCCATGGAGATGAGCGGCATGGTCGCAAAGCCAAACTCCTCGGCACCCAGCAGGCAGGCGACGGCGACGTCGGTGCCGTCCATGAGCTTGCCGTCGGCCTCGAGCACCACGCGGGAGCGCAGGCCGTTTTGCAGCAGCGTCTGCTGGGCCTCGGCAAGGCCGAGCTCCAGCGGCAGGCCGGCGTGCCAAATGGAATCACGTGCAGCGGCACCCGAGCCGCCATTGTGGCCGCTGATCAAGATCTTGTCGGCAGCACCCTTGGCCACACCGGTGGCGATGGTGCCGACGCCGGCCTCGCTGACCAGCTTGACCGACACGCGCGCGCCGGGGTTGGCGTTCTTAAGATCGAAGATCAGCTCTGCCAGGTCCTCGATGGAGTAGATGTCGTGATGCGGCGGAGGCGAGATCAGGCCGATGCCGGGCGTGGACTGACGGACCTCGGCGATCCAGGGATAGACCTTCTTGCCGGGCAGGTGGCCGCCCTCGCCGGGCTTGGCGCCCTGGGCCATCTTGATCTGAATCTCAAAGGCGCTGCAAAGATAGCGGCTCGTCACGCCAAAGCGCGCACTTGCCACCTGCTTGATCGCGGAGTTCTTGGAGTCACCGTTGGCCAGCGGGGTCTCGCGACGCGGGTCCTCGCCGCCCTCGCCCGAGTTGGAGCGTCCATGCAGGCGGTTCATGGCGATGGCCATGCACTCGTGCGCTTCCTTGCTGATGGAGCCGTACGACATGGCGCCGGTGTTAAAGCGGCGGACGATGTTGAGCGCGGGCTCCACCTCGTCGAGTGCCACCGGGGTGCGGCCGCTGGCATCAAAGTCGAGCAAGTCGCGCAGGCGCACGGCACGGCCGGTGCGGTGCAGGCGGGCGCTGTACTCCTTAAAGGTGTCGTAGCTGTCCTCGCGGCAGGCGGTCTGCAGCAGGTAGACGGTCTGGGGGTCGATCAGGTGATCCTCACCACCGAACGGGCGCCACTTGGTCAGGCCCAGTGTGGGCAACTGATCGGGAGCCGGGCTCTTAAGAATGGCGAGCGCGGCGTCATAGCGCTCATTCTGCTCGCGCTCGACGTCTTCGACGCCTATGCCGCCCACACGGCTCACCGTGCCGACGAAGTACGCGTTGACGAACTCCGGCGTAAAGCCCACAGCCTCGAAGATCTGCGCCGAATGGTAGCTCTGCACCGTGGAGATGCCCATCTTGGACATGATGGAAACGATGCCGGCGGTCGCAGCCTTGTTGTAGTTGGCGATGCCCTGCTCGGCCGTCACGTCCAGGTCGCCGTGTGCCGCCAGATCGCGGATGCACGCATGTGCGTTGTACGGATAGATGCCGCTCGCGGAGTAGCCCACCAGTGCCGCAAAGTCGTGCGGGGACACGGCGTCGCCGCACTCCACCACAATGTCGGCAAAGGTACGCACGCCGGCGCGGATCAGGTGGTTATGCACGCAGCCCACAGCGAGCAGCGACGGCACGGGCACCTCGCCCGCAGCGGCACGATCGCTCAGCACCACGATGTTCACGCCGTCGCGGACCGCAGCCTCAACGTCCTCTGCAAGCTGCTTGAGCGCAGCCTGCAGCGCGCCCTCGCCGGCATCGCGGCGGTAGACGGCACGGAAACGGCAGGTCTTAAAGCCCACGCGGTCGATGGCGCAGATGCGGTCGAACTCTTCCTCGTTGAGCAATGGGCGCTCCAAGCGCACCAGCTGACAGGCCGTGCGGGAATCCTCGAGCAGGTTGCCGTGGTTGCCCAGGTAGAGCGTGGTCGAAGTCACCATGTGCTCGCGCAGGGCATCGATCGGAGGATTCGTGACCTGAGCGAACAGCTGATAGAAGTAGTCAAAGAACGAACGCGTCTTCTTGGACAGGCAGGCCAACGGCGCATCGATACCCATCGAGGCGAGCGGGGCCTTGCCCTGCTGGGCCATGGGGCGCACGACCTCGTCAACATCATCCCAGTGATAGCCGAGCTTGGCCATGCGCACGGCGGCGGGCACCTCGGCATCCTCGGCGGGCGCGGGCGCGGCGGGCTCATCGAGCGCGTCGACGGTCAGTGTCTCCTCGGCAATCCAGTCGCGGTAGGGCTTCTCCTTGGCATAGCGGGCGCGCAGCTCGTCGTTGTAGATCACGCGGCCGCGGGCAAAATCGACCTCGAGCATCTGGCCCGGTCCCAGGCAGCCGCTCGTCAGGATGTTCTCGGGGCTCACCTCGATGGTGCCCACCTCGCTTGCCAGCATAAAGCGGCCATCGCGCGTCACGTAGTAGCGGGCGGGGCGCAAGCCGTTGCGGTCGAGGGCGGCGCCCAGCGTGCGACCGTCGGTAAAGGCGATGGCCGCCGGGCCGTCCCAGGGCTCCATGAGCATGGACTGGTAAGCGTCGTAGGCGCGGCGCTCCTCACTCAGGCTATCGTTGTGGTCCCACGGCTCGGGCAGCAACATGGACGCGGCACGCGTGAGCGGGCGACCGTTCATGACCAAGAATTCGAGCACGTTGTCCAGAATCGCGGAGTCGGAACCCTCGCGGTTGATGATGGGCATCACGCGCTCAAGATCGTGCTGCAGCACGGGGCTGTACAGGTTGGGTTCGCGGGCGCGAATCCAGTTGACGTTGCCCTTGAGGGTGTTGATCTCGCCGTTATGGATGATAAAGCGGTTGGGGTGCGCACGCTCCCAGCTGGGCGTGGTGTTGGTGGAGTAGCGCGAGTGGACGAGCGCCACGGCCGTCTTGACGGCGGCGTCGTTGAGATCGATAAAGAAGCGGCGCATCTGCGTGGCGACCAGCATGCCCTTGTACACGATGGTACGCGAGCTCATGGAGCACACGTAGAAGATCTTGTCGCGCAGGGCGAACTCGGCGTCGGCCTTCTTCTCGATGGTGCGGCGGCACACGTACAGGCGGCGCTCAAAGGCGTCACCCGCCGGCGTATCGTCGGGACGGCCCAGGAAGGCCTGCAGGATAGTAGGCATGCAGGCGCGGGCCGTCTCGCCCAGGTCGTGCGGGTCGACGGGCACCTCACGCCAAAAGAGCAGCGGCACGCCGGCCTCGGCGCAACCCTCCTCAAACACGCGGCGGCCATCCTCTACGCCCTTGTCATCCTGCGGAAAGAACAGCATGGCCACGCCATAGTCGCCCTCTGCCGGCAGAATCTGGCCGCACTTTTGGGCCTCTTTACGAAAAAAGTGATGCGGAACCTGGAACAGGATGCCAGCGCCATCGCCGGTGTTCTTCTCGAGACCCGTGCCGCCGCGGTGCTCCAAGTTGACCAGAATGGACAGTGCGTCGTCCAGAATCTGGTGATGGCGCTCACCGTTGATATCGGCAAGCGCGCCGATGCCACATGCATCGTGGTCGAATTCGGGGCGATAAAGGCCCTGCTGCTGAGCGGAATCTGCCTGCATCGCGATCCTCCCCTAGATATTTAGACAGTCAGTTGAATAGGCATACTAGGAGCATCGCCGACCCGTTGTGTTTCCCACCCGTTTCGAAACAATCGCGTAACGCACACCCCACGAGTGGGCACCGCCGACCTCAAGGGCGACAACATAGGCCCCAAGTTCGGCCTGTTAGCTCACCACTTCAAACATCTCAATCTGTAACAGGAAGGCCCAATTACGACGACTAACTGTTACAGATTGAGATTTTCTGCGGAGCGGTTTTGGTTTGTCTCGATCTGTAACACGAAGGGCCGGTTTTGGCGGCCAGCTGTTACAAATCGAGATTTTCCATAGGACCATTTCTTCCTGTCTCGATCTGTAACACCTAGGCCCAATTTCCATCCCTAGTTGTTACAGATCGAGACATTTCGGCAGCCCCCTTCACCATCCCATTCAAATAGAACAATTTTGTTAGTCTTGGTTAACTTCTAAGCTTAAAACGGGTATCCTTTGCGGCGTCAAGCAAACGGCACGCACACCGTGCCAGATCAAGGAGGCCCCTATGGCGCACCAAGCAGACCAGCAGACGATGCAACTCGTCCTTATCCGTCACGGAGAGTCCGAGTGGAACAAGCTCAACCTGTTCACCGGCTGGACCGATGTCGAGCTCACCGACACGGGCCGCGAAGAGGCGGCGGCAGGCGGCCGCGCCCTCAAAGAAGCGGGCTTCGACTTCGACGTCTGCTACACCTCGCGTCTCAAGCGCGCAATTCACACCCTCGACATCGTGCTCGGCCAAATGGATCGCGAGTGGTTGCCCGTCATCAAATCCTGGAAGCTCAACGAGCGCCACTACGGAGCGTTGCAGGGTCTCAACAAGGCCGATGCCGCAGCGGAGCACGGCGACGAGCAGGTGCTCATCTGGCGCCGCTCCTTCGATGTCTGCCCGCCGGCACTCGAGCCGGACGACGCGCGCGATCCCCACACCCAGGAGCAATACCGTGATGTCGCGCCCGATCAGCTGCCCTATACCGAGTGCCTCAAGGACACGATCGCCCGCGCCTGGCCTTATTTCGAAGACGAGATTCGCCCCCAGATGCTCGCCGGCAAGCGCGTACTCATCGCCGCACACGGCAACTCCCTGCGCTCACTCGTCATGAAGCTCGAGCACCTCACGCCCGAGGAGATCCTCAAGGTCAACATCCCCACCGGCGTGCCGCTCGTCTACACCTTCGACACCGATTTCAACGTCCTCGACAAGCGCTACATCGGCGACCCGGCGACCATCGCCGCCAAGATCGACGCCGTGGCCAATCAGGGCAAAGCACACAAGTAGCCCCAACCCAAAACCGACGCATGGCGCCGCACGGCCCAGATGCGACGTCACGCCGCCCATACACAGGAGCGCACCATGCTCAACCATCTCAAACAACACTTTGGTTCCCGGCGCACCGGCGGTCACGGAGGCCTAGACATTGCGCGGCATATCGGCCCCGGGCTGCTCGTGACCGTCGGCTTTATCGACCCGGGCAACTGGGCCTCCAATATGGCCGCGGGCTCGCAGTTTGGCTACGCGCTGCTGTGGATCGTCACGCTGTCCACGATTATGCTCATCGTGCTGCAGCACAACGCGGCGCACCTGGGTATCGCCACGGGCGCCTGCCTTGCCGAGGCCACGACACGTTACCTCCCCCGCTTCGTCGGGCGTACGGTGCTCGCCAGCGCCTATCTCGCGACCATCGCCACCGCCATGGCCGAAGTCCTGGGCGGCGCGATTGCCCTTCAAATGCTCTTTGGGCTGCCCGTACGCGCGGGCTGCGTCATCGTGGCGGCAGTATCGATGGCGATGCTCATGACGAACTCCTACAAGCATGCCGAACGCTGGATCATCGCCTTCGTAGGCGTGGTAGGACTCTCGTTTTTGGCCGAGCTTGCACTAGTCAAGGTCGACTGGCCGCAAGCCGCCGCAAGCTGGATCACGCCCAGTATGCCTGCCGACTCGGCAACGATTATCGTGAGTGTCCTGGGTGCGGTCGTTATGCCACACAACCTTTTTCTGCACTCCGAGGTCATCCAATCCATGCACTTCGAAGGCCAAGGCGAGCAGGTTATCGAAGAACGTCTGCGCTACGAGCTCTTCGACACGCTCTTTTCGATGGGCGTGGGCTGGGCAATCAACTCGGCCATGGTCATCCTGGCCGCAACGACCTTCTTTGCGCACGGCATGGTCGTAGACGACCTCGCCGTCGCAGCGGCCACGCTCTCCCCCATCTTGGGCCCGGCGAGCTCGACCATCTTTGCGGTAGCGCTGCTGTTCGCGGGCCTCTCGAGTAGCGTGACGGCGGGCATGGCGGCGGGAACCATCACTGCGGGCATGTTCGACGAGGAATACGACATCCACGACCGACATTCCTCGATCGGGGTGGCGGCCTGTTTCGTCGGCGCAGTGACGGCGTGCCTGGTCGTCCCAAATCCTTTTGAAGGTCTCATCTGGAGTCAGGCACTGCTGTCGCTTCAGCTACCGATTACGGTCTTTGTGCTCATACGGCTCACCAGTTCACCCCGCGTTATGGGCAAATACGCCAATTCGCGCCCGCTCAACGCGCTGCTCGTAGGGATTGGTGCCGTCGTGACGATTCTCGATGTCGTGTTGTTGACAGGGATGTAATGGGGCGGGGCACCTATCTAGGCAAACGTCTCGATCTGTAACATCTAGAGCCGCTTTTGATGTCTAGATGTTACAGATCGAGATCATTCCGAGGGACAGCTCCGTTTGTCTCAATCTGTAACAAGTGGACCCAATTTTCACCGTTAGATGTTACAGATTGAGACCTTCTGCCGGACGGTTTTGGTTTGTCTCGATCTGTAACAGGAAGACCCGTTTTGAGCCGTTAGACGTTACAGATTAAGACAAAAGGTCGGCCGGACTCACAACAGACAGGATCGGCCAACAGCAACCGTGATCCCTTGGGGGCGGAGAAAAAGGGTCCCGGCCGGGATATCCGACCGGGACCCTTGGACAGAGCTATATGTTGCCGTGAGCCGCGTGCCGACGAGCTACTCCTCGACGAGCTCAAACTGATCGGGACCGACGCCGCAGACCGGGCACACGTAGTCCTCGGGCAGCTCGGGCGTGTCGACCTCAACCTCGTAGCCACAAACGATGCACACGAACTTATACGTCTTCTTCTCCTCAGCCATGATGTTCTCCTCTCGAACGCGACTGGTGATGTACTTCATTTATCAGTATAGATTCTCAATAATATAATGCAAGTATTTTTAAAACATTTCTAGCCTTGATACGAGGACGCCTTCGGAGGCGTCTTGCCCTTCAGGACCTTATGGTAGTAATCGTAGGTGAGCGGCATCTCGTCACTCAAGCGCTCGGCATCCTCGACCTCGCCGATAAACAGTAGATGCGTGCCAACATCCACAGTGTCGATCAAATGGCAGCTAAACAGGGCCGCCGCGTGCTCGGGCACATAGGGCATGCCCAGAGCCGTCTCGCGGGTCTCGTATTTGGCAAACTTGTCATAGTTGCTGCTGGTGCGAAATCCAAAGTTGCCAATGTAGAGCATATCCGCCGTCTGGTCGATCACGGTCAGCGCAAAGGCCTTGACAGTCTCGATCACGCCAGCGGTCACATTTTCCTTGTTTACGGCAACCGAAATGCGAGGTGGTGCTGCCGTCACCTGCACCGCCGTGTTGATGACGCAGCCGGCGCGCAGCCCGTCTGCCGCGGCGCTCACCACATACAGACCGCTCGGCATGGTAAAGAATGCAGTTTTGTCCATAACAAGTACTCCCCTAACCCGGGATTGAACCTTAAGGCTGTATGTACCCATAAAAAGCGGCGCCCATAACGGACGCCGTTTTTTGGAAATATATGGCAAAACAGCAAGGAAGACGGGGCGGGCGCGGTAGGGCACCTTCCCGTGAACTCGCTCCTAGCGGTTGCGTTCTTTAAGGGCGCGATCTATCTCGCGTTGGACATCACGCTTGGCCATGTCCTCGCGCTTGTCGTAGAGCTTCTTGCCTCGGCCCAGGCCCAGCAGCAACTTTACGCGGCCGTCGGTATTAAAGTAGAGCTCCAACGGCACCAACGCATAGCCGCGGTTGCGCAGCTTGCCGTCGAGAAAATCAATCTCCTTGCGATGCAGCAGCAGACGGCGCCGGCGATCGGGATCACGATTCCACACACCGCCGTGACTGTAAGGGTGAATATGCAGGCCCACCAGCCAGCACTCGCCGCCACGAATCAGCGCAAAGGTGTCAGTGATCTGGCAGGCGCGCTCGCGAATCGACTTGACCTCGGTGCCGCTCAGTTCAATACCGCATTCGAACGTCTCGTCGATAAAATACTCGTGATGTGCCGAGCGATTCTTGGAGATAAGCTTGCGCTCGCGCTTACTGGGCATCGCCGGCCTCCTTGGCGCCATCGGAACCCTTGCCCGCAGCGTCGCGCTTTGCCTTGCGCTCAGCATTGAGCTCGGCGTCGCTCTCGCGCACCAGTTTGATAATCGCTGCGCAGGCCTCCTCGCCCACCAGGTCGCGAGCACGCACCGTCAGGCGCGTCGCCTCCTGCTTGTCGCCGTCGCTCGCAGCATCGGTCGCACACATGATCAGGCAAATGGCAATCTCGGCCGAAGGCGAGGTCGGCACGCCCTGCAGGGCGAGCTCACCCATCACGTGCTCGTCGCTCTCCTCGGCGGCATCGGGATAGGCAGTATGAATCTTGTTGAGCAGGCGCGTCGTATGCGCATCGCCAGGCGCTAAGCGTAGTGCCAAACGCGCGCAGCCCACGGCAGCCGAAATGTTCTCGGTCTCGGGCTCCAAGAAGTACTGACCCAAGTTGGTGTAGGCGCGTGCGGCACACTTACCGTCGCTCGCACGCTCCAGCACCGAAAACGAAAGCGAAGCCCACTCCTGCTTGTCCTCGAGCGCGCGGAACAGCTCGGCCAGATCCAGGCGATAGTTGCAGTTCATGGGGTCCCAACGCACAGCCTGCATCAGGGCATTACGAGCACTCACATAATCCTGCTGGCGAATGTAGGCAAACGCCATGTCGGAATACAGGCGATCAAAGGGCACCTCGACCTGCACCAGCTCGCGCGGATCCTTTTCCACGCGGCGGTAGGCCAGACGCTCAAACTTGCTATCGAAGCTAAAGTACTGACGGTTCTCCTCCGTCTTGCACTCGGCGTCGATATACTCCTCGGCGAGCTCAACCAGACGCTCCAGCAGCGGCGTCGCCGTGGTCAGGTCGCCCTGCGCCAGATAGTTCTCGGCATACGTGATGTCTTGCAAGCTGATGGGCAGATCCATGACTACTCCTCGATCTGGGCGAAACACGGCAGGCGCCGTATAAACGGTCGATACACAAAACCCGGGTCTCTTGCGAGGCCCGGGCGTTCATTTTGTGGTAGCCCGTACCAGATTCGAACTGGTGATCTCCGCCTTGAGAGGGCGGCGTCCTAAACCGCTAGACGAACGGGCCATATGTAGCAAATGCAATGGCTGGGATGGAGGGAGTCGAACCCCCATTGACGGAACCAGAATCCGCTGTCCTGCCATTAGACGACATCCCAATGACTGCATCGCTGCGCTCGGCTGTGCCTTTGCGCAAGAAAGAAATATACGGGAAGATCCGTCGTGACGCAAGCCCCAATTTTGACTTTTTTGAAATTCAGCCAAATTGGCCCGATTTAGTCCGACCCGTGAAGGACCTGTGGAGCTAGCCGCCGCACACGAAGGGCAGAACGCCGCGAACGGTAGCCGTCGACCGTTGGCAGATTCTATCGCGAAAACGATAGCACCAGGTAGCACAATCGAAGTGACAATAATCGCGTAGACATCGAGGCACTATGGACGAAGAGCTGGATTACCTATGGGAGACCTTGGGGCTCGAGATATCCGCCGGACCTTGGCCCGACCGAGACAAAATCCATCCCACGCTGCGTCCCGCCATCACGGTGATGCAAGCGGAATACCGTCGCGCCTCGTTTTTAATTATGCGGACGTCATGGCACGCGGCGCTCCCCGACCTCAAGCGCATCCAGGCAAGCCTCGTCGAGCTGTCCGGCATGCCGACCGTCATATCCGAGACGAACCTGGAGCGGCGGCAGCGCGAGCGCCTGCAGCGGCAACGGATTCCGTTTATCTGCCCCGGCATTCAGGCATACCTGCCCTTTATGGACGAAGAGTACTGGAGCGACACGCCCGACAAGCACGTAAAGATCTACGACCCACACGAATGGGCGCAGCTGGAGGACTGACTGGGGCAGGCCCGCCGGCGGAAAGTGCGTCCCAGATTTCAAGCTCAAGTTGGGGCGCAGTTTCCCGTAGAGCCTCCAACCGGAAACCGTATCCCAGATTTCGCGCTCAAACTGGGATACGCTTTCCGTAGCTGCTACAGCAGCGCCTCAGTCCAAGCCGCTTCCTTAAAGCCGGGGATCGCAAAGTCGTCACCCACCAGCAGCGGGCGCTTTACCAGCATGCCGTCGGTCGCCAGCAGCTCGTAGCACTCCCAATCCGTCATGCCCGCATCTAGACGCGCCTTCAGGCCCAGCTCTCGATATTTCATGCCCGACGAATTAAAGAAGCGCCGCACCGGCAGTCCCGAACGAGCAATCCAGGTCGCAAGCTCATCAGCCGTGGGATTGTCCAAAACGATATCGCGGTCGATATACTCTACCCCGTGTTCGTCCAGCCATGCCTTGGCCTTCTTACAGGTCGAGCACTTGGGATATTCAACAAACAGTACGGTCATGGGAATCCTCCGAATATAGATCGGCCAACGCAGGCACACGCCACACGAGGCGCCTTCGCATGATGGGCCAATTGTAGCCCACGGGTCACACGCTAAACGAACCGTACCCCGAATCCGCGTTTGATGAACGGCAGCAGCTCCATTGCCTCGGGCGTGATATGACCCGCAACGTTCATGCGCTCGTCACCGGGAAGATCGACCCGCGCAATCTCAAGCTCGCCTTCGTAGCGCCCATAGCCGCTATTGCTCACAGCGATCGACCCCGTCTTTCGTGACAGGCCGGCTCCGGCATCCATCGGCACGGAATCCGGCTTAAGCGTCGTACGCGACTCCTGAGACCTAAAGATGAGGGTGCTCGAATCGGGTCGGTCGTGATGAATCTGCCCGCGCACATAGGCATAACCGGGCTCAAGCTCGCATTGCAGGTCCACGTATCCGGCGGAAACTTGAGCAAACTGCACCCAGCCCGCATCGGAAAGATCGGGGTCGCCGACCAACACAATGTCGCAATCGGCGCCATGTGCAAGCTCAAGCATATTGAGGGCAACCTTTGACGCGCGACCGCGCTGCGTCTCGACCGTCGGCAGTCCCTCGAATACCGGCCCGCGAACGTTGGCATCGCCCGGCACAAAAGCCATGATTTCGAATCCAAGCGCCGCAAGACGAAGATTCACCCGAGCAATGTCCTCCAGAGCTAAACCGGTATAAGGCTTGGGGTAAAAATTGTGGCAGGCGGCAAAACGAGTCACATCGGCACCGGCCTCACGCCACGATGCGATTTCATCAGAACTCACCGTCGATGCATTGACCACAATGCGAAATACACCGGACAGCTCCGCGACCCGCCGGGCGCTAAAGCCATAGTCCAAACGAAGGTATTCCAACCCCAGATCGCGCAGGTCCTCGATGCGCTCAAGCCCGAGCAAATCACACGTGCGCGGCCCCACATCGGCGATGAGCGCAATGCCGCGGGCGGAGAGCAGCGACAGCACATGACGGACCTTATCGGCATACGCCGCTCCCCCATCCTCGGGAATATGCAGTGAGGTGAACGCGTAGCGCGCACCCGCCGCGGCACCACGCTCAATCGTCCGCTCAATATCCTGCAAAGGGCTGGAAAGATAAATCGAAATACCCGTTTTCACGCTACAACGCTCCTTTAAAAAAGGCCGGCGGAGCAGTTAGCCCCGCCGGCACAACCATAGCATCAAGAAATCTGCCGCGCGCCGCGAGCCCTGAGCAACACGGCTCGCGATATCAAACTATTCGCCAAAGAACTCGTTGATCTTCTGCTCGTCGACGCCAAAGAACCACGTCAGGACAAAGCCAGCAGCATAGGCAAGCAGCATAGCGGCAACGTAGCCGAGCTGCTGACCAGGAACGACGATCAGCAGGCCAAACAGACCGGAAACGCCCTGAGAAACCGTGCCGATGTGAAGCAGCGCCGCGAGCGCGCCGCCAAATCCGGCACCCAGGCAGGCCGTCACAAACGGACGAACGAGCGGCAGCGTAACGGCATACATCAGAGGCTCGCCCACACCCAGGATTCCAACGGGAATGGACTCTGCAACGTACTTCTTGAGCTTGGCGTTCTTGGTCTTAAAGTACAGCGCCAAACCGGCACCGACCTGGCCGCCGCCAGCCATCATAAGGATGGGAAGCAGGTAATTGATACCCTTGGTAGCGCCGTCGGGATCGTTGAGCATAGCGTGGATCGGCGTGAGCGCCTGATGCAGGCCGACGGAAACCAGCGGCAAGAAGCCTGCCGACAGGATATAGCCACCCAGGACGCCCAGCTTCTCGAAGATAAAGGTCAAAACGCTAAAGATGGCAGTCGTCAGCCATGCGCCAACCGGCTGGATGACGAGCATCAGAGCAAAGGCGCCGATGATGAGCACCAGCAGCGGGGACAAGAACGTGTCGAGCGCGTTGGGCATAACCTTGCGAATCTGACGCTCCATCCAGGCAAAAAATGCGCCAGCGATAAGAGCCGCGATCATGCCGCCCGCTGCGGGGTTGTACTGCGCATTGGTGAGCGGCAGCAAGATGGCAGTGGCAGGATCGGCCGCGCCAGGCGCAAGCAGGGGCATGGCACTGTTGGCAATACACATCATGCCGGCGATGCCGCCCAGCGCAGCGGAGCCGCCAAACTCACGTGCCGCGTTATAGCCCACCAAGATGGGCAGATAGGCAAACAGGGCCCAGCCCATGGAGCGAATGCCCTGGTACCACCACTCGCCTGCAAGCGCGCCTGCCGTCGAGACGTTAATGACGTTGCAGATACCGTTGATGAGGCCAGCCGCAATGATGCCGGGAAGCAGGGCGACGAAGACATTGGAAATCTTCTTGAGGAAGGCCTGAACCGGCTTGGACTCGTACTTGGCCTTCTGCGCGGCCTTGTTTGTGGCCGCAGCGTCGACCACGCTCTCGTCAGCAACGCCTTTCGCAAGGCCGGTGAGCTTGGAGAACTCCTCGAGCACCTTATTCACCTTGCCCGGACCCAGCACGATCTGCATCGTGTCGTCCTCGACCAAGCCCATCACGCCGTCGAGTGCCTTAATACCCTCCGTGTCGACGTTGCCCGTGTCTTTGACGGTCACGCGCAGGCGCGTCATGCACGCCGCGTTTGCCAACACGTTGTCTTTACCGCCCAAAAGGTCCAGCAGCTTTTGAGCCAGCTCTTTGTTCGTCATAACTCCTCCTTGTATTGGGTATCTCGTCTGGATGTCATATCAGCTCACGCCGCGCACCTATTGGGCATCGGCATTGCTCTTCTCATGGCCACTCACCGCAGCACGGACATGGCCTCTCGCTCGCTCAAGAGCTACCGCAGCCTGCTCGGCATCGCAGCCCAGCAGTACCGAGACAATAGCGGTTTTTACGTGGCCGCCGGCATCTGCAAGCGCCTGAATAGCGCGCTCGCGCGTGCAGCCGGTCGCCTCCATCACGATGTTCTGGCCGCGCACCACCAACTTCTCGTTCGTCTGCTGCACATCGACCATCAGGTTTTGGTATACCTTGCCGATCTTGACCATGGCACCGGTCGAAATCATGTTGAGGATGAGCTTTTGAACCGTTCCCGCCTTGAGCCTCGTTGAGCCGGTCAGCACCTCGGGACCGGGCACGGGTTCAATGGCAAGATCTGCGCTCTCCCCGATCTTCGACCCTTGGTTGCAGGCAATTGCAATGGTCTTGCACCCAGTTGCCTTGGCGTACACAAGGCCGCCCACCACATAGGGAGTACGACCGCTTGCCGCCAGGCCAACGACAAGATCCTTGTCCGAGAGTCCACGCTCCCGCAGGTCGCTCGCGCCGAGCTCCTCGCTGTCTTCGGCACCTTCGACAGCCTTGATAAACGCCGTCTCGCCTCCGGCAATGAGCCCGACAATCAGATCGGGTGACACGCCAAACGTGGGCGGACACTCCGAAGCGTCGAGTACACCCAGACGACCGCTGGTGCCTGCGCCCATGTAAAAGACGCGCCCGCCGCGCTCGAGTGCCTCAGCAGCCCAGTCGATTGCTGTGGCAACCTGGGGCAACACCTTCGTGACCGACTGGACGGCACGAAGATCCTCATCATTCATCGTCGTGACGATTTGCAGCGATGTCATCGTATCGAGGTCCATAGACCTTTGATTACGCTGTTCGGTCGTGAATTTTGTTAAATCGAGCATTTCATTCACCTCATCTTTCCTGTTTCTCGATGTAGTTTTGCTTAATGACATGCGTCGCCCGTTCGTAGTCGCTGGCAACGTAAGCAGCGTACAGGGCATCGACAACCATAAGCTGGGCCATACGCGAAGCCATGGCACCGCTGCGGACCAAGGGCTCACTCGCAGCGACGCCGAGCACGGCATCGGCCATGGTGGCAAGCTTGGATGATCCATCTACTTTGGTCACGGCCACAACGGGACAGTTGTGACGTTGGGCCTCGGCGGCGCAGTCCAGCACCTCTTGCGTCAAGCCCGAGTAGCTAAAGGCGATTGCCATATCGCCCTCATGCATGTTCTTGGCACACAAGAGCTGATCATGCCAGTCGTCGTACAGATGGCACTCTTTGTCGACACGCATGAGCTTTTGCGCCAGATCGTGCGCGACCAAACGAGAGGCACCGATACCGAACAGATTGACCGCGCGTGCCCGCTTAAGATAGGCCGCACATCGCTCCAAGACGGTGTAATCGAGCGTTCGCGCCGTCGCTTCGATCGTGCGCACGTTGCTTTTCATCACCTTCCCCACGATACGTTCGACGCTGTCATCCATGGAGATGTCCTCGAGGGCAACGTCTTTCTTGTCACCCAAGAGCGCCAGCTCGGCAATCAGTTCGCGCTGGAACTCCTTGTAGCCCGCAAAACCCAAGCGCTTGCAAAAGCGCAAAATGCTCGAGGGCGAGGAGAACGTGGCATCGGCAAGACCGCGGACGGACAGCCCGACCACCTCGTGCGGATGAGCGCTTACATATGCGATGACATTGCGTTCCGCCGGGCTCGCGCTGAGCTCACGCTCGCGAAGCCGCAAAAGCAATCCGTTTGCCATCTCAAACACCTCCGTTGAGAAGAATTAAAGACCAACGAACGATTCGTACCGGATATAAACAGCTTTTACGGTACATTGTGCCGCATCGTGGCGCACAAAGGGCGAGCGTTCTACCGCTCGCCCCTCAAATCCGACCGCTCGGAAATACGCGCGACACAAAATAATTCAACAAGATCGCATTATCAAAAACGGGCTTGTTACCGGCTAGCGCCTCGCATGGGCGCCGATCGGCCGAGTCGCATGGCGCACCAGCACCGCTGCCAGCAATACCAACAGCATCGCGGTAACATAGCCCGCAGCATCGAATCCTAAATCGATAACGTCGAAATGCCTGCCGGGAACAAAGATCTTATGTACCTGATCGCCAACGGAGCAGACGGCGCAAAAGAGCAACACGGGCACGCAACGGGAGCATACGCTCCACGGACGCCTGGAAAAGCAAACCACGACCACCGAGGCGAACAATCCGACGAAGAAAAACTCTACGGTATGGGCAACGCGGCGGACGTTCGTGCCCACCCACATGCGAATGGAAGCAAGTCGGCCAGACCGGACATTCGAAGCAGCCGAATCGGTGCCCCCGGTCATCCCATTCTCGGTCTGAGCTTCACCCGCGACATCGGCAGCCTGTACGCCCGTAGCTTGACCCTCCACCACACGCGCGGTGGACTCGCTCAGCAACGACGTCTCCACCGCATTTTGCTCCGTCAGCACCCAGATGCCCGCCAGCGTTGCAGCGAACAGAACGATCGCGGTCCATCCGATTATTTGTTTTACGCGCGCTTTGGGCCTACCTCCTTTTTTGAATATCAGCGAGTGTAGCCCCAAATGACATCGCCATCGTATCAAAATTTGAATCGCAACAGGAAGCGACAAAGCGACGCAAACCCCTACCCCGCCTCGCGCATCCAGCGATCAAACGTCCCCACGCACACGCCCAGGCACTTTGCTGCCTGGCTGCGGGTAATATCGCCCGCCTCATAGCTATCCCGTACCAGATCAAACTGAGGAGGGCACGGCTTGCGAGGTCGACCGAAACGGACCCCTCGCGCCCGCGCCGCTGCAATCCCCTCCGCTTGGCGCCGATGAATATTCTCGCGCTCCACCTGCGCCACGTAGCTCAGCAGTTGCAGCACAATATCGGCAATCAGGGTGTTGGTCACATCCGGCGCGCCGCTGGCCCTGACGCGCGTGTCAAGCAATGGCATGTCCAACACCACAATGGCAACTCCGAGCTCCTTGGTAATGCGTCGCCATTCCTCAAGAATCTCGGAGTAATTACGACCAAGTCGGTCGATAGAAAGCACCACCAGCACGTCCCCGTCTCCCAGAACGTGCAGCAGCTCGCGATAACGCGGTCGATCGAAGTCCTTGCCACTCGCATGGTCGGCATAAATATTCGCCGAGCCCACGCCATAGGCGCCCAGCGCATCCAGCTGCCGATTAAGGTTCTGATCGCGCGAACTCACCCGCGCATAACCGTACACCGTCGCCATCTCATCCCCGCTTTCTTGTAAACCTGCCAAAAAGGGACAGGTTTATTTTGGTAGGTTTTACCTCTCAAATAGCAGGTAAGCGGGCGGCCGAGCAGACGGCAAGGTAGCCACGATTCAAATGCGAAGGGCGGTCCCGAAAGGCCGCCCTCCGCTCCCCCATCATGAGTCGGGATTTGGCTAATGGATAAGCTTAAAGTCCAAGTGCCCACGCGTGGTATTGACGCGCGAGACCTCGATGATCACGCGCTGCCCCAGCTCGTAACGAGTCCCCGTGTCGGCGCCCGTCAGCGTAAGCGCGTCCTCGTCGAACTCGAACCACTCGTTGCCCAGGCTCTTGATCGAAACCAAGCCTTCGACCTGCGTTAGGTCCAAGCGCACAAAGAGGCCCATGCTGCTAACCCACGAGACGGTTCCGGCATAGCGCTCGCCCAGACGGTCCTCATAGTACTGGGCAATCTTGATCTTTTGCGTCGCATGGCTGGCAGCATCTGCCGCGCGCTCGGCATCGCTGCATGCGCGGCAGATCTGCGGCAGAATGCGCGGCAGCGACTCGCGCCCCTTGCCGATCAGCCGCGGCGTACGGACCAAGGCGTCCTTGCCGCCGAGCTGCTCATAGGCCAACTGCAGTTTGAGCACGCGGTGCACCACCAGATCGGGGTAGCGACGGATGGGACTCGTAAAGTGACAGTAGCACGGCGCGGCGAGCGCAAAGTGGCCCTCGTTGCGCGGCTTGTACAGCGCGCGCTGCATGCTGCGCAGAAGCAGCGTGTTGACGAGCGGTGCGTTGGCCGTACCGGCGGCAGCATCGACTGCAGCCTGCAGCTCATCGGGACTCCCCAGGGCAATACCGGCAGCACGGCGATCGTCGATGATGCCTAGCTGCGCCAGCGCAACGGCGGCACCGTGCAGGCTATCGGGGCTCGGATCCTCATGCACGCGATAGCAGGCCTCGATATCACGGTCTGCCAGCCACTCTGCAACGCACTCGTTGGCGAGCAGCATGGCTTCCTCGATAAGCGACGTGGCACACGAACGCTCGCGCGCCACAATCTGCACGGGTACTCCGTCCTCATCCAATAGAGCGCGAATCTCGGCCGTGTCAAAATCGACTGAGCCGCGGGCACGACGAATACGACGGCGAAGTTCGGCGAGTTCGTTGGCGGCGACAAGGAAATCGCCGAGGTCGACGTTATAGCCGCGAGCAGTTTCCTCGCACGCAAGACCGCGCTCAAGCGCCTCCTCGCGCGAGGCCTCAGCAGCCGCAACATCCTCAGCGGCGCCTTCCAGCACCGAATACTCAACCGCGTCGGCACGCACCAGCAGCGCCTCGGCGCCGTCATAGTCCATACGCACACGCGAGCGAATCACGCTGGGGTAAGGATCGTAATGCCGCACGCGACCCTGCGCATCGAGCTCAATGTCAACGGTAAACGCAAGACGGTCCTCGTCAGGGCGAAGAGAGCATAGGTCACAGGACAGGCGTTCGGGCAGCATGGGAAGCACGCGATCGGCCAGATACACCGATGTCGTACGATGGCGAGCCTCAAGATCGATATGCCCGTCCCAAGCCACATAGTGAGAAACGTCAGCGATATGCACACCCAGCTTGTAGCCACCCTCGGGCGTGCGCTCAAGCGAAATGGCATCGTCAAAGTCGCGCGCGTCGACCGGGTCGATCGTGATGACAAAGCGGTCGCGCAGATCGCGGCGGAGCGGGTCCTTAAGCGCCGCGGACACATCGAGCGAAAGCCCCTCGGCCTCGTCCAGCGCGGCCTCGGGATAGCTATCGGTATAGCCGTAACGCGCCATCACGTATTGAACGCCCAAATCGGGCGCGTCATCTCCGCCAATGCGGCGTTCGATCGTCACAGTGCCCGATTCCAGGCGCGTCGGGTAGGTCAAAATGCGCGCGACAACGGCATCACCCGGGTGGACGCCCAGACGATCCGCCGAGGTATCCTCGGGCAGTATGAAGAAGTCGGCCTTCAGGCGCGAATCGAGCGGCTCGATCACACCGAGCGGACCAGCGGTCTGGTACGTACCCACCACGCTTATGGCTGCGCGCTCAACCACGCCTTCGATCACGGCGCGCCGCTCACCGTGCGGGCTGTTCTTAATGCTCGCGGCAACGGTATCGCCATCCATGATCTCGCGCTTACCGCGGCCCATAACCTTGTAGTCGCCGCTCTCGGTTATGACATAGGCGCCATGCTCATGGAGCTGCACGCGCCCGGTCAGGCTCGGACGGCGTTCGCTGCGCACCGGCCCACGCTTATTGCGAGCACCGCGCTTATGCTTGTTATTGCGCCCCATGGCGCCTCCTTGCTATCGATGACGAACTCCAAAGAGTCTACCCAAATGATTCGCTTTCCTGCCGTCCCCTAGAGATCAAAAAACGGGCCGCCCCATAAGAGACGACCCGTTGGAAGGGATGAATTCCAGGCATGCCTACACGCGCAGGTAGCGGCGCATGGCTATGGCAGAACCAAAGAGACCGATAATCACACCGACCAGAATCAGCGCAGCATAGGTCACCAGGTAGTACTGCATCGGCAGGGCAAACGACATCCAGCCGATGCTCTCCTGCAAACGCGGAATCATCAGATTGCGCAGCAGCTCCAGAACGCCGATGGAAAGCAGCGAGCCCAAAATGGCCTGCAGTACGCCCTCGGTGATAAACGGGCCGCGAATGAAGCCGTTGCTGGCGCCGACCAGACGCATAATCGCAATCTCACGACGACGCGCCGTGATGGACAGGCGAATCGTGTTGTTGATGAAGATGAATGCGATAAAGGTCAAAAGGCCGACGAGCACCACGGCGGCGATGCGGATGTAGTTGGTCACCTGGAACAGGCGGCTCACTTCCTCTTGGCCGTACAGCACGCTCGCGTTGACGTCGCCGTCATCCGCGATCTTCTGGAAGTCGGCGTTCTTCTTGAGCTTCTGGGCCGTGCTCTCGACCTTGGACGGATCGTCCATCTCAATTGCAAACGAAGCCGGCAGCGGGTTCTGGCCATCGAGCGCGCTCATGGTGGCGTCGGCGTTGCCCGACATCTTGCTCGTATACTCGGCCAGCGCGTCGTCCTTGTCCTTATAGGTCACGGACTTGACGTTATTCCACGTCTTAAGCTCGGCCTCAAAAGCCTGAACATCGGCCTGATCGGCGTCATCGCTAATGAACGCGTTGATGACAACCTGATCCTCGACGGTGCCGATCACGGAGTTCAGCATCGCGGAGCCCATGATGAACAGGCCAATGATAAACAGCGAAAGGAAGATCGTGATGACGGCGCCGAGCGAGGTAGTCCAGTTACGGAAGAAGTGACTGATTGCCTCTTTGAAGGAGTAGCCCACGTTAGTTGGTGCCATAGTTGCCGTAACCTCCCCTCTCCTGGTCGCGGATAACGTGGCCGCCCTCGAGGGCGATCACGCGACGGTGCATGCTATCGACCATCTCGCGGTCGTGCGTGGCGACGATCACGGTGGTGCCGGTGCGGTTAATACGCTCGAGCAGCTTCATGATGCCCAGCGAGATCGCCGGGTCGAGGTTACCCGTGGGCTCGTCGCAGATCAGCAGCGGCGGACGGTTGACCATAGCGCGGGCGACGGCGACGCGCTGCTGCTCGCCACCGGAAAGCTGGTCGGGCAGCGAGTCCATCTGATCGGCCAGACCGACCAGACGCAGCACCTCGGGCACCTGGCTGCGAATGACGCCCTTGGGCTTGCCGATGCACTGCAGGGCAAACGCCACGTTTTCGTAGGCGGTCTTTTGCGGCAGAAGCTTAAAGTCCTGGAACACGGCGCCAATCTGGCGGCGCAGGAACGGAACCTTGCGGTTCTTGATCTTCATGAGGTCCTGACCGGCAACCAGGATGCGACCGCTCGTCGGCTTGACGTCGCGGTTGAGCGTCGACAGCAGCGTGGTCTTACCCGAGCCGGAGTGACCGACCAGGAAGACGAACTCGCCCGGATAGATCTCAATGTTGATGTCGTCAAGTGCAGGCTTGTTGGGCTGTGCCGGATAGATCTTGGTGACATGCTCCATAAGGATGACGGGCTCGACACCGGCCTGCTTGGCCATCTTCTTGCGGCTGGCCTGCGGATCGATGGGCGCAAACACCGACGTAAAATCGGGGTTGTTGAGCGCGTTATCGAGGCTTGCGACCTCGGCTGCCTGATCGCTCTCGACCACCGGGGCAGCAGGCTGCGTGGGATCGGGAATGGCGGCAAAGAGACCGGACTGCGCAGGCTGAGGAACCGGCGTCGCAGGGGCCATGGGGTCGGGAATGCCGGCCATGGTAGGCTGCGGCGTGGCGGCGCCAGCCTGAGGCTGCTCCACGCGAGCGGTCACGGCCTGAACGGGCTCAAAACCCGCCGTGCCGGAAAGCGCGACATCGCTGATGGGATTGTAGGCAAAGGGATCGGATGCCGGCTGTGCCTGATCTGCCGGCTGAGTGGGGGCCTGAGCAACAGGCTGGCCCTCTGAATCCGGAGTGGCGAAACGACTGCCCTGGACGCCTGTCTGCGTCTTGGGGGCATCATCGCCCGCACCGGAGGTACGGAAGTGGTTACCCACTGGTGCTCCTTATCGTCGTGCGTTTAAACTACATGAGCGCTTTACATTTTAGCAGGATTGCCCTTGCTGCACATAAGAAGCATGGCGGGGTTTGGGTCTCACCGGCCGGGCGCAGGGTTACCTCCCAAATCGTCCTCGCGCATGGCCGGCATTTGTCCTGCTCCTGCGGAGCTGCGGACAAACGCCGGCCTGCGCTGCGGAAAGATTTGGGAGGTAACCCTGCGCCCGGCCTGCGGCTACTATGGGGCCGACGCACCAACTTGAGATGCTGCGCATACAAAGTTGGAAGGGTCTGAATTGCACTTTGTTGGGATGGGCCCGTTTCCCCATGGGAACTTTGCTTGGCAGGACTCTAATTTAAATTCAGCATAAACAGGGGCACCCTCTTTGAGGACGCCCCTGTTCTGGCTTGTTTGCGGTTGTCGATGCGATGCTTTGCCTCGTCTTGCCCTAGGCCAAGAACTCCTTGGTGGTCGCCACGATGTTGGCGGCGTCCAGGCCGTACTTGTGCAGGAGCTCGGCACCCGGGCCAGACTCACCGAAGGTGTCGTTGACGCCGATCTTCTTGAGCGGCGTCGGGCACTGCTCGCACAGGACGTCGGCAACGGCGCTGCCCAGGCCACCGATCACAGAGTGCTCCTCGACAGTCACGACGTGGCCGGTCTTGGTGGCGCTCTTGACGATCAGGTCGGCATCGATGGGCTTGATGGTGTGCATGTTGATGACCTCGGCATCGATGCCCTCGGCAGCAAGCTGCTCGGCGGCCTCGAGAGCCTCGCCGACCATCAGGCCGCAGGCGATGATGGTCACATCGGCGCCCTCGCGCATGACAATGCCCTTACCCAACTCGAACTTGTAGGTCTCGGGGTCGTTGATAACCGGCGAGGCCAGACGGGCAAAGCGCATGTACACGGGGCCGTCGCACTCGTAGGCGGCGCGCGTCACGGCGCGGGCCTCGACATCGTCGGCCGGAACGATCACAGTCATGCCGGGGATGACGCGCATGAGGGCGATATCCTCGCAGCACTGGTGCGTGGCACCGTCCTCGCCCACCGAGATACCGGCGTGCGTGGCACCGATCTTAACGTTGAGGTGCGGGTAGCCGATGGAGTTACGAACCTGCTCAAAGGCGCGACCGGCAGCGAACATGGCAAAGGTACTCGCGAAGGCAACACGACCGGTGGTCGCGATACCGGCGGCGACGCCCATCAGGTTGCTCTCGGCGATACCCACATCGAAGAAACGGTCGGGGCAGGCGGCCTTAAACTTACCGGTCTGCGTGGCGGCGGCCAGGTCGGCGTCGAGGACCACAAAGTCATCGTGCTCGTTGGCGAGCTCGACGAGGGCCTCGCCGTAGCTTACGCGCGTGGCGATTTTCTTGACGTCTGCCATCCTAGAGCTCCTCTCCGGCGGCCGTGAGCTCTGCCATGGCCTGCTCAAACTGTTCATCATTGGGGGCCTTGCCGTGCCAACCAACCTGGTTCTCCATAAAGGACACGCCCTTGCCCTTCAGGGTCTCGGCGATAATGGCGGTCGGCTGGCCCTTGGTAGCGCGAGCCTCGGCAAAGGCGGCGCGGATCTGATCGAAATCGTTGCCGTCGGCAAGCTCCACCACGTGGAACTTAAAGGCGCGGAACTTGTCGGCGAGCGGCATGGGGTCGTTGACCTCCTCGACGGGACCGTCGATCTGCAGGCCGTTGTGGTCGACGATCACACAGAGGTTGTCGAGCTGCTGGTTGCCGGCAAACATGGCGGCCTCCCAGACCTGGCCCTCCTCGCTCTCGCCATCGCCCAGCAGGGCGTACGTGCGATAAGTATCGCCCCAGTGCTTGGCGGCAACGGCCATGCCCACGGCGGCGGAGATGCCCTGGCCGAGCGAACCGGTGGACATGTCAACGCCCGGAGTGTCGTTCATGTTGGGATGACCCTGCAGGTGGCTGCCGATGTGGCGCAGCGTCTCAAGATCCTCCTTGGGGAAGAACCCACGCTCGGCGAGCACAGCGTACAGACCAGGTGCACAGTGGCCCTTGGAAAGCACAAAGCGATCGCGGTCGGCCTTGCGGGGATGGGCCGGGTCGACGTTCATTTCCTCAAAGTACAGATAGGTCATGATGTCGGCAGCGCCGAGCGAACCGCCCGGATGGCCGGACTTGGCAGCGTGCACGCCGGTGACGATGCCCTTCCTTACCTCGTTGGCAACCTTTTTGAGCTCTTCGTCGCTCATTGTGCCTTCCTTTCATCCTCTTAAGACAAGATGCGCACGGCACGGAAAGGTAGTCCCAACACAGCCGCGATGCACGTACGTCATTCATTATGCTGGAAACTGGAAGCTTTACCAGAGTATTTATCATTATTTGAACAATTGAGCAGGCAGAACCGCTGATGAAACGGTTTATCAATGTGAACGTCTTTTGGATGGAACGCAGTCGGCCCTACGCGTTAATGTCCTTGAATCCCTCACCGAAGGTTTCCGTAACGTCGGCGACCGTCACAATGGCGTGAGGATCGCGCTCGCGCACGATCGTTTTGAGGGTGTTGAGTTCGCGGCGGCTCACAATGACCATGATCACCGGCTTCTCGGCACCCGAGTACATGCCGGTCGCCCTAAACTTGGTGCAGCCGCGACCCAGGCCATACATGATGTCGGCCGCGATATCGGGAAACTTGTCCGAGATGATGAGCACCATACGGCGCCTGTTGCCGCCGTCGACCACGGCATCGATCACGTAACCGCTAATGACCATCGAAAGGCCCGCATACAGCGCGTTTTCGACCGAAAAGACCGGGGCCGACAGCGCGCACACGGCAACATCGATCGCCATGACGGTGGAGCCAACCGGCAGCGATGTATTGCGCGAGATGATCTGGCCGATCGTGTCGGAGCCGCCGGTGTTAGCACCGGCGCGCAACACCATGCCATAGCCGATGCCCGTGATGATGCCGCCCCACATAGCGGGCAGCATCAGATCGGCATGTGCCAGCGGCGCCACAAACGGAGCGAACAGGTCGGTGAAAAAGCCCAACAGCACAAAGCCCGTCGCGGTCTGCACCACGTAAAACATGCCACCCTCGCGCATAACGACCAGCAGCAGCAAGGCATTCATCACGATGGTCTGGATACCGACGGGAAGCGATATGCCATGCGAGGCGCCGACCGCCTGAATAATGGTGGCGAGGCCCGTGACGCCGCCGGCGGCAAGGCCGTTGGGGATCAAAAACAAGTCCGTCGCGATAGCTGCCAGAGCGCAGCCAAACATAATCTTGGGCAAGTCGTGAAAGAAGTTCATCGAAAGAATGCGCTTGATGTCCAGACGATATGCCATGCTGCCTCCCTCAAAAAAGCGCACCCCGTCGGATGCGCTTTGAACTTCTTGCTGTATTCGATTTTACCGATTCGCCGACCAAATACCACCCCGCACAGGGTCCGTATTGGCCACATCCGCCCAAGGCCAACCCTATGGGTTTAGGCACTCTGGCTTTCCGCATCGGCGTTGCCAGTCGCCCAGCGATGGTAGCCGATCACAAACGGATCCAAATCGCCATCGTCGAGAACGGCCTCGACGTTGCTGGTCTCCACGCCCGTGCGCAGGTCCTTGACCATCTGATACGGGTAGAGCACGTAGCTGCGAATCTGGTTGCCAAAACCGATCGTGGTCTTGGGTCCACGAATCTCGTCGAGCGCCTCGGCGCGCTTCTCGAGCTCGATCTCGTACAGACGGGCCTTGAGAATCTGCATGCACGCGGCCTTGTTTTGAATCTGGCTGCGCTCGTTTTGGCAAGTGACAACGATGCCGCTGGGAAAATGCGTCACGCGTACGGCGGAGTCGGTGGTGTTGACGCCCTGCCCGCCCGGGCCGCTCGCGTGATACACGTCCACGCGGATATCGTCGGGACTGATCTCGATGTCGATATCGTCAGGCAACACGGGAATGACCTCGACGCCGGCAAACGTGGTCTGGCGGCGCTTCTTGTCATCGGTGGGGCTAATGCGCACCAGACGGTGGACGCCGGCCTCGGCGCGCAGCATGCCAAACGCGTCCTTGCCCTCGACGGTAAAGGTCGCACGGTCGATGCCGATGACCTCAGCCGCGGGGCAGTCGTTAATGGTGACCTTCCAGCCGCGACGCTGGCAGTACTTCATGTACATCTTGAAGAGCATGAAGGTCCAGTCCTGCGCCTCCAGGCCGCCCTGTCCGGGCTTGATGGTCACAATCGCGTCGCCATGGTCGAACTCCCCGGTAAACCAGCTCGCAAGCTCAAGCTCGTCGATAGCGCGGGATAGGCGCTCCGCCGTAGCGGCAGCCTCCTCACGCAGCGCAGCGGCATCGGGGTCATCGCCCATTTCCTCGGCAAGCTCCAACGCGGCGCGAGCATCGGAAAGCTCACCACGCGCGGTATCCACGGCGGCGATGTCCTCCTTGGCGCGCGCAATCTCCTCCATCGTGGCGCGAGCGGCATCGGCATCGTCCCAAAAGCCCGGGGCGACGCTTTTGGCCTCGAGCTCCGTTACGCGGGTGCGCTTCTCGTCCAAATGGAGGTACGACTCGACCTCGCCGAGTCGGTCCGCAAATGCGTCCAACTCGGCAGGCGTTACCTCTAGAGTCTCGGCCATTAACGATTCCTGCCGTGGCAGTACTTGAACTTCTTACCGCTACCGCAAGGGCACAGGTCGTTGCGGCCCACGTTGACATAAGGGTCATCGCTCTCGGACTTGCGGTAGGTCGTCACCTTGCCACCGTTGTTAACGGCAGCCGGACCACCCTGGACGGCGGTGCGGGCCTGCACCTGAGCCTGCTTGCGCAGTACCGAATCGCTGTTGTCGCCATCGACCTCGGCGGGACCAGAGAAGTGCGCACCCTTAAGGGCGGGGTCCTCCTTGTGCTCCACAGCCTGCGGGGCAGCTTTGAGCTCAATGCGCAGAACAGTGCGCAGGTAATCCTCGTACATGGTATCGACGAGCATCTGGAACGCGCCGTAGGCCTCGGTCTTATACTCAACCAGCGGGTCGCGCTGGCCAAAGCCGCGCAGGCCGATACCGGTCTTGAGGTAGTCCATTTCCTGCAGGTAGTTCATCCAACGCGTATCGATGACGCGCAGCATAACCTGGGTATTGAGCTCGCGCATCAGGTCCTCGCCCAGGCGCTCGGCCTTCATGTTGTAGCACTTCTCAACATAGGCCAGGACATCGGCGGCCAGGGCCTCAAAGTCCTCGTCGGGGAACTGAGGGGTATCGATATGCCCGGTCAGCTCGACGACCCACTTACGCAGGCCCTCAAGATCGCGCTCGCCCTCGTGGCTGTCCTTGGTGCAGAACTCCTGAACACAGCGGTACACAGTGTCGTGCATGACCTCGGTGATGTGGTCGGTCAGGTCCTTGCCGTCCAGAATCTTGTTGCGCTCGGCGTAAATGACCTGGCGCTGCTTGTTCATGACGTCGTCGTACTCAAGGACGCTCTTACGCATGGAGAAGTTGATGCTCTCGACCTTGTGCTGGGCGCTCTCGACGGCCTTGGAGATGATCTTGTGCTGGATGGGCATGTCGTCGCCCATATCGGCCGTGACCATCATCTTGGAGACACGGTCCATCTTGTCGCCGCCAAACAGGCGCATCAGATCGTCCTCGAGCGACAGGTAGAACTGGGTCTCGCCCGGATCGCCCTGACGGCCGGAACGGCCACGCAACTGGTTGTCGATACGACGGGACTCATGGCGCTCGGTGCCGATAACGGTCAAGCCGCCGGCGGCAAGCACGCGCTCGCGCTCGGCCTTGCAGGTCTCCTTGGCCTCGGCGTTAAACTGCTCGAGCTGCTCGGGCGTCACGTCCTCCATGGTCAGGCCCTCGTACTCCAGGCGCTCGCGCACCAGCTCGTCGGGGTTGCCGCCCAGCAAGATGTCGGTACCACGACCGGCCATGTTGGTGGCGATGGTCACGGCGCCGTAGCGGCCGGCCTGGGCAACGATATGGGCCTCGCGCTCGTGGTGCTTGGCGTTAAGGACCTCATGCGCGATACCGCGCTTAGTGAGGGCGGCGGACAGCTTCTCGGAGCTCTCGATAGAGACGGTGCCCACCAGGACCGGCTGGCCCTTGGCGTGACGCTGCTCAACATCGTCGGCGACGGCGTTGTACTTGGCCTGGATGGTGCGGTACACCAGGTCTTCGTGGTCAACACGCTGCACGGGCCTGTTGGGGGGAATGACCTCGACGGGCAGCTTGTAGATCTCGCGGAACTCGGCGTCCTCGGTGAGCGCCGTACCGGTCATGCCGGAGAGCTTGTCATACAGACGGAAGTAGTTCTGCAGGGTGATGGTTGCCAGCGTCTGGTTCTCCTCGCGCACGAGCACGCCCTCTTTGGCTTCGATGGCCTGGTGCAGGCCCTCGGAATAGCGACGGCCTTCCATGATGCGGCCGGTGAACTCGTCGACGATCTTGACTTCGCCGTTGGTGACCACGTACTGCTTATCGCGGTGGAACATGTACTGGGCCTTCAGCGCCTGCTGCAGGTGGTTGACCAGCTGGCCGGAGAGATCGGCATAGATGTCATCGATACCCAGGCGGCGCTCAATCTTCTTAAGGCCGCGTTCGGTGGCGGCGATGGTGTGCTTGGCCTCGTCCATGACATAGTCGCCCGTGGGCTCCACGTCCTCGGTGGCGGTGAGCATGTCGTGCGAGACGTCCTCGCCGCGCTCGAGGCCGCGCACGGCGCGCGCGAAGTCCTTGTAGGTGCTGGCGGACTTGGTGCCGGCGCCCGAGATGATGAGCGGCGTTCTGGCCTCGTCGATCAGGATGGAGTCAACCTCGTCGACGATGGCGTAGTTGTGACCGCGCTGCACACGCTGCTCGGGGCGGGTGACCATGTTATCGCGCAGGTAATCGAAACCGAACTCGGAGTTGGTGCCGTACGTGACATCGGCCTGGTAGGCCGGGCGCTTAAGCTCGAGCGGCATGTTGTTCTGCAGCAGACCGACGGTCATACCCAAGTACTTATAGATACGACCCATCCACTCGGAGTCACGCTTGGCCAGGTAGTCGTTGACGGTGACGACGTGCACGCCCTTACCGGCGATAGCGTTGAGATAGCCGGCCAGCGTGGAGACGAGGGTCTTGCCTTCGCCGGTCTTCATCTCGGCAATGTGGCCCTCGTGCAGCGCCATGGCGCCGATGAGCTGTACATCAAAGTGACGCATGCCCATAGTGCGCTTGGAAGCTTCGCGCACGGTGGCAAAGGCCTCGGGGAGCATGTCGTCGAGCGACTCACCGTTGGCGTAGCGCTCACGGAACTTATCGGTCTGGGCGCGGAGCTCCTCCTCGGTCATCTTCTCAAACTGGGGCTCAAGACCGTTGATCTTGTCGACGATCTTGTAGTAGCGCTTCAGGTCCTTATCGGATCCAAAGGACAGCAGCTTTGACATGAATCCCATGTGGTTTTCCTTTTTGGCCATCGCCCGCGGCATGAAACCTTGGACGAGTTAAACACAGATAAATGTACTTTAGCCAAACAAGGCGCCGCCTATGCGGTCGACACACTCGACCACGTAATAACTACGACAGCCTGCCAAAAAGGGACCGGTTTATTTTGTCAGCTTTTATCTGGGAAAACGCTGTCTCTTTGCCATTTGGCGCAAACCAATCTGCCCCTTCGCACCAACCCGGTGCAATGGGGACGGGTTAGCTTGCACCAATAAAAAGAAAAGGGCCACGCACCCAAACGGATGCGCGGCCCTTATGCCATGAATGCGAGCAATTCCGCGGCGAGCTATTTACTCAGCAGCCTCGGTGGTCTCGGCCTCAGCAGCGGCCTCCTCGACGGGAGCCTCTGCGGGAGCCTCGGCGGCCTGCTTAGCAGCCTCCTCGGCGAACTTAGCGGCACGCTTAGCCTTCTCGGCAGCCTTAGCCTCAGCGGCGGCCTTGCGAGCAGCCTCGGCCTCAGCAGCCTTGGCGGCCTTGGCGGCCTTGGCCTCCTCGGCCTTCTTGAGCTGAGCGGCAGCGGCGCCACCGAACTTGTCGGCGAAGCGCTGGACGCGTCCACCGGTGTCGACGAACTTCTGCTGGCCGGTGTAGAACGGGTGGCACTCGTTGCAAAGCTCGACCTTCATCTCGGACACGGTAGCGTGCGTCTTGAAGGTGTTGCCGCAGGAGCACGTCACCGTGCACTCGACATACTGGGGATGGATACCCTGCTTCATGGTAGGACTCCTTATTGGTCAGGCGCTGGTTACCGATCAGCGCATAAGGCGTCTTGGTTTCCGACCAAGACAACAAACTCGGCTATGGTACCACGGCGCCGCGCGTCCCACAAAAGGTTCACGGTCTTTTCGGCACAACACGAGCTGGACCTTAAATATCAACTTCATCCGAACACTCCCCCACATTCATCTCTCGTATGTATCGAGGTATTCCTGCTTGAGCGTCTGCGAGGACGACTTGATCTTTTCCACGAGCGTGCCGGCCTCGATGAAGTAGAACGAGTTGGTGAGGTCTGCCAGGTCGTCGAGCAGATGGCTTGAAATGAGCACGCTTCGTCCCCGCGCCACCTCGCTGCGCATCGCGTCGCAGGAGGTTTTCCGCTTTCCCGGATCGAGGCCGTTCAGCGGTTCATCGAGGATGAGGTACGGGCAATCGGTCGCTATCGCCATGGCAAGCTTTACCTGCTGCTTCATTCCTGTCGAGAGTTTACGGGTCGGCTTGTCGAGATATGGGGAGATTCCGAGGGAGTCGCAGAGCGAGTCGATGTCGGCGGCCGATTTCCACGCCTCCCTAACGAAAGCAAGGTGCTCGATGGCCGATAGCGTGGGATAGAGATCCGCGCTGCCCGAAGAGCTCAGGTAGACGAGTTCTGCAAATTCGGCTGATCGACGTTGGCAGATTCCGTCTGCCGCCAGGCTTCCCGAGCGGATGCGGGTGGGAAATTGGCCCGACAGCGCTTCAAGAAGGGTGGTTTTCCCCGAGCCGTTGGGAGCAACGAGGCCCGCCGCCGTTCCCGGGCTCAGGAAAAGCGACCCGATTGAAAGTATCGTCGTGCTTCCGTATCCCACGCTCGCGTCCAGAAGCTCGAGCCCATGGTGCTTTTTCGCGGGTCCAGGCTGTTTGGGCGAACGTGTCGCAACGGCGCCGACCGCAAAAAGGACCGCGACGTATGCCAGGGCCACGGCAAGCATCGATGCGCTGCCTGAACCGGAGCCAATGAATTCTGTCGGGAAGCATCCTACGTAACCCGTTGCCTCGATAGGCGAGAACACGGCCAGCGGCAGGAGCCCGAGCACGGCATTATGCCCTAGTGCCGAATCGGACAGTAACGGGAATGCCGGGGCCGCGACAAGCAGCGCGGAGGTAAGGGGGCCCGCGAGGACGCGCCTCGTTGCGGTCGATAGGACGGCGGAGCAAACGGATATCAAGGTTCCGCCCGCAAGCAGCGCGAGAAGCAGGGCTGTGAAGACGTTTCCCGCGGTCGTGGTGGTAAGCGCGCCGTCATGGAAGAAGGCGATCGGGTACCCAATTTGCCCGAAGCCGTTTAGGGCCAAGGCGTAAATGCCCCCGGGTGCGAGGCCGGCGAGGAGCATCGCGGTCCCCGCGGCGATTATCGAAAACACGATCTGGATAAGGCGCCGGAATTTGGGCACGGGCGCCTTTGCCGCCAGGGTCCCGGGCCTTGTGGCGCCGAGCACGAGTATCGACGAGAGAAGGAAGGGGATGAAGGGGAGGAAAGACGGCGCCGTGGCAATGGCGTAAGGCAGGAAGGAAAGGAATGGCAGGTCGTTTGCGGAGGCCGGGATATCCGTGATGCCGGAGCTGCTCAGGGCACGGCAATACGCGAGGTCTGCGTCATTGGTCTCTCGGTCTCCCACGATGGACCCGGATTGGAAGCCTTCGCCCATGAGCGCGTAGTAGCTCTCGGCAGAATCGAGAAAGGCGGCGTCGGTTTGAGCGGCAAGGGCGGCGTTCGCGTATCTTGCAAGCTCCGCGTCAGCTTGCTGCTCTGGCGATAGGTCTGTGCCGTTGGCCTGGGGCGCGCGCGTATTGAATGCGTCGACAAAGCTCTGCATGCCCTGCTTCATAAAGAAGGGCCCGTAGATGGGTGAATTGAACGCAATGGGGACGGAAAAGGCTGCAGCGAGAACGAGCGTACAAATCCATGCGGCCTTGTCTCTTAGGATCAGTTTGAGAAGAAGTCGACAGTACATTTGGAAGCACCTACGTTCCTCAAAGAATCGTTAGATTAAAAGTAACAGACCGGATGAAGATACGTGCGACGGGGGCGAGGCGAATGGCTGAGCGGTATCGATATGCGGGTTCAACGGTATCACATTGGCCACATAGATTTTTAACTTGCATTTCTACCCGCCCTTTTCGTAGAGTCGCCGATACGTACTTAGCGCACCCTCGGCGCGTCCGGCAGGCTTTGCGAAATGGGATCCAGGAGACTTCGGCGCAGCATCATCTTGCGGAATGCTTCTAATGAGCCTCCCATCCTTCAAAAACAGAATCTCATCGCACAGCCTATCGACCGAATCCAAGATGTGGGATGACATGATGATGCACGTACCAGAATCGGCCAGCTTCCTGAGAATCTCGGAATGCAAGTCCACCCTGCTGGGGTCGAGCGCGTTCATGGGCTCATCTAATAGAAGGTACCGCGCGCCCGTCGCATACGCAATCGCCAGGGTAAGCTGCTGCTTCATGCCCTGGCTCAGAGTGCGGATCCTCATCTTCGCGAACTCGCCTATCTGCGTTTGTTCCACTATCTCTTCGATATCGCGAGCATGCGGCCACATATCGCAAACCATCTTGAGGTGATCTTCCGCACGCAATCCGGGATACAGCAGCGTCCCCTCACCAGGTGCATAGAAGATCATAGAACGGACCTCTCTCGCACCCGTACCCTGCACCTCATCCAGAACGATGCTCCCGTCCACGCGAGGACCCGGCAAACCTGCCATCGCACGCAGCAACGTCGTCTTTCCATGCCCGTTCGGAGCGACGAGACCGTAGACCGTACCCGGGGCAAACTCAGCGTTCACCGAATCTACGAGCACCTTCTTTCCATAAGAGATCGTCAGCGTTTGAAGGTCAATCATCGAGATCATCCCCTTTCGATCTTTGGAACACTCAGGCGCACCATCAACGGAGATACGGCGCCCAAGACCACCAGCAGAGCGCCCGATGCGCCGACGACCTCTCCAAAAGGCATCGCGTTCGTCCCTCGCCCAAGGAACCCAATCGTCCCCACCTGGGAAGCGGAATCAAACGAGGCGAATGGAGCCAGCAGCGCGACGCCCATGCCCACGCTTTCAACATGAGCGCTCAACGAACCCAACACCAAGAGAACCGCGCAAACCATTCCGGTGACAACGGGGTTGCGGCTAATCGCTGCTGTCAACGCAGCGACGACGGAAATCACGCCGTATGCCATGACCAGCAACGGAATACTGCACAACACCGCCTCCCCCACCGTGGACGTTGTCGAAGCTCCCGCCCGAATGAGAGCGACGGGATACTCCGATCCACCCGCACCGTTCTTAATCACGGACACAACGACAGCGGGAACCATCGACACCAAAAGCAGCACCAAGCCAAGCAGGAGAGCCAGCGCAACAGCCGTCAGAAAACGCACATGCGCTGTTGCGGGGATCTGGAGAACCAGAAGGGAACGACACTGCAGGTGGGTGCACGCGAGCGATGTGACAACCACGGGCAACAGCAAAAATAAGGAGGGAAGCGCTGCCTGGAGATACGAAAGGAGGATTAATGGGGGCATCTTCGTACTTAACTCGTAAACCTTGGGGTCCGGCAAGCTCGCGATCGACTCAAGCAGAAGGGCGCGCGCCTCCGCACGAGAAGGAGTCTCCGGCTCGATTCCGATCGATTGCAGGAGAGTCGCATCTGCCGCGCCCAGCTCACCTCGAGCGCACTCGTACGTCGCAAGGCTTCGAAACCCCTCCGCAGGCATAGGCGCGTACACGAAACCCGAAAGAGCATCCCGCATGTCTTCCAGGGCCGCTTTGCCCTCGACGTCCATATTCGCAGCGTTCTGCTCTAGATACCGATCTATTGAACGGAGCTCCCCATCCCTATACCGAACAGCGGAAACGTTATCAGCGTCAGGAAACATCTCGACCAGAGCCGGGGCCAGCATCGTCGTCGACATTGCAATCGCGCATACGGCGAGGGTAGGAGAACGCAGGAGCAGTTTCCCCATCGTTCTTACGTATGCAACGGCGGAGGCACAAGCGCTCGAACGAGTTGCCGTTCTCGATGCAGTGAAGGAACCTCTCTCAAGACAAATCGGGGATATCGGGCACGCGCAGCCGCTCTTTCCAGCAACGCAAAGCAGGCTAATTGCCAGCACCTCGATCCCGATTGCGCATACGAGGGCAATCGCGCCACGCTCGAAGCAAAGTCCAGGCAGATTCACTATCTGCGTTGTCGGGTACGGGCTATAGGCGCCGACGGTCAACTCAGTGTTCGCATACGTAAGGGGATTCAACAGGGCGAACTCACGTAAAGCGATGGATCTTCCGTAATACCCGGGAACCATCGTCACCCCCATCAGGGCACATACGAACACGATTCCAAGCGTAGGGTTATTGGCAATCTTCACGGCAAGGTGAACGACAAGCGAGATGAACGCTGCCACCAAGAATTGCAAGATGGCCGTCTGCGCGAACACCAGCCAAGCCGGTTTGATAACCGGAGTCGCATATTGAATGTAGCCTATCGGATAGAACGGCGAGCCCGGGCCATTCTTCACAAGCGCGGCGATTATCCCTGGAAGATTGATGGCGAGGACGGCAAGCATTGCAAAAACACTCGCCCATACGCTCGATGCAACAAGTCTACCCAGCTCGCCCATCGGTGCCTGGATGATGAGCTTTTCACGTTTGTTAAGACGCGCGGCAAGGAACGAGACGGCAACGGCCGTTGCGACCCATAGCAAGTACTCCTTCGATCCGTCATAATAGGTGTACTCTCCATCCGATATCTGCAGAAACGGAAGTAGGGGAGAGAGCGGTGCCAAGATAAGACGTCCCGCGGCAAGAGGGTACAGAAGCGCGGGCATGCTTGATGAAGAGGTATAGACACCGTCCTCCCCCGCATTCACAAGCGCATCCGCATAGGATGCTGACAATTCCTGCTCAACACGGGTTATTCCCGACTCGAGGTATTCGACCCGTCCGTCGATGCCAGCCGCGCTCCTGAAGACGGGCAGAGCACAAAGAACCATCAACGCAACAACGACAACACAGAGCGACCTGGAGGAGAGAAGCGACCTAAAGATCGCCTTCGAGATTTTGAGCATATTCATCGCCAACCTTAACCTCATCCAGTCGGAACAGAGGGGCCGAACAAAATGCTCGGCGCTTATTACTTGCCGGCAAAGTCAATTTAACATAAACTGTTAAAAAGTAACCTGAGTTTTTTAAATTCTTCGGAGGTTATTATGAGTTCCGACAATCGCACTCCCCGGCTTCATTCCTTCCGCATCGCATGTGCGATAGCCTCTGCGAACCTTTGCGCCACCGCCATCGCACAAGTGGCGTTCTCCTTAAAGCCAGCAATCGAAGTGCTCGACAACCCTGTAATTGCAGACTCCCCCGCGTATCCAGCCCTTGCGATCTCGACATTGGTCCCTGCCGTCATCGGTATCGCTACGACCATCCTCAGCGCCGTTCTCGTGTGGACGATCAAGAGCGGAGACCCCTTCAAGAAAGGGTCTGCGACATGCTTGAAGGTGCTCGGCATTCTCTTCGTTGTTCAAGCTGCCACCAGCCTCTACGCCGGCTCACTCAAAACCTCCGTTTCGATGTTTGGCGGCGAGGGGGCCGTCGGCGCCCAAGAGATCGCTTCATCATTCGATTGGACCTCTCTGGTTCTCGGCATCGTCCTGTTCATGCTTTCCCAGCTCTTCTTGTACGCCCGAGAGCTGTACCTCGACTCCGACGAGATTGCGTAAGGAAACGCCATGCCCGTAATTGTTCGCCTCGACAAGATCATGGCCGAGCGAAAGATTTCCTCGAACGAACTTGCCGAAAGGATTGGAACCACGCCCGTGAACCTGTCCCGTATTAAAAAAGGGCATATTCGCGGCATTCGCTTCAACACACTCGAGCAGCTATGCCTCGCCCTTCGTTGCCAACCCGGAGACCTTCTCGAAGTCATGAGCGAAGAGGATGCCCGAAAGGAGTTCGGACTCGATTGGTCCGCCGAGGATTAGAGGGCGGTCGTACTCGCCCTGCACACGGGGATGCGAATCGGCGAGGTCTGCGGCCTTCGGTGGTGCGATGTGGATTTCGAGACGGGCCTGATCTCGATCAGACACTCGGTGGCGTACGCGAAGGGAATGGGTTCGTTCATCAAGGACACCAAGACCCATGACGCCAGGGGTATCCCCATCGACCCGGTCGGCCTACTCCCCTTCCTGAAGGAGACCCACGAGATCGACTGCGGAAAGCTGCGCTTGCGCGGCCTTACCGGGGCGGTCGAGATCGGGGACTGCTACATCCTGTCGGAGCCGGGCGCGACCTTCGCGACGACAAGCTATATCCGCAGGGCGTTCAAGACGTTCTCGGAGACCAACGGCCTCATGGGCACCAACGATGAGCTGATCACGTTCCACGGCCTTCGCCACACGTTCGCAACGCAGTGGATCCGCCAAGGCGGCGATATCAAGGCGCTCCAATCGATCCTCGGCCACAAGGACGCCATGGCGACGCTCAACGTCTACGCCGACATCGAGCCCATCTCCAAAATCCATAACATGCTGCGCGCCACGCCGTGCCTTTGGCGCGGGCACCTCGGGCCGAGGGTCGATCCGGGTCCAATGTTCCAACAGAGGATCCAGGAGTCCATCGAGACGCTCCAGGCGTTCGGCTACGGCATCACCGAGCCGGACGACCGAAATATCGCCATACGCGACGTGAAGACGAACAGTTGGCTCTAGCTCACCGAGTACGCGGCAGTGCTGGGCCCATCCCAACTGAGGTCACGGTGGTCCGATAGGGGCGCCGCCCGCGGCATGCGCCGCGGAGCGGTATCCCCTACCGAAGGGCGGGGATGCCCTCCGCTTCCAGTTCGGAATCAGCCGTCGGAGGCGTTCGGCTGACTGCGGGAACGGCCTGTCCGCTCAATGTGTTCGGCTGAGATCGGAAATCAACCCAACACGAGCCGGACACGCGCCAGACGGCTCTTCCCCGTGCGGCCTTCCCCCTTACGCTCATGTTGCAGGCATGTAACGCCGCAGCGAGCGCGCCTTTTTTGCGCCAGACAGGTACAATGATGAACACTGTACCGTAGCGGAGCGCCCCGCGCGCGCCGCAATCACGCGAAAGGGTTTCCCATGGCCGAGATCTCGTCCTCCCGTATCGTCATCACCGTCCTTGGCAAGAACCGCCCCGGCATCGTCGCCGGCGTCACCCGCGTTCTGGGCGAGGCCAACGTCGACATCCGCGACATCACGCAGTCCATTATCGAGGACATCTTCACCATGACCATGCTGGCCGACACCGCCGAGTCCAAGCTCGACTTTGCCGAGCTGCAGAAGGCCCTGGCCGAGGCCGGCGAGCTTTCGGGCGTCAACGTGTCCATCCAGCGCGAGGACGTCTTTAACTTTATGTACCGCCTGTAGCGAACAGGCTGCGTGGAGACGGCCCAACGTGCGCCCAGGCGCAACGTCACCACATGGCCCGGAGAGGAGCGCACATGGCCTACGACGCCAAGAAAATCTACTACCGCTTCGACGACCACCTGAGCCGTCTGGTCTTGGATTACGAAGCAAGCCGCCAGATTTCGTCTGAGAGCGAAAACCTCTACCACGGCCTGCCGACCGACCCTTATGACGAGGGCCTGTTTGTTGAGCACAATGTCAAGCGCGGCCTGCGCAATGCCGACGGCTCGGGCGTGGTCGCGGGCCTCACTCGCATCTCGGATGTGCACGGCTACAACAAGGTCGACGGAAAGGTCGTGCCCGATCAGGGCAAGCTCACGCTTCGCGGCTACAGCATCGAGGATCTGGTCAACAATGCCCAGGCCGAGAATCGCTACGGCTACGAGGAAGTCGCCTATCTGCTTATCACGGGTTCGCTACCCAACAAGGAAGAGCTCGACGGCTTTTGCGAGCGCCTGGGCGCCTTTAGACATCTGAGCGACGAGTACGTCAAAGAGTTCCCTATGACCACGGTGTCGTCGAGCATCATGAACGTGCTCCAGCGCGCCGTGCTGCTGCTCTACGCCTTCGATGCCGAACCAGACGTGATCACGCCCGAGCACGAAATCGACGTCGCCATTTCCATGCTCGCACGTCTCCCGCGCATCGCCGCCTTCGCACACATGGCCTCGATCGCCAAGCTTCGCGGCTCCGAGGTTCACGTGCCGCACCCCACGCCCGGTCTCTCCACCGCCGAGACCATCCTACAGGTCCTGCGCGGCGGCATGGCATTCACCCGCGATGAGGCGATGCTGCTCGACGTTATGCTCATGCTGCATGCCGAGCACGGCGGCGGCAACAACTCCACCTTCGCCTGCCGCGTGCTGTCCTCTTCGGCAACCGACCCGTATTCCGCTTACGCCGCGGCTATCGGCTCGCTCAAGGGCCCGCGCCACGGCGGTGCCAATGCCAAGGTCGTGTCTATGCACGAGGACATCCGCGCGCATGTCTCCAACTGGGAGGACGAGGACGAGGTTGCAGCCTACCTGGGCAAGATTCTCGACAAGCAGGCCTTCGACGGCACGGGTCTCATCTACGGTATGGGCCACGCCGTCTACACGCTGAGCGACCCGCGTGCCGAGGTGTGCCGCCGTTACGCGCGCTCACTGGCAGCCAAGAAGGACTTGGGCGAAGAGTTCGCACTCATCGAGCGCATCGAGCGCCTGGCACCGCAGGTGATGCGCGACCACGGCATGACCAAGCCCATCTGCGCCAACATCGACCTGTACACAGGCTTTATCTACAAGATGCTCGGCGTGCCCGAAACGCTCTTTACGCCGCTATTCGCCGTCGCCCGCATGGCCGGCTGGTCGGCACACCGCATGGAAGAGCTCTTCTGCGCGCACCGTATCATCCGCCCCGCCTATCGTCCGGTGATCGAGCCGCTGGAGTACAAGCCGCTCGCCGACCGCTAGGACGCGGACCGTTATAGAACTCGAGCGTGGCCAGGGACCCAAGCCCTCGGCCACGCTTTTTATGCCAGTAGAAAGGACCGCATCAAATGATTGTGTTTTCCGATATGGATGGGACGCTGCTGACGAGCGATAAGCAAATGAGCGATGCCACCTGGGCGATGCTCGACGAGCTCGCACATCGTGGCATCGAGTTTGTTCCCTGCACGGGACGTCCACTGTCGGGCATCTTTGAGCCCATCCTCGCCCATCCCGCCGTGCACTACGCGGTCTGTGCCAACGGCGCCAGCGTCTGGCAGCTCGACGAGGATACGCCCACCGACGCCTCGCGCGCCACGTGCATCTTGAGCCGTCCGCTCGACCGTGGCATTGCCCACCGCATCCATCGCATTGCCGCCGGCCACGATGTGACCTTCGATATCTTCGCGGACGGGCAGTGCTTCCTCCCCCGCTCGCTCTACACGCGCCTGGACGAATTCTGCGGCGGCGACCCCCACATCGCGGCTTCGCTCAAGCGCACACGAACACCGATCGACATGAATATCGACAGCAAGATCGACGAGGTCGAGACGCTCGAACGCATCGCCATGTACTGGCACGACCCGGCCGATCGCGACGCCATCGCGGCGGAGCTCGACACGCTCGGAGGCATTGAGGTCACACGTTCGTACGCCATGAATATCGAGGTCATGGGCGAGGGCGCCACCAAGGGAACGGCCCTCACGTGGCTATGCGAGCACTTGGGCGAGCGTCTCGCCGACGCCTGGGCGTTCGGCGACAACATCAACGACATTCCCATGCTGCAGGCAGCAGGCCACGGCATGGCCATGGTCAACGGCGAGCCTGAAGACCGCGACGCCGCCGACGCCATCACCGAGTTCGACAACGACCACGACGGCGTCGCCCGCACCATCATGGCCGCCCTCGCCTAGTCATTGGCCAGTCACTGGGGACGTTCTTGAATGACTAGTCGTTGGGGACAGTCTTCGCGAAAAAGCTGCAAGGACTGTCCCCCACTGCCGGCAGAAAAGGAACGTCCCCATCTGCCGGATTAAGCGAGACTCTCCAGCACGCGACGGAGCTCCTGCTGGACGGCGTGGTCGCGATTACAACCCACCACGCGATCGGCCACCGCCTTGAGCGCGGGGCGCGCGTTTCCCATCGCACAGCCCGTACCGACAAAGCGAATGATCTCGTAGTCGTTCATCGAGTCGCCAAACGCCATGACCTCGTCGCGTTCGACGCCATAGTGCTCCATGAGCTGTGCGATGCCCGAGGCCTTCGACACACCGGGCTGCATGGCATCGATCCACGCGTTGCCCGAAGGCGCAAAAGTAAAGAGCTGACCGAGTTCACGCTGCAGTACGTAAGCGCTGTCCATAACGGCACCGTCATCGCAAAAGATACTCGCCTTGATGATATTTACGCTGGGATCGGGCAGCTCCCAAATACGCTCGGCATTGGGAAGGTCCTTATCGACCTCACGCACGAACTTGCACTCGTCATCGAGCAAGAAGGACTTGGTTCGGTCAAAAAGCGCAAGATGCAGATTGGGAAACGTCGCGACGGCTTGGGCGAGCCTTCGAATCGCCAGGTGCGAATACACCTCACGGTCTACCATCTTGCCGTCGGCGAAGACCTGGGCACCGTTAGCGGCGACAAAGTCCATCTTGTCGCGAACGGGCGCAAAGAACTCGCACAGGCGATCGTAGCGACGACCTGACGATGCGGCGAAATGCACGCCATGCTCGCGTAGCGCCAGAATCAGTTCGTAGGTCTCGGGAGGCACCTGGCCGTTTTCGTCAAGCAACGTGCCGTCCATATCGGATGCAATCAGTTTAAACATAGAAAAGCTCCCTTCGGGCTTGTTGGAATCGAACGTGTATCCGATTCCAACGTACCCAAAGGGAGCTCAAATAAGACTCCGCGGGCGTAAACGTTACAAGGACCTGGCAAATAGCTCACACATGCCAGAGGTCTCACGGTCGCGGCGTCAGGCGACACGCCAAAGAGTGTCGCAGGCGACTAGCCGTTTAAGAACGTCCCCGATGACTAGTCGGCGTAGGTGAAGGTTGTAACGTCGAACATGCCCTCGGGGCGGATGCGGAGCGTCGGGATCACCGGCAGGGGCAGGAAAATGATGCCCATGATGGGGTCGAGCGGCGGCTCAATACCCATGGCGCGCGCCTTGACCATAAAGTCGTCGTGCTGCGCGGCAACGTCCTCGGCCGTACCCTCGCTCATAAGGCCACCGAGCGCCAGCGGAATGCGCGCCACGACCTCGCCGTTGCGCACCAGCACGTGGCCGCCCTGGCCCACGGCCTCAACGGCAGCCATCATATCCGCCGCATTGTCGCCCACCACGCACACGTTATGCGAATCGTGGCCGATCGTGGAGGCAATGGCACCACCGGTGATGGTGAAACCGCGCACCCAACCGCGACCGATATGCTTGCCGACCAAGCCCAGACCGGCGGGGCCGTCGCCGTCGACACCCTCGACCTGCAACGACACGCCACGGCCATGGCGCTCAATCAGCATAATGCGGCGCAAGTCCTCGTCAGTCTCGGGGCGAATCATGCCCGTGATAGCCATGCCCGGGATCACATCGATAACGGCCTCGCCCGGCTTAAAGGCATAGTCGAACACATCGAGCGAAAGCTTCGGCAGCTTAACGGAGGCACGCAGCTCATCGGCAAGGGCCGCAACCTCGGCCATCTCGGGTGCAATCTCGCCCACAAAGGTGCCGTCCTGCGCCACCAGGGCACCGGCGGCATATACGCGATGCGGAGCCGTGGCAAACGTCAGATCATTGAGCACCAGCAGGTCGGCACGCTTGCCCGGGGCAATCGCACCGCGTAGCTCGTACGGGTCGCGGCAGCCGTGATCCAGGCCAAACGCCTCGGCCGTGGAGAGGGACGCCATAGAGATGGCAACCACGGGGTCAATGCCGGCCTCGATAGCCACACGGCAGGCGTTGTCGATCATACCGGTCGAAAGCGCGTCGGAGGGAGCACGGTCGTCGGTCGCAAAGCAGCAGCGGCGGGCACGGGCGGGGTTTTCCAGCAGCATCGGCGACAAGTTGGCCAGGTCATGGCTGCACGTACCCTCGCGCAGCATCACATACATGCCGCGGGACAGCTTGTCGAGTGCCTCCTCGGGAATCGTCGACTCGTGGTCGGCGATAATGCCCGCCGCGGCATAGGCGTTGAGGTCCTTTCCGGCAACGAGCGGCGCGTGGCCGTCAACCTGCTTGGACGGCGTCTGGTTGGCAGCATCGATGCGAGCACAGGTCTCGGGGTCGCCCATAAAGACGCCCGGCAGGTTCATCATCTCACCCAGACCGAAGACATCGCCCGGATACTCGGCAAAAAACGCCTGCATATCGGCGGCGGTAATGACGGCACCGGCCTGCTCATCGGGCAGCGCGGGCACGCACGAGGGCATCATGTACTTGATGGAAATGGGCGCGCGACGGCCGTCCTCGATCATAAAGCGCAGGCCGTCCAGGCCGGAAACGTTGGCAATCTCGTGGCTGTCGGCAATGGCAGTGGTGGTGCCGCGCGTCGCCGCCATGCGCGCATACTCAGCAGGGCGGATGTTCGAAGATTCGATATGCAAGTGCCCGTCGATAAAACCGGGGGCAAGATAGCGGCCCTGGCAGTCGATGACTTCAGCCGCCTCGTAGGTGCCAGCAGCGTCATCGCGACCGTCGTAGAGCACGCCGACGATTACGCCATCCTTGACGGCAACGCTACCGGGCGCCACGCGCTGGCCATATACGTCGACAATCTGCGCATTGGTAAACAGCGTGTCGACGGGCACGCGACCCTCGGCAGCGTCGATCACAGACCTCATGACCTCAACGGACATACATACTCCTTTAACCGTAGAAAAAAGCTGCGGGGCGGACAGACCTTCACCGCAGCAAACCAATAGCCATTGTATGCCCAAAAGAAAGTCCCGCTAACACCCCTTCCGCTTAACGGCACACGCCGCTTGGCGCAATGGGGACAGGCTGCTTTGTACCAATGACAAGGAGTGTCCCAAAGTGCCAACAACGGCAGCGCCGATATTTTGGCAACGCCAGCGAGCGGGCCGCATTTGAGGCAAGGTGACGCGAAACGAAAGGGCGCTGACCTTCTGGTCGCGCCCTTGAAGTTGAACGTCAGATTGTCCAAATGCGGCCCGCGCAGCGTCGGCCGGTCCGCCGTTCGTTAGAACGGCGGAACTAAATCAACTTAAAGCCCTTGCGCTTGCCCACGGAGAGGGTGTCGCCCAGTTTGAGGGCGCTCGGATCGATGTTGTAGCTCTTGGGAGCCACAGCCTTGCCGTTGATCTTGACGCCGCCGCCGTCGATGTCGCGGCGGGCCTGACCGGCGCTGGCCGAAAGGCCCAGGTCCTTGAGCAAGCCGGCGAGGTAAATCTGGCCCTCGTCGTTGACGGTCAGCTCAACGTGCTTCTCGGGGAAGTCGGCAAGCTGGCCCTCCTTGAACACGCGGTCGAACTCGGCCTGTGCCTCGTCGCCGGCGCCGGCGCCGTGGTAGGTGTCGCACAGGTCGCGGCCCAGTGCGCGCTTGAGCTCATAGGGGTCGGCGGAGCCATCGGCCAGGGCGGCATCGATCTTGTCGACCTCGGCCGGGGCGAGCGAGCTGGCCAGACGATAGTACTTGCCGATCATCTCGTCGGGGATGGACATGGTCTTGCCGAACATATCCTTGGGAGCGTCGGTCAGGCCGATGTAGTTGCCATAGGACTTGGACATCTTGCGCACGCCGTCGGTGCCCTCGAGCAGCGGCATGGTAAGCGCGATCTGCGGCTCCATGCCCATCTTCTCCATGAGCTCGCGGCCGGCGAGCAGGTTGAAGAGCTGGTCGGTGCCGCCCATCTCGACGTCGGCCTTGATCTGAACGGAGTCGAAGGCCTGCATCACGGGGTACAGAAACTCGTGCAGGGCAATCGGCGTCTGGGACTGGTAGCGCTTGGTAAAGTCGTCGCGCTCAAGGATGCGGGCGACGGTGAACTTGGAGCACACCTGCAGCAGGCCGGCCAGGTCCATCGAAAGGATCCAGTCGCCGTTGTGCACGATGGTGGTCTTCTCGGGGTCCAGGATCTTCATGGCCTGGCTCACGTAGGTCTCGGCGTTGGCCTCGATCTGCTCCTGCGAAAGCTGCGGGCGGGTGGAGTTCTTGCCCGAGGGGTCGCCGATCAGCGCAGTGCCGTTGCCGATGATAAGGGTGACGTTGTGGCCCAGGTCCTGGAACTGACGCATCTTGCGCAGGGGCACGGCATGGCCCAGGTGCAGGTCGGGGCTGGTGGGATCGACGCCGAGCTTGATGTTGAGGGGCTCGCCCTTCTCAAGCTTCTTGCGAAGGTCGGCCTCGGGGACGATCTGCGCTGCACCCGAGGTGATGATACGCATTTGCTCGTCAACAGACAGCATTGGGTATCCTCCTTTTGCTATAGCACCCTCACCGGATACGGCGGTGCTGGAAGTTCATAAACCCACTAATAATAACCAAAACAGCGCGACGCGGCACCTACGACAGGAAAATCCTCGTCCTGCCGCACGCGTCGATAACGACCGGCAAACGCGTGCCGTCACGTTCGACCAAAAAGCGCGCCTGCTGACGGCGCGAGCAGTCACGGCAACGGACCTGCCCCGTTGCATCCGTGGCGCAGGCGCCCTCGGCAGTCAGCAAGCAGTGCTCGCACACCATGAGCTCGGGACGGTCGGCATCGACAGGCCCCAAGACACCGGGGCAAGCGGCAAGCTCGGCAACACGCTCCGCATCATTGCCGAGCAACTCGGCCGACAAGCACACCCGCCCCGCACCGAGTCCGCGCAGCCAGGTAAGCGTGGCCCGATTGGCACAGAACACCGGCGCCGCCACGTCAAACGTTGTGCCCAGCTCGCGGGCCATCGCCACTTGTCCCAGATTGCGGCAGACGACGCGCCCGGCACGCTGCATAAGCGCCCGAGTCCGCTCGGCGTCGCCCGCGCGGCACACTTCGTCGAGCACCACCGTTGTATCGGACAGATCTCGCTCATCGCGCGGACCCACATCCATCAGCTCCCAGGCAAAGACCATACGAGCAAAATCCTCGCGCTTTACCGGCCCCGCCGACCCCGCCAACTCCGTCGACGCGCCGCCATCCACCGCAGCGTCCTCAAAGGGCAGCACCTCAACGGCACGCGCAACGGGCGCAATCGCATCCGCCTCGGCCCGCATGCGCTCCAACACCGCCGTCGTCTGATCCAACACGCCGGCGCTGCGAATCAGATAGACCTCGCAGCCCGCGTCCACCTTACGCTTGCAATGCACGACGACGCGCTTCCCCGCTGCGGCATCCACCGGGCAGGGCACCTGCGGCCAGCGCTTGGGCACATCGGGACGCGCGTCGACACCCGGATAGAACCGAATCTCGAGCGTGTCACCCGCCGCCACGGCGGCATCGAGCTCAACGGTCACCTCTTCGTGGCCCACAGCGACCAAGCGCCCCACGCGCACGCCCTGGTTGATCGCGCGCTCAAAGCTCATGAGCTCGGCACCCGAACGACCCCGCAGGTAAGCATCGGTAAACCCACGGTTAAACGACCTTCCCAGCTCGCGTTCAAGCTCTTCCACGGCACCGGAGTCCCACGCGCCGTCGCACAGCATATCGAGTGCCCGACGCCACACCCTCACCACGTTGAATACGTAATCGGGATTCTTCATGCGTCCCTCGATCTTGAGCGATGCCACGCCGGCGGCAACAAGCTCGGGCAGGTGCGCGATACCCAGATAGTCACGCGGACAAAGCAGGCGGTCTCCCTCGACGGCAACAACACTCTGCCCCGCCTCGTCCACTAGGTCGTACGCCAGACGGCACGGCTGCGTGCAGTCGCCGCGCATCGCCGAGCGCCCACGCCGCAGGGCCGAGAACTCGCACGCCCCCGAATAGCCGATGCAAATCGCACCGTGGCAGAATACCTCGATGGGCACGCCCGTGGCACATAGCGCCGCAATCTCGTCGACCGTCAGCTCGCGTGCCGTCGTCACGCGCTCGACCCCCAGTTCATCGGCGGCAAGCCGCACGGCACCCTCGCTATGAGCGCCCGCCTGCGTGGACAGGTGAATCTCGACCCCGGGAATCGCCGCGCGCAGCGCGCAGGCCAACCCGGCATCGGCGACAATCAGAGCATCGGCGCCCAGCTCCAGTGCATGAGCTCCCAACGCCACCGCGTCGGACAACTCATCGTCAAACACGAACACGTTGAGCGTTACGTACACATGCACGCCATGGGCATGCGCCACGGCGCAGCCGCGCGCAAACTCGTTATCCGTAAAGCCATGGGCGCTCACACGGGCGTTAAAGCCGCCCAACCCCGCATAGATGGCATCGGCACCCGCGGCGATAGCCGCAAGCATCTGGTCGAGTCCGCCCGCCGGCGCCAGCAGCTCGGGCAGCGCCGCACTGACAACATCCAATCCAGTCTCGTATTGTCCGCTCGGCCCCATCGTCCGAATCGCCATCGACAAACTCCTTACCAAGGTATGCATTCACTCTGAAAAATGCCGTCTTCCAGCATACACGAGGCCTCGCGCGCCCCGTTTGGTTTATCGTGTAATAACTTATGTCCATCCTGCCCCGACGGCACATCCACCGTCTGGCACGACATACCTGGAGGTCAATATATGGGTCCTCGCCAACGACAGGGACACAGCCGTTCAAAGACGCACGCCCTGCCCATAATCCTGCTCTCGTTTTTGGGCTTTCTGCTGATTGCGGGCGTGGCGTTTGGCATCGGCATGGTCGGTAACGTCAACCGCTGGCTGTCCGATCTGCCCGACTACACCGACGCCAACGCGTATCTGGTGAGCGAGCCCACCGAGATCGTCGACTGTAACGGCAACAAGATCGCGAGCTTCTACACGCAAAACCGCAAGTCCATCACCAAGGACGAGGTCTCCCCCTACGTGCTGCAGGGCACCGTTGACGTCGAGGACGAGCGCTTCTACGAGCACGGCGGTATCGACCTGTGGGGTATCGCGCGTGCTGCGGTGGCAACCCTCGGCGGCGGGCACGAAGGCGCCTCGACGATCACCCAGCAGCTTGTGCGCAACACCATCCTGCAGGAGGAGCAATTCGACTCGACCATTGAGCGTAAGGTGCGCGAGGCCTACATCGCCATCAAGATGGAGGACATGTACTCCAAAGACGAGATCCTCATGATGTACCTCAACACCATCTATTACGGCCACGGCGCCTACGGCATCGAGGCCGCAGCCGAGACCTATCTGTCCAAGAGCGCCGCCGACCTCACCCTGAGCGAGGCCGCGCTACTCATCGGCCTTCCCAACTCGCCTTCGCAGTACGACCCCACGGTCAATCCCGATCTGGCACTGTCTCGCCGCAACAAGGTTCTCGACAACATGCTGCGCCTGGGCCACATCACCCAGGAGGAGCACGATGCCGCACAGGCCGAGCCCATCACCCTCAATGTGACCGAAATCTCGGGCAGCGGCGTCGACGTATACTCGCAGCCCTACTTTGTCTCCTACGTCAAGCAGCTGCTGGAGCAGGAGTTCTCGACCGACGTGCTCTTTAAGGGCGGCCTGACCGTCAAGACCACCATCGACCCCACGATGCAGCAGGTGGCAGAGAATGCCGTCCGCGAGCAGCTCGACACGCTCTCGCTTGACGGCCTGGACATGGGCATGGTCGTCGTCGACCCCAAGACCGGCTACATCAAGTGCATGGTGGGCGGCTACGACTACAACGCCGACGAGAACCACGTAAACCATGCCACGGCCAAGCGTCCCGTCGGCTCCACCTTTAAGGCCTTTACGCTGGCAACTGCCATCCAAAACGGCATGAACCCCAACGTCACCCTCAACTGCAACTCGCCGCTCAAGGCCAAGGGCACCACGACCGAGGTCCAAAATTACGCCAACCAGAGCTACGGCAACATCACGCTTAAGCAGGCGACGGCATACTCCTCCAACACCGGCTACATCCAGGTGGCGGAAGCCGTCGGCAACAGCAAGATCATCTCGCTCGTCAAAAAGCTCGGCATCGACCCCGCCAAGGACAACATCGAGGACGTTCCCGTCATGACGCTCGGCACCGGCTCGATCTCGCCACTCGAGATGGCCGCCGCCTACGCGACGTTTGCCAACGGCGGCTACTATCGCCAGCCGATCGCCATCACCGAGATTGATTCTCGTACCGGTTCGGTGCTGTACCAGCACACCGACAATCCCTCACAGGTGCTTACCGAGGGCGAGGCCGCCGCGGTCACCGATGTTCTGTCCGGCGTCATGAAGGGCAGCGGTACGGGTGCTGCCGGCGCCCTGAGTGTCAACCAGCCCTATGCCGGCAAGACGGGCACCACCGACAACACCACCAACCTTTGGTTCTGCGGCTATACCCCGCAGCTGGCGTGCGCCCTGTGGACCGGCTATTCCGCGGGCGAGATCCCCATCCAAAAGTACGGCACGGACCTGCTGGGCGACAGCACCAACCTGCCTGTCTTTAAGCGGTTTATGAACACCGTTCTGACCGGTACCGAGCGCGAGGAGTTTGCGACCGGAACGGCGCCCACCTACAAGAACAACAGCGTCTGGAAGTTCTACGGCACCAACAACACCAAGAAGTCGGAGAACGACGACAAGGACGAGGACGAAGAGGAAGAGGAAACCACCACAACAACTACCACGACGACCACGACCACCGAGACCACGGGCGGCGACACCACCGGCGGCACCGGTACGACCGGTGGCTCGACGGGCGGCTCCACTGGTGGCTCGACGGGCGGCTCCACTGGTGGCTCGACCGGCGGCGATGGCGGCACGCCTACGCCTACGCCCACTCCCGACCCCTCGCCCACGCCTGACGATACGGTCGGCTAAGAAGTACGCGACTAAAGCCAACAAGGCCCCGAGCAGCTTATTGAACTGCTCGGGGCCTTTTAGTTTGAAGCGACCTGGTGGGCGGTCTTTATACCGGCAAACAAAAAGGGGTACCGACCAACGTCGATGCCCCTTACAAGCCACTATGTCAGCGCACGCAATGCCGAGCGCGCGGCCCGCACACCTACTTGCGAGAATTGCTCAGCTTATTGATCAGCGCCTCGAGGCGCTCGCCGTCCTCGGCCGTCTGGGCAATAACCAAAATCGTATCGTTGCCGGCAAGCGAGCCAAGCACATCGGGCAACTCTGCCGCATCAACGGCGGCGGCGATGCCGGAAGCCGTGCCAGGCTGAGCCTTGATCATAACCAGATTATCGGTACGCAGAACGCCCGTTACGAGCTCGGAAACCATACGCTGCAGGTGCAGGTCCTCTGCCAGAACATAGATGCCCTCAGGGAGCTTACGCAGCCCCATATCGGCAATATCGCGAGAGACAGTCGCCTGCGTGCAATCAAAGCCCATAGCACGGAGCTCATCGACCAGCACGCGCTGCGTGCGGACATCCTTATTGCGCACAATATCTCTAATGGCATCCTGGCGCCCATTGCGTTTTTTAGCCATACAAACCCTCTCTCCAAAAGATGGCGGAGACAATCAATCAGTGATTGAATAGTTTAACGCTATTTGAAGGCTTTTGTGTATAAGAACGCATTTCGAAACAATTCTATGCAAGTTTGTTTCGTAATGAGCCGTTTAGGCGGTTTTTGCGCCCGTCCGGTTAAGAAAAGCTGCCAGATGCGTACACATCACGCAGCGCGCGGGCTTGGCGCTGGCGATCGGCCCAAACAACAGACCGAGTCCCCGATGGTTATCCTTGAGCGCGGCGACCATCTGACGGGTTCGAGGCGCCTCGAGCATATCACGCATGCGGGCGGAACGCTCGATTGACGACACTCCATGCGGGCTCAGACACAAATTCTCGATGCAGGCGACCAGTCCGGCAAAGTAGAACTTTTGGCTTGCCAGCTTGAGCCGACCACCGCTATCTGCTTCCGAGAGTGAGTCCGCAAGCTCGTCGAGCGCCCGGGCGTCATCGGATACCTTGGCATACATGGTGGGATCAAAGGCATCTGTAAGCTTAGGCGCCGCCGCGTGGAAACAAGCGTCGCCGCATCCGGAGACGCGCTGTGCCTGCGAGAGCGCGCACGCCATAAACCCAACCGTGCGAAACGTCTTATCGCACAAAAGACATGCCTCAAACAGTGGACGGCTGTACATCACGCCAGAGACTTGAGCAACCAAGCCGCCTAAAATCAACTGGGGCAGCCCAGTCACCATAGAAGACTCGTCTTCTATGGCAATAGAGGCAGCATCCAAGACGCGCGAATGACGCTCGCGATGCGCATCGTATCGATCGAGCGACACCGAGGGGAGCACAATGTCTGCCGCAGTATCGCACGCGATATCGACCATCTTGGAAAGGGCCTGCGGAGCAAACCACTCATCGGCGTTCATGGCGATGATTTGAGAGCCGCGCGAGGCATCAAAACCGGCACGAAGACAAGCGCCGCGCTTCGCGTCCTCGACGTCAATCAAATCAATATGGATGTCCCTGTCGGCAGCAACTTGAAGCGAATGGCGCACACCGGGCACAGCATCGCGGCAGACAACGACAATCTGCAAATCATAGAGGTCTTGGTTCTGGATACTCTCGAGCGCACGCATCGCATAGCTGGGCGAACCTTCTACCACAAGGATCACCGAAAGTCGCGGATGCGAACAACGTCGAACCAAGTTTTCCATCCTCTCGATAGCACCAAATCAAACTGTCGTTCATGGTACACCCGAGCTATAAAAGCAACGAGCCGCCTAACATGTTGCACGCCAAGAACAGATGTTGCACACGCGCAGCTCACACATAGTATGTGCAAGGCACAGACGCGCCGAGCACTCCCCTAGTCGAGAACGACAAGCTCGTCGGGGCCGTAATCCACACCCATAAACGTAAGGCCGCAGGCAGGCGCCGTGGGACCCGCAGCGGTTCGGTCACGGGCGTCAATAACCTCGCGCATCCACTCGGGTTCACGACGATGCATGCCAATCTCCACGAGCGTTCCTACAATGGTACGCACCATCGAGTGCAAAAACGCATTGCCCTCGATAGTGAAGGTCAGGATATCCTCGCCAAAAGCGACCTCGTGGCCAAACTCCGCACGCATCACGCAGCGGTGCGTGGGCTTGCCCACAGCAGAGGCAACCTTGCAAAAGCTCTTAAAGTCCTGCTCGCCCAAAAGCGCAGGGCAGGCGGCCGCCATCGCATCGACGTCGAGGGGATAGCGATGCCACCACACCGCACCGCGCGAGAGCACGGGGCGCGCATCGCGATCGGCAATACGGTACGTATACGTACGGGACCGCGCGTCAAAGCGGGCAGAAAAGCCCCTACGGGCCTTGTAGACCTCGTTTATGGCGATATCTTTGGGCAGGAGGGCATCCATAGCCCTCAGCCACCTACGGCGCGTCAGAGCAAGCTCAGCGTCCGTTACGGGCACGCTAATGTACTGGGCCACCGCATGCACGCCGGCATCGGTACGACCCGCACACGTCAGATCGATCGGGCGGCGCAGCAGCGTCTCGATAGCGCGGCGCAACTCGCCCGCAACGGTCGTCTGGCCCGGCTGCTCGGCAAATCCGCTATAGGACGAGCCATCATAGGCAACACAGAATACAAGCGTGGCATCGAGCTCAGGAATCGAATTGAAATCAGACGGCGCGGTCATGGGCGCTCCCAACAAACAATCAACGGTATCGCGACAAAAAAAGAGGGGTACGCGAACGTACCCCTCGAATATAGCCTATGCAGACGGATTGTCTACTCAGCGGTCTCCTCAGCAGGAGCCTCCTCGACGGCCTCGACCTTCTTGGGAGCAGCGGCCTTCTTGGGGGCCGGAGCAGCCTTCTTGGCCTTAGGCGTGCAAGGCTCGGTGACGAGCTCCATGATAACGATAGGAGCGTTGTCGCCCTTACGGTTGCCGAGCTTCATGATGCGGGTATAACCGCCGTTGCGGTCCTGCCACATGCCCTGGGCAGCCTTGTCGAAGATCTCGGCAACGAGCTGCTTATCGCCGAGCTTGGCGATAGCCAGACGACGAGAGTGCAGGTCGCCCTTCTTGGCCCAAGTGATGATCGGATCGACGACCGAACGCAGCGCCTTAGCGCGGGTCTCGGTGGTCTTGATGCGGTCGTTCTCGAAGAGGGCCTTAGCAAGGCTCTTCTTCATGGCCTTGGTGTGGCTCGCATCGGTGCCGAGCTTCAGGCCCTTCTTAACGTTGTGACGCATGGTCTAGTTTCTCCTCAAATATGCGAAGCATTAAGCCTTCAGGCTCAGGCCCATGGACTCAAGCTTGTCCTTCACTTCCTCGATCGACTTAACACCGAAGTTACGGATGTTGAGCAGATCGTTCTCCGAGAACTCAACGAGTTGACGGACCGAGTGAATGCTGGCGCGCTTAAGGCAGTTGTAAGAACGGACGGAAAGGTCCAGATCCTCGATCTGCTTGTCCAGCTCGGCGTTGTCGTTGGTGACCTCGGGAGCGAAGATCGAAGCCTCCTCCTCGACCTCGGGGGTCTCGGCAAGGTTCATAAAGGCGGCCATATGCTGATTGATGATATTGGCAGCCTGGACCACGGCGTCGCGCGGGGCGATGGAGCCGTTGGTCTCGATCTCGAGGACAAGGCGGTCGTAGTCGGTGTGCTGACCGACACGGCAAGCCTCAACGAGCTTGGCGCAACGGGAAACCGGCGAGTACAGCGAGTCGACGTGGATCACACCGATGGGATCGTTGTCGCGCTTGTTGGCCTCGCCAGAGACATAGCCGCGGCCATAGCCGATGCGCATGCTCATGGTGAGATGGCCACCCTCGGTGAGCGTAGCGATGTGCTGCTCGGGGTTGACCAGCTCAAACTCGGACGGAATAAAGAAGTCCGCACCGGTGACCTCGCAGGGGCCGTCAACCGAGATGGTGGCGGTCGCCTCGTCGGTCGTGCCGAGAGCCCTGAAGACAAGACCCTTGACATTCAGGACGATGTCGGTGACATCCTCGACCATGTTAGGGATGGTCATGAACTCGTGCTGCGCACCATCGATCTGAATAGCCTCGACGGCGGCACCCTCGAGCGAGGACAGAAGAACGCGACGAAGGGAGTTACCCAGCGTATCGCCGTAACCACGCTCGAGCGGCTCGACGGAGACACGAGCAGACGTCTCGTTGATCTCTTCGACCTGAACCTGAGGCCTAATGAATTCTGACATGTATTACCTCCAGCCTCAGCAGCCCGGATGGACTACTTAGAGTAGAGCTCGACGATGAGCTGCTCGTTGATATCACCGCTGATCTGCTCACGCGTCGGCAGAGCGAGCACGTTACCAGACAGCTTCTCGATATCGACCTCGAGCCAGCCAGGGACCTCAAAGCGCTCGGAGGAAATCAGGGCCTCCTTGATGGGGAGGAGGTCACGGAACTTCTCGCCGACAGCGACGACGTCGCCGGCCTTGACGCGGTAGGACGGGATGTCCACACGCTTGCCGTTCACGGTGAAGTGACCGTGACGGACGGACTGACGAGCCTCTTTGCGGGTGCGGGCGAAGCCAAGACGGAAGACGACGTTGTCGAGGCGAGACTCAAGGATGATCATGAGGTTCTCACCGGTGACGCCGTTCATCTTGCGGGCCTTGTTGAAGTAGCCGTGGAACTGCTTCTCCAGAACGCCATAGATGAACTTGACCTTCTGCTTCTCGCGCAGCTGCATGCCGTACTCAGATTCCTTGCGACGGCGCTTGGGCTGACGGATAGATTCCTTCTTGCTGCTGTAACCGAGCTCAGCGGGATCGATCCCGAGCTGACGGCAGCGCTTAAGAACAGGAGTCCTGTCGATTGCCATATTGATACGATCCTTTCAGTTACACGCGGCGACGCTTCTTGGGGCGGCAGCCGTTGTGCGGAATGGGGGTCTTGTCCTGGATGCTCGAGACCTCGAGGCCAGCAGCCTGGAGGGAGCGGATGGCGGTCTCACGACCGGAGCCGGGGCCCTTGACGAAGACGGAAACCTTCTTCATACCGTGCTCCATGGCCTGCTTGGCAGCAGCCTCGGCAGCCATCTGGGCAGCGAACGGCGTGGACTTACGGGAGCCCTTGAAGCCCACCTGGCCAGCCGACTTCCAGGAAATGACGTTGCCCTGGGGATCGGTGATCGAAACGATCGTGTTGTTGAACGTAGAACGAATGTGAGCCTGGCCCACGGAAATGTTCTTACGGTCCGCGCGCTTCAGACGGGCAGCGCGAACGTTCTTCTTAGCAGTAGCCATCTATCTAGCGCTCCTTATTTCTTCTTCTTAGCACCGATCTGACGCTTCGGGCCCTTGCGGGTACGAGCGTTAGTGTGGGTGCGCTGGCCGCGGACCGGGAGGCCCTTGCGGTGACGAAGGCCGCGGTTGCAGCCGATGTCCATAAGGCGCTTGACGTTCTGGTTGCGCTCACGGCGGAGGTCGCCCTCAACCATGATCTGGTTCTTATCGATATAATCGCGGATGGCGTTAACCTCATCCTCAGTGAGGTCCTTAACGCGCGTATCCACGTTAACGTTGCACTCGACGCAGATCTTCGTCGCAGTGGTGCGGCCGATGCCGTAAATGTAGGTCAGACCGATCTCAACGCGCTTCTCACGCGGGAGGTCGACACCATTAATACGGGCCAACGTAGTCTCCTCTCTTAACCCTGACGCTGCTTATGACGGGGGTTCTCGCAAATGACGAGGACCTTGCCATGGCGCCTAATGATTTTGCACTTATCGCACATCTTCTTGACCGAAGGACGTACCTTCATCGTTCTTCCTTTCGGTAGCGCTCAAACTACTTCCCTACTATCTACTCGCCCAGCCGCAGGCGTTTAAAACTATGGCTGGTCTTCACACACAATCCGACCGTAGGTTGAGCTAAGCCTGCAGCCGGAAGTGGAGTGCGTGTATGCGTGCCGCTATTTGTAGCGATAGGTGATGCGGCCACGGGTCAGGTCGTACGGGGAAAGCTCCACGACAACCCTGTCACCGGGGAGAATACGGATGTAATTCATTCGAATCTTGCCAGAAATGTTGCACAGAACCGAATGACCGTTCTCGAGCTCGACCTTAAACATGGCGTTGGGCAGCGGCTCCTTTACCGTACCCTCGAGCTCAATTGCGTCTTCCTTCTTCACAAGCAATCATCTTTCTCTAGAAAACGACAGCGATTGAGTATTCTACAATACGCATGCACGTATCGTAATATCTTCGTAATGGCTCCACAACTAAGCGGAACTTGTTACTTTTCAGAAATGTAGATGCCGACGTGTTTGAACGCGGCCCCTACATTTCACCGCCCTGCAAGGAACACCAAGCACCTTGGGCATCCGTGGTGAGAATCACCGGACCGTCATTGGTAATGGCGACGGTATTCTCGTAGTGCGCGGCGGGCAGGTGGTCGTTGGTCGTAACAATCCAACCGTCGGAGCCCGTGCTCACATGGTTGGAACCCATCGTAACCATCGGCTCGATGGCAATGACCATGCCGGCCTGGAGGCGAACGCCCCTCCCCTTCTTTCCATAGTTAGGAACGTTGGGGTCCTCGTGCATCACGCGGCCAATGCCATGGCCCACATAGTCACGAAGCACGCCGTAACCGTGAGACTCGGCGAGGGACTGAACGGCATAACCGACGTCCCCGATATGGTTACCGGGAACAGCCTGCTCGATGGCAGCCTTAAGACAATCGCGCGTGACCTCGCACAGGGCCTTAGCCTCGGGCGTGGGGGTGCCGACGAAAAACGTCCAAGCGTTATCGCCGACCCAACCGTCGACAACGGCTCCCGTATCGATGGAGATGATATCGCCATCGCGCAGGATCATGTCGGGGTTGGGAATACCGTGGACCACGGCATCATTGATCGATGCGCAAATGGTCCCCGGGAACCCGCCGTAACCCTTAAAGGCCGGGGTGCCGCCATGCATGCGGATAATCTGCTCCGCAAGCTGATCGAGCTCAAAAGTCGAAACACCGGGGCGCACCATGGCTCCAACGTGGCGGAGCGCCATCTTAGATAGCGCTCCTGCCTTCTTCATCTGCTCGATTTGCGTTGCAGACTTAATCTTGATCATAGACCGAGAGCCTCTTTGACATCCCCGTACACGGTCTCGCGAGCCTGGTCGCCGTTGACCGACTTGAGCAGACCCTGGCCACGATAGTAGTCGACGAGCGGGCTCGTGGACTTCTCGTAGACGTCGAGACGATTCTTGATGGTCTCGGGCTTGTCGTCGTCGCGCTGATACATCTCGCCGGCGCACTTGGGGCAGGTAGCATCGGCAGCGGTGCCGGTGTAACCACAGGCGCGGCAGGTGCGACGCGAAGACAGACGATCGATGATGACCTCGGGGGCCACGTCGACCAGAAGGGCGCAGTCGATCTCGCGACCCATGGCGGAGAGCTCGGAGTCGAGCGTCACAGCCTGGGCGGTGTTGCGCGGGAAGCCGTCGAGGATGAAGCCCTGCTGGGCGTCATCGGCAGCAAGGCGCTCCTTGACAAGGTCGATCACGAGCTGGTCGGGAACGAGCTCGCCAGCGTCCATGTACTTCTTAGCCTGAATACCAAGCTCGGTGCCACCCTTGACGGCAGCACGCAGCAGGTCGCCCGTGGAAATGTGAGCGACGCCAAACTCGGCGACGAGCTCCTGCGCGACGGTGCCCTTACCGGCACCCGGAGCTCCGAGCAATACGAGGTTCATGAGCAATCCTCCTCTAGCCTATTTAAAGAATCCATCGTAATCATACATCTTGATCTGGCCTTCGAGCTTATCGACCGTGTCGAGCACGACGCCGACCATGATGAGGATGGACGTGCCGCCAAATGCCTGGATCAGATGGTTACCCGTGAAGGAGAAGATGATCGAAGGCACGATGGCGATGAGCGCCAAAAAGACAGCGCTGGGAAGCGTGATCTTGTTGAGCGCGTTCTTGATGTAGGCCGCGGTAGCCCTACCCGGACGGACGCCCGGAATAAAGCCACCCTGCTTCTTAAGGTTGTCGGCCGTGTCATCGGGGTTGAACACCATGGAGGTGTAGAAGTACGCGAAGAACACGATGAGGACAACGTTAAGCACCCAGTTGAGCCAACCGGTCGAAAGCGCAGAGGCAACTGCCTGAATCCAGCCGATGCCGGGGAAGAACACGGCAATCTGAGCCGGGAAGTACAGCAGCGCCGAGGCAAAGATGATCGGCACGACGCCCGCGGTGTTGACCTTGATGGGCAGGTAGGTGGTCTGGCCACCCATCATGCGACGGCCCACGACGCGCTTGGCATAGGAGACCGGGATGCGGCGCTGGCCGCGCTCAAGGAAAACAATCAGCGGGATAACCAGCAGGATGATGGCGCAGATGATCACCATGGTGATGATGCCACCGGCATTACCCTCGGTGCTGGAGAAGATAGCCTGCGGAAGGCCGGCCATGATGTTCGCAAAGATGATCAGCGACATGCCATTGCCGATACCGCGCTGGGTGATGAGCTCACCAATCCACATGATCAGCATAGCGCCTGCGGTGAGCGTACCGACGATCATGAGGTCGAAGATGATCTCGGGAGCGCCGGCGCCATTGAAGCTGATGCCGAAGCTCTTAAAGAGGAAGAGGTAACCCACGGAGTTGAGGATTGCCAGAGCCAGGGTGAGGTAACGCGAATACTGCGTAATCTTGGTCTGACCGACCTCGCCCTCGCGGGCAAGCTCATGCAGGGAAGGCACGACGGCCTGGAGCATCTGGAGGATGATCGAGCTGGTGATGTAAGGCATGATGCCCAGCGAAAACACCGACACATAGCTCAACGCGCCGCCAGAGAAAAGATTCAGGAGGGCCATAGCACCTGCGGCGACCGAATTGTTATCGGTCGAGAAAAGGCCCAGCATCCCCTGGAAGGGAATGCCGGGCACAGGAACGTGCGCACCAATGCGGTACACGACGAGCATAGCTATGGTAAAAAGAATCTTTTCGCGCAATTCTTTGATGCGGAAAGCATTCTTAAGACCATTTAGCACGGCAGCTCGACCTTTCCGCCAGCGGCCTCGATCTTGGCCTGCGCAGAAGCGCTGACCTTGTCGACCTTGACCGTGAACTTCTTGGTGAGCTCACCATTGCCGAGCACCTTGACGGGCTCGAACTCGCTCTTGGTGATGCGAGCGGCCTTAAGAGCGGCACCGTCGATTACGGCGCCGTCCTCGAACTTACGCTCGAGACGCTCAACGTTAACAGCGGTGTACTCGATACGACGGGGGTTGCGGAAGCCCGGAAGCTTGGGCAGGCGCATAGCCAGCGGAGTCTGGCCACCCTCGAAGCCGGCACCCTTGGTGCCACCAGAGCGGGAACCCTGGCCCTTCTGGCCGCGGCCAGAAGTGGTGCCGTGACCCGAAGAATTGCCACGGCCGACGCGCTTGCGGTTCTTGGTGGAACCGGGCGCGGGAGTAAGATCGTGAAGCTGCATTTGCTACTCCTCTACAATCTCGACAAGGTGCTTGACCTTGAAGATCATGCCGCGGACGGACTCGTTGTCAGCAATCTCGCGAACCTCGCGGATCCTGTGGAGACCGAGGGCACGGACAGTACGGACCTGGTCCTGCTTGCAACCGTTGGTGCTGCGGACCTGCTTGATCTTGATGGTGTCAGCCATGCTTAGTTCTCCTTACCGACGAACATCTCGGAGACCGTCAGGCCACGGCGAGCCGCGACGTCCTCAGGGCTGGAGAGCTCCTTGAGGCCCTCGACGGCAGCCTTGATGATGTTGAGGCCGTTGTCGGTACCGAGGGACTTGGACAGGACGTTCTTGATGCCAGCAAGCTCGAAGAGGGGACGCACAGCGCCGCCGGCGATAACGCCGGTACCCTCGACAGCGGGCTTGATGATGATGCGGCCGGCACCAAAGTGGCCGAGAACCTCGTGCGGGATGGTGCCCTGCTCGGTCACCGGCACGTGGAACATGTTCTTCTTGGCATCGAGAGACGCCTTGGAGATGGCCAGGGGCACCTCAGCGGACTTGCCCATACCAACGCCGACGTTGCCCTTGCCGTCGCCAACGACGACGAGAGCGACGAGGCTCATGCGACGACCACCCTTGACGGTCTTCGACACGCGGTTGATGTAAACGACGCGCTCCTCGAACTCGGAGGCCTCGCGCTGCTGCTTCTGATTACGAGCCATGTGCTACATACCTCCTAGAACTCGAGACCGGCGGCACGAGCACCGTCGGCGAGGGCCTTGACGCGGCCATGGTAGATACGGCCACCGCGATCGAAGGCGACCTTGGTGATGCCGGCCTCGATGGCACGCTTGCCAACGAGCTGACCGACCTTCTCCGCAGCCTCCTTGTTCGAGGTGTGGGTGCCCTTGAACTCGGCCTCGAGGGTCGAGGCAGAGACGAGCGTCAGGCTGGAGCCCTTGCTGTCGTCGATGATCTGGGCATAGATGTTGGCGTTAGTACGGGTCACGCGAAGACGCGGACGCTCGGAGGTACCCGAGACCTTGCCGCGAACACGACGCTGACGACGCTTGAGGCCTTCCAGCTTCGCCTTATGCTTGTTCATACGTAAACTCCTAAAAAGGTTGATCTTGCCAGCACCTGACGGGGTGCTGGTCTTATGCGAGTGAGTCGGTTACGACTACTTGGCGGCCTTACCCAGCTTGCGGCGGATGTGCTCGCCAACGTAGTGGATACCCTTGCCCTTGTAAGGCTCGGGAGGACAATGGCCGCGGATCTCAGCGGCGATCTGACCGACCTGCTGCTTGTTGATACCCTTGACGTTCACGTGGGTGTTGTCGGGAACCTCGAAGGTGATGCCCTCGGGAGCCTCGACGATCACGGGGTGCGAGAAGCCCAGGGAGAACTCGAGGTTCTTGCCCTTCTGCTGCACGCGGTAACCGACGCCGGCGAGCTCGAGCTTCTTCTCGAAGCCCTCGGAAACGCCAACAACCATGTTGTGGATGAGGGCGCGGGTGAGGCCGTGGCGGGCACGGGTCTCACGCTCGTCGTCGGGACGGGAAACGGTGAGGACGTTGTCCTCGACGTTGATAGCGAGCTTCTCATAGATATCGAGCTCGAGCTGGCCCTTGGGGCCCTTGACGACAACGTTGTTGCCGTTGACTGCCACTTCGACTCCGGCGGGAATCTGGACAGGCTTATTACCGATACGAGACACGGTGATCTCCTTTCCTTCTACCTACCGAGCGAATTACCAGACGTAAGCGATGATCTCGCCGCCGACGTTGTGCTTGCGAGCATCGCGGTCGGTCATGACGCCATGGCTGGTGGAAATAATGGCGGTACCAAGGCCACCGCGGACGCGGGGCATGTCGGCAACGCCGGTGTACTTACGCAGGCCCGGCTTGGAAATGCGGCGGATGCCGTTGATGACCTTAGCCTTCTTGGGACCATACTTAAGCGTGATGTGCAGAGTCTTCTGGGGAACGGTGTCCTCGACATCGTAGCCCTCGATGTAGCCCTCCTCGTGCAGAACACGAGCGATCTCGACGAGCTTCTTGCTGCTCGGCATGGAGACCGTGGCCTTGTTCACAGAGTTAGCGTTACGGATGCGCGTAAGCATATCTGCGATCGGGTCTGTAAGGTTCATACAGATTCTCCTTCGTTCTTGATGAACACGTGCTCTTGGTTCTTCGCCGCCCTTAACGGCAAAGCCTTTTTAGCGCGTTTTCCCTGTTCCAAACTGATGCTTGAAACGCTGGTAGTGACTTACCAGCTGGCCTTCTTAACGCCGGGAAGCTCGCCCTTGAGTGCAAGCTCGCGGAAGCAGACACGGCACAGGCCGAACTTGCGGTACACAGAGTGCGGACGGCCGCAGCGCTGGCAGCGCGTGTACTCACGAGTAGAGAACTTCTGCTTGCGATTGCACTTGACGATCATCGATGTCTTAGCCACTTATATCCTCCTCACATAGAGTATTGTTCGCCCCAAGCGCCGCCCCCTTCTGGGAACGGCGCTCATAGGGCAGGTGAACCTATTTCTTGAACGGGAAACCGAAGGCGTCCAGAAGGGCCTTGGCCTCCTCATCGGTGTTGGCGGTGGTCACGAAAGTGATGTCCATACCACGCTGGTGATCGACGGAGTCGAAGTCGATTTCGGGGAAGATGAGCTGCTCGGTGACGCCCATGGAGAAGTTACCACGGCCGTCGAAGCTCTTGGCGGAGATGCCGCGGAAGTCGCGGATACGGGGGATTGCGACAGAGGTCAGACGATCGAAGAACTCCCACATACGGTCGCCACGCAGGGTAACCTTGCAGCCGATCGGCATACCAGCGCGCAGGCGGAAGGTAGCGATGGACTTGCGGGCACGGGTGATCATCGGCTGCTGGCCGGTGATGGCGCGCAGGTCGCGCACGGCACCGTCGATGGCCTTGGAATCGGTAGCGGCCTCGCCGACACCCATGTTCACGACGATCTTCTCAAACTTGGGGATCATCATGACGTTCTCGTACTGGAACTTGTCCTGAAGCTGCTGCTTGACCTCGTTGTTGTACTTGGTCTTCAGACGCGGCACATACTTCTCTTCTGCCATTGTTCACTCCTTCTTGGGGTTTTAAGCACGGGGCGTGGCCACGATGGGTTGTCCTCGTGCCTCCTGGCTGCATCCGCGCCGCTCATGGCATTACGCGGTTTGGACTCGACACAGCAGGAGCCGACAAAACAATCGGTACTATACGCGCATCGGGAGCGTTTTTCCAGAAAAACCTCGTCTGCCTGCACAACTCCACAACTCCCCCGCACAAACCGATCCGCATGCGACGGAGGAAAATGACAGTTGCGGTGAAATAGGGACTGTTTGACGGCTTAACTGGCTTAAACAGCCCGCATTTCACCGCAACTTATTGATGGGGATGCGACTAGCGCTTGCGGGGGACGAGTTTGGTGCGGCGCAGGTGGATCATCTCGGCGGCGATGGAGATGGCAATCTCCTCGGGATCCTCGGCCTCGATGGCAACGCCGATCGGCAGGTGCAGCTCGTCGATCTGGTCCTGCGTAAAGCCCTCCTGCTCCAAACGGGCGCGCACAAAGGCCGTCTTGCGGCGCGAGCCCAAGCAGCCCAGATAGGCGGGTTTAGCGCGCATGGCCTGAATCACCACGTCGATATCGGACTTGTGGCCTGCTGTGGCCACGACCACCAAGTCGCGCGGGCCGATGGGGCACTGCTTGCTCAGGTTCTTGTAATCGACCAGGCGACGATCGTAGACACCGGGCACCCATTCGGGCGTCAGCGTGCCGGGGCGGTCATCGCACGCCACAACGGCAAAGCCCGCCGCCGTGAGTACGCGCGCCGTCGCAGCGCCCACGTGTCCGCAGCCAAAGATGTAGGTCAGGCCCTCGGGGCAGAGCGTCTCGATGTGCGCCGGGGGAATCTCGGAGGCGGCGTTGGTGTAGGTGACCTTACTCCCCTCCTCCACCAGCGAAAGCTCGGGGCAGCCCGCAATGGTATGGCGCGATGCCCCGCCATGGTACTCGGCCACATCGCCCTCGAGCGCGTTTGCGATAAACGGTTCAAAGTCGATGACGAAGTCGCCGATGCGTCGATACGCCAAGACGTCGGCAACCGACTGGAACAACAGCACCTGCGATACATCCAGGTGCAGATAGCACAGGCAGATGGCTCCGCCGCAGATCATGCCGGTATCGGAGTTCTCGCCGCCCATGGTGTAGCGGACCAGACGCGATTGCCCTGCGGCCAGCAGCTCGCGCGCCTCGTTCAGCGCAAAGAGCTCGATCTTGCCGCCGCCGATGGTACCTGCTTGGCTGCCATCGGCAAAGACGGCCATCCAGGCGCCCACGCCGCGCGGCGATGACCCTGCCGTGCCGGCAACTACCACCAGCTCGCACGTCTTACCGGCCTTCAGAGCGCCAAGCGCAGCATTCACCACATCGAGCTTTTCCATTGCAATTTCCTATCCCTGGAATACACCGGTGAGCATGGCGAGCGCCTCGAGCACGCCGCCGCCGACCGACGTCGCCTTGTCCGAAATATAGTTGATATAGCTGGCATCGCCGCGCGGGTCGACGTCGGCACATTTAAAGCCCTCGGTCACCTGAACGCCGTCGGCCAAAAGGCCGCGCAAGCAGCCATCGATCTGCGTGCACATGGGCGTATCGCCCGCGTAGCCAATCACGTCCCCGGCGCTCACGATATCGCCGATCGCATGGTCGGACCTAAACACACCGGCAGCGGGGCTGTGGATAACACGTTCCTTGCCATAGCCGGCGATGACACCCGGCACGCCCGTGTTGGGCTGGGGCGAACCTTGGGTAATGACACGGCCGAGAAAATGCCCGCGCATGGTCTCGACCACGGCGTCGCAATCGACCGGCGCGGTAAAGCCCGGCCCCACGGCAATGACGGCAGGCGCCATGTCGCGCGTGGTGCCCAAGTTGCGCTTGGCCAAAATCGCGTCGACCACAGCCGCGGGTTTCAGCTCGCCGAGCATCTTGGCCTGAGGGTCCACCACAACGGCGACGTCTCCGGCCTCGGTAATCTCAAGCGCCTCAGCCGGCGTCTGCGCCAAGCGAGCGCGAATGCCTTCGACCTCGACCTCGCCCAGGCGAATGGCCTCGCAAAAACTAATTGTGCGGCGGATGCACGTGGGAACCGCGATATCGGCCATAACGACCGACACGCCGGAGCGCACCAAACGGGCAGCGACGCCCGTGGCGATATCGCCGGCGCCGCGAACATAAACGAGCATTCCCGGGGCACCTCCCTGTGCTACGGTTTGAGCAGAGCAAAAGCGGTTCGACCGCTGCTCTGATGATTATTTATTATCACAGTATTATACGGCGGTGAACATATGGAAACGGTTAACGGTAATCTTGCCTCGGCGCTCAGGATCGAGCCGGGCATTACCGCGATTATCGGCAGCGGCGGCAAGTCGACCTTGCTCAAGACGCTGAGCCTTGAGCTTATGCGCGCTGGCTGCCGCGTGCTCCTCTGCACCACCACGCATATGTTTCCCGTCGCCGGCGTGCCGTGGGACGGATCGAGCCGTCGTCTGGACGCCGCGCCCTGGAAGCCAGGTGCCCTACACGCCCCAGGCTGCACCTGCGAGGCCTGCGCGGGGCTTGTGCGGGGAAGGATCTGCCAAGCAGGTGTCTTGGACCCCCAGACGGGCAAGCTCTCCTCCCCCGCCGCGCCGCTCGACCAGCTGGCGCAGCGCTTTGACTACGTCCTGGCCGAGGCAGATGGCAGCAAGCGGCTCCCGCTCAAGGCGCACGCCGCCTGGGAGCCGGTAATTCCCGCCGCCACGGCAAACGTTGTCTGGGTCGTCGGCGCCTCGGGGCTCGGCAAGCCCATCAACGAAGCCGTCCACCGCCCCGAGCTCTTCTGCGAGCGCTGCGGCTGCGAGCCCACCGACGCTGCCACCCCAGAGCGCGTCGCCCAGGTGCTCAATGCCGAGCTGCAGATGCTGAACCTCAACAATGCCCGTATCATGCTCAACCAAGCCGACACGCTTGCCGACCCAACAATGGCAGATCGCTTCGAGGCAGCCCTCGGCCGCCCCCTCATCGCCACCAGCCTCCAGGGGTAGCAAATTTGGGACGGGGCTCTTTTTGCTACCCCGTCCCAAAAAATCATCTCCCAAATTAGCTACCCCGGCGGTCTTCCCGTTAGCGGGGCACGTAGCGGCCGGGTTGGGCTCCGGTGGGCTCGCCGTCGCGCGCGGCCAGCACGCCGTTCACAAACACGGCCTTGGCGCGGCCATGTGCCTCAAAACCCTCGAGCGGCGTGTAGTCCACAGCCTGATGCTGCATCGCGGCACTGATCGTCCAGCGCGCCTTGGGATCCCACACGCACACGTCGGCATCGGAGCCCTCGGCAAGACAGCCCTTGCGCGGGTACATGCCAAACACGCGCGCCGGGTTCTCGCTCATCAGGCGGCAGAGGTCCTCGGGGCCCAGCTGTCCCTCAAAGCTCGTGGCAATCGCGACGGGACGATGCTCCACGCCGGGCCCGCCGTTGGGAATCGCGCGGAAATCATCGCGTCCTCGGTCCTTTTGCCCGTGCAGGTTAAAGCTGCAATGATCGGTCGCAATAGTATCGATCTCGCCAGCCACAAGCGCCTCGCGCAGCGCGGCACGGTCACCGGCATGGCGCAGCGGCGGGCTCATCACGTACTTGGCGCCCGCAAAGCCGTCCTCGCCCTGCTCCAGATAGCAGGTGTCGTCGAGCATCAGATACTGAGGGCATGTCTCGACATAGATGTTCTTCTGCCCGCGCGCTTTGGCAGCGCGAATGGCCTCGAGCCCCAGCTTGGTCGAAAGGTGCACCACGTTGACCGGAGCGTCCCCGGCCAAGTGCGCCAGATACAGCAGGCGGCTCACGGCCTCGGCCTCACACACGTCCGGACGGCTGAGCGCATGGCCCTCGGGCCCGTGGATACCCTGCTCAAACACGCGCTTCTGCAGCGCGTTGACCAACGTGCCGTTCTCGCAATGCACGCACAGGATACCGCCCACGCGCTTGAGCTCCTCCAGCACCTCGAGCGTCTCGGCATCGTCCAGGCGCAGATGGTCGTAGGCAAAGTAGGTCTTAAACGACGACACGCCCGCCTCGCGCATGGCCGAAAGATCGGCGCGGTTGCGCTCATTCCACTCGGCAAGCGCCATATGGAAGGCATAGTTGGCGGTGCAGGTGCCGTCGGCGCGATGACGCCACTCGACCAAGGCATCGGGCATGGTCACGCCGCGATCGGCCGTCGCGTAGTCCACAATGGTCGTCGTGCCGCCGCAGGCAGCCGCGCGCGTGCCGGTCTCAAAGCTATCGGCTGTCCAATCCATGCCGGTCCAGCACTGCATGTGCGTGTGCCCATCGATAAAGCCCGGGAACACCCAGCAGCCCGCAGCATCCTCGACGGTATCGCCCTCGGCCGGCTCAATCGCCGCGGCAATCCGCACGATCTTATCGCCATCCATGGCAAGATCGGCGCGGCGAAGCCCCTGGGGCGTCACGAGTGCGCCGTTTTTGATGATGATCATAATTGCTCCTTATTGATTGATGCAGTTGGCCACGCGATCAAAATACGAGCAGGCGGCGATATGCTCCGTTATGCGTCGCTGTCCCTTGACGGTATCGACGTCCCACAGCTCGTAGGCACGCGCCTCGACCAGCACCACGTCGGTACGGTCCTTGAGGATCGAACCGCCGCCGTCCTTACCCTCAAGACACATAAGTGCATCGAACAATTCCGCCGGAAAGAGCACCGGGCTCGAAGGCTCGCCGTTGCACGCAAGACGCACCGGATGATTGCGGTCACGCTCGTCAAACGCACGAACCATACCCTCAAAAGAATCCGAACTCACAAGCGGCTGGTCGCCCGGCAAAAAGAGGCAGCCTTTCCAGTTGCGTTCGACTCCCCACGAAAGGCCCGCACGGACGCTTTCGCTGCGCAGTTTGCCATCGTGCAGCACACACGGGCAATGCTTGTCCTCGCAAATCTGGGCGACCTCGGGCCAACGCGTCGAAACCACGACGTCAAAGCCCCGGGGAACCGAATCAATGGTCCGGGCAATCAGCGGCTTGCCATAGATATCGGCAAGCATCTTGTTAGAGCCAAACCGCTTGCCCTCGCCCGAAGCCATAATGACGCAACCAAGTTTCATGGCGATACCTCCCCTGAAGCCATCGTACCCATAACTCGCGTCGCGGGGCATCTACATCGAAAGCGCTTATCCCGCACGCCCACGATGCAAAAAGGGGCACCCCGCCGGTTGGCAGAGCGCCCCCTTTACATGGCTTACCCCAGCGCGGCTTTAGGCCTGGAACCAACGGGCGGTGTTGCGCTCGTCGAGGGCCTTGAGGGTAGCGGCGGGATCGGCAACCTTCTGCAGGAACATCATGGCTGCGATGGCGTACGGCTTGTAGCTGGCCTCCTTGTACATGCCCACGCGGTGCATGTCAAAGACGTCGGCGTTGACCTCGCCGTGCTCGCAGGAGACACCGGAGATGTCGGCGGGCAGCGGGTGCATAAAGATGGTGTCCTGGCCGTTGGCGGTCTTCTCCATGAGCTCGGTCGTGGAGCACCAGTCCTGATGGGTGGCGTTCTGAGCGAGCAGCTCCTTCTCGAGCGCTGCGATGCCGGCGTCGTCGCCCTCGGCGTACAGGTTGGTACGCTTCTCCATGGCGGCAAACGGAGCCCAGCTCTTGGGGATCACGATGTCGGCGCCCTCGAAGGCCTCGGCCATGGTGTTGACCTGCTTAAAGGTGGTGCCGGACTCGGCGGCATAGCCCTTGGCGCGCTCGACGACCTCGGGCATGAGGTCGTAGCCCTCGGGGTGGGCCAGGGTGACGTCCATGCCAAAGCGGGGCAGCAGGCTGATCAGCGACTGCGGGCAGGACAGCGGCTTGCCGTAAGAGGGCGAATAGGCCCAGGTGACGGCAACCTTCTTGCCCTTGAGGTTCTCAAGACCGCCAAACTCGTTGATGAGGTAGAGCATGTCGGCAGAGGACTGCGTGGGGTGATCGGAGTCGGACTGCAGGGAGATGAGCGTGGGACGGTGATCCAGAACGCCGTCCTCGTAGGCCTGCTGGACAGACTCGGAGACCTCGGCCATGTAGGCGTCGCCCTTGCCGATGTACATGTCGTCGCGGATGCCGATGACGTCGGCCATGAAGGAGATCATGGTAGCGGTCTCGCGGACGGTCTCGCCGTGAGCGATCTGGGACTTCTTCTCGTCCAGGTCCTGCAGCTCGAGGCCGAGCAGGTTGGCGGCCTTAGAGAAGGAGAAGCGCGTACGGGTGGAGTTGTCGCGGAACAGGGAGACGGCCAGGCCCGAGTCGAAGATCTTGGACGAAACGTTGTTCTCACGCAGCTCGCGCAGGGCGTCGGCAACGATGTAGAGAGCCTTGAGCTCATCGGTGGTCTTATCCCAGGTGTGCAGGAAGTCGCTGCCGTACATGCCCTTAAAATCGAGGCCGTTCAGCTGCTCGACGAGCTCGGTAAACTTGGCGTCCATGTAAATATCCTTTCCATAGATGAAACGATCGCAATGAGTAGATGTGCTCCGGCATGCGCGTGTGGCTAGAACATGCAGAGCGCTATGACGAGGACCCGCCGCCACTCAAGGAAGCATGGAAGGCAGCGTTAGCGGGCCCCAGGTCATCGAAAGGTGCCGGGGGCACGAGCGGCCCCCGGCTCAACAAAATCGCGGAATGGGACTAATCGATCTTGTTGTTGGTCAGACCGGCGCGGAACACGGTGGCGTCGCCATCGGCCTTGCTCGGATCGTAGAGGTTCAGGGCAGCCACGTACATGGCGGCAGCGGTGACCAGGTCGTCCTTGTAGGTGACCTCGTTGGGAGCGTGAGCCTGAGACTCGGCACCCGGGCCAAAGCCCACGCAGGGGATGCCGTAGCGGCCCTGGATGGAGACGCAGTTCGTGGAGAAGGTCCACTTGTCGCACAGCGGGCGACCAGCGCGCTTGTCCATGCTGGGCTCGCAGCCGATGCGCTCGTCACCAAACATGGCCTTGTGGGCGTCGACGAGGGCCTTGACGTGCGGAGCGGTCTCCTTATTGATCCACGTGGGGAAGTAAGCCTCGGTCTCGTAGACCTCACCAGTCCAGGACGGACGGTCGTACATGTACATGGAGACCTTCACGTCGTCGCCGTACTTCTTGGTGGCCGGCAGGTTGCGGATCTCGTCCAGGCAGGACTCCCAGGTCTCACCGGCGGTCATGCGACGGTCGATGGAGATGGCGCAGGAGTCGGCCACAGCGCAACGGCTGGGGCTGGTGTAGAAGATCTGACTGACGGTGCAGGTACCGCGACCCAGGAAGCGGGCATCCTCGAAGTGCTCGGGGTTGTACTTGGGGTCGAGCATCTTGACGAGGCCCTTGATGTCGGTCGACTCGTCGCAGCCGTTGTTGTTGAGGGCGCGGACGTCGGCGATGATGTCGGCCATCTTGTAGATGGCGTTGTCGCCGCGGTCGGGAGCGGAACCGTGGCAGGAGGTGCCGTGAACGTCGACGCGGATCTCCATACGGCCGCGGTGACCGCGATAGATGCCGCCGTCGGTGGGCTCGGTGGAAATGACGAACTCGGGCTTAATGCCGTCCTTGTTGTAGATGTACTGCCAGCACATGCCGTCGCAGTCCTCTTCCTGGACGGTGCCGACGACCATGATCTTGTAGCCCTCGGGGATGAGGCCCATGTCCTTCATCATCTTGGCAGCATAGGTAGCGGAAGCCATACCGCCCTCCTGGTCAGAGCCGCCGCGGCCGTAGATGATCTCGTCGGTCTCGTAGCCCTCATAGGGATCGGCATCCCAGTTCTCGATGTTGCCGATGCCGACGGTGTCGATGTGGGAGTCGATGGCGATGATCTTGTCGCCCTCGCCCATAAAGCCCATGACGTTGCCCAGGCCGTCGACCTTGACCTCGTCATAGCCAAGGCTCTCCATCTCGGCCTTGATGCAGGCAACAACCTCACCCTCCTCGCAGGACTCAGAGGGGTGAGAGATCATAGCGCGCAGGAAGCGAGTCATATCAGCACGATGAGACTCAGCCGCAGCCTTAATGGCATCAAAATCGAGTTCTTTAGTCATAACAGTCAACCTTTCTACAAGGGTTTACCTACAGGTAGATATTTCAGATAGATCACTTGTGCCAAGCGGCGTGAGGTTGAGCACCCCACAAGCAAGTAACCATAGGAGGCAGACGGAGGACTTTGCTCCGTCGCGAGTTCCGCACGAGCCGGAGAGCACTTAATGTGCTCTCCGTGCGAGCAGGACTGTCCGAGCAGGGAGTAAAGCCCTCCGGCTGCCTCCGGACAGGTCAGACCCGCTAGCAGGTCGGATACTCGCCCTCCCAGACGATGCGACGGTACTGATCCGGATCGGTGTCGCCCTCGGTGGAGAAGCAGAGCACGGAGCTCGTCTTGTCCAGGCCGATGAGTTCCTTGAGCTCGGCGTACTCGGGATCGAGCATGAGAGTCTCGACCAGACCGGTGGTCACAGCGCCGGACTCGCCAGAGATGACGCGCGGGTCGCCCTTCTCGGGAGCGCCCAGAGTGCGCATGCCGCGAGCGGTGACCCAGTCGGGGCAGGACACGAAGGCGGTGGTGTGGTTGCGCAGGATATCCCAGCCCAGGATGTTGGGCTCGCCGCAGCACAGGCCGGCCATGATGGAGGGCATGTCGCCGTCCACGATGCGCGGATCGCCGTCGCCGGCGGCAGCGCCCTTGTACAGGCAGGCGGCAGGCGCGCACTCGACCACGACGAAGGTGGGCGGGTTATCGGGATACAGGTTGGTGAAGTAGCCCACCACGGCGCCGGCGAGCGAGCCCACGCCAGCCTGGACAAAGACGTGCGTCGGGCGGTTGATGGCCATCTCGCGCAGCTGCTCGGCAGCCTCGGAAGCCATGGTGCCGTAGCCCTCCATGATCCAGGACGGGATCTTCTCGTAGCCCTCCCAGGCGGTATCCTGAACGATGACGCCGCGCTCGCAGGCGTCGGCCTCGGCGGCGGCCATGCGCACGCACTCGTCGTAGTTGACCTCTTCGATGGTCACCGTGGCGCCCTCGGCGGCGATGTTATCAAAGCGGGGCTTGGTGGAACCCTTGGGCATGTGCACGACGGCCTTCTGGCCCAGCTTGTTGGCAGCCCATGCCACGCCGCGGCCATGGTTGCCGTCGGTGGCAGTAAAGAAGGTGGCCTGGCCAAAGTCCTTGGCAAGCTGATCGGAGGTCAGGTAATCGAAGGTGCACTCGGCAACGTCCTTGCCGGTCTCGTCGGCAATGTAGTTGGCCATGGCAAACGAACCGCCCAGGACCTTAAAGGCGTTGAGGCCAAAGCGATAGCTCTCGTCCTTAACGCACAGGTTGGAAAGGCCCAGGCGCGCAGCCTGACCATCCAGGCGGGCAAGCGGAGTGACGGTGTACTGAGGGAACGACTGGTGGAAGGCGCGGGCCTTCTTCACGTGGTCGAGGCTCATGATTCCCAAGTGCTTGTCATCGCTCTTGGGCATCGTGTTGCCCGCCCACTGGATCTTATCGGCCATACGGTGAACTCCTTAAGTCCTCTCTTGCCGGCCCCCGCATACGCGTTTCAGCCCATTCCCATTCATGCGACTGAACTTTTATGTGGATGCCAAACAAAAAGTTTGTTAGCACTGTTCTATCACACTTTTTGATTGGTAAACCTAACAAATTGTTTGTTGCCGTAATCGGTACCTTTTCGCCGCCGAACGGTCATATAACGCAGCGACGCTTTCGTTATTTGCGAACAAGTGTGGTTTATGGCAAAGTGTGCCCAAACTAATTTTTAGGAAGGCACCCATGACCCCCGCACAGATTGAGTTCTACAAGCGCCTTGCACACGGCCTGGCGCTCCAATTTGGCCCCAACTGCGAAGTCGTCGTCCACGATCTGGAGACCGAGGACGTGGACCACTCCATCGTAGTGATCGAAAACGGCCACGTCAGCGGGCGCAAACTGGGTGACGGCCCCAGCCATATTGTGTTTGAGTCCATGCACGAGGGCACCACCGACGTGCACGACCGCGAGCCATACCTCACCAAAACCACCGACGGCAAGCTGCTCAAGTCCTCGACCATCTTTATCCGCAACGACGAGGGCAAGCCCGTCGGCATTTTGGGCATTAACTTTGACATTACGCTCATGAAGGCTTTTGAGCGCTCGCTCGATGCCTTTACCGGCACCGGCGGCACGGGCTACACCGAGCCCGAGCCCATTACCAAGAACATCGGCGACCTGCTCGAGGACCTGCTGCACGAGTGCGAGCAGTTTGTGGGCAAGCCCGCGGCGCTCATGACCAAAGACGAGCGCATTCGTGCCATCGGCTACCTCGACCGTCGCGGCGCCTTCCTCATTTCCAAGTCGAGCGAGCGCGCCTGCGAGTTCTTTGGCATCTCCAAGTACAGCTTCTATAGCTACCTCAATGAGGCCAAGGCGGCGGCCGACGACAAGTAGGCACTCGCCCAGATTGCCCCTCCCCTTTTGGGCGCGAGTTCTGGAGAGCATGAATCCAAGACCGAGCCGCTTGGAAAGTTCCATATAATCGATGTCATTAGTATTTCGAAAGGGTGGAACAGAATGGCGTTGAGCAAGGCATCATGCACCGGTCGCGGATTGATTCCGGCAATTGGTGGACATGTGCACCGCATGTTCGATGAGGGTGAAGACGACCTGTTTTCGCTGAGCCTTGACGACGTGATGGATGATCGCCCGTGGACCGCCGACGAACTCATGGGCGGCGGGGCTCGCCCGTCAAGCCCCAATTCCGCACTTGCGCCTAAGCCCGCATCTGCGCCGACTCCTGCGCAGCCGCCCGTTTCGACGCCCGCGTCTACGCCCGCACCCACTTCGGCGCCCACACCCGCTCCCCGCCCCGCAAGCGACCCGTCCGAGACGGCGGCATTTCTCGCTGCGGCGACGCGGAACAAATCGGCCGACAGCACCGTTATGTACAGCGCCCAGCAGTTGCCTGTTCCTGCGGCACGCAAGCCTCCGGTCACAAGGCTCGATGAGCCCGTTGCCCATCAGGTTGCCTACGATTCCTGGGCTGCAGCCGATCTGGATGAGACCTCTACCGGCATGCCGGCGCTCGACGTTCCAGTTAACCCGCTTTTTGCCGCCAACACGAGCGCCGCGGACTATGAGGGCGGTGCGGCATATTCCGATTATTCCGATGGCTATGCTGACGCCGGTCGCATCGAGACCGAGGATTATGGCACCGCATCGAGCGATTATCTCAACGATCCGTACGCTGCCACGCCTGCACCGGAATATGACCCGGAGGCCGCGTCCGCACCGGCGTATACCAAAAGCACGGGCGAAGAGCGCTTCGCCGATTATTACGCCAAGGAAAAGGCGCTGCGTTTCTCGGAATTTCCGCAGGCAGTCAAGGTTGCCTTTATCGCCATTGTCATTGCCCTGCTCGGCGTCATTGCGTTTGAGGGATTCCAGCTGTTCTCCGGCCCCACCCAAGCGGAGTCGGAGACCCAGCAAAAAGAGGACGACAACCAGTACCTGGACATCAACACCCTCAAGGGCGACCCCAACGACGGGGACGACGAGTAGCGAGGGTTAAGGGAGGGCCGGAAGAGCCGGCGGCATGTTACGGCTCCAAAAGCCCTGCCATAAAGATGGGCAGATACAGCACGTCACCATCGCGGTGAAGATTACATTCCGCAAGTACCAGGGCGCGATCGATTCCGTAGCCCTTCGTCGCGAGCGCGTTGTCGAGCGCCGCATGGGACTTAAAGCTCTTGCCCGACTTGACCTCGATGGCAAGGACCTCCCCATCGAGCGTCTCCTCCACAAAATCGAGCTCGCCGACTTTTTTAGACGTAAAGTAGCGCAATCTGAATCCGTGGGCTTTGAGCTCTTGGGCAACGAAGCCCTCAAACGCCGCCCCCATGTTCATGCCAAAGGCGTCTTCCGCCTCCCCATCAAAAACGCCTTGGGCGACCCTTTTGGAATACGACGACATGAGCATTCCGGTGTCCAAGTAAAACAGCTTGAACAGATTTCGTTGCTCCCCCAATAAAAGGGGTGCCACGGGCGCCGTTACGTTATACACGGGAAGCGCGACACCCGCCTCCGATAGCCAGAGAAAATGATCTGTCACCTGCGAAAAACGTTTGACACCGTTAATCGATGACAGTTTGAATCGCTTGTTTTTGGAGCCGGCCTCGCTGGGAATCAGATCATAGATATCGCGAATAACCAAGCGTAGCTCAGGCGGAGCGTACTTTGCGATGTCATCGCGATACAGGGCGTGAAGATCGCGATGGATGTTTCGAACCTCATCGACATTGCGCGTCGCCAAGAAGGAATTGACAGCGTCGGGCATGCCTCCCACCACCACATACTGATGGAACAGATCGAGCAAGCGGTCATACAGGTAGCCAGGGAGCTCACCCTCATCCTTTAGACAACCCCTGAGCATGTCAAACGCTCCGGCAGCAACGCCGCTTGCCCAGCAGAACTCCTCAAAGTCGAGCGGGTACATCTGGACCTGCTCGACATACCCCACCGGCAGGGAATCGATGCCCTCGAGCTCAACGCCAAGGAGCGATCCGGTAAGGATGTATCGAAAGTCGCCGCGCTGGACCAGGTATTTGATAAACGTCACTACGTTGGGGCATCGCTGCACCTCGTCGATAACCACAACGGTCTTGTTCGCAACCATCGGCTGCGTTGCAGCAATAGACATGCGCATAAGCAGGTCATCCGCGCTTTTTGCCGCCAAAAACGAATCGCGCACGGACGCGTCGGCGATAAGGTCGAACGTCACGACATTTTCGAACGATTCGCTTGCAAAGACGTTGACCAAATATGACTTTCCTACCTGTCGGGCGCCCTTGACCAAAAGAGCCTTGTTAGGCGACGAGGCAAGCCAAGATTCAAACTGTGCTTTCGCTTTTCTCTGTAGCATAAGCGTACCCCTTATTACGTGCTGTTTTAGCACTAGGATACACTTTTCCGTAGTTATTAGGTGCTTATTTCGACACTTTTTCGGGATTTTAAAGTGTGTATTACGACACTTTTCCGTACTTTTACACGTGATATTTCGACACTTTTTCGGATTTAAGCCTAACAGCAGCCGGCGAAATCAAGCGCCGCCCGCGCGTCATTTCGCAGGCGGCGCTTGATTTGTGTCCGCGCGCGCTGATAGACTCCATCGTGCCAGCAAGGAGCGGGCGCGTTTTATCCAGAGTCGGGGTAGAGAGTTGGCTCCACGATCCCGACGCCAACCGGCCAAGAGGCACGGTGGCCCTGCCAACATCGATGAAAGGAGTCCGTATGGGCAATTTCGCCGTGCGCAGCGAGCGCAACTTCCACAACCTGGTCGTCAAACCGAATCACATGCATCTTCTGGATAAGCCAAATGGCTACGCCTCGGCCATGGTCAAGAGCAGCCTCTCCCACCAGATGCGCTTTACGGTACAGAAGCTCGATGAAGAGCTCTGTGCTGCTGGCGACCCGCACGTACTGCAGGTCAAGCTGCTCGGAGATGCCTCGCGCAAGCCGTCCAGCTGGAAGCTCTTCGCCGACGGCAAGTGCGTTGCGGATGGATCCGGCGCCTTTGCCCGCGAGTGCTTCTGCGAAGGAGCCGAGGTGTTTTTGGACTTGTGCCGAGATGCCGTACGCGCGGCCAAGCTGCGCCAGTGGAGCCAGGGGGAGTATGAGCTGCTGAGTGTGGCCCGCGGGATTGCGAGGGCGTAGACGAAAGCGGTGACGCATTGTTTCTTTCGCAAATTGACGACCGCATAGCGGAACACGGCCCGCGCCCCGTCATGTGATTTCTAGCGGCCAAACAGCGAATCACCGACGAAAGTGGCATGGGCCGCGACCGCGAACATCTCATCGGCCGAGGAGGAGTCGCCGCGCAATGACATAGAGAATCTGATGAGGAAGACCGTCGAGGAGACGCCCGACGCGCTGCTCGACGAGCAGGCGTCCGAGCTCCGGCGTGCGGCTCGTCACCGGCGACAAGTGCGTTGGGATGCTCGGTGCGCTCGAGGAGGTGTTCCCCGGGGTCCGCTACCAGCGCTGCACGGTGCATTTCTACCGCAACGTGCTGGCAAGGATTCCCGTGACCAGGCGGAAGGCCGCGCCGCGCATGCTGAAGGCAATCCACGCGCAGGAATCACGCGAGGCATGCGCCCAAAAGGCCAAGGAGGTGGCGGAGCGGATCACGAGTGGGGCAAGAGGAGGTACCTTGACATGTCGAAGCTGGAGGAGATGGACAGGCCGAACAAGACGGTAGGAGACTAGAGCATGACGAGGACGGGACCGAATAAATCAATTTGCGAGAGAATCTTGAAGGTACCGCCGTTGTGGCTCAGAGCGCGGACGCGTCACAAATGGATGATTGCAAAGATTACCCTGGAAGAACCTTTTCCATATAGACGGTGTGTTCGCCAACGATGTCCCAGGCAAGACCATTGGATTTCTCCGAGGTTTTCGACTTACCTTTTGATACGTAACGGACGCATGCTTCGCAATGAATGCCACATATATCTATGAATGGGGTCTCTTCAATTACGAAAGAGCATTCTTCGTCGAGCTGGCGCAGCGCGTCCTTCCTGTAATCGACTAACGTCAATGACAATTTACCTGACCGGCTTTGATTCCTCCTATCGAGCTTTCTTGCGAAGTAGGCAAGTCCTTCAAGGAACCCCTCAGTGTAGATAGAGTCGTCTAAAACTGGATCTATGCCAAAAAACTGGCAGACCCGCAGAAGCGTTTCAAAGAAGGCAACCCAGCTTTCCCATGTATCGCCAACGTCTAGAACGGCCAACGTGCAGTACGAAGTATCACTTGGGTCGCCATACAGGCTACAAAAACCAAGTTGCCTGCTCTTTGCAAGCTCCGCAAGAAATCGCGCGCCTTTAAGGGCAGTCTTTACCGTACGTCCTTCGAACCTAGGCGTAATGCCAATATGAATAGTCGAAGCCATCGTGGCTTCATCATCAACAGAAACGGGGTACTCAAACTCGATCTTGATGGGGCAATCTTCCTGATCCGCATTTGACCTTAGGCCAACCTCTGTTCCAAGTCTCACCGTCTTTAAGGTCACATAGAGGGAGGGTGCGCCGGCATTGGCATCGCCCGCATAGAGGAGCAGCGTGCCGGGATGTTCATCAGGCGTTGAAAAAGCGGAAACAGAGACGTATTCGCCCTCGTCATCAGAAAGCGAAATTAACGGTTCGAGCTCGATGTCCTTAGATGAGAGCGTGAATGGTTTTCCTTCGCGCTGCAACGCCAAGAGCGCGGCAAACCCTTCCTTGCTCTTTGCCTTCACGTTGAACAGGGGGATCTCTTCGGTTACACCAGGTTTAGCAGTGTAAATCATCGTTGTTGTATTGCCGTTTGTGACAACAGTCGTTTGGAGCCTATCATCGCAAGTAACATCGTTGAGACGTTTTGCCCCGTTTCGAATCATGTCAATCGGTCTATTCCCGCTTTGCAGCGCAATCGCTTCGAGCTGATCCTGCGTATTCGGGTAAAACTCCTTACGCACCCTAGGGCATTCGATTAGCATTGCCGCGATTTCGGAGGCGAAATGGCATTCGATAGTCATGTCCGGATGCTCACCCCTCAATTCGTCAAGCGCCCTCGTGGCAGCAGGAGTCGGATCCTTTGAGCACATCAGAATCCACTTAAATCCACGGCGTTTGGCAAGGGCGGCATTAAGCGAATCTTTGACTTGTTTAACCTGGGATTTGCCGAACAAATTTTTGAAGAACTTGAATTGGTAGATCTCGATGGGTTCCCCAAACGAACCTACATAAGCATCGATTCCCTCATCTCCGCCGTGCCCATTAACCGTGCGAACAAGGGGATTCTTAGCATGGACAAGCGCAAAACAAAGGTTCTCCCACCTGTCAGGATCAAGAGTATTGAAGTCGAAATCGTCTTTCAGCTCTGCCAACTATTCTCCGTTCTCCCAAATCTTTCTCATGGATTCCGCGTCAATCCTCTCGCCTCGCAGATACGCCTCAAACACCGCGCTGGCAGGCAACGCCCACATGTGGATGTAATTGCTAAACGGCGGCTCCACCTCACCCATGACTTTAGGAAACGAAACCCTCGCCAGCTCTTTAAGTTCGTTCTCTGCGCTTGGCACCAAAAACGCGTTAACCACGTAGTCGAAACCGTGGTCAAGAACAAAATCCTTGTATGCCGATTGGTAGAGAAACTGCTTCGTCACCGACTCGAGTCCGGGCTGCTTCTCAATTTTTCTAGCGACCTCCGGGACGTAGTACTTCGCGTCGTAAATCGCGAACACGCGGCGTCCATCTTCGTCCGTGGCGAAAGCGATGGTGTCGGGGATAAGCGTCGCGACAGGATCGCACTCGACGAAGCGCTCGTCCCGTCGCTGTTCCCACTTCGGAGACTCGATGATGCCCAGGAGCGTGTCTCGCTTGCGCTCAATCCACTCGCCCTTAAGTGGAAAGCCGAGTTTCCCGAGCTTCGAATCGAGCTCGTCCCCAAACGCCGTTTTGCATGCCATCTCCCACAGATGGAAGAAGCTTGATGAGCCCAGCGCGCGAATCTCATCATGTTCCGTCGTGCTTTCGCGATTCAACAGGTAGCGCCACAGAAGGTCGAGCACGGCGACTTTCCAATCGACGAACTGCGAACCGTGCTCGCGTTCGAGACGCCACTTAAGCGCCTCGGAATCGCCGAAATCGCTCACCTCTTCAACTGAAAGCTCCACTTCGTCAAGGGATAGCAGGTCTCCGACGTGAGCATCGAAGAGCTGCCTTGAGCACTCAGTCAGTACCGCGCGGTGTAGACGAGTGATGAAGTCGGATTCATCGCGCAGCGTCTTGCGGGTCTCGTATTCGACATAGATCGGGTGGCCACCAGAAAGCAAAGGAAGATGGTTGCTAATTGTTCGGCCCCAATCGATGGCGCCGGAGCCGTTAAGCTCGCGACCCTCGACATAGTTCGAATACACCCCGTACTCAGCATAGAGCTCCAACAGTGCCAACATCACCGGGAGCCTGTCATCAGCCCGCTCGCCATCGTCCGAAAGCGTGGGCACGATGGCTCTCCCGGCGTCGCGCTTGAGCAGACGCATGACCTGGCGCAGTTCGTCGCGCGAGGGCACCACCTCCTTGAAGTACTTTGGGTACGCGATTATCACAATACCCGCGACCATGACTATTCCAACGAAGTTGAACTGATAACGCTCATCGTCCTTGGCGCCGTCCTCGTCAAAGGCATCCGTGTCCTTAGCGGACTTGTCGGTGCGATATCTCACGATACCGCGGGTCATCAGCCCCTCAATCACTAGGAGAGCTTGCCCCGGCTCCATGCCGAACTCGCCAGCGAGCGCCGTTACGGAATACGGTTTTAGCTCGCGTACATATGCTTGGCGCATCGTAGATTACTCCCCGGCATCGCCATCGTCAGCATCATCGGCGTGACCGTAAACTAGATGGCCATCGAAGCCGTTGCCGAAAATGCCCACGCCGACTCTGTCAAACGCCTCGCATACCTTTGCGTAGGTGTTGAACTCCCTCTTGAACATCTTCGTCCGCTTGGTCTTGCCGGCGTCCTCGTAGAGATAGAGCAGTACTTTGTCCTTGAAAACACGAGGGAAGCGCTCAAGCGTAAGAGCTGAGGGCGCAATAAAGAACGGCCCGAGCAGCTTGTCCTCGTTGATTCTCAGATCATCGCTTGCCATGAATTCGTTGATGGCGTGCCTCAATCTGTTCCACACGACAGTGCGGTTACCGCAGGGAACCTCGATTTCGCTCAAGGCCTTGCCACCCACATCAGCATTCTCGCCTTCATCGATTCCCATGTAACGGAAATCCCAGCGGCGCTTGAAGGCGGTGTCCATGGGAAAGACACCCTGGTCGGCGCTGTTCATAGTCGCCCAGATGTACATGTTTGGCGGCAATGAGAGGCGCTTGGCCTCCATTTCCAAGCGACGTTGCTCGCTGAGGAGCTCGACGGGGTCCGAGATATGGGCGTTGGTGGCGTACTCAGAAAGGGAAATCGCGAGGTGGTCGCGCATCTCTCTTGGAACCGCCACCTCGTATTCACTACGGCCCTTGTCATTGCGGTCAAGCAACTGAAATACATCGCCGAACACAGCGGCGGGATTGGCTCGGTTGATTTCTTCCACGATGAGAAGAAAGCTCTCATTGGGATTCTGCACCGCATTAATGTATGTCTCAAGAAACGGACCCGGCACGAACTCGTAAGAGATGTACGCCTCCAGCTCACTGACCGGCTTGTCGGAACTGTCTTTATACCTAGTAACCGGCTTGAAGCATCCAACGAACTGCGAATAAGTATAGTCAGGATAGAACGTTACGCGTGTGATGTTCTCTCGTCTAAAGGAATCCTTCGCAAGCTTATTCAGCTGGTATGACTTGCCAGTACCGGGTGCACCGAAGAAAACCCAGTTGCGCGGTTTATCACTAATTCCAAGCGCCTCTTTATTGACCCGGACACCGTCATTAGCGTCATCGTAACTATCGCGTACTAAATCAGCGAGCTCGGGATAGACAGCAAACAGATCATTAAGTGAAGTCATAGACGCTTTTCCGCAGGCAGCAATTAGCGCACCGACATCGCTTCGGGGCCCTTCATCGATTTCGCGAACAGTCTGGTTGGAATAGTCGTTCAGTCCAACAAGTGGGAGCATTGAGAAGTGCTTATAAGCGGTCGCGTAGTTATCGATAAGATCAATCTTGTCTATCGACACCCCAAAGATGTAGCCAATTGAGACGGTGAGGGAGGAGTCATCATTGTGTTTTTCGCCAAGCTTAACGTCTTTGAATTTGGCAACCGCCCTGAGACCCTGCTTCCATTCGGTAGGCATACCTTTAGAGTTGTCTGAGCCCAGCCATAGAATTGCAAAAGTCCCCGGCTGAAGCGACCTCGGCACCTGTTTGCAAACAACAGTCAATTCGTAAGCGGGATCCTGGATACCTCCCGGACGCGAATCTATAGCCCTAATGTCTTGAACGCTATCTTTACCCAGCCTCATGGTTGCGAACTTCGGCTTATTCATTTAGCGTGCCTTCCTCTTTCTGAGCGGCAAGCTTCTCAAGCCCATCCCGAAGAGGCTCGAAGAGTCGTCGATTGTTATTGTCCACTCGTCTCAGAATACCTTCAGCAGCATTTGGGGTAAGGTAATAGCGCTCTTTGACGCGAGCCTTTTCGACTATTTCGTAAAGAGTCGTATCAACAGATTTACAGCTACACTCACGGTGTTCTGCCAGGATGAACTTACCATTCCACATCAGGCCAGACTTGCCCCAAATTAGTTTTTCGTGAACTTCATTCATATCAGGAAGGTCTTCCCAGTCGTTCTTGCTGAAAGGTTTGTACTCACAAATAGTCTGCTCGATATCGCCCTCATTTTCATCAGATAGAACGCCCGAAATGCGATTTGCAATCCACTCGATGACAGGAACAGAGACTGCGTTTCCTATTGCGGCGTAGCGATGCGAGTCTGCATCTTCGCTATCACCGTCAACGCGAGTCCAATTGTCTGGGAATCCCTGAAGCCTTTCACATTCAATTGGGGTGAGTCGGCGAACGCCATTTTCGCATGTAACGTAAGTTCGGCTCCAATCGGTACCGGTATGCCTACCTGAGGTAGCCGCAAGACAGTAGCCCATTTTTGCCACCCGGGGATACTTCCCCCTCGGTGTTGATTCGGTAATAAAAGCCGTTCTTGCAGCACCGGGCTTCCGTGGATTCTCTTGCTCAAACATCACCCGAAGAGCATCTACCGGGTTGTCCCTCCAGCAGCATAGGTACACCCTGGGTCGAGATTGTGGCACTCCAAAATACCTGCTGTTTAAGAGTCTCCAAGCAACGCCATAACCTAAATCATTGAGCGTGGAAAGAACACAGCCAAAATCATTGCCCTTATTCGAGTTGAAAAGGCCAGCAACGTTCTCGATAAGCACCACTTTAGGCTTGTGGTCACGGATTAGCTCTGCAAAGCGATAGAACAGTCCAGAGCGACTGCCCTTAAGCCCCAGTCTTGACATGGATCCTCTGGCAACAGAAATGTCCTGACAAGGAAACCCGCCACACCAAACAGGAGCATCCGGAATACTGTCGGAAGGAAGCTCGTTAATGTCACCAAACTTCGGAACGTTGGGCCAGTGATAGCCAAGGACTTCATTGCAGAAATCATTGTTCTCACAAATAAAGCTGTTGGTAAAACCTTGGCGTTCAAAGCCAAGGTCAAAGCCACCGATACCAGCAAAGAACGAGTTAACGTTGATGGAGTTATCAGACACGCTGGGCTCTACCTCTCTAGAATGAAACGAAAACAAAACTACTTGAACTCAATAAGGCTGTCCATAAGGCAAGTCCGTACATAAGCGCTAAAGCTAAGCCCCTTTAGAGAAGCTGCATCGGCAACCGAATCTTTTAGATTCTTAGGAATCCGAATCGTAATCGCAGTGGTATCGCCATCTACAAGGAATGCCCGTTTTTCGTTATCGGAAGCGCCTTTGTCATTGAGGTCAAAGTAGTTCATCGTATTCTCCGAATCGTTTTGCAATACAAACGGTTCAACCTATTAGATGTTAACAGAGGTAACGGACAAAAAGTATTTAGACCGGTCCGAGGCTGTATTTATGCTATTCGCCGTCAGCGCACGCGCGGCCAGCCATGGCAGGCGTTCGCTAATCGAATACCGTGTCGAGCAAAACTCGCTACTCAATCTTGAACCACTACCATTCCGTCCCGCTCCAGCAGGTCACACAACGGTGAGATAATTCCCGTGACTATTAACGTAAGCAAGGAGCACGCTATGGCAGACAACGAGATCAAACCCTCGACGGACGGTAGCCGAGAGGAACTCGTGGCAAAACAGCTCGCATCCACCAAAATCCACCTCGCGCTCACTCAGGAGCGGGCGGACGTCTCCGGCGCCATCAAGCTCCCGCTCGAACGAGTCCCCCAGCTCGGCATAGCGCTCGCCTCACTCCCCTCGACATTCCGCACTGTCACCAATACGGTGAGCGTGCCTATGCTGCTCCAACCAACCGACAAGTTTGGCAATCCGCTTGACCCGTCGATACTCCAATCGTTCAAGGACGGCAGCGGCCTCATGGGATCCTACCGCGATGCGGCCAAGGGTTTCGGGCAGGCGCGCTTCCACGTAGTCGAGGGCGACATCGCCACAAGCGTCACGCAGGTGCCTTACGATCCAACTTCGCTGTTCATGGCAGCCGCAATCGCGCAGATAAACCAAAAGCTCGACTCCATCCAGGAGTCCGTCGACGAAATGTTCGACTACATGCGCCAGCGCGACAAGGCCAACATGCGCGGCAACCTCAAGACACTTGCAGACATCCTCAACAGCTACGGTCTCTACTACAACAACGCTATCGAAATGACCAGCGCCCATATGAAGGTAATCGACATCATGCATGCCTCCGAGCAGGACATAGAGCACTTCCGCTCACTGGCGCAGTCGGACCTGAAAAAGAAAGGGTTCATCGAGGTGCGAGACGGCTTGGGCAGACGCCTCGACAAGGTGCTCGACTACCTCAAAGACTGCCAGCTCGCCACCTACATCCACGCGTTCTCGCTGTTCCTCGAACCCATGCTCGCCCAGAACTTCGAGCCCGCAAAGCTCGCAGACGCCACCGCGAAGATCGAGGCCGATTCGATTGTGTATCGCGAGCTCTACACCGAGTGTTACGACGCCCTCGAGGCGGGAACTGCCGACACCGTCGATGCGGCACTGCTGGGCGGCATCGCGTCCGCGGGCAAATTGCTCGGTCGCGCCATCGCAAAGACCCCCGTGGGCGACTATACACTCATCGACGAGGCGCTCGAAGGCGCAGGAGAGGACATCGGAAAGTTCAACGACAGGCAATCCGAGAAACTCATCGAGAAGCTCCATCAGGCAAAGACGCCCGACGTCGCACCGTTCAGGCAGAGCATAATGGAGATCGATGCCCTCTACAACCGCCCCACGCAAATCGCTGTGGACGCCGAGAACGTCTACATCCTGCCTGCCAAGCAGCAGGAAGAGTAGCGATACGCGACAGGCACGCGCCACGCAGACAGCTAACGCCCCCTACCTCCCCGCCGCCTTCAGCTTCAGCAGCAGGTCGCCCAGCTCGGGGCACTTGCTGGAAAGGCGCGTCTGAGCTCGCTCGCCCATCCCCCATCGCTGGCGGATCTCCTGGGCACGCGGACTCACGTGATAGTCCCCCTCCATCACCTGCTTGAGCAACCTGGCGGTTACGCGCGCATCGGCAAGGGCACTGTGGGCGTGACCCGTCGATTCGTCGAACTCGATGCCAAACCACGTCGCCGCGTCACTCAAAGACACGCACCCGTGGCTACCCACATCCATGATCGAGGTGTAAAACGCCTGCAAGTCGGCCCAATCCGTAGGAAATGCGGAAAGGTCGATATGCTTTGCCTGGCACTCGGTCAAAAGCTGTCGACGGTCCGCCCCGCTCCAACAGACCGCCTGGGCGGAGTAGCGACCAATCCAATCGCTGAGCCTTTCGATCACCATGTAGAGCGGATCGGCCATCGCGGTGTCCACGGCCGATATCCCTGTGAGCTCGCGGACGGGGAACGCAACGCCTTCGGTAAATTCCGTCTGCACAAACTGCGAGAACTCGCCCATAGCGTTGCCGTGGTAATCGAGCTTGACGGCGCCGACCTCGATAATCTCATTGCGCAGCCCACGGCGCTGACGCTGCTTTGGCACCGGCGCAAACTCAAAGTCCAGCACAATCTGGCGCGCAAAGTTCGTCGTATCGATAGCCGAGATACACGGCGTCTTTTCAGCTGACACGGTTAGGGCCTTTCTCCGTTGCCTGCCGCTTGCTATATAGGCGGCAACATTGCCGTAAGGATAGGCGCCCGTGCGGACATGAAAGCGGAGCGCAATGCCATGCGCCGGTCGCACTCCATGCAGACGGCCCCAAGAGAGTCGCCCGCTCTATTCAAATGCATGAAAAAGATTTAGGCCCGGTGACTTGAATCAGCGGTCATCCCGGGCCCATCAGAGCTCGTAGAGCTCTTGGTTGCTTTGGTCTTGCTCTTCACGGCGCTTATCGAACTTTCCGAGGCACTCAAGCAGCATTCGAAGCATAACGAGTCGCTGCCATTAAGGCACTGACCCCTTGACCAAGCAACGGCGCTGCCCAGCTCTTCACCACTTGGGCTGCCGTCGACTTTATTCTATCCGCGAGCATCTGGTTTACCAAATGGATTTTCGGTAAAGGAAGCACGGCACGCCCCGCAAGACCACTACGCCCCAAGTGCTGCCACGGGGATCACCGCCACGCCGTCGTCGCGTGTGTAGGCAATGCTCCCCTTTCCAACCACGACCGCCAAAAACGCCGGCGCGGCATTCTGGGCGGCAGGATTGGAGAGCACTTTCCTCTCCAGCGCCTTGAGATTTCTCGCTCCATCGTCTGCTTTCGCATCACTCAGCTTGACCTCGATGGCTCCCCAGCGCCCGTCGTGCTCAACGATCAGATCGACCTCAAGGCCCTTCTCATCTCGGAAATAATGGACACTGTTGTCGACACCGCCGTAGGTGGAAAGGAACACGCGCACGTCGCGCAGAACGAGGTTCTCAAAGAGCATCCCCAACGTTTGCATATCGCCAAGCAACCGCCCAGGGGTAGCCCCCAGCAACGCCGCCGCAAGTGACGGGTCACAGAAGTAGCGCTTGGGGCGCACGCGAACGCAGCCTTCGAGCGCACATACTGGCTTGCTCTCTCGCACAAGCTCGTCCGAAAACCCAAGGTTTGCAGGTCACCGCTCCTGCAGCACCAGCGGGCGACGTCATCCTGCGAAATTACGCCATTCTCAATGCAGTTTTTACGCCGTTTTCATTGTAGGTTTTACGCTCGGCATCCTTGGCACGGCGCTTGCTCAACCACCGGATCAGCGAATTGCCCGGATTCGGGGACGTGCTTTCCGCTCCAGGCCTCTACCGGAAAATGCGTCCCACTCTGAGGCCGAAATCTGGGACGCGCTTTCCGCCAAAGGGAAAGCGCATCCCATTCCGAGCATCACATCAGAGCGCGCTTGGTTATCTCCGCCCTCACATCTCGGCAAACGAAATCAGCTTGACGTCTCCCCTACTCTCTGCGGCATCCCGACATCCCTGCGTAAAGCCGCTTTTTGAGAAAAGTGCATAGCTTTTTCGTTGCCGTCTAAAGAGCTCGCTTCGATGCACGAGCTTTTGCAGCACGTCTTCGCCCGCCGGTTCATTGCGCCATTTGCACTCCGCAAACAGCGCAGTGCCCTCGCTATCGTCAACAATCAAGTCGATTTCTTCCTGCGTATGCGTGCGATTATCCGTCCCCCACCAGCGCCCGACGCTCGCCGGAACCACATCGAGCTGGCCCGCGCGCGCGAGTTCGTACACGTATTGTCTGCATATAAGCTCAAAGACCGTACCCATGTAATCCGATATGTGCGGCTCAATGCGCTTATACGCCATCTCGGCCATATCGTTTTGAATCAGCCCAATGTTCTGCGGAACAAACTTGTACCAGAACCTAAACATCTGGTCGCTCAGTAGATACACGGCACGCTTATTGCTCGTCTCGTTTAGGGGCAGCTCGCGCTCGACAATCCCAAACGACGCCAGCTTATCCACATAGCTCTTTACGTTACTCGCAGGGATTCCCGTAGAGGTCGCAATCTCTGAGATCTTCGAGCGCCCCTGAGCAATTGCTTGCACGATCGCATCATATTGCTCGGGATTGCGGCACTCTTGCATTAGCAGGTTACTCGGTTCCTCAAAGAGATAGCCCGTAGGAGTAAGAAAAAGACGTTTGATGTTGTCCTTGAGCGATACGGCAGGATCGACTTTCTCGATATATGCAGGAATGCCGCCCGTCATGCCATAGCAAACCGCAGCGTCTTCGCGACCCATGCCATGCCACAGGCCGAGGGTCGTCGTAAAATCAAGCGGCATGATCTTAAGCTGGGCCGTACGCCTACCGTATAGTGGGCTCTCGTAGCCCAACACCTGTTCCTCCATAAACGAAAGAGACGAGCCGCATAGAATCAGCATGAGCTTGGTCTCTTTGTACAAGTGATCGATCTTGTCTTGCAGCAACGAGCTGATCTCGGGATTCGATTGGGCGAGATAGGGATACTCGTCAATCACAACAATCAAACGTTCCGTGCGAGCCATGGTGGCCAATGCATCGAACGCCTCGTCAAAACTACGAAACGACACGCCTGCAGCACCAACCGAACCCGCAAGTATCGCCTGGCTAAAGCCGTGCAGGTTTGCCTCTGCATTGGTACGACGAGCTTGAAAGTAAATAGCCCTCTTGCCTTGGATGAACTCTGTGATAAGGCGCGTTTTACCCACGCGACGGCGGCCGTAAATCACAGGCATCTCAAAGGAGCCCGTGCCATACAGTCGATTGAGCTCGGACATTTCCGCTGTTCTTCCGATAAACATAGGGCCATCCTTCCTTTACGTTATAGCTAGCTATATTATACCTTCCTATAATATAGCTAGCTATAACGTAATTCGACAGGCAGCGCACGCAAAAGGGGCGGTACACCACCGCACGTGGACCGTTCCGGAAAATGCATCCCGTTCTGGAGCCAAAACTGGGCCGTAGTTTCCGCCAAGCATCCCATCCGGAAAGCGTGTCCCGTTCTGAGTGGCAATTCCGGGACACAGTTTCCGCATGCGGCCCGTTGGGAAAGTTCATCCCGCTCTGAAGGCTCGTTCCGGGATGCAATTTCCGTTTGAGGCCCGATCTGGAAACGGCATCCCACTCTGAGGCCGAAATCTGGGGTGTAGTTTCCGCTTGAAGGGCTGTCCGGAAAGCGCGTCCCATTCCGAGTGGCAATTCCGGGTCACAGTTTCCGCAGATACAAGGCGACAGTCCGCCGCCCTTATCACATGCCTTCAAATATGCGATCCAGAAACACAAAACAGCAGATAGAATGCTCTTTTTCAAAAAGTACACGTCCCGAAACTTACCAAGACTTCATATCCAGTTACCGTTCACGGTCGCCGATTACCGCCCACCGATTCAAACAAGAAATATGTTGCCAAAAGCAGGTCATCTACCTGCATGGTTAGATTTTGGTCAGCTTTTGGTCAGCTGAGCGGCAAGTTCCAGCTGATACGTTTTTGCTACCCAAAAGGAGGCGGTAGCTCATGACCCATTGCAATGACCAGCTCATCGACCAACTGCTCACTCAAGCCGAACAAGAGGGGCGCTGCCTGATTCCCCCGAGCACGGCGATCCGAAAAGCGCTCCTTCGGCGCACCGGCGGCACGGTTGTCTCGCCCATGCCGGGGTTGTTTGCGCGAAAAACGCGCTGGGATGAACTCAACCGAGCGCAACGCCATTGCGAAATCCTCCGCGCCCTTGCGATCATCCACCCCGATTGGACGTTCTGCTCGTTTTCGGCCGCCTGTCTGCTGGGGCTCGAGGTCTCGTGGCGACACCTGAATGTCGTGCATGTCTGCAGTACCACCAAGCCGTCGGCTCGTCCGGGCGCACATATTCAGCGGCACCAGATTGAGCCGGCCGGAGCAAAACGCAGAGCCGGCATATCGGTAACGCCGCCCATCCAAACGGTTACAGATTGCCTGTTGCAGACCGGTTTTGCCGACGGTATGCCCATTGCCGATTCGGCGATCTCAAAGCTCGTCCTTGTGCGGGAACAGCTGATGGAGGCCGTCGAGCAACGAGCAACTGCCCGCAATGGTCGCGCGATTCGTACGGCTCTCACAACGCTTCGATATGCCGACGCCCGCGCCGAGAGCGGCGGGGAATCGGTCGCCCGAGCCGTCATGATCGAGACGGGCTTTGCGCCCGATTGGCTTCAATACGAGCTGACGGACCCCTTCAATTCGGCCAAGCCCATACGAACGGACTTTGCCTGGGAGCGCCAGGCGCGGGAACTCACGCTGGGCGAGCTCGACGGGCTCATCAAATATACCGACCAGACCATGCTGGCCGGACGCACCACCGCCGAGGCGCTCGTTGCCGAACGACAGCGCGAGGCGCACCTATCGCTCTACGGTCACCCTCTGCTGCGCTTTACCATCAGCGAGGTCCGCTCGGCAGGAGTGCTCGCCAAAAAGCTACAGACGGCAGGCATCCGGCAGACCGCGCTGCCGACATGGCTCAACGAGGTGGACCTGTAGGAGCTGTTGAGCTTATGCCCGCCTGCCCATCAAACTGGGGCACACTTTCCAGTTGGCGGCACCGCGGAAACCATATCTCAGATTGAGTGCTCAGAATGGGATGCGCCTTCCATATGGCATACCTAGCGGAAACCGTGTCCCGGAATCAAGGCCCAGAACGGGACACGCTTTCCGGCTGAAGCGCCCAGCGGAAACTGCATCCCGGAATAGACGCTCAAACTGGGACGCAATTTCCGCTGAGGTTCCATCCGGAAACTGTGTCCCACTCCGAGCGTCAATTCTGGGATGAACTTTCCGCCAGAGGGTTCAGCCGGAAACGGCATCCCACTCTGAAGCGAAATTCTGGGACGCAGTTTCCGCATGCGGAGGCGCTCCAAACAAAAGGCCCCGACTCACGATGGAGCTGGGGCCAAAGGCGCAGCATATGCAGTTGATGTTGAGCGCGAACAGCTCGTCAGTAATGGCTGTCCGCGCCCTACCCTACCCGCGGTTGCGGACGCGGCTGTAGGGCGTATCCACCATGGGCAGATTTGGACGCAGCTTGCCGTCAAACGTGCGGTAGGCGTTCTGCACGGCGGGCGCCGTGGGGATCGTTGCGATCTCGCCGATGCCCTTGCCGCCGTATGCCACGGGCAACAGTTCGTCCTTCTCCACGTAGATGGCGTGGATATCCGGAATCTCGGGCGCGCGGAACAGCCCGAGCGTGCCGTACCTCGCCTGGGGCACGCAGTCCTTGAGCGGCCAATCCTCGGTAAGCGCATAGCCCATACCCATGAGCACGCCGCCTTCGATCTGACCCTGGATGGAGATGGGATTGACCACCTTGCCGGAATCGTGTGCGGCATAGACCTCGCTCACGCGGCCGTCGTCGTCCAAAATGACCACATGCGTGGCAAAGCCGTAGCAGATGTGACTCTTGGGGTTGGGAACATCCGCACCCAGCTTGTCGGTCGGCTCCAGGTACACGTAGCCAAACTCGCATCCCTCGAGTGCCTTGATAGCAGCCGCGGGATCTTGAGGATACATACCCTGGCCGGCGACGAGTTCCTGTGTGTGCAGCTGATAGGCGCGACCGTCGTCGTACTCGATCTTGATGCCATCACCATGGGCGCTCACAGGAGCATCGGGTGCATGCTTGCCGGCCTCGATGTCAAGCATGGCATCGCGCAGCAGGAAGGCGGCGCCGCGCACGGCCTCGCCGGTCACGACCGTCTGACGCGAGCCAGACGTGGTGCCGGAGTCGGGAGCGTTCTCGGTAGAGCACTCGCCATTGGCGATGCAGCGAAGCGGCAGGCCGCATGCCTCGGCAACGTCCTGCAAAAAGACCGTGTTGCAGCCCTGGCCGATGTCGGACGTGGCAGCATAGACCACGGCCACGCCGTTCTCGACGCGAATCTTGCAGCGGCCGGCATCGGGCAGGCCCACGCCCACGCCGGCGTTCTTCATGGCGCAGGCGATACCGGCGTGTCCGGGATGCGCATAGTAGGCATCCTTGACCTCGAGCAGCGTCTCCTTCAGCGCCGTGGAGCAGTCGGCAATCTGCCCGTTGGGCAGAACCTCGCCCGGCTCGATGGCGTTACGGTAGCGAATCTCCCACGGATCCAGGCCGACCTTCTCGGCCAGCAGGTCGATCAGGCTCTCGAGCGCAAACTCGGACTGGCAAACGCCAAAGCCGCGGTACGCGCCGGCGGGCGGGTTGTTGGTGTAGTAGCCAAAGCCGCGAATGTCGGTATTCTGGTACTTGTAGGGGCCGACGGCATGCGTACAGGCGCGCTCGAGCACCGGGCCGCACAGCGACGCGTAGGCGCCGGTATCAAAGTTGATCTCGCAATCCAGGCCGGTAAAGTTGCCCTCGGCGTCGCAGCCCAGTGTAAAGGTGCCGTCCATGGCGTGGCGCTTGGGATGGAACGCGAGCGACTCGGCACGCGCGAGCTTGCACTTCACGGGACGCTGGAACTTATATGCGGCGAGCGCGGCCAGGTGCTGGATGGACACGTCCTCCTTGCCGCCAAAGCCGCCGCCCACGAGCATGGTCTCGACGACCACGCGCTCGGGCTCGCTATCCCAGCCAAACATGTGGGCGCACTCTTTACGCGTGTCGTAGGCGCCCTGGTCGGTCGACTGCACCTTGACGCCGTTCTTGTACGGGAAGGCGACGGCGCACTCGGGCTCCAAGAAAGCATGCTCGGTAAAGGGCGTAGTAAAGCGCTGCGTCACGGTGAACGCGCTCTCCGCCAGCGCCTTGGCGGCGTCGCCACGCGTCACGTGACGGCTCTGGCATACGTTGTCCTTGAGCTCCACCGTGTTGCCAAAGGCAAAGAAGCTGTCGTGCAGGCGCGGAGCGTCGGCAGCCCTGGCCTCGGCGATGTTACGCACGGGTTCCAGAGGCTCGTAATCAACCTTGACGAGCTTCTTGGCCTTCTCGAGCGTCGCCTCGTCCTCGGCAACCACCAGCACGATGGCATCGCCCACGCAGCGGGTGATATCGCCCTGGGCGATCATGACGTCCCAGTCCTGGATAAGGTGGCCGACCTGGTTGACCGGCACGTCCTCGGCGCGCAGAATGCCCACCACGCCGGGCAGGGCCTCGGCCTTGGAGGTATCGATGGAGAGCACGCGGGCACGCGGGTACTTCGAGCGCACGGCGCTGGCATAGGTCAGGCCCGGCTGGTCGAGCTCGTCGATGTCGTCGGGGTACTTGCCCTCGCCGAGCACCTTCTTGCGCACGTCGATACGGAAGGCGCGCTTGCCCACGCCGTAGTCATCGCCGCGCTCCAGGTCCTCGTCGATCTGCTTTTCGCCGCGGAGCACCGCGGCTGCCAGCGAAATGCCCTCGATAATCTTCTTGTAGCCGGTGCAACGGCAGACGTTGCCGCGAATGGCGTACTTGATCTGTTCCTCGGTGGGCTCGGGGTCCTCGGCGATGAGTGCCGCACCCGCCATAACCATGCCGGGGATGCAAAAGCCGCACTGCACGGCGCCCACGGCGCCAAAGGCGTACACAAAGGCCTCGCGCACGTCCTCGGGCAGGCCCTCGACGGTTACGATGTTACGGCCGGCGGCAAGCGCGGTGGTCAGCACGCACGCCTTGACGGCCGCACCGTCCACGTGGATGGTGCAGGTACCGCACGCGCCCTCGGAGCAGCCGTCCTTGGCGGAGTGAATATGCAGGTCGTCCCGCAGGTAGCGCAGCAGCGGTTTGTTCTGAGTCGTCGTGCGCTCCACGCCGTTAACGGTAAAAGTGAATTCCTGTGCCATGGTGATTCCCTTCTACACGCCGGCGGCAATGCCGGTGCGGTCGTGAATGGCGCCATGCAGGCACACAACCGCGCACATGCCGCACGACAGGCAGTCCGCGCCGTCGATATGGGCGCAGTTGTCCTCGATGCGAATAGCGCCGGCAGGGCACTTTTTGGCGCACATGCCGCAACCGATGCAGCTCGTGTCGCAGATCTTGCGCGCAATGGCGCCCTTGTCGGTGTTGTTACAGCGCACCAGGATGTTCTGGTAGCCGGGAACGAAGGCAATCACGCGCTGCGGGCACGCCATGCCGCACAGGCCGCAGCCCGTGCACTTGGAGCGGTCCACGCGGGCAACGCCGTCGACCAGTGAGATGGCACCGTGGGGGCAAGCCGTGACGCAGGCGCCACAGCCAATGCAGCCTTCGCTGCAGCGGGCATCGCCGCCTGCGGAGGCGCAACCGCTTCCGCAGGCAACGTAGGGCACGTTATGTTGAATGGATTTGGCCATAAGAGACTCGCCTATTTCTTAAGAAGGTACGAATAGTTGTCGCGCACAGCCCTGATGGTCAGGCGGACGGCCTCGGGAAGACCGGTGTTGACGGCATCGACCGAGACGGTGCGGACCGTGCCGGCGACGCGAACCTTAAAGTGGTCCTCGTCCACGGCCAGGAAGCCCTCGTTCTCGGAGTTCTCCATGTCCTCCTCGCTCCAGAACAGGGTGAGCTTGTCCTTGTAGGGACGACCCTCCTGGTAAGGGCAGAACACGGCGCAGTTGCCGCACTCGTTGCACATGCCGTCGACATGGACGACCTGATGCTTGGCCAGGCCCGGCACCTTAATTGCCACGTTGGCGCGGTTGGGGCACACGTCGCAGCAGACCTCGCACACCGAGCCGCAGCCCAGGCAGCGGGTCTTGGTGCAGTTGCGTTTGTCGCGGCACAGCGACCCCTTGCGCTCGTAGCAGGTGTCCTCGCGGCCGGCCTGAGCATTCTGGTCGGCGTACTTGTTAAAGTCCACGCCGGCGATGGCACGGGCAACCTCGGCGGCATCGGCGATGGCCTCGACCACGGTGGCAGGACCGCGACGGCAGTCGCCCGCAGCCCAGACGCCCTCGACGCCGGTGGAGGTGGCGGCAAGGCGGCCGCGACGGTCGTGCTCGACGCCCGCGGCATCGTACAGGCTGGCGTCGATGCCCTCGCCCACGGCGCAGATCACCGTGGTGGCGGGAAGCTCGACGGTCTCGCCCGTGGCGACGGGGCTGCGACGGCCGCTTGCATCCGGCTCGCCAAGCTCCATAACATCGCAGGTCAGCACGGCGCCGTTGAGTGCCTTGGGCGCCAGCAGCTCGCAGAACTCAACGCCGTCGGCAAGAGCAAGATCAAGCTCTTCCTCGTCGGCGGGCATCTGCTTCTTGGTGCGGCGATACACCAGGCGCACGTTCTTCACACCAGCCAGGCGCTTGGCCACGCGGGCAGCATCCATGGCGGTGTTGCCGGCGCCGATGACCACGACGTCCTCGCCCAGCTCGAGCTTCTCGCCCTTCTTGGCGGTCTCGAGGAACTCCAGCACGTCGAGCTCGGCACCCTCGCCCAAGCCCGCAGAGCCGGGCATCCAGGCACCGGTGGCCACGACCACGTCGGTAAAGCCCTGGGCCTTGAGCTCTTCAATGGAATCCACGCGAGCGTTGAGCTGCACCTTGGCGCCAAAGGCCAGGCAGAGCTCGGCATCGTGGGAGATATCGTCGCTCGCAATACGGAACTCGGGGATCACGTGGCGGACCACGCCGCCGAGCGAATCGCGGGCCTCGAAGATAGTGACGGGCACGCCGGCACGCGTCAGGAAGAACGCCGTCGCCAGACCGGCCGGGCCGCCACCGATAACGGCAACGTTGTGCTCGCCGTCGTTGGCAATGGCCTGGGCGCGCAGCTTGGGCAGCACGGCGGTCATGGCCTCGCGGGCAGCCTTGAGCTTGCTGGCGCGAATCTGGGCACCCTCGGGCTCGTAGAACGCACGCTCGCAAGCGCGGCCGCAGGGATGCGGGCAGATGGTGCCGGTGATAAACGGCAGGGCGTTGCGCTCGATGATGATGTTGAGCGCGTCCTCGAAGCGGCCCTCGTCAACAGCCGCCAGATAGGCGGGAATATCCTGCTGGATGGGACAGCTCGTGCGGCACGGCGTGGTAAAGCAGTCGGAAAGCGGGCTCTTGCCGGCGACCTTGCGGTCGGGCAGCGGGCGCAGCGGCTTCTTGTAGAGCGGGTTGGTGAGCGAGTCGGTCTGAATCGCGGTCACGGCCTCGAGCGAGACGCCCGCAAACGGCTTGCCATCCAGGTCGGTAAACTCGCCGGCCATCTGGCTAAAGCGCTCGTAGCCACCGGGCTTGAGCACGTCGGTCGCCAGGGTGACGGGCCAAATGCCGGCATCATACAGGGCGCGGATGTTGTAGACCGTGGCACCACCGGAGTAGCTGATGCGCAGCTTACCGTCAAACTGCTCGGTAATGCGGCGGGCGGCCTCGATGGTCAGCGAGAACAGCGAACGGCCGGACATGTACATCTCGGTAGAGGGCAGCTCGTTTCTCGTCACGTCGACGGGGAAGGTGTTGGTCAGCTTGACGCCAAACTCCAGGCCGCGCTCGGCGCACAGGGCAATCAGGCGCTCGAACATAGGCACGGCATCGGCCCACTGCAGGTCCTCACGGAAGTGCGTGTCATCGAAAACGATGTAGTCAAAGCCCAGCTCGTTCAGACGCTGGCGGGCAAACTCATAGCCCAGCAGCGTGGGGTTGCACTTGATGTAGGTGTTGAGACCCTTCTCGGTAATCAGATAGGTCGCGATGCGCTCGATCTCCGCCGGCGGGCAGCCATGCAGCGTGGACTCGGTAATGGAGTTGGAGACGCGCGCCGGGATGGACTCGACAAACGCGGCATCGACATGCTCAAACTTGTCCAGGTTAGCGAGCGCCCACGTGCGGCACTCGTTCCAAACCTCGGAGCCGCTGGCGTCCTTCATGCCCTCAATGTACGCATCGACCTTGGGGCTCTTGATGCCCTCGAGGTCATAACCCACGGACATGTTGAAGACAAAACCATCCGGGCTGCCCAGGCCGTACTCGCGAGCGATCAGGTGGCAGGCAAACCATGCCTTCACGTACTCGGCAAAGGCCTGCGGAACCTCGAGCTCGGTCGACCACTCGCAGTTGTAGCACTCGTCCTGCGCCACGATGCAGGGCTTGTTCACACACTTGGAGAGCTCCTCGCCGTCCATAACCTGAACGGTCTTGAGCTCAAAGAAGCGGGAACCGGCCACGTAGGATGCCACGATGTTCTGGGCCAGCTGCGTATTGGGACCGGCGGCCGGGCCAAACGGAGTCTCGATGCGCTCGTCAAAAATGGGAAGCGCGCCCTCCTGGTTGGTCGTGACCATCTTGCGCACGCCAAAGACGGCGCCCTGAGTCTTGTGCTCCTCGATGATCCAGTTCATCAGCTGCGAAAACGGGATCGGCCTCATGATGTCGCTCATAATGAGCTCCTCTCTGTAACGCCCGGCGAGACCGCGCGACGGGCGCAAATACGGTGTAGCGCTAGCACAGCGCCGGCGACCCCGCGGAGGCCGCCTATACGCGCGTCGAACGCGGCGAAACATCCGACGCGCGTGAATCTACTTGTAATTAGTAGGTGCGTTCGTTGAGCGTGCTCCAGAGCTTCTTGGACTCAGCCATGGTCCACGCGTTGATCTTGTCCTCATCAATGCCAACGAACTCGCGATCCTTGTACAGGACGCGGCCGTTGATGATGGTGGTGCGGCAGTTTTTGCCCATCATGCCAAAGAGCATGTGGCCGTCGATGTTCTCCTCGCTCAGCGGCGTAAAGGGCTTGTAGTCCATGACGATGACGTCGGCGGCAGCGCCGGCCTCGAGCACACCGAGTTTGCGATCGAAGTACTTGCTGGCCATCTTGGCGTTGTTCTCGAACAGCATCGTCATTGCCTCGCACCAGCCCACGTTGGGCATAGCGGCGTTGTGACGCTGAATGATCAGGAAGACCTTGAGGCTCTCGAGCATATCGTGGGTGTAGGCATCGGTGCCCATGCACACGGGGATGCCGCGGCGGAAGAACTCGAGCACGGGGGCGCAGCCCACGGCGTTGCCCATATTGGATTCGGGGTTGTTGACGAGCCAGGTGCCGGACTCCTTGACGATATCCATCTCGGCAGGCGTCACGTGGATGCAGTGGCCCAGCATGGTGTCGGGACCCAGCAGGTTGTGCTGCAGCAGGCGCTCGACGGGGCTGATGCCGCCGCGGTTGAGGCGGGAATCCCACACGTCGTTCATGCCCTCGCACACATGGATGTGGAAGCCGGTCAGGCCGTTGTTGGCCTCGGCCATCTTATCCATGGTCTCGTCCGAAAGCGTAAAGGTGGCATGTCCGCCAAACATGGCGGCGATCATATGGTTGTCGTTATCGCGACGCTCCTTGGCGGCCCACTGGGCAAATTCGGCGTTCTCGGCAATGGCCTGGTCGCATTTTTCCTGGCCGCGGCGATCGGAGACCTCGTAGCACAGGCACGAACGCATGCCCAGCTCCTGAGCTGCGTCCTTAATGGTAAAGAGGCTACCCGGGATCTCACAGAAGCTCGCATGGTGATCGAAGATCGTGGTGACGCCGTCGCGGATGGAGTCCAAGATCGTGGCATAGGCGCTGGCCTTGGTGCCGTCGAGCGTCAGGTTGTCGTCGATCTTCCACCACTGCTGCTCAAGATTCTCCAGGAAGTTGGTGGGGTTGCAGCCCTTGATGGCAAGGCCGCGGGCTAGACCCGAATAGATGTGGGTGTGGCAGTTGATGAGTCCGGGCATGATGAGGTTGCCCTGGGCGTCGACGTACTCGGCATCCGGGTACTTGGCCTTGAGCTCGCACTCGGGGCCCACTTCGACGATCGTATCTCCGTCAATGGCGACCGCACCGTTTGGAATAAACGGGGTCTGAGCGTTGCGGGTAAAGACGGAACCGTTAGCGACCAGAAGCATGGATGCTCCCTTCGACATCAGAGGCGGGGTTTGACACCTCTGACATGGCGGAGTGCGAAGCGCCGGCCTACACCGGAAACGGGCCCTCTCCCGTCAACGCTTCACCAAAGGGACAAACCCTTTGAAGTGCGGCTTGGCACCGCATGACGTCGGCGGACGAGGCGATGCGTCCGCCGACGAATAGCACCGAATTGGTTACTTCTTGCTCTCGGGCAAGACCAGATCCACGGCAGCGTCCTTGGCAGCATCGATGTGCTGGGCCACGACCGGCGTCTGCGGAAGGATCAGGTTAAGGACAATGGCCATGATGGCGGTGGGGGTTACGGCATTGGAGCCGATGACGGTGGAAACCCAGGTGGGCATACCCTCGCCGGCAAGGCAACCGCTGGCCATCCAGATACCCAGGCCAAAGACGACGGAGGTACCGACGATGGTGGTAGTGCGCTGCGTGAGGCCCTCGCGGGTGAACATGCGCACGCCGTTCATGGTGATGGTGCCAAAGACGCCGACGGTCGCGCCGCCGATGACGGGCTGCGGGATAGCGGAAAGGACGGCAGAGAGCTGCGGGAACAGACCGGCGATGGCAAAGACGGCCGCAATGATCACAAAGACCCACTTGTTGACGACCTTGTTGGAGCAGATGATGCCCACGTTCTGGCCAAGGGCGCTGGTGGGAAGACCGCCCAGCAGGCCGCCGACCATAGAGGTGAGGCCCTGGGACACAATAGCGCCGGAGAGCTCGCGCTCGGTGGGCATACGGTCGATGGAGCCCAGGCAGGCGGCGGAAACGTCACCGATAACCTGGATAGCAACCATGGGGAACACGACGGCGAGGGTAATGCAGACCTCGGGATCAAACTCGAGCGCGTAGGGCATGAGCTTGGGAAGGGCGAAGACCTGAGCGGTGGCGACGCTGGAGAAGTCGATCATGCCAAAGGGGATGGAGACGATCATGCCAACGATCATGCCAAAGAACACGGATCCCAGCTTGAGCGTGCCCTTGCCAAAGTTGGCGAGCGCAAAGACCACGGCGAAGGTGATAAGAGCGACGCACCAGGCCTGCGGGGTGCCCCACAGCGGCGTACCCATACCGCCGGCCATATACTTGACGGCCGTGGGATACAGCGAAACGCCGATGGAGAAGATGACCGTACCGGTCACGACGGGCGGGAACAGCCACTTGATCTTGCTGTAGGCCAGACCAAAGAGGACCGCGACGGCGCCGCCGACGATCTCGCCACCCAGCAGCGCACCAAAGCTAAAGCCCGAGGCACCCATGGCCTGCAGGGCCGGCAGGAACGCGAACGAAACGCCCATGACGATGGGCAGGCCGCCGCCGATGCGACGGAAGGGAGCGAAGGCCTGAAGGGCCGTGTCGATCGCCGAAAGAATGAGCGCGACCTGGATGATGTCGGTACTCTGCTGGCTATTAAAGCCGTAGACGCCGGCCATGATGACCGCCGGGGTAATGATGCCGGCAAACGATGCCAGTACGTGCTGAAGGGCACACGGGATCATTTCCTTAACGGGAGGCATGCCTTCGCGAGTGAACAGGGCTTCAGTGCCGTTCGTAACCGTCTCCTGGGTCATTTGACCACCAATCCTCGAAGTAGTTGTTTTCGCATCTAACGCTCTATTGTGACGCAGTGCGGGGTTGAGGTTGTGCCTTCATTGCATATCGTATTAAAGATGATTCTCATTCTCAATAATAATTTTTTGTTATCAGACTATTCTTCAGCTGAAATAACGCATTTCCGCAGGTCAGGAAAGTGTCTGGTCAAAATAACATCTAACTTTTCTTTTGGTCAACCGTTTACCGCTAAATTCCTACCGTTCGTCTGCATTACGCAATGTACCTGCGGATATACGAGATGATGGGCAGCGTGTTACCATGAGAAAAAATTGTTATGAACATTTCCGATTTCACCCAAAGGAGTTGCCCGTGAACGAGACCGTACGTCGCTTTTTGCCGATGGTCGATTTTCTGGAGCAGATACTCGGCAAAAACAGCGAAATCGTGCTGCACGATTTCTCGGATCCCGACCACGCCATCGTCGATATTCGCAACGGCATCGTAAGCGGCCGCAAGGTCGGCGGTCCCGCCACCGATCTGGCACTCAAGATCATGCACGACGCCAAGTATCGCGACCTGCCGTTTATTACGGGCTACGAGGGGCGCGGTGCCGGCGGCAAGACGTTGGAGTCAGCGACGTACTTTATCCGCGAGAATGATGAGATCGTCGGTATGCTCTGCGTCAACACCGACCTCTCGACCGTGCGCTCCATCAACGCCATGGCGCAGCAGCTCATGGCGTGCTTCGACGCGGCGCCGACGCGCACGGAGCCCGCCCCTATCGAGGTCGAAAGCCTTTCGGAGTCTACACAGGAGCTCATCGACCGCAGCATTGCCGAGTTGCTGAGCGCGCGCGGGCTGGATGTAGCGTCGCTTGGTCAGAGCGACCGCGTGGACGTCATTCGCCACCTCAACGGTAACGGGGTGTTCATGCTCAAGGGCGCCGTGGCCTGCGCCGCCGCCGCGCTGGGCATCTCAGAGCCCAGCGTCTACCGCTACCTGCAAAAAGTCCGCAAGGAAGGCTAACGAGCAAAATGGAGTGCGGCTCCACAAGCGATCCGTCACTTGATAAAAGACCCTGCAGCTCGCACGCGCTGCAGGGTCTTTTTGCATGTCATGTTTAGTTGTGGCCAACGCCTTAGAGAGCGGCAACGACCTCGATCTCGACCAGACCGCCAGCCGGAAGGGCGGCAACCTGGAAGGCGCTGCGCGCGGGGAACGGGGCCTCAAACTTGGAGGCGTAGATCTCGTTCACGGCGGCGAAGTCGACGATGTCGGCCAGGTAGACCGTGGTCTTGACGACATCGGCAAAGGTAGCGCCGGCAGCGGTCAGCAGGGCCTCGACGTTGGCGAGGGACTGCTTGGCCTGGGCCTCGACGCCCTCGGGCATCTTGCCGGTCGCGGGATCGATGCCCAGCTGGCCGGACAGGAACACCATGTTGCCGGCCTGGATACCGGGGGAATACGGGCCGATGGCTGCGGGTGCGTTATCGGAAGACACGACGGTCTTGCTCATGTTTTTCTCCTTACGATCAATTGAGAGAGCGTGAGCGCGGTGTTCGCACCGGGAGGCACAGTTCGGTCTGAACACCGCGCTTGATTGGGATAGTACTCAAGGTTTCTGTTTGATGCAAGAATATTATCAGCTTGCGAGAATATTTTATCGCCCAACGGTTTCCCCGAACCGCTGAACGGTTCTCATGTGGAGCAGCCAGTCCAAGCTGCTGAAGACTTTGTCCTGCTTAGGCTGCGGGCGTCGCCCACCGCAGCGACGCCACTATACTTTTGAGTATCTGAGCATTTTGAAAGGCAGGATATGACCGCAACCGCCAGTCGAACCACCAACCGCAGACCCGAGCTTTTGGCGCCCGCCGGAGGGCCCGAGCCTTTTGCCGCCGCGCTCGCTGCCGGGGCAGACGCCATCTACTGCGGCATGGGCAGCTTCAACGCCCGCCGCAAGGCAACAAACTTTACCGACGAGGCCTTTGAACAGGCCTGCCGTGCTGCACACCTGGCCGGCTCGCGCGTTTATGTCACGGTAAACATCGTCATCAAGCAGTCCGAGATGGGCGATGCGCTGCAGCTCATCCACCGCTGTTCCACGCTGGGCGCCGACGCCTTCATTATCCAGGACTGGGGCCTGTTCTTTGAGGTCAAGCGCACCATGCCCGGCATCGAGACACACATCTCGACCCAGGCGAACATCCATGACGACCGCGGGACTATTTGGTGCCGCGAGCAGGGCGCCGACCGCGTGACCCTCTCGCGCGAGCTCTCCATTGACGAGATCGCCGCCATCCACGACGCCGCGCCCGACGTCGACCTCGAGGTCTTTAGCCACGGTGCCATCTGCTTTTGCTACTCGGGTCTGTGCCTTCTCTCGAGTTTTGCCATGGCGGGCCGCTCGGCCAACCGCGGCATGTGCGCTCAGCCCTGTCGCCTGCCTTACGAGCTAATCGACGAGAACGGCCGCTCGCTCTCCCCTGCCGGTCGCGAACGCGCGCTATGCCCGCGCGACACCAATACCTCGCAGCTTGTTCGCCGTCTGTATGACGCCGGCGCCGCATCGCTCAAGCTCGAGGGCCGCATGAAGGCCCCCGATTACGTGTATTCCATCGTCGACGTGTATCGTCATCAGATTGATGACATGCTGGCCCATGTTTCGACCTCTAAGGATGAAGAGGCCGCCCGCCAGCGCCAACTCAAGCGCTGCTTTAACCGTGACTTTACGCACGCCTACCAAGACGGCACCTCGGGCGACGAGATGATGAGCTACGAGCGCTCCAACAACCGCGGCCAGATCGTGGGCACGGTGCTGGGCAGCCGCCTGGCCAACCGCGATGTGCGCGGGCTCAAGCCTGACGACCGTCGTCGCCGCGCCGCCATCGCCCGCATCGAGCTGTTTGAGCCCGTGGGCAAGGGCGACCTGCTGGAACTTCGTCACGACGATGAGTTCGACCAATTCCTGACCACCATCGCCGCCGATGATGCCGCTGCCGGCGACATCATCGAGTGCCGCGTGCCCCGTAGCATGCCCGAAGGTTGCCGCGTACGCGTGATTCGAAGCCAGCGCGCTATCGACGCCGCCGGCGCCGCGCTCAAGCGCGACGTGCTGCGCCGCCGCGCCGTAGACGTGTCCGTCGTGGCGCGCCTTGGCGAGCCTTTTACCGTGACGCTCACCTGCTGCGACGACCCCACGCTCACCGCCACGGCCACGGGCTTTACCGTCGAGGCCGCCAAGACCCGCGCGGTCGAGGCGTCCGATCTGGTTGAGCATGTAGGCCGCATGGGCTCCTCGCCCTTTGAGGCCGCGAGCTTTGATGTGACGCTCGATGAGGGCTGCGGCATGGGCTTTTCCGCCGTACATAAGGTGCGCACAGCCGCTTGCAAGGCGCTCGAGGAGGCCATTCTGGCACCGTACGCGAAGCGTGCCCGCACGCTCGAGCTGCCGGCGATTGTCACCAGTGATTCCCGCCCCATGCCCGAGCACTACCGCGATGAGCCGCAAATCTGCGCCACCGTCACCTCGTTCGAGGCCGCCGAGGCTGCTCGCGCCGAGGGTGCAACGCGCATCTACATGACCACCGACGCGCTTGATGCGGCCGAGCTCTCCCCCGCCGATGCGTTTGAGCAGGGCATCGTGCCCGTACTCGACGAGGTCTGCCGCGCCGTTGACCACGCACGCGTCGATCCCTGGATCAATGCCGGAGCCACCGTCGCCGTCGGCAATATCTCCGAGCTCGCCGTAGCCGCGCAGGCCGGCGCCACGGTCGAGATTCGCTCTTGCCTGCCGGTGCACAACACGCCCTGCATGGAGGCACTCGCCGAGCGCGGGGCCGGGGCGTTTTGGCTCTCGCCCGAGATCACGCTCGACGAGATTATCTCGCTTGGCACCTCCGCGCCCGCAGCCCTGGGCATCACCGTTTTCGGCCGCCCGCGCGTTATGACGAGCGAGCACTGCATCCTGCAGGTTGCCAACGGTTGTATCCACGATTGCGCCAATTGCCGCCTGCGCGCCCGCAAGCTGTCGCTCAAGAATATCGATGGCAAGGTCATGCCAGTGCGCACCGACGTCCACGGCCGCTCGCGCCTGTACGATGCCTACCCCATCGACCTCACGCCGCAGGTTCCGCAGCTGCTCGACGCCGGCGTGCGCCGTCTTATGGTTGACGGAACCCTGCTCGAGTCCGATGAGATTGGCCGCGCCGTCGCACGCGTCCGTCGCGCCATCGAGGCCGCGCAGGCCGGCCGTAAGCCCGCCGCCCGCCTGCACGGCGCCACCTCGGGCTGTATGTTTGTGGGAATTAGCTAACCGAAAGGCTTACACGTGAACGAAGAACCCCAAGTCCTCTACTGCGACGCCTGGCTCATGGCCATCGATAAGCCCGCCGGCATGATCGTCCACGGTGACGGCACCGGCGAGCGCACACTTACCGACTACGCCAGCGATCTGCTGCTGGCGATGGGCGACGGCTTTGCCGCGACCGACATGCAGCCGCTCAACCGCCTGGACCGCAACACCACCGGCGTGGTTCTGTTCTCGCTCGACAAACAGACGCAGCCCGCCTTTGACCAGATGGTGAACGACCACGCCTTCGAAAAGCACTATCTGGCGCTGGCCGAGGGCAAGATAGACTGGAACGAAAAGCTCATCGACAAGCCGATCGCCCGCGACCGCCACGATAGCCGCAAGATGCGCGTCGGTGCCAGCGGCAAGCCGTCTCAGACGCGCGTCAAGGTGCTCAAGCGCCTTAAGAGCCGTCGAGGCCTGCCCACGCGTTCGTATATCGATGTCGAGCTGCTCACCGGCCGCAAGCATCAGATTCGCGTCCATCTGGCCAGCGAGCACCATCCGCTGGTGGGCGACGACCTGTACGGAACGCCGCGCCCATGCGGATTGATGCTCCACGCCCACAGCGTGTCCTTTACGCATCCCGTTACCGGCGAGCACATCCACATCGAAGCCCCCTGCCCCTGGGAGCCCTAAACCACCACAATGGGGACAGGTACCTTCGCGGTGGTTTTGGCCTTAGCCTGCCCCTGCTTCTAGACCGTGATGACGTTGTCCATTGCCCGGTACTTGGCGGGGACCTCGCCCGCGGTAATAATCGTTGCATCGCGAAAATCCGCGAACTTGACGGGCGCCACCATGCCAAATTTACTGGCGTCCGAGATTACGAAGCGCTTGGCCGTATGGCGCATCGAGATACGCTTTACTTGCGCTTCCTCGATATCGGGCGCCGTGAAGCCCTGCTCGGCGGCAATGCCGTTAGAGCCCCAAAAGCCACAATTGAAGTTGTAGCGGTCTAGGGTTGCCAAGGCATCGGGGCCAACGAGCGCCTCGGTCTCGGGCTTGAGCTCGCCGCCCAGCACCACGGTACGCATGCCGCGCAAAGCGAGGTGCTGAGCATGGAGCACGGAATCGGTCACATAGGTGACATCTTCAAGGTGTGGAAGATGCTCGATGAGCTTGAGCGTCGTCGAGCCCGAGTCGATGTATACAAAGCTCTCGGGCTCCACAAGCGCCGCCGCACGGGCGCAGATACGCTCCTTGTCGTCGTTATGGAGGTCGCTGCGCTCGTTGAGTGTTAAGTCACGCGTCACGTGCGCGCGCTCAAGACTCGTCGCTCCACCGTGGACCTTAGCGATGCGGTGCGCTCGATCGAGCGTCTGCAGGTCGCGCCGAATGGTAGACGCCGTCACGCCCAGAGCCTCGGCAAGCTCCGGCACGGTAACCGAGCCGGCCTGCTGCACCATCGACACGATCGCGTTGAGCCTATCTTCCGCAAGCATCGCTTACTCCTCCTCGGGGTACACGACTCCCCAGTCGGTGCGAAGCTTGGTCATAAGCTCCATAACATCAGAAGCATAATCCAGTAGCTCGCGCTTGGAGTCGTCGCCGGCAACGGCCTTCTCAAGATCGGCCATCTCATAGCACAGGGCGTAAGCCTCGGTGCCGGCGTGGACCTCCTCGCGGTGGCCGTCCGCAGTCCACACGATGGTCGCGTGATCGGCACGCGGATACTCGTTGACCTCGATATAGCACTTGTCAAAGCTGATGACCGAGCGCTTGGGCTGCTTGGAGTGAAGCGTAAGGCTCACAACACCCAGCTGCTGCTCGGCATTACGGCAGACGATGCCGCCCGCAACGTCAACGCCGGTCTCACAGGTGTTGCCCAGCGAAACGACCTCAGCGGGCTGGCTTGCCATAAAGAGGCGCATAACGGACAGGGCATAGACGCCAATGTCGAGCATGGCACCGCCAGCAAGGTTGCGATTGTAGAAACGGTTGGTCAGGTCGCCGTACTCCTTGTAGCTGCCAAAGTTGAGTTGGGCGAGGTTCATGCGGCCAAACTCGCCGACATCCATGCGGCGGCGCAGCTCCTGATACAAGGGCATATGGAGCACCGTAGTGGCGTCCATGAGGATCACGTTATGCTCGTCGGCAATGGCACGCGCCTCGTCGAGCTCGGCGGAGTTGAGGGTGATGGCCTTCTCGCAAAGCACGTGCTTGCCAGCTGCCAGGGCCGCACGCAGATAGGTGATGTGCGTGTTATGCGGCGTGGTGATATAGATCGCGTCGATGTTCGGATCGGCATAGAGGTCCTCGACCGATTCGTAGACCTTCTCGATGCCATACTGATCGGCAAAAGCCTGAGCCTTGGACAGCGTGCGGTTGGCGACGCCCGCAAGCTTGCGGCCGGAAAGAGCGAGAGACTGGGCCATCTGGTTGGCGATAACACCGCACCCGATCACAGCCCAACGAAGCTCGGGAGCCGTAAAGATATCATCGGGGAATGGCTTGTCCTGGACCGAAGCGAACGCTGCCTTTGCGGCTGCCGCAGCATCAAGCGGAGCCTGTTTACAATCTGCCATATCTGCCTCCTGCGTCGTGAAAAGTCTTTTATTTCTGACAGCTCTATATTCGCACAAATGCGCGTGTATGTGCGTGCTTCTGCGTGTATTACCGCTAAATGGTCAAAATTCAGCAGCAGATGGCGCATATACAAGCACAATCACGCAATCCTACGCACGTAACTACACACAAATACGCATCACCTGATCCCTTGGGGACGGAGGAAAACGGATCAATTGAGGCGTCGCGCCAGCCAACAGTTGCCCTTTTAACCGTTGCCTCACCGAGTCCGCAGCAACGCACAAGCTGACCAACTGTCACGCCAGCCTTCGTGCGCGCAATCACTCATTTAAGCCTGTCCCCAATGAGTACCCAATGAATAGGGATCAAAAAAGGCCCGGGTGCCGTGGCATCCGGGCCTTTGCTAGCAACTTAACTGTTGCGGGCAGCTTAGAACTTGTGGCCGCACTTCTTGCAGACGCGCAGCTTGTTCTTGCCGTCCTTCTCGTGACCGACGCGGGTAACCTTACCGCACTCGGGGCAAACGAGATTGACGTTGGAGGCGTCGATGGGAGCCTCCTGCGAAACGATGCCGCCCTGCTGGTTGGCAGCGTTGGGCTTGACGGCCTTCTTGACGACCGAAACGCCCTCGACAACGACCTTGTTCTCGGCGGGGAGAGCACGCAGGACAACGCCCTGCTTGCCGCGATCCTTACCAGAGAGAACCTGGACCTTATCGCCCTTCTTGATATACATATATCTCCCCTAACTACAGGGTCTCGGGAGCGAGCGAGACGATCTTCATGTACTTCTTGTCACGAAGCTCGCGAGCGACGGGCCCGAAGATACGGGTGCCGACGGGCGAACCATCGTTGTTGATGACAACGCAGGCGTTCTCATCAAAGCGAATGTAGGAGCCATCCTTGCGGCGGATCTCCTTAACGGTACGAACGACGACGCAACGGACAACGTCCTTCTTCTTGACGTTGGCGCCAGGGGTAGCCTCCTGGACAGCACCGATGAACACATCGCCGATGCCTGCATAACGACGCTTGGAACCGCCAAGCACCTTGATGCAGCGAATCTTGCGAGCGCCGGAGTTGTCGGCGACGTTCAGCATGGTTTGCATCTGAATCATGGTAGATGTTCCTCCGAACTAAGAACCGAAGAGAGGTGCGCAGCCTTTATACGGCCCGTGGTATGCAAGCCAGGCATACGCACATCTTCGGAAACGTACAAGTCGTAAGAGCGACTGCTTATTTAGCGCGCTCGACGACCTCGATGAGGCGCCAACGCTTCATCTTGGACATAGGACGGGTCTCCATAACGCGGACGGTGTCGCCCACGCCAGCCGTGCACTCCTCGTCGTGAGCGTGCAGCTTCTTGGAGCTGGTCATCATCTTGCCGTACTTGGGGTGACGCTTGCGCTCGGTGATGGTGACAACAATGGTCTTGGCACCGGAGACGGAGGTAACGACACCCGTACGGACCTTACGCGAGTTACGCGAATCAGTCATGTTCTCTCCTTAGGTCCTACTCGGCGACAGCGGACTTCTCCGCTGCGATCTCACGGGCGCGCTGCTCCGTGAGGACGCGAGCGATGTCCTTCTTCACGGTGTTGACGCGAGCGGTGTTGTCCAGCTGGCTGGTGGCCATCTGGAAACGAAGGTTAAAGAGCTCGGCGCGCATTTCCTTCAGCTTCTCAACGAGCTGAGCGTCCGAGAGCTCACGAATCTCTGCGGGCTTCATTAGTTCTCCTCCTTGGCGGCGGCGGCGTCCTCAGCAGCCCACTTGGCCTCGAGAGCGGCCTCCTCAGCCATCTCCTTCTCGATGCGCTGCTCAGCGTTCTTGGCAGCAACAATCTTGGTCTTGATGGGAAGCTTGTGCTGTGCAAGACGCAGAGCCTCGCGAGCGACCTCCTCGGGCACGCCCTTGACCTCGAACATGATGCGGCCGGGCTTGACGACGGCCACCCACTCCTCGGGGTTACCCTTACCAGAACCCATGCGAGTCTCGGCAGGCTTCTTGGTGATGGGCTTATCGGGGAAGATCGTGATGTAGACACGACCGCCACGCTTCATGTAGCGGGTCATGGCAATACGAGCGGCCTCGATCTGACGGTTGGTGATCCAATGGGCCTCGAGAGCCTGGATACCAAACTCGCCGAAATGCAGCTCGGTATTACCCTTGGCCTGGCCCTTCATGGAGCCACGCTGCACCTTGCGGTGAAGAATACGCTTAGGGGCAAGCACTACTGACCCCTCCTCTCGGAGTTACGACGACGAGGACGGGAAGAGCCCTCGAGTGCAGGGTTGGGAACAGGCTGGCCCGGGAGCTTCTCGCCCAGGTAGATCCAGACCTTCACGCCACAGGCACCCATGGTGGTGCTGGCGACAGCCGTGCCGTAGTCGATCTTGGCACGGAGGGTGTGCAGAGGCACGCGACCCTCGCGGTACCACTCACGACGGCCCATCTCGGCACCGCCGAGACGACCGGAGCACTGGATACGGATGCCCTTGGCGCCGGCCTTGCGGGCGGACTGGACAGCCTTGCGCATAGCGCGACGGAAGGCAACGCGGCCCTCGAGCTGCTCAGCGATGGACTGAGCAACGAGGTTGGCGTCGAGCTCGGGACGCTTGATCTCGACAACGTCGACGGAGAGCTGGCCCTTGGAGACGCCAGCGACCTTCTCGAGCTCGGTGCGGAGGGTATCGATCTCGGCACCCTTCTTACCGATGACAACGCCGGGGCGAGCGGTGAGGATGATGACCTTCACCTTGTCGCCAGCGCGCTCGATCTCGACGCGGGAGACAGCTGCGCGGGAAAGACGCTTCTCGAGGTACTTGCGGATCTCGAGATCGTTACCGAGGGTCTTAGCGTAATCCTTCTCTGCGAACCAGCGGGAGCGCCAGTTCTCGGTGATGCCAAGACGGAAGCCGGTGGGGTAGACTTTCTGACCCATACAGCTTTACGCCTCCTTTCGAGGAGCAACGACGACGGTGATGTGGGAAGTACGCTTCAGAATGCGAGAAGCGGAACCCTTGGCGCGGGGACGGATGCGCTTAAGCGTCGGACCCTCGTCAACATAGGCAGCGGCGACAACCAGGTTGTCGGCACGCAGACCGTTGTTGTTCTCGGCGTTCGCAACGGCGGAACGGAGAACCTTCTCGACATCCACGGCGACGGCGCGGTCGCAGAAGTGGAGGATGTCGAAGGCCTGAGCGACAGGCTTGCGGCGGATCAGATCGACCACCAGGCGGGCCTTGCTGGGGGAAACACGCACGTACTTAGCGACGGCGCGAACCTCGGTGGCCTCAGTTTCAATAGACTTAGTTGCCATTTACGGTTAACCCCCTATTTGGCCTTGTGGCCACGGAACGTACGAGTCGGCGCGAACTCGCCGAGCTTGTGACCAACCATGGACTCGGTAACATACACGGGCACATGCTTGCGGCCGTCGTGGACGGCGATGGTGTGACCAACCATCTCGGGGAAGATGGTGGACGCGCGGGACCAGGTCTTCACGACGTCCTTCTTGCCAGCCTCGTTCATCGCGGTGATACGCGAGAGAAGGCGAGTCTCCACGAACGGGCCCTTTTTGAGACTTCTGCTCATAAGTGCTTTCTCCTAAAACTCGGTATCCGAAATTACTTCTTACGGCGACGAATGATGTGCTGGTTCGAGACCTTCTTCTTCTTGCGCGTACGAAGGCCCTTCGTCGGCTTACCCCAGGGGGTAACAGAGGGACGACCAGAGGTGTGGTTCTTGCCCTCGCCACCGCCGTGCGGGTGGTCGACAGGGTTCATGACGGTACCGCGGACGGTCGGGCGCACGTTCATGTGACGCTTACGGCCGGCCTTGCCGATGACGATGTTGGCGTGATCGGCATTGCCGACCTCACCGACGGTGGCGCGGCAGGTAACGAGGATGCGGCGCATCTCGGAGGAAGGCATACGGACGATAGCGTACTTGCCCTCCTTACCCATCAGCTGGCAGGAGTTACCGGCGGAACGGGCGATAGCGGCGCCCTTGCCCGGCTGGAACTCGACGGCGTGGATGAGCGTACCGACGGGGATGTCGGCGAGGGGCAGAGCGTTGCCCGGCTTGATGTCGGCGTCAGAACCGGACATGATGGTCTGACCGACCTCGAGGCCCTTGGGGGCCAGGATGTAGCGCTTCTCACCGTCAGCGTAGTGCAGCAGAGCGATGCGAGCGGAACGGTTCGGATCGTACTCGATCGTGGCAACCTTGGCGGGCACGCCGTCCTTGTTGCGCTTGAAGTCGATCACGCGGTAACGACGCTTCACGCCGCCGCCCTGGTGGCGGGTGGTGATGCGGCCGTTGTTGTTACGACCGGCCTTCTTGGGCAGGGGCTCGAGAAGAGACTTCTCGGGCTTGGTGCAGGTGATTTCGGAGAAGTCGGAGATCGTCTGCCAACGCCTACCAGCGGAGGTCGGCTTAAGGTGCTTTACAGCCATTACAATCCCTTTCAATAGGAATCCGTTAGCCATCGCAGACAGGGATTCGAGGTTCTGCCTCGGGTGCGATGACACCGGACGTATACACGGCTCCGGGCGTGTCCATTTTATACGCCCAAAACCTTGAGCTCTCGCCTCCCCTATTTGGGAGGCATGAGCTCACTCAACAGCAGCGAGTCTTAGGCCTGGTTGCCAAAGACCTCGATGGTGTCGCCCTCGGCCAGCGTGACGATGGCCTTCTTCCAAGAACGGGTCTTGCCGGCGACATAGCGCACGCGCTTGGTCTTGGGCTTGACCGTCAGGGTGTTCACGCGAACGACCTTGACGCCGAAGATCTCCTCGACAGCGTCCTTGATCTGATACTTGTTAGCATCCTTGGCGACCTCGAACGTGTACTTGTTCTGCTCCATGCCGGAGAAGGAACGCTCGGACACGATCGGACGGATGATGATCTCGTGGGCGGTCATTTATGCAAGCACCTCCCCGAAGTGAGCGGCGATGTCGGCGGGCATCAGCACAGCGTTGTTGTTGACGAGATCGTAGGTGTTGGCCTCGTCGGCAGTGATGATGAACGTCTTGGGAATGTTGCGGAACGACAGGTAGGCGTTGACGTCCTCATCGCGAACGATGATGGTCAGACGCTTGCCCTCAAGGCCGAGAGCCTTGAGCATGGCTACGGCAGCCTTGGTGGAAGGCTTCTCGAAGCCGTAGTCGTCGACGAGCACGAGCTCGCCATCGGCCAGCTTGGCGGACAGCGCGGAGCGCATAGCCAGCTTGACCTCCTTGTTGTTCATACGCTTAGCGTAGGAACGGGGCTTGGGGGCGAAGACAACGCCACCGTGACGCCACTGGGCAGCACGGATGGAACCCTGGCGGGCACGGCCGGTGCTCTTCTGACGCCAAGGCTTCTTGCCGCCACCGGAAACCTCAGAGCGGCCCTTAGCGGACTGGGTGCCCTGACGCCAAGAGGCCATCTGGCACTTGACGATGTGGTGCATAACGTGGATGTTCGGCTCGATGCCGTACACCTCAGCGGCGAGCTCGGCCTCGGCGACCTTCTTGCCCTCGCTGTTCTTTACTTCAAACTTTGCCATTTAAGTGTTCTCCTTGGTATGACGCTGGGCTAAATGGGCTGGGCCCTTAGGCCATACGGATGGCGACGAGACCATTCTTGGCACCCGGGACAGCGCCCTTGACCAAGATGAGGTTCTGCTCGGCATCGATGCGGACAACGGAAAGGTTCTTGACGGTAACGCGCTCGTTACCCATGTGACCGGCCATCTTGACGCCCTTGAGGACGCGCGCAGGATAGGCGCACTGACCGATAGAACCGGGGTGACGCTGGAAGTGAGAACCATGCGTCATAGGACCGCGGCGCTGACCCCAGCGCTTGATGCGACCCTGGAAGCCCTTACCCTTGGAGGTACCGATGACGTCGACCTTCTCGACATCAGCGAAATCAGCGACGGTGACGACCTCGCCGACCTTGTGCTCCTCGCCGTTCTCGACGCGGACCTCACGAAGGAAGCGGACAGGCTCGACGCCAGCCTTGGCGAAGTGACCAGCCATGGGCTTGTTCACGTTCTTGGCCTTGATGTCGCCGAAACCGATCTGGACGGCGTCATAGCCGTCGGTTGCCTGAGTTTTAACCTGCGAGACAGCGCAGGGGCCAGCCTGGATGACCGTGACGGGAACGACGTTATCGTCCTCGTCCCAAACCTGGGTCATGCCAATCTTGCGGCCGAGAATCATGCTGATCAAGATATGATCCCAACTCTCGCGTGGTCTTGGGACAATGCGTACACCACCGAGCGTACGCCCCTAGAGGACCACTACTTACACGACGTGCTCCCCAGTCTTGTATTGCGCCCGGACTACCTGACAACCCTATTAAGCAGGCATTTTGTCCAGCCAGAATACTCCCCTGGTTTCACACAGCTGTTTAGTATACACGGCTGCGGGCGTATCCATCGAGATTCATATTTCACTCACATTGTTTACGCAGGTAAAGTGCGTGGATGGCTCCCGAGCACGGCGGAGGGCCGGAGAAATATATTAAGGTCCCTGCTCTACAGTCCTGCGCAAGACGGAGAGCACATTAAGTGCTCTCCTTTGCGTGCGGAACTCGCGATGACCTTAATATATTTCTCCGGCCCTCCGCCGTGCTCGGGAGACGACACGTTGATGTCTGCTTAACTCTGCTCGCTCAGGCTAATGACTTTGTTGGGGGTCCACTATTTGCTGGAGGGTGAACTTGCATTGCATTGGCTCGCCCTCTACTTGTGGCTCCGCCTCATCAAAATCGAAAATCATAATGGCGCAGTTGGGGAGTTTTGTTGGGAGCTCGAAGCCCTCTGGGGCTGCAGCCTTGATGAATTGGCGGCTGGCGCTGCCGTGGCTTACTGCTAGGAGGGTTTCGATGCCCTCGGCGCCCATGAGATTGGTGAGGGTGCCCACCATGCGCTCCTGCAGGGCATGGCTTCCTTCTCCGCCAAATGGGATCAGGTCCTCGCCGGGGTCCCAGACGTCGGTGGGTAGGGCGTCGTGGGGGCCTTCTTCGAAGGTGCCGTAGCTGCGCTCGATGATGCCTTCGCAGGGCTCGACTGCTGTGTCCGGGCCGAGGAGCTCGCATGCGACGAGCTGAGCCGTGTCCATGGCTCGGTCTAAGGGCGAAGAGACCACTTTGTCGGGGACGACGCCGTGGGCTTTGAGCCATGCGGCTGCCATTCCCGCTTGCTTGCGGCCCAGATCGGTCAACGGAGAATCGCAGCGGCCCTGGACGAGCTTTTTAACGTTGAATTCTGTCTGACCGTGGCGGAGTAGATATAGACGCTTCATGCTCTCCCCTTCTGTATAACTTGCTTTGCTGGCACAGCCCTACTCGTGGGTATGGCCTACGTAGTCTTCGTCGATCGTGATCTTGGCGACCGACTTGGGATATTCCGATTCGACCCGTTTCGCCAGCGCGCGCTTCAGGTCCTCGGCGCTCATCGCCAAATCCGAGGGACGTACGCAGTCAAAGATCACGTTGGTATGCGTGGGGCCCGGAACACAGCGTAGGTCGTGGATCGAGAGGCGGCTATCAATCTCTTGAGCCATAGCGTTGATGCGCAAGCGCATGCTCGCCACTTTGGGGTCGTCGGTCACGATGGGGTCGTAATGGAGCGTGACGATCATGCCGTCTTCGTTCCTAAACGACTGCTCGATGTTATCGAGCGTGTCGTGGCTTTCCAGCGGGCTTGCCTCGGCCGCCATCTCGGCGTGCGCGCTTGCAAACTTCCTGCCCGGACCGTAATCGTGAACCATTAGGTCATGAACGCCCAAAACACCGGGGTAGCTCATGATCTTGTCTCGGATGTGCTTGACCAACTTGGGATCGGGTGCCTGACCCAAAAGCGGGCTCACCGTATCTTGGATAAGCTCAAAGCCGCTCCAGCCAATATAGGCGCCAACGGCAAGGCCGACCCATGCGTCAAGATTGATGTGCGTCACCTGGGAAACAATCGCGCACACTAACACGGCGCCTGTGGCAAGGACATCGTTCTTGGAATCCTGAGCGGTCGCATGTAGCGTCTCGGACTCAATGCGGTCACCGAGCTTTTGGTTGAGGGCCGCCATCCACAGCTTAACAACCATCGAAAGTGCCAGGACTACCACCAGGGCAAGCGAGAACTCGACAGGCTCGGGGTGGATGATGCGCTCAAACGAGGACTTGATAAGCTCAAGGCCGATCAGCAGCACGAGCGCCGCCACGACCAGACCCGAGAGATACTCGTAGCGGCCATGTCCGTAAGGATGCTCGGGGTCGGCCGGCTTGCTCGCCAGCTTAAAGCCCAGCACGCTCACGATATTCGAGCTGGCATCGGACAGGTTATTCATGGCATCCGCCACGATCGAAACCGATCCCGACAGCACGCCAATTGCGCCCTTCGCAGCGCATAGTGCCACATTGGCGAGAATACACACCACGCCCGTCAACGTGCCCACGCGCGCACGGTCGCCCTGCGCACGACGAACAATCCACTCGACCATCTACATCCGCCCCCACGGTACTACCTATATATCTATTGCTCAAACGGATTGTAGTGTAGCCACTTTGTCCCCCAGATACAAAAAGGCCGCAACCCACACGAGCCGCGGCCTTGGAACATGACAAAGGAATCGTCCTTTTGTTGCACAGGTTTATGCGCTTGCTTCAGCAGCGCTTGCCACTGTTTCGGGCGAACCGGCTCCATCCCCCGTCGCCCGCCCCTTCGCCGGCACCACGCCAAAGCAGTAGCTCAGCGCCGCAGACACCGCAAATGCCGTGCCGCCGGCAACGCAGCACCACAGCAGGTTCGAAATGCCGCCCGTGGCAAAGCCAATGACCATAAGAACATTCGTCATGCCGATGGTATAGGCCGTAACGTGGCCCACGGCCGCAACAAGGCCTCCTAAGGCGCCGCCAATGGCCATGCACGTCAGGCACCTTCCATATTTAAAGCCGCAACCGTACAGCGCCGGCTCGCTTACGCCGCCAAGCACGCCTGAGATTGAATAGCCCAGCATGAGCGCCTTCTCATCCTTACCCGCAACGCGGAGCGACGCGCCAAAGGGCATGCCCCAAACAGCGAACGTCGCCATTGTCGCGGCAATGAGAATGCACGAATCCGTTCCCACACTCATAAACTGCGCGTACGCAAGCGATAGGACAACGTTACTGACACCCACGATCTTAAGGAACTCCCAGCCCGCGGCAAGCCCCATGAGCGTGAGCAGCGACACGATACCACCGGAATTGCCAAGCATAAACATAAGCTGCCCCAACAGCATGCCCAGATAGCTGCCCGCCGGCGCCGTGATACACAGCGAAACCGGAACCATGACGAGCATGGTTGCAAACGGAACGAACGAAAACGCCACGGCCTTAGGGATAACGCGCCGAAAGAAACACTCCACTCGCCATAGCACGGGCACCGAGATGAGAACCGGAATAACAGTCGTCGTGTAATCGTTGACCGGCGCGGGAAGCAGACCATACACGGAAGTCATCGATGCCCCCGTCGTCGATGCGGCATCGACGAGCTTAAGCAGATCGGGCGCAATCAATACGCCGCCCAGCATCATGCCCAGCTGCTCCGAGCAACCGAGCTGGCGGGCGGCCGCCCAACCGAGATAAATGGGCAAAAAGTAGTAGCCGGCGTTATAGAGCCAACTGTAGAACAGGCGATAGATTTCGGAATCGGCAGACCACAGGCCCAGCATGCCCTCGCCCATAATGACGGCGACGGTGCGGAACAACGCCGCGCAGACAATGAATGGCAACGCCGACATCATGCTTTTAGACAGATAGTCCACCACGGCCATGGCGTTTGATGAAACCGTCGTTGTAAACGAGGTGTTAGAAACTTGTGACATGGAGCGCCTTTCCCAATGTGACATGTGGGCTGTCCCTTTGTCACATCGTGCGGTACTGACCGATTGCGCGGTACTTTTCGTAGCGGAGGTTTGTGAGGGTCGCGTCGTCGAGCCGTCCAAGCGTATCGAAGGCATCAAATGCCGAGGACATGACGGCACGGGCGATTTCCTCATGCGACAGGCCCCTATCGTCAACAATGCCGTCGATGATGCCGAGCGCCAACAGATCGGGGGCCGTGAGCTTAAGCGCCTCGGCGGCCTCATTCGCGCGCTCGGTATCCTTCCACAGGATCGACGCACAGGCCTCGGGGCTCACGACCGAATAGGCCGAGCTCGAAAGCATAAAAATGCGATCAGCCACGGACAGCGCCAGCGCGCCACCAGAGCCGCCCTCGCCTGTCACCACCGAGACAATCGGTGTCTTAAGGCCGCTCATCTCCATGAGATTCCGGGCAATCGCCTCGCCCTGGCCGCGCTCCTCGGCACCGATGCCGCAAAACGCACCCGAAGTATCGACCAGGCACAGAACCGGTCGACCAAACTTTTCGGCCTGGCGCATAAGGCGACGCGCTTTGCGATAGCCCTCGGGATGCGCCATGCCAAAGTTGCGGCGCATACGCTCTTTGGTCGTGGTGCCGCGCTCGATGGCGATGACCGTTACGGGGTGTCCGTCTTTCCAGCCAATGCCAGCCACCACAGCGGCGTCGTCGCCAAAGTAACGGTCGCCGTGCAACTCCACAAATCCGTCGAGGCCCAGCGAGATCATCTCACCCGCCGTGGCTCGATCTGCCGAGCGGGTCTGCTTGACAATCTCGAGCGCGCTTTTTGGTGCGGCCGAGCGCTTAAACAAGTGTCCCAGCTTTTTGTCGCGACGACCCGTATGCACGATCTCATGCGGTGCCCCCAGGCCGGGCGCGTGCCCTTCGTGCAGCGCCAGCAGCTCGCCTACCGTGAGCGCAATCTCACCACGCGGAACAACGGCATCGCAAAAGCCGTGCTCCAGCAAAAACTCGGAACGCTGGAATCCCTTGGGCAGACGCTTGTGCAAGTTCTGCTCGATCACGCGCGGGCCGGCAAATGCCGTCAGGGCATCGGGCTCGGCCAGGATAATGTCGCCCTCCATGGCAAAGCTCGCGGTTACACCTCCGGTCGTGGGATCGGTGAGCACCGTGATATACAGGCCGCCCGCCTCGCTGTGGCGCCTAACCGCCGCAGAAATCTTGGCCATCTGCATGAGCGAGGTCACGCCCTCCTGCATGCGGGCGCCGCCCGATACGGTAAAGCCAACGACCGGCAGCCCCAACTCGGCCGCGCGCTCAAAGACACGACAGATCTTCTCGCCCACCACGGAGCCCATTGAGCCCATCATAAAGTTGGCATCCATAAAGAAGAGCGCGGTATCGCAGCCGCAGATTTTGCCCCTGCCGCACACAACGGCATCGCGCTCGCCCGAACGCTCGCTCACGCTCTTAAGCTTGTCGGCATAACCGGGAAACGAGAGGAAGTCCTTCGACGCCAGATTGGCATCCCATTCCTCAAAGGTACCCGCGTCGACCGTCATGCGCATGCGCGCGCGACCGCTCACGCGAAAGTGTTTGCCGCAACGAGGGCAGACCTCGAGGTTGTCGTGCAGGCGCGCCTCATCGATCACACGGCGGCACTCCGGGCACTTGATAAACACGTGGCGCGCGGGAAACTCGGCGCACGACTCGGTCATCGGCCCCTCGAGGACGTTGACCGTCTTCGCTTTTCTATTCATCAGCATAGAGATGCCCCATCAGATCGGTGTGGTACATGCCCGACAAGAACTCGTCGTTTGCCAGCACGTCGAGCTGAAGCTCGCTGTTTTCGCTCACGCCCTCAATCACGAGCTCGCCCAGGGCCGAGCGCATCTTGCGAATGGCACCGTCACGCGTGGGCGCGCACACGATGAGCTTGCCGAGCATGGAGTCGTAGTACGGCGGAACTTTCGCTCCGGTAAACATGGCGGAATCCCAGCGCACGCGCGGACCACCCGGCACACGCAACGCGGTGACCGTTCCACATGACGGTAGATAGTCCGGCGTTTCGGCATTGATGCGGCACTCCATGGCGTGGTTGCGGACCGGTACGTCCTCCTGCTCAAAGGGCAGAGGCTGGCCGGCAGCCACGCGCAGCTGCCACTTAACCAGGTCGGTATCGGTCACAAACTCCGTAACCGGATGCTCCACCTGCAAGCGCGTGTTCATTTCCATAAAGTAGAAATTGCCGTCATCTGAGTACAAAAACTCGATGGTGCCAGCGCCCTCATAGCCAACGGCACGAGCCAGGTCGCGCGCGGCCTTGTGCATGCGCGCGCGAATATCATCGCGTCCGTCGAGGCACGGCGCGGGGCTCTCCTCGATCAGCTTTTGGTTGCGGCGCTGCACCGAGCACTCGCGCTCGCCGAGCGAAAACACATGGCCCTGCTTATCGGCCATAATCTGTACCTCAACGTGATGCGCCGGCGCAACGAACTTCTCCATGTAGCACTCGCCGTCGCCAAAAACGGCCTCACCCTCGGCACGCGCCTCGATGAACGCCTTTGCCGCATCTTCCACGCGCTCGACCTTGCGAATACCGCGACCGCCGCCGCCCGCGCGCGCCTTAATAAGCACGGGGCAGCCGATGCGCTCGGCCTCGGCCGTCGCCTCCTCGGGGCTTTTGAGCAAATCGCAGCCCGGCACGATGGGCACGCCCGCAGCAGCGGCCGTTCGGCGTGCGGCGTCCTTGTCGCCCATGCTGTCGATCACCTCGGCCGAAGGACCGACAAACGCCAGACCGAACTTGTCGCAGTCGCGCACGAAGCTCGCCTTCTCGGAAAAGAAGCCATAGCCGGGATGAATTGCCTTAGCTCCCGACTTTACGGCACAGGTGAGCACGGCATCGTCGTTGAGGTAGCTCTCGGCAAGACGCGGGCCGCCGATGCAATACGCCTCGTCGGCAAGCTGCACGTGTAGCGCGTCCGCATCGGTCGTGGAATAAACGGCGACGGTCTTGATGCCCATATCGCGGCACGCGCGGATAACACGGACCGCGACTTCGCCGCGGTTGGCGATGAGCACTTTGTCGAACATGGAGCCTTCCTTAACTTTCGTGCATGAGTGCAAAAGACATATCGGCGCGGCAGCAAACCTCACCGTTGACGCTCGCAGTACCCGTCGCAAAGCGGAACGGCCCGCGCGCACGCGTGATGGAGCACACTAGATCCACCGTGTCGCCCGGGCGCACCGGACGCTTAAAGCGCACCTTGTCCAGACTCGTGTAGAACGGCGTCGCGCCGCGCGCCTCCTCATCGCCCATCAGCAGCACGCAGCAGTTCTGGGCGAGCATCTCGCACTGAATCACGCCGGGAACGACCGGGTTTCCCGGAAAATGTCCCTGCAAAAAGTACTCGTCGCCTGTAATCGTGATCTTGCCGTGGGCCTCGTCGCCCACCAGCTCGGCTTCGTCGAGCAAAAGCATCGGCTCGCGATGCGGCAACAGCTTCTTGAGCTCTTCTTTGTTCATGGATATCACCTATCCGATCCTCATGAGGCAGCTGCCAAACTCCACGAGGTCGCCGTCGGCCACGCAGATCTCGAGCACCTCACCGTCTGCCTCGGCCGTCACCTCGTTGAGAACCTTCATGGCCTCGATGATGCAGAGGGTCTCGCCGGCCTTGACCTTGGAGCCCACGCGCACAAACGGCTCGTCGCCCGGCGCAGGGGCAGCATAGAAGACGCCCACCATGGGAGCAGTCACCTCGGTGCCCTTGGGCTCCGGCGCGGCGGCAGGTATCTGCGTGGCGGGCTCCGGTGCGGCAGGCGCGACTGTGGGAGCTGCAACTTGAGCGGCCATGGCGCTCGGCATAGGCATGGGCACGGCAACCGGCTGCGCGGCACTCGCGCGCTCGAGTTCGACCGCGGTGCCATCGGGCTCCTCAACACGTACGCGCGTAAGGCCGCGGTCCTCCATCACATCGGCTATCTCGGCAAGTCTTTTGGAATCCATGCTCTAGCTCCTCGTATATCTACGCAGCGCGATGGCGGCGTTGTGCCCGCCAAAGCCCAGGTTGGTCGAAAGCGCCCAGGTAAGGTCGGCGCGAACCGCTCGATTAGGCGTGTAATCAAGATCGCAGGCGGGATCGGGCGTGTGGTAGTTAATGGTCGGGGGCACCACGCCCTGCTCGAGCGCCATGGCACAGGCCATGACCTCGATGGCACCCGTGGCACCGATCATGTGCCCGGTCATCGACTTGGTCGACGAGACGTGTGCGGCGCGTGCCGCGTCCTCGCCGAGCGCCCGCTTAATGCCTGTCGTCTCGGACGAATCGTTGAGCTTGGTCGAGGTGCCGTGGGCGTTGATGTAGAGACCCTCGGAAGGCTTGACGTCGCCCTCGGCTACCGCCAGCGATATCGCACGGGCAATGCCGGCGGCATCGGGGTCGGGACTCGTAATGTGATAGGCATCATCGGTGTTGCCGTAGCCCACGACCTCGGCATAAATGTGCGCACCGCGCGCCTGCGCATGCTCCATGCTCTCGAGTACCAGCACGCAGGCGCCCTCACCCATCACAAAGCCATCGCGGTCTGCGTCGAACGGGCGGCAGGCCGTCGCGGGATCGGGGTTGGTGGTCAATGCGCGGCAGGACGTAAAGCCTGCAACAGCATCGGGGATAATGGCCGCCTCGGCACCGCCCGCGAGGATCGCGTCGGCATAGCCGTGCTTAATAGCACGGAACGCCTCGCCCACCGCATGGGCCGAGGTCGCGCACGCAGTCACGACTGGCAGGGTCGGTCCCTTTGCCTTGTGACGGATTGCGATATTGCCCGATGCCATGTTGGGGATCATCATCGCAATCATATAGGGCGATGCGCGGCGAGGTCCACGATCGGCGATCGTGTGGACGTTGTCGACGAGCGTCGTCATGCCGCCCACGCCCGAGCCCACGTAGACGCCCAGGCGCTCACGATCGATGGCGCCTTCGACATCAAAGCCCGCATCGTGCATTGCCTCGTCCGAAGCCGCCATCGCAAACTGAACGCAGGGGTCGAGATGCTTGGCGTCACGCTTGCCAAAGTACTCGTTGCCGTCAAAGCCCTTGACTTCGGCCGCCACCTTGACGGTAAACGCATCGGTATCGAAGTGCGTGATCGGGCCGATGCCACAGGTCCCGGCGCACATGGCCGCCCAGGTGGCAAGCGCGGTGTTGCCGAGCGGCGATACGGCACCGATGCCGGTGATTGCAACTCTCTGTTCCATCATGGTCTCCTCATCCAAGCCGTTCTTCGGCCCTGGTTTCTACATCGCCATTCCGCCGTCGACGCGCACGACCTCGCCCGTAATGTAAGCAGCCGCATCGCTCGCTAAAAAGCGCACCACGCCGGCCACTTCCTCGGGGCGTGCCATGCGCTTAAGGGGAATCTGTTCCTCGGTTGCCGTACGCACCTTCTCCGAGAGCTTTGCCGTCATATCTGTCTCGACAAACCCGGGGGCGACCGCGTTCGCTCGTACGCCACGAGGCGCAAGCTCGCGCGCCACCGCCTTGGTAAGCCCTATCACGCCCGCCTTGGAAGCAGCGTAGTTGGCTTGCCCGGCATTGCCCATCAGGCCCACGACCGAGCTCATGTTGACGACGCAACCGCCGCGCTGGCGCATAAAGGTCTTGGTGAGCGCGCGCGTCATATTGAATGTTCCCTTGAGATTGACATCGAGCACGCGATCGAATGCGTCATCGCCCATGCGCATGAGCAGGCCATCGCGGGTGATGCCGGCATTGTTGACGAGCGCCCAAATGGAACCAAAGTCGTTGAGGACCGCTTCCACACACGCGTTGACGGCAGCGGGATCGGCCACGTCGCATTGATATGCGCGTGCCGTGGCGCCAACCGCCTCACAGGCTTCGCACGTCTCGCGCGCCGCATCGACGCTGCCGGCATAGACGACGGCGATATCAAAGCCGTCCTCCGCCAGACCGACAGCGCAGGCGCGGCCGATACCCCGCGAGCCGCCCGTGACCAGTGCCACGCGACGTGAGTCGTTGCGCTCGAGCGCGCCGTTGTTCAAGTTGCCCATGTCATTCCTTTCGGGTTACAGCCCTGTGGACTATGCGAGCTCGTCGACAATAGCTGCGACCTGCTCGGCCGTTTCGCACGAATACACGCGAACGTCGCTCAGCGTACGCTTGGCCAGGCCCGACAGCGTTTTGCCAGGGCCGACCTCAATAAACGTGTCGATGCCTTGATCCTGCAGAGCATGCAGCGTGTCGACCCAGCGCACGGCATGACTCACCTGGTTGGCCAGCATCTCCGCTGCCGCCTGCGGGTCGGCCGGATAGGGCGCCGCTGTCATATTTGCCATAACAGGAATCAGCAGCGGGGACGGCGCGTGACCGGCCTCGATATATGCAGCAAGGCCACAGGTCGCCTCGGCCATATAGGGGCTATGGAATGCACCCGACACCGCGACCTTCATGGCGCGACCGCCAGCCTCTTTCACTAGAACGTCGAGCTCCTGCAGCGCCTCGGGCGCTCCGGCCACAACCGTCTGCTGGGGGCTGTTGTAGTTGACCGGCCAGCAGTCCTCGCCGGCCTGTTTTGCCAAGCCCTCGACCTGCGCCGCATCGAGTTTGATGACGGCGCGCATGCCGCCGGGGTGACGCTCGGCCGCCGTGGCCATCAATGCCGCACGCTCACATACGAGCTCAAAACCCGCTCGCGTATCGAACGCCCCCGCAAAGGTGAGCGCGGCGACCTCGCCAAGCGAAAAACCCGCACAGGCGGTAGGTACCACGCCGCGCTCACGCAGGGCGGCAGCCGCTGCCAAATCGTGAACGAACACGCACGGCTGCGTGTTCTCGGTCTGCGAGAGTTCCTCCTTGGAGGCGCTTCGGCACTGCTCACTGGTCCCCGGGCGCACCTCGTCGGCAATGGCGAACACCTCGGCGGCCGCCGGCGATGCCTCGATCAGGTCGACGCCCATCGCGGGGTGCTGGGCGCCCTGGCCGGCAAACAGAAACGCTACGCCACCCATGCGCACGCACCCTTCAGGACGTGCTCGGCGCCATCGACCAGGTCGTCAACGATTTCACGTGCGCTTTGGCGCTCGTTGACCATGCCGGCAATCTGTCCACACAAAAACGAGCCCTCTTCGTAATTGCCGTCCTTGGCGGCCTTGCGAAGGGCGCCCGTGCCCATGGCCCCGAGCTCCTCGACGCTTACGCCCGCCGCCTCGCTCTTGGCGTAGGCGTTAGTGAAGGGGCTCTTGAGGGCACGCACCGGGTGTCCCGTCGAGCGGCCGGTCGCACGCGTCGAGGTGTCGTTGGCCTTCAGGACCATCTCCTTGTACTGCTCCGATACGGTGCACTCATCTGCGATCAGAAAGCGCGTACCCACCTGCACGCCGGCGGCGCCCAGCATAAAGGCGGCCGCCACGCCGCGGCCATCGGCGATACCGCCAGCCGCAACCACGGGAATATCGACCGCATCGACAACCTGTGGCACCAGTGCCATCGTCGAGGTCTCGCCAATATGGCCGCCTGATTCGGTACCCTCGGCAACCACGGCAGTGGCTCCACGACGCGCCACGAGACGCGCCAGCGCCACCGAGGCAACGACCGGGATGACCTTGATGCCCGCCTCGTTCCACGCCTTCATGTACTTGGTGGGATTGCCGGCACCCGTCACGACGACCGGCACCCGCTCGTCAATCACGACCCGCGCGACCTCGTCGGCAAACGGGCTCATGAGCATGACGTTGACGCCAAAGGGCTTATCCGTCCTGGCGCGCAGCTCATGAATCTGGTCGCGCAGCCAGTTGGCGTCGGCGTTCATGGCCGCGATAATCCCTAAGCCGCCCGCCTCGGACACTGCGGACGCCAGCGAGGCGTCGGCGATCCAGGCCATACCGCCCTGGAACACGGGCTTTTCGATGCCGAGCAGATCGCAGAGAGGAGTCTTGAGCATCTCTACTTCTCCAATGCCGCCTCGACCGTATCGGCGAACTCGCCGACCGTCTTGGGGTTCTCCTCGGTATCGAGCTGGATGCCAAACTCGTCCTCAACGGCGACGAGGATCTCGACGGTGCCCAGACTGTCGAGACCAATCTCCTCGAGCGTGGACTCGGGCTTCATCTCGACGTCGTCAAGACCGGCGGTCTCGCGGATAACATCGCAAACGCGCTCGAAGGTCTTCTGATCTGCCATGGTAGTTCTCCTTTGTTTGTGCCCTAGGGGCGTTTTTATTTCCTATGTGCGACTACTTCCAACGAAGTAGATAGCCACCTATATCCAGACCGGCGCCAAATCCAACGAGGGCGATGGTGTCGCCCGTGTGAAGTGCACCGGCGTTTGCCAGCCGGTCGAGGGCAAGCGGAATGCATGCGCTCGAAATGTTGCCGGTCTCGCGCAGCGTTCGAACCACGCGCTTGTCTGGCACACCGAGGCGCTTGACCGCCTGACTCAGGATTCGTTCGTTAGCCTGATGGAATACAAAATGGTCGATGTCCTCGACCGAAATGCCCGCATCGCTCGCAAGCTTATGGACCGTGTCGCAAATCGCGTTGACGCCGAACTTGAACACGCGGCGGCCATTCATGGACAGCACGCTCTCGCTATCTGCGGAGGCCTTAAACGGCGAGGTGCCGACCAGACCGGGAACGCACAACGTCTCGACGTCGGGCGCCGTCGAAAGCTCAACGGCAAGGGGGCTGTCTCCCCCAGCCTCAATCACCGCGGCGCCTGCCCCATCGCCAAAGAGCACACAGGTGGCGCGGTCGGTCCAGTCGAGCGCGCGCGTCATCTGCTCGGCGGCAACGACAAGCACATGCTTGGCTCGTCCTCGGGCGATATAGCCCTCGGCAACATCGAGCGCAAATACGAAGCCGGCGCAGGCAGCCGAGACATCGAAGGCAGGGCACGTCGCGCCCAGTCGCTCAGCAACGGCACACGCCTCGGCGGGAACAAGGTGGTCACCCGTCGTCGTCGAGCAGACGATCAAATCCAGCTGGCTCGCGTCGATTCCGGACACCTGGAGTGCCCGCTCGCTCGCCGCTACGGCAAGGTCGTCAAGTGACTCGGTGGTGCATACATGGCGGCTCTTGATACCTGTGCGGGTAAAAATCCACTCATCCGAGGTATCGAGGAACTCGGACAGCTCGTCATTGGAAACACTGCGCTTAGGAAGCGCCGAGCCTGTTCCAAGAATCGTGAAACCCATCACTAACCTCCTTTGAGTTGTTGACGTGTTTACATCGACCAAGAGAGGATAGCGCATTTCAGTCGTTGTTAACGTGTTAACATTAAATTGTCCAAATGCGACAAAGGCTTCACATTGTGTCTCTCTCGACACCATTGCGTTATTCACTTATTCATTAAGGAGGTAGCAGCCGTTATGGATGCCAAATTAACGATAGTCGACGTAACCGGATCGACCAACGATGACCTGCTCGAAGCAGGAAAACAGGGAGCGCCGCACGGCACAGGACTTGCCGCCCGGGCTCAGACAGCAGGACGCGGCCGGCGCGGCCACAAGTGGGATTCAACCGCCGGCAATCTGTTACTCTCGATTGTCCTACGTCCTCGTGTTGATCCCGCCAAGTACTCTGGCCTTGCCGCCGTCAGCGGCCTAGCGGTGCTCGAGGCGCTCGAAAAACAGGGTCTTGCAAACGAGATTGGCCTCAAATGGCCCAACGACCTGGTCGCGCGTGGACGCAAACTCGGCGGCATTCTGGTCGAAGCCGCACGCGATAACGAAGGCAACCCCTTTGCGGTCTGTGGCATCGGCGTCAACGTGAACTATGTGCCCGCGGAGGTGCCCGATGGTGGCCTGCCGGCAATCGGTCTCTCGGACCTCAACGAGAACGTTCCCGCCGTCGATATGCTCCTCGATGAGGTCTATCACACCGTCGTAAACGCTGTAGACGCGTGGGCAGATCTGCTCAACGCCATGGAAGAAAACGCCGGACCGCTCGCGCCCGTCCACGGCGAATATGTCGCTCACCTCAATTGGATTGGAAAGCACGTTATCGCCCGCTCCCCTGCCGGTGACGAGCTGGCGCGAGGCATCTTTAAAACCGTCGATACCTTTGGACGCGCGTGTATCGAAACGGAAGACGGCTTGCGATCCTTCCATTTTGAGGAGGCGTCGCTGCGCCCCTTGGGCGAATAGGGCGCCGCAGCCACCTACTCAGCAGCATTACCAGGCGGTCAAAACCCATCATGCAAAACAAAAGAGCCCCGCTACCGTAATGGCAGCGGGGCTCTGTAAGCTATGAGCGATATCGCTTAGAGCTTGATGTCGATGTCGACGCCAGCGGGGAGGTCGAGACGCATGAGCGAATCAACGGTGCCCGAGGTGGGGTCGAGGATGTCGATGAGGCGCTTGTGGGTGCGCATCTCGAACTGCTCACGGGAGTCCTTGTTCACGTGCGGCGAGCGGATAACCGTGTACAGGTTGCGCTCGGTGGGCAGGGGGACAGGACCGGAAACGCGAGCACCGGTCTTCTGAGCGGTCTCGACGATGAGCTTCGCGGACTGATCGACGACCTCGTGATCATAGCCCTTGAGGCGAATGCGGATCTTCTGGGTAGCCAACTTAAACCTCCAAAGAGTGCGAGAGATGTTCTCGCGGATTACGTAACAGGGAGCTCGAACTTAGGCGTTCTTGCTCATGACCTCGTCCACGATGGACTTGGGCGCGGGCTCATAAGAGTCGAACTGCATCGTGTAGGATGCACGGCCCTGGGTCTGGGAGCGAAGGTCGGTAGCGTAACCGAACATCTCGCCCAGCGGCACCTTGGCACGGATGAGCTTGCTGTTCTTGCGATCCTCCATGCCCTCGATCTTGCCGCGGCGACCGGAGAGGTTGCCCATAACGTCGCCCATGTACTGCTCGGGGGTCTCGACCTCGACAGCCATGATCGGCTCGAGCAGCTGCGGATCGGACTTCTTGAGAGCGTCCTTGATAGCCATGGAACCGGCGATCTTGAAGGCGGCCTCGGAGGAGTCGACCTCGTGGTAAGAACCGTCGAACAGGGTGACCTTAACGTCGAGGACCGGGAAGCCGGCGATAACACCGGTGTTCAGGGCCTCCTGGATGCCCTTGTCGATGGACGGGATGTACTCCTTGGGCACGACGCCGCCGACGATAGCGTTGACGAACTCGTAGCCGAAGCCCTCCTCCATCTTCTCGAGCTTGATGACGGCGTGGCCGTACTGACCGCGACCGCCGGACTGACGGACGAACTTGCCCTCAGCCTTCTCGACGTCGTGACCGGCGGTCTCGCGGTAGGCAACCTGGGGCTTACCGACGTTAGCGTCAACCTTGAACTCGCGGAGCAGACGGTCGACGATGATCTCGAGGTGCAGCTCGCCCATGCCGGCGATGATGGTCTGGCCGGTCTCGTGGTTGGTGGACACCTGGAAGGTCGGGTCCTCCTCGGCGAGCTTGGTCAGAGCCAGGGACATCTTGTCCTGCTCGGCCTTGGTCTTGGGCTCGATGGCAACGTCAATAACGGGCTTAGCGAACTCGATCTTCTCGAGGACGATCTCCTTGCCCTCGGCGCACAGGGTGTCACCGGTGGTGGAGTTCTTGAAGCCGACGCAAGCGACGATGTCGCCGGCGGCAGCGTCGTCACGGTCGATACGCTCGGCGGCGTTCATCTCGAGGATGCGGCCGAGGCGCTCGCGCTGACCGTTGGAAGCGTTGACAACGTAGGAGCCGGACTCGGCGCGGCCGGAGTAAACGCGGACGTAGGTGAGCTTACCGACGAACGGGTCGGTCATGATCTTGAAGACCAGGCCGGAGAAGGGCTCGTCGAAGGAAGGATGACGCTGGATCTCCTCGCCGGTGTCCGGATCGGTACCGGTGACGGCCTCGACGTCAAGCGGGCTGGGCAGGTAGTCGACGACAGCGTCGAGCAGCTCCTGAACGCCCTTGTTCTTGTAGGCGGAACCCACGAAGACGAGGTTGAGCTCGTTGGCCAGAACGCCCTTGCGCAGAGCAGCCTTGAGCTCCTCGACGGTGAAGTCCTCCTCCATGAGGATCTTCTCCATGAGCTCGTCGTCAAAGCTGGCAGCAGCGTCGAGGAGCTCCTCGCGCTTGGTGGCAGCGATGTCGGCGAACTCAGCCGGGATCTCGTCCATCGGCTCGGGGTAGGTCATACCCTTCTCGTCGGCCTTGAAGTCCCATGCAGTCATGGTGACCAGGTCGATGACGCCCCAGAAGTTGTCCTCGGCGCCCATCGGGACCTGAGCGGCCACGGCGTTGGCGTCGAGACGATCCTTCATGGTCTCGATAGCGTTGAAGAAGTCAGCGCCCACGCGGTCATACTTGTTGATGAAGGCGATGCGGGGGACGTTGAAGGTAGAAGCCTGACGCCAAACGGTCTCAGACTGGGGCTGAACGCCGGCAACGGCGTCGAAGACGGCGACAGCGCCATCGAGGACGCGCAGGCAGCGCTCGACCTCGGCGGTGAAGTCAACGTGGCCCGGGGTGTCGATGATCTGGATGCGGTAGTCCTTGCCGTCCTTGTTCCAGAAGCACGTGGTAGCAGCGGAGGTAATGGTTACGCCGCGCTCCTGCTCCTGAACCATCCAGTCCATGGTGGCAGCGCCCTCATGGACCTCACCGATCTTGTGGGTCTTACCGGTGTAGTAAAGAATACGCTCGGTCGTGGTGGTCTTACCGGCATCGATGTGGGCCATGATGCCGATGTTACGGGTATCGGAAAGCTTGTACTTAGGCTTAGCCATGTTAGTTCCTTACCTTAACTTACCAACGATAGTGAGAGAACGCGCGGTTGGCCTCGGCCATCTTGAAGACGTCCTCACGCTTCTTGACGGAAGCGCCCAGGCCGTTGGAAGCGTCGAGGATCTCGTTGGCGAGACGCTCGGCCATGGTCTTCTCCTTGCGAGCGCGGGAGAAGTTGACGATCCAGCGGATACCCAGAGCGGTGGAACGACGGGAGTTGACCTCCATCGGGACCTGATAGGTAGCGCCACCGACACGCTTGGGCTTAACCTCGAGCGTGGGCTTGACGTTGTCCATAGCCTTCTTGAAGGTAGCGAGAGCGTCGCCACCCTCGGACTTCTCGGCAACGATCTCGAAAGCGGTGTAAACGATGCGCTCAGCGGTGGCCTTCTTGCCGTCAAGAAGGACCTTGTTGATGAGCTGAGTCACCAGGCGGTTGTTGTAAACGGCGTCAGGCTGAACCTCACGACGATTAGCTGCTGCACGACGCGGCATGTGAAATCTCCTTAAGTGTCTACCGTGCGGCCCTTAGGCGGCACACGGCGAAAGTATCAAAACGTTATCTGGCTTATTTGGCCTTGGGGCGCTTAGCACCGTACTTGGAACGGGCCTGCATACGGTTCTGGACCGGAGCAGCGTCGTAGGCGCCACGGATGACGTGATAACGGACACCAGGGAGGTCACGGACACGACCGCCGCGGACGAGCACGATGGAGTGCTCCTGCAGGTTGTGGCCCTCACCCGGGATGTAAGCAGTAACTTCGATGCCGTTGACAAGGCGAACACGGGCAACCTTACGAAGAGCCGAGTTCGGCTTCTTGGGGCTCGTGGTGAAGACGCGGGTGCACACGCCGCGCTTCTGGGAGTTGTGCTGCAGAGCAGCGTTCTTGGACTTCTTGGGCACGGAACGACGGCCCTGGCGAACCAGCTGGTTAATAGTAGGCAAAGCGTACTCCTTCTCGAATGATTCCAGCTTTCTGTAAAGTGCAACGGCTTGAATCGAGGGGTCAGCATCCCCCTACGAAACACGCAGTTCGATAGGATACGTGCCGTTAGCTGTGCCGTCAACAGACCACGCCGCCGGGCGTATCCCAAAATAGCCATATTTCCGCAAAGCCTCCATAAAAGGAATCCCCGCCTGTGCGCAAGTGCCCATTCCAGCCCTCCATGTAACGCAAAAATGGCCGCTTCCTCTAGCAGGAAGCGGCCTAGACCTTACGAATAGACGATGGTAAAGGGTACTTCTGTTTCGGTCTCTCCTGTTGATGTGCATCTCGTGCCCTCGAGGGTCACCGAGACCACTTGATCGACATTGATCAGTTTTGTCGGAACCCAGATGTTCTCTCCGCTATTGCGCGCCATCGAAACATAGAAATTGTACGCCCCTGCGTCGTCATCTTCGATAATCTGCTCCGATCCATCCTTGTAGCTGACGGTCAGTTTATGATCAACTGCTTCATAGCCCAGATCATCGATGTGCGTCTGGATGGAAAACGGGCTGATCTCGAGAGGCGAGTCGTCGGAGCGGAGCTCCTTTGTATCGACGTGCGCTCCGACGTTAAACTCTGGCGTCGATACCTCGATCACCTTCGCATCCTCACCTTTGCCCTCCGTCCAACTGATATTCCAGGTGACCGCATGTCGTAAATCTCGATCGCGATTCCAAGATGCAAAGTACATCGTGCCGTTAATGACCGTGTCGCTTGATGTGTCTTTATCAATGGTGCAGCGTGTATCAGCCCATTCCTCGCCGAAGTTCATGCTGGGTGTACTGACGCCCCCTTCTTCTTCACCATAGAGAACAAGTTCGCCAAGCTCTGCCGCCGGCTTGTAGTAGCTAACGCCATTCGGATTGGACAATGTAAACGTCACAGCACCGCAACCGTTCTCGTCGATTGCCATCTCATGAATGTCGAGCGTATAGCCGTTGCCCTCGACGGACAGATTGACCTTCTGGACTGCACCCTCCAGGCTTTGGGGCGCGATACCATCACCAAACTCTCTGGTGTAGGTATATTTCGTCCCCGACGAGCCGCCATTTGTCCAGGTAACGGACTCTCCGTTGCCATGGTTTCCCCAGGCAGAGGCAAAATAACTGGAATTGACAACAGCGTAGGCGACCCCTCCGGTCGCCAGCACTCCGGCAAGACATCCGATTACGGCAACATACAGAGGCTTCGCGTGACCCTTTCGGCGAAGCGGCTCGCCAGCAGCGGCATAAAGAACACGGTCAGCAAGATCGCTATCGGCTTGGACGGACTCGAAGGCCTGCTTGATCTGGTTGGATTTCACGGTCGCCCTCCTCTAGGATGAACTTGAGCTTCGATCTGCCGCGAGCTAAACGCGTTCGAACGGTCGCGGCTGGCACATGCAGTAACTCGGCAATTTCTGAAGTCGAGAAGCCCAGATAGTAATAGAGCACGATGGAGATACGGAATCGTTCCGGAAGCCGCATGACGTCTAATAGGACGGCCTTGGTCTCGTCCTGCGCCGTCAAGAGCGAATCGGTCAGACTTTCAATATCCTCCACGCGCCTCCACGGCTTTCGAAAGAGAGATTTGCATTCATTGATCGTGACCCGGATGAGCCATCGACGAAGATGCTCCCAGCTTTCAAAATGCGTATCGCTTTTGAGTAACTTTAGAAAGACGTCTTGAGCGACATCGTCGGCGTCAGCGCGATCACGCAGATACGTCAAGGCGATTCGGAACACGACATCTCGGTGATCCTCGACCGCCTGTCTAAAAGCTTGTTCTTCCATAATCACCTCCCGGTGACACTGATGGTTCTTGATGGGGCCCTCACCATAGATACGCTTTGACCAAACGGAATGTTTCAAATTCAAGCAGGAAAAACTACCAAAATAAACCTGTCCTTTTTTGCAAGTGATCAACGGAACGCAACAAGTTGAGCATACGCAAGCGAGCGGCCCCCAGAGCGTACAAGGTGGCATGAAAAAGGCAGGGCATTGACCTTTTGGTCATGCCCTGCCTTTTGAATGACAGATTGTAGCTCTGGGGGCCGCGCAGCGACGGAGGTCGCCGCCGTTCGTTAGAACGGCGGAACTAATTACTCCTCGTCGTTGTCCTTGGCCTCTTCGGCGTCGTCGGTGTCCACGAGCTGGTTGAGCAGCTCGTCGAGGGAAGCCATGTCCTCGTTGATCGCGCCGTTGGCGGGAGCCTTCTTGTCGTCGATCGGGGCGCCCAGGAGCTCCTCGTCGGCGTCGGCGTGATGCGTCGGAGCGGAGGTACCCAGCAGGATATCGTCCGGACCGTCGGGGCTAAAGACCATCTGCAGCAGCTGCGAGAGGTCTTCCTCGTCGGCAACGTCGTCGTTGTTCTCGAGGATGTAGAGCAGATCGTGGGCCTCCAGGCCGTCACGGAGCTCCTCGATCGCCTTGGCGCCGATGCCATCGATGCGCAGCAGATCCTCCTCGGACTTGCCAACCAGGTCGCCGACCGTCTCGATGCCAACCTCGCTGAACTTGTTGGTCCAGCGCTGCGACACGCCCAGATCGTCGAACAGGTACAGACGAGCCTTCTCGGCGGAGATGGTGTGGCCGTTGCGGGTGAACGAACCGTCAGCACCACCGAACTCGTCGTAGCCGGCCCAGTCGAGCTGCTGCGGGAGCTGCTCGTCCAGGTCCTTGAGCTCCACAGGAGCCCACTCGGGCAGCGACTTGGCGTTGGGCGAAGCCGGGCCGTCGATGTCCACGTAGCCGTCGGCCGTGCGATACGTCAGCTTGGCGTTGGCGTACGGCTTGAGTCCGGTACCAGCCGGGATCTTCTTACCGACGATGACGTTGGACTTAAGGTCGAGCAGGTGGTCGACCTTGCCCTCGATGGCAGCCTCGGTAAGGACGCCAGCGGTACGAATGAACGAAGCGCTCGACAGCCAGGAGTCGATGTTGGACGCGACCTTGAGCGTACCCAGGATGACGGGCTCGGCCACAGGAGCCTGACCGCCCAGACGGGCAACGCGCTCGACCTCGTCGGCAAACTCGTAGCGGTCGACGTACTGACCAAGCAGGTACTTGGAGTCGCCGGGGTTGGTGATCTGAACGCGACGCAGCATCTGGCGTGCGAGCACCTCGATGTGCTTGTCGTTCAGGTCGACGCCCTGGCTGGTGTAGACGTCCTTGACGCTCTCGACGAAGGTGTGCATCGTCGACTCGATGTCGGTCAGCTTGCGCAGGTTGCGGAAGTTGACGAAGCCCTTGGTGATCTGATCGCCGGCGCGAACCTCGCAGCCGTCCTCGATCTCGGGCATAAAGCGCACCGAAGCGGGGACGCGACGCTCGTCGAGGACACGGGTGTGATCCTCGGAGTCGGTGAGCGTCAGCACGTACTCGGACTTCTCGGGCTTAATCGAGAGGTGACCGGAGTACGGAGCCAGCTCGGCCTCGCGACCCAGAATCTTCTCGTTGACGTTGCCGACGATATCGAACATACGGCTGACCGTAGGCAAGCCCTGCGTAATATCGTCGACGCCAGCGACGCCGCCGGAGTGAATGGTACGCATCGTAAGCTGCGTACCGGGCTCGCCGATGGACTGGGCGGCAATAATGCCGACCGCGGTACCGATGGCGACCGGACGACGGGTGGAAAGATCCCAGCCGTAGCACTTCTGGCACACGCCGTACTTGGAGCGGCAGGTAAGCAGCGCGCGGAGCTTGACCTTCTTGAGGCCCGCATCGACCATCTTCTGGATGTCGGCGACCTTCTCGATGTAGCCGTCCTGCTCAAAGAGCACGGTGCCATCGGGGGCCACAACGTCCTCAATGAAGCAACGGCCGACGAGGTCGGTGTTGAGGTCGGTGGTGCCGGGGATGATGAGGTTGTAGGTGACGCCCTCGTGCGTACCGCAGTCCTCCTCGCGGACGATGACGTCCTGGGCCACGTCGACCAGACGACGGGTCAGGTAACCAGAGTCCGAGGTGTGGGATGCGGTATCGACCAGACCCTTACGGGCGCCGTAGGTCGAAATGAAGTACTCGAGCGGCAGCAGGCCCTCGCGGAAGTTCGCCTTAATGGGAAGGTCGATCGTCTCGCCGGACATGTCTGCCATAAGGCCACGCATGCCGCCGAGCTGACGCAGCTGGGTCTTAGAACCACGGGCGCCGGAGTCGGCCATCATGTAGAGCGGGTTCTCCTCGTCGAACAAGTCGAGCATGAGCGCTGCGACCTTGTCGGTACAAGCGGTCCACTCGTTAACGACTTCGATGTGGCGCTCCGTCTCGTTGATGAAGCCCTCCTCGAAGTACTCGTTAATCTGGTCGACGTTGGCCTGGGCACGGTCGAGCAGCTCCTGCTTCTCGGCAGGGATGAGAGCGTCCCACACCGAGATGGTGAGGCCGGCGCGGGTAGCGTAGTGGAAGCCGGAGTACTTGATGGCGTCGAGGATCGGGCCGACCTTGGCCTCGGGGTAACGATCGCAGCAGTCGGCAACCAGCTTGGCCACGTCACCCTTGACCATCTTGTAGTTCATGAACTCATAGTCTTCGGGCAGGCACTGGCGGTTGAAGATGATGCGGCCGATAGAGGTCTCGAAGCGAGCGGTCTTGTTGCCGGTGACGTCGTAGTCGACGAACTCGTTCTTGCCGTTCTTGACGCGGAAGATACGGGTGCCGTCCTCGTTGATGACGTTGGCGTTCTCGGCGGACACGCGGACCTGGATCTTGGCCTGCATGTCGACCTCGGAGCGACAGTCATAGGCGTGCAGCGCGTCGTCGAAGCTGGCGAAGACGTGATTCTCGCCCGGCAGACCGTCGCGGACCTGGGTGAGGTAGTACACACCGATGATCATGTCCTGCGAGGGGATATTGACCGGCTTGCCGGATGCCGGCGAGCGCAGGTTGTTCGCAGAAAGCATGAGCACGCGAGCCTCGGCCTGAGCCTGGCTGGACAGCGGCACGTGGACAGACATCTGGTCGCCGTCGAAGTCGGCGTTGAAGGGCGAGCAGACCAGCGGATGCAGGTGGATAGCCTTGCCCTCGACCAGCACCGGCTCAAAGGCCTGGATGGACAGACGGTGCAGGGTCGGTGCACGGTTGAGCAGCACGACGCGGCCGTCGATGACCTCTTCGAGGATATCCCACACAAAGGTGGCACCGCGGTCGATAGCGCGCTTGGCGCCCTTGATGTTCTCGACCTTGCCGAGCTCGACCAGGCGCTTCATGACGAAGGGCTTGAAGAGCTCCAGCGCCATGGTCTTGGGCAGACCGCACTGGTGCAGCAGCAGCTTGGGGTCGGTAACGATAACCGAACGGCCGGAGTAGTCGACACGCTTGCCCAGCAGGTTCTGACGGAAACGACCCTGCTTGCCCTTGAGGGCCTCGGCGAGCGACTTGAGCGGGCGACCGCCACGGCCAGAGACCGGGCGACCACGACGGCCGTTGTCGAACAGGGCGTCCACGGACTCCTGGAGCATGCGCTTCTCGTTGTTCACGATGATCGCAGGGGCGTCCAGGTCGAGCAGGCGCTTGAGTCGGTTGTTACGGTTGATCACGCGACGATACAGGTCGTTGAGGTCGGATGCGGCGAAGCGGCCGCCGTCGAGCTGGACCATCGGGCGCAGATCGGGCGGAATGACCGGGATGACGTCCAGGATCATGTTCGCGGGGCTGTTGCCGCCCTTCAGGAAGGCGTCAACGACCTCGAGGCGCTTGACGGCCTTCTCGCGCTTCTGCTTCTGGGAGTCCTCGTCGGCGATGATGGCCTTGAGCTTCTCGGCCTCGGAGGGGAGGTCGATGGCGGCGAGCAGGTCGCGGACGGCCTCGGCACCCATACCACCCTTGAAGTACATGGAGTAGTAACGGGTCATCTCGCGGAACAGCGGCTCATCGGAGATGAGGTCGCGCTCGGTGAGCTTCATGAAGGCGTTGAAGGCGTCCGTGCGGAGCTGCTTCTCGTCCTTGCACTCTTCCTCGATGTCGACGATGCCAGAGGCGATCTCCTCGGGGGTCAGCGGCTCCTCGTCGGAGAACTCGTCAAAGTTCTCGGGGTTGCCCTGCTCCTTGAGGGACTCGATCTGGCGGGCGCACTCGGCATCGATCTCTTCCAGATCGGCGGCGAGCTCCTCGCGCAGGTCGTCAGCGTCGGCCTCGCGAGCCTCGTAGTCGACCTCGGTGATGATGTAGCTGGCAAAGTACAGAACCTTCTCGAGGTCCTTGGACTTGATGTCGAGCATACGGCTCATCGGGAAGCTCGTGGGGCTCTTGAAATACCAGATGTGGGACACGGGAGCGGCGAGCTCGATGTGGCCCATGCGGTCGCGACGCACCTTGGCCGAGGTGACCTCGACGCCGCAGCGCTCGCAGACGATGCCCTTAAAGCGGATGCCCTTGTACTTGCCGCAGGAGCACTCCCAGTCCTTGGCGGGACCGAAGATCTTCTCGCAGAACAGGCCGTCCTTCTCGGGCTTGAGGGTACGGTAATTGATGGTCTCCGGCTTCTTGACCTCACCGTGCGACCAGGAACGGATCTGGTCGGCGGAGGCAAGGGAGATCTTTACCGAGTCAAAATCAGTAGCTTCGAAATCTGCCACAGTCAACTACTCCTTATCAGTGGTCGTGGCGGCGACAGCCTCGGGTGCCTCGGCGGTCTCGGCATCCTGGGCCTCGACGTCGGCGTCAACGCCGGCGAGCGCAGCCAGGTCGTCGAGAGCAGAGGTCTCCTCGGCGGTCACAGGGGCGGAGGCGTCCTCGTCGGCATCGTGCATGGGCTCGATGTCCAGTGCGAGGGAGCGGATCTCCTTGACGAGAACCTTGAAGGACTCGGGGATACCCGGAACCGGGACGTTCTCGCCCTTGACGATGGACTCGTAGGTCTTGACGCGGCCCACGGTATCGTCGGACTTGACGGTCAGGATCTCCTGCAGGACGTTGGAAGCACCGTATGCATACAGTGCCCAAACTTCCATCTCGCCGAAGCGCTGGCCGCCGAACTGAGCCTTGCCGCCCAGCGGCTGCTGGGTAACCAGGCTGTAAGGGCCGGTCGAACGGGCGTGGATCTTGTCGTCGACCATGTGGCCGAGCTTGAGGATGTAAGACGTACCCACGGTAATGGGCTCGCGGAACTCCTCACCGGTGCGGCCGTCGAACAGGCGGGTCTTGCCGCGCTCGTCAAGCTGGGTAACAAACTCGGGGCGCATGTGATCGCCAAAGGCAGCGGTGGCCTTGTTGAGCATGTTCTTGTTGGCGCGACGGATGACCTCGGCGATCTCGTCCTCCTTGGCGCCGTCAAAGACGGGCGTCGCGGTGAAGAACGGACCGGGGACATACTTGTCGGAGTCGGCCTGCTCAGTATCCCAACCGCAGGCGGCAGCCCAGCCAAGGTGGCACTCGAGCAGCTGGCCGACGTTCATACGCGAAGGAACGCCCAGCGGGTTGAGGATAACGTCGATCGGGGTACCGTCAGCCATGTAGGGCATGTCCTCGACCGGCAGAACGTTACAGATAACGCCCTTGTTGCCGTGGCGGCCGGCGATCTTATCGCCCTGCTGGATCTTACGACGCTGGGCGACGTAGACGCGCACCTGCTCGTTAACGCCGGGGGCCAGGTCGTCGCCGTTCTCGCGGCTAAAGCGGACGACGTCGATGACGCGGCCGTAAGCGCCGTGAGGCATCTTAAGGGAGGTGTCGCGAACGTCGTGAGCCTTGGCACCGAAGATGGCGCGCAGCAGGCGCTCCTCGGCAGTCAGAGCACTCTCGCCCTTAGGCGTGACCTTGCCGACCAGGATGTCGCCAGGGCCGACCTCGGCGCCGATGCGGATGATGCCGTCCTCGTCGAGGTTGGCAAGCATGTCTTCGGAGAGGTTCGGGATCTCGCGGGTGATCTCCTCGGGGCCGAGCTTGGTGTCGCGGGCGTCGATCTCGTGACGGGTGATATTGATGGTCGTCAGCAGGTCCTCGGCCACCAGGCGCTCGGACACGACGATACCGTCCTCGTAGTTGAAGCCTTCCCACGGCATGTATGCCACGGTGAGGTTCTGGCCCAGTGCGAGCTCGCCATGATCGGTCGAAGGACCGTCGGCCAGAGGCTCGCCCTGCTCAACGGTGTCACCGACGCGCACGAGCGGACGGTGGTTGATGCAGGTGGACTGGTTGGAACGCTGGTACTTGGCCAGGTGATACTCGTCCATGCCGCCAGCGTGCTTGACGATAATCTTGGAGGCGTCGGCAAAGATGACCTCGCCGGCGTTCTTGGCCAGGGTGACCTCGCCGGAGTCCAGGGCGGCGCGACGCTCCATGCCGGTACCGACATAGGGAGCGGCGGGGTGAACCAGCGGCACGGCCTGACGCTGCATGTTGGCGCCCATGAGCGTACGCTTGGCGTCGTCGTGCTCAAGGAACGGGATCAGCGTGGCTGCGACGGAGAGCATCTGACGCGGCGAGACGTCCATGTAGTCGACGTCCTCGACAGGCACGTCAGCGGGAGCGCCGAAGGAGCCGTCGAAGTCGCGGGTACGGGCGATCACGGTGTGCGGACGAACGATCTTGCCCTCGCCATCGGTCGTGATGAACTCGTTGGTCTTGGGATCGAGCGGCGTGTTGGCCGGCGCGATGACGTGCTTCTCTTCCTCGTCAGCGGTCATCCAGTCGATCTGGTCGGTGGCAACGCCGTTCTCGACGCGACGGAACGGGGCCTCGATGAAGCCGTACTCGTTGACGCGGGCGTAGAGGGCGAGCGAGCCGATCAGGCCGATGTTGGGGCCTTCGGGGGTCTCGATCGGGCACATGCGGCTGTAGTGCGAGTTGTGAACGTCGCGGACGGCCGTCGGCACGTTGGTGCGGCGGCTGGAGCCGGACTTGTGGCCGGCAAGACCGCCAGGGCCGAGTGCGGACAGACGGCGCTTGTGGGTCAGACCGGTCAGGGGGTTCGCCTGGTCCATGAACTGCGAGAGCTGCGAGGAACCGAAGAACTCCTTGATGGAGGCCACGATCGGACGGATGTTGATGAGCGACTGCGGGGTGATCTCGTCGATGTCCTGGGAGCTCATGCGCTCACGGACGACGCGCTCCATACGGCTCATGCCGATACGGAACTGGTTGGCGACGAGCTCGCCGACGGTGCGGATGCGGCGGTTGCCAAAGTGGTCGATATCGTCGACCTTGAAGCCCTGCTCGCCAGCAGCGAGGGACAGCAGGTAGCGCAGCGTCGCGACGATGTCCTCGTCGGTGAGCACCGTGACCTCTTCCTCGGTAGTGAGGTTGAGCTTCTTGTTGACCTTGTAACGACCGACGCGGGCCAGGTCGTAGCGCTGCGGGTTGAAGAGCAGGCCCTCGAGCAGGCTGCGGGAAGCGTCCACAGTGGGAGGCTCGCCCGGGCGCAGGCGACGGTAAATCTCGATGAGGGCGTCCTCGCGAGTGAGGGCGGTGTCGCGCTCCAGGGTGCGCTTGATCACATCGGAGTTGCCGAGCAGCTCGATGATGTCGTCGTTGGTGACGGCGATGCCAAGGGCGCGCAGGAACATCGTGGCGCTCTGCTTGCGCTTACGGTCGATGGAGACCATGAGCTGGTCGCGCTTGTCGACCTCAAACTCGAGCCAGGCACCGCGGGACGGGATGATCTGTGCCTTGTAGATCTGCTTGCCCGAATCCATCTCGGAGCTGTAGTACACGCCCGGGGAACGGACGAGCTGCGAGACGACGATACGCTCGGTACCGTTGATGATGAAGGTACCCTGATCGGTCATCATGGGGAAGTCGCCCATGAAGACGAGCTGCTCTTTGATCTCGCCGGTCTCCTTGTTGGTAAGACGGACGTCGGTCAGAAGCGGAGCCTGATAGGTCATGTCCTTCTCGCGGCACTCCTCGACGGTGTGCGCGGGGTCGCCGAACTGATGCTCGCCGAAGGTAACCTCGAGAACATGGTTCTGGCTCTGGATGGGGCTGGATTCCTTGAATGCCTCACGAAGGCCCTCGTCCTTAAAACGCTCAAAGGATTCCCTTTGAACAGAGATAAGGTTGGGGAGCTCCATGGCCTCCGGGATTTTCCCGAAGCTGACGCGCTTGCGCTCAGTGGCAGTGTATGCGTAGGTCACCAGGTTTTTCCTCCTTCACGGAAATGCTCGGTGGATTGGCGAGGCATAGCTTCGCCAGTTATCGCAACCTAATAGTTTATCAGGTACCGACCGTTGGGCAAGAAAAGCCTTGACGTGATTGAGTTTTTGGAGTAGCAAAGTTTTTCGACGGAAAATACGCAGGTAGATGTATGTGTATCGAACATCTGTTCATATATTTTCTGTGAACAGAGAGCCGGCAATCGCAGCTCTTATAAAAAACGGGCGCGAACCGAGGTCCGCACCCGTAAATATCGTTGCCCAAAGGCTTACTTGCGCATCAAGCCGCCGCGCTCGTCGATGGCGTCCCAGAAGGCGCTTGCAAAGCGAGGGTCGCTTGCAGCCATGAGGGCGTTGGTGGCCATCCAACCAGAAGGCGTGCCGGTGTCGTAGCCCGACAGCGGGTCGATGACGACAGCGTACATGGCCTCGCGATCGAGCGAACGTGCCATGGCGTCGGTCAGCTGGATCTCGCCGCCCTTGCCGGCCTGCTGATCGGCCAGCAGGTCCATGACCAGCGGGCTCAGCAGGTAACGACCAACGATGTACAGGTTGGACGGAGCCGCCTCGGGGGCAGGCTTCTCCACCAGACCGCCAATGCGCCACACGGCGCCCGGCTCGCCATCGGCAACGTCCTCGGCGCCCTCGAGCGAACCCACGCGCTCGCCGGCGATCACGCCGTAGCGGCTGACCTCCTCGGGAGCGCACGCGGCAACGGCGATAACAGAAGCGCCGCCGTGCTCCTTGGAGACGGCAAGCATCTTGTCGCAGATGTCACGGTTGGGAACAACGTAGTCGCCCAGAAGAACCAGGAAGTTCTCCCCTGCCACAGCGTCGGCGGCAGAGCGGATGGCATGACCGAGGCCCTTGGGCTCGTACTGATAACGGAAGTCGACCGGCATACCGCCAGCGTGGGCGACGGCATCGGCATAGGCGTTCTTGCCGCGCTCGCGCAGCAGGTTCTCGAGCGAGCGATCGGGCTGGAAGTAGCTCAGCAGCTCGGGCTTGCCGGGAGAAGTAACGATAATGGCATCATCGACCTCCTCGGGCTCGAGCGCCTCCTCAACGACGTACTGGATGACCGGCTTGTCGAGCACCGGCAGCATCTCTTTGGGCGTGCACTTGGTGCCAGGCAGAAAACGCGTGCCAAGACCGGCGGCGGGGATGATTGCCTTCATAGTATTCAAGGATCCTTTCGCAGGCGCAGGATACGCCCTGTGCGTGCGGCACGGCAGCCGCAGACCAAATTGCGATACTGAAATATCTTACCGCCGGGACCAGGAGCTACCGCTAGGCAAACGCCATTCTTCAGCAGGTCAACGCAAATTATTGCTCGAACGGTGCAATTTTATCGCCCAACGGTAGTGACCCCAAAGCACTGCAAACGGCAGTAATTTGCATGCCGAGCCAGCAAAATAGAGGGGGCATAACAAAAAAAGACGGGGCTCGCAATGCGAACCCCGTCTGCAAAGAAATCTGGCGAGAAAGCCTGATTACTTGAGGGTGACAGCAGCGCCAGCAGCCTCGAGCTTCTCCTTGGCAGCCTCGGCGTCCTCCTTCTTGGCACCCTCGAGAACAGCCTTGGGAGCGCCCTCGACGACCTCCTTGGCCTCCTTCAGGCCAAGGTTGGTGAGCTCACGGACGGCCTTGATGACCTGGATCTTGTTGTCGCCGAAGCCCTCGAGCACGACGTCAAACTCGGTCTTCTCCTCGGCCTCAGCAGCGCCAGCAGCGGGAGCGGCGACAACGGCGGCAGGAGCAGCGGCGGAAACGCCGAAGGTGTCCTCGATAGCCTTAACGAGCTCGGAAGCCTCGAGAAGGGTCATTTCCTTAAGAGCATCGATGATCTCATCGGTGGTAAGCTTAGCCATTTCTAAGTCCTTTCGGTTTCCGTGTCTGTGCACGGAGATCAGTTAAAACACGGCGCGAATGCGCCTGGGGTGCGGCGTTGCCGCCGCGGGTGAAAACAGCGACTAGGCTGCCTTCTGCTCGGAGACCTGCTGGATCGAACGAGCGAGACCAGAGGAAACGCCGTTGACGCAGACAGCGATGTCGCGAGCGAAACCGGAGATGAGACCGGCGATCTGGCCGAGAAGCTGATCCTTGGTGGGCAGCTCGGCGATAGCCTTAACATCATCAGCGGAAACGGCCTTGCCGTCGGAGATACCGCCCTTGATCTCAAGGACGCCCTTGGACTTAGCGGAGAAGTCCTTAAGGGCCTTAGCGGCCTCGACCGGCTCGGTCTCGTAGAACACATAAGCGACAGGGCCGGCGAGGATCTCGTCGAGCTCGGGCTGCTCCTGGTTCTTGAGAGCGATCTTGACCAGGTTGTTCTTGTAGACCTTCATCTCGGCGCCGCACTCGCGAAGCTGATGACGCAGCTCCTGAGCCTGCTTAACCGTCAGACCGTTGTAGTTGACGACGAACAGACCGGCGTTCTCGGCGATACGGGACTCGATCTCTGCAACCTTGTCGATTTTGTACTGCTGGGGCATGAATTACACCTCCTCGAATTCTTTCCGGGCACGGTCCGCCACAAGGACGTGACGGGGGCATGTCCAAAAAGAAAGCCCCCGCGCTGCATGAGCGACGGGGGCGAGAAGACATATCTACTCGACCACCTCGGCTGGCGGGATATCCCATTAAGCTCGCGGGCGATGCCCGTTTGCACCGGCTGTCTCTGGCAGCGGATTCGTGCGTGAACCGAAAGTATTATGGCGGGGACCCCGGCGTCGGTCAACGGGCGCGAGGATTCGTACACAAACCCTGCATACGCTCCGGCCGGGAGGGGCAGGGCGAGTTTTCCGCTCGGTCAAGTCCTGGCTCGCACGAAGGCCACATTAAGTGGCCTTCGGCTCGTGCGGAATCTACGGAAAACTCGCCCTGCCCCTCCCGGCCGGAGCTACGTTGCCTTTGCTGCGAATCCTCGTGTCCGTTGGCCGGCGCGCCCCACGCATAATGCTTGGGTCGGTGGGCTGATGGTTTTGGGTCCCGTTGGGCTATAGGGTTGACACGAAGTTGGACAGGCGGTGGAGGCCTTCGTCTAGATCTTGGTCGGAGACGCAGTAGCTTAGGCGGATGTGGCCTTCGGTGCCGAAGCAGTCGCCCGGGACTAGGGCTACGTTGGCTTCTTTGATGGCTTTGATGCAGAAGTCTTCGCTGGTTAGGCCGTACTGTTTGATGCTGGGGAAGGCGTAGAAGGCTCCTGCGGGCTCTACTACGTCGAGGCCCATGGCGTTTAAGGCTGCGAGCACGCGTTCGCGGCGGGCTCGGTAGACTTTGAGCATGGGGGTGGGGTCGACGGTGAGGGCTCGAGCTGCGGCGTCCATTTCGAAGGATACGGCGCTCGATACTAGGTATTGGTGAGCCTTTGCGATCTCGGCGATGATGGGGGCTGCGGCTGCGAGCCAACCCAAGCGCCAGCCGGTCATAGCCCATGGCTTGGAGAAGCTCTCGATGACCACCGTCTGATCACGCAGTTCCGGGTGGCGCTGGGCAAAGCGCTCGTAGCCATCCACATAGACGAGGCGGTTGTACACGTCGTCGCAGACCACGTAGATGCCCGCCTGCTCCGCCACGCGCGCCACGGCGTCGAGCGACGCCGCGTTGAGGATGCAGCCCGTGGGGTTGTTGGGCGAGCAGATGACGATGGCCTTAGTCGCCGGCGTCACGCAGGCACGAAGCGCCTCCTCATCGATCTGGAATTGCGTAGGCTCCGTATCCAAAAAGACTGCTTTGGCGTGGTTGGCCACGACGATGCTTTCGTACAGGCCAAAGGCCGGCGTGGGGATAATGACCTCGTCACCGGGGTTGAGCATAGCCATGAATGTTGCCGACAGGGCCTCGGTCGCGCCGTCGGTCAGGATGACCTCGTCGGCCGAAAACGCAAGGCCCGCGTCACCCATGTAGGCAGACAGCGCCTCGCGCAGGGCGGGGCGACCGTTGTTGGGCGGATAGTGCGTGTCGCCGCGATCCAGCGCGGCGGTCACCTCGGCGCTAATCACATCGGGCGTGGGAAAATCGGGCTCGCCAAGCGCGAGCGCGATGCATCCCGAGTGCTGGACGGCGAGCGCGTTGATTCGGCGGATGCCGGAGGGCTTGAGCGTGGCAAGCGAGGTATTCATAGGCAGGCGCATGGCGTTCCTTTCGTAAGGGTTGCACTAGGATAGCGCGGCGAGGCGCCGCCAGACGGTGTAACCTAAACGGAAACCAACCGGAAAGGAGGCGGCATGGAAACGACCGCACGCGGCGATGTGCCAAAAACGTTGCAAACCATTGCGTATATCAGCATTCCCGATAGCGCCGATCTTGAGTTTTTGCTCTGGGACCTGCAGGATGCCATCGCCGCCTATGCACAGCTTTCCGGCACCGCGCTCCCCCACCCGGTCAACTTGAAGGCAGATGGCGTTGGTGCAGTCGATGGCATGGTGCTCGCTGTTGATGATGCATTTGACGATGAGGCTATGATCGCTGTCGAGCAGATACTCGATCGCCTTGGCGGTACGGGAACACGTGTCTATGCCATGATTCAAGCCGCACAAGAGGGCGCTGAGCAGGCGCGAGGGGCCGCCGTTCGTCTGCACAAGGCATGCGAGCGCCAGGGCCAATTGTGGTGTGGCGGCGTTGTCATCTGCGCCGGCAGCGGCATTGCGGCGCTTCGTCGCTCCCCGCGCATGGGCCTCTTGCGCCGGCCTTTTTCGGAAGCGATGGATAATCTTGTGGGCGCCGTGCGCATGGGCTGCTCCATTGAGCATGCGCAGCTGCTTGGCGGTGGCAATGCCGGTGGCGTCGATGCCGACGGCATGGTGCGCGTCAAGCCTGCACTGCCCGCACCGATCTGGCATGCCATCATGAAACGCCTCGGCACCCGCGCCCAATCAGATATCTAAATTACAGTGCCGCCCAGTCAACGGCTTCGCGCCAACGCTCAACAAGACGTTCTAGGCGCCAGGCGGCATTGGCGGGACTTGTCGACGGCAGAACGATGGCCGGCAGCCCGGTGCGTTCTTGTAGATAGCGCTTGTAGAGCCGGCCAGCTGTACCACCGTTGCATATCACCTGCTCAATGGAAGCGGCGCCGGCAATGCGCTCGATATGTGCCGGCACAACGTTGCGAATGCTCGCGTCGCTCGAGCCCTTAATGTCGCAACTCTCAATCACATCCCACAGGGCCACGCCGCCGTCGAGAAGCATGGATCGCTTGGCAGCAATGGAGGCATCGAGCGTCGCGGGCTCACCGCTTGCCAAAGGATCGCCCTCGTTGGGCGGCACGGGCACACCGAGGCACGCGGCCATCACGCGCCAAAAGCGGTTCTGCGGATTGCCATAGTAGAAGGCATTGGCGCGCGAAAGCACCGAGGGAAACGACCCGAGCACCAAAACGCGCGAGTGCCGGTCGAACACAGGCTCAAACCCATGCTCAATATGTTGATAGCCCTCGTCGGACGCAGCCATGAGCTAGGCCCTCAGCAGATAACGCACCTCGTAGGGCGCAAGTTCAAGTGTGCCCGTCAGCTCGACCGCCGGCGTATCGTCGGCAAGCAGGTCGATAAAGGACCCGTTGAGCTCGCCGGCGTCAAAGGTATAGGCCTCATCCACGGCGTTCACCGCCACGAGCACCGTCGCGTCGTCGCAGGCGCGCTCAAACAACAGTTGCTTGTTCTGGATCACCACGTTACGGTACGCGCCATAGTTGAGAGCACGTGCTGCTGCATCGTTTGCCGAGCGCAGGTGCGCGAGCTGTGTAATAAATGCCGTCAGCTCGTTGGGCGCAGGCTCATCGAGCGCAGGGCGTAGCGCCCAGTCGCCATCGGGGCCGCCCTTTTCACCGGTAATTCCCCACTCGCTGCCGTAGTAGACGCACGGGATGCCCGGCATGCCAAAGAGCATGCCATAGGCGGGACGCAGGCAGTGCTTGTCGGTGAGGATACTCGCCAGGCGCGGCACATCGTGGTTGTCGACAAACGACAGCAGGTGCTTGCCGCGGTAGATGCACCACGGATCGCCGCCAAACTGGCGGTGCAGCGAGTGGGCGATCTCGAACATATTGACCGAGTTAAAGCTGGAGTACAGGCCCTTGTAGCACTCGTAGTTGGTGCAGGAGTCGAGCATCTCGTCGTTGACGATCTGGTTGTAGTCGCCGTGGAGTGTCTCGCCGATCAGCACGAAGTCGGGCTTGAGCTCACGAGCAAAGCTATGCAAACGACGCATGAAGTCGCGGTCGAGCATGTAGGCGACGTCCAGGCGCAGGCCGTCGACGCCAAAGACGTCGGCCCAACGGCGCACAGACTCGAGCAGGTAATCGACCACAGCGGGATTTTGCAGGTTAAGCTTCACAAGCTCAAAATGGCCTTCCCAGCCCTCGTACCAAAAGCCATCGCCATAGCAGGAGTCGCCGTCAAAGCTAATGTGGAACCAATCCTTGTAGGGCGAGTCCCACTTACGCTCCTGCACGTCGCGGAAGGCCCAAAAGCCACGACCGACGTGGTTGAAGACGGCGTCGAGCACCACGCGGATGCCGTGGGCATGCAGCGTCTCGCACACGGCGGCAAAGTCGGCATCCCCACCCAGGCGACGGTCGATATGGCGCAGGCTGCGCGTATCGTAGCCATGGCTATCGGACTCGAGCGGCGGGTTGATGAGCACAGCGCCAACGCCGAGTTCTTGCAGGTAGTCAGCCCATTGGGCGATCTTCATGATGGGTGCATCGGGGTTGGGCGCAGCGTTGACAGCCTGGGCGAGTTCATCCTCGGCAACGGGAGCGGCGTTTTCGCGCGGAGCTCCGCAAAAGCCCAGCGGATAGATCTGATAGAACGTCGTCTCGTATGCCCACATAGCAACCTCCCGGTAAGCTCAACACAACGATATCCATTGTATGCCCGGCTTGTATCCTCTCCCCCAAAATAAGTTGCGGTGAAATAATTCCTGCTTGGGCCTTCAGAGGCCTTAAACAGGAGCTATTCCACCGCAGCTGATGAGGGGACGTGATTAGGCGACGGGCTTTGCGCGGCGTATGGCTGGGAACAGTACGGTGATGGCAAGGATGACGCCCACGACGGTAATCGCCCCGCCCGCAAAGCCAATCCAAGCGATACCGGGACCCGAAACCACGGCGCCGCCGATTGCGGTGCCCGTGCCGATACCGAGGTTAAACAGGCCCGAGAAGATCGACATGGCGACGGCCGACGAATCCGCCGGCGTGTACTTGATGAGCTCGGCCTGGAACGCAACGTTAAAGGCCGTGGAGCAGCAGCCCCATAGCGCGCAGACGGCAAGCACTGCTACGAGCGACGATGCGACCGGACCCACGAGCAGCAGAGCCACCGGCACGCCGGAGAGCGTGATAGCCAAGAACGGGAAGCGATGCCCATCGAACAGGCGGCCAAACAGCCAGCTTCCGAGCAGACCAGAGCAGCCAAACGCCGTCAGCGTCATGGTAATAGCGCTTGCGTCGACGTGCGCGACCTGCGCCAGGAACGGCTCGATATAGCTGTAACCCGCATAATAGCCGGTCGCCATAAAGACCGTGACCGCGTAGAGCGCAATCAGGAACGGGTTCTTGAGCAGCTCGGGCAGCTGTTTGACGGTAAAGCGCTCGCCCGCCGGCATGGCCGGGAACACCGCGGCCTGGTAGACAACCGCGACAGCCGAGAGGGCCCCGACCGCGGCGAATGTCATGCGCCAGCCCACGGCCAGTCCGATGGCGCGGCCGATCGGCAGGCCAAAGATCTGCGCGATGGACGAGCCCGTGGCGATCATGCTAATGGCGAGCGCCCCGTGGCGACTGTCGACCAGGCGCGAGGCCATAATCGAGGCGACCGACCAGAACACGGCATGTGCGCAAGCGACCACCAGGCGCGCACAGACCAGGATGGGATATGTCGGTGCCACAGCGGACAGGAACTGACCCAGAGAAAACACGGCGAGCACGCCGAGCAGCATCCGTTTGAATTCAAAACGCGAGGCAAACACCATGAGCGGCAGCGACAGCAGCATGACGCCCCAGGCATAAACCGAGATCATGATGCCCGCCTGGGCCTCGGTGAGCGAAAACGACGTGGCGATGTCGGTTAGCAGGCCGATGGGCATAAACTCCGACGTGTTGAACACGAACGCACAGCAGGTGAGCCCGACGAGTGGGAGCCACTGCCTGAGCGTGATGCCGTCTTGCCTTGCCTGAGTCATATATAACGTCTCCAATCGTTTTGAGCGGAGGCGATTATATAGCAACGGCCCCGCATCCGTCAGTACAGAAGCGGGGCCGAAAACAATTCGATACACAGAGGTTGCGTCGTCAATTCATAACTAAGCCAACCCCAGCAATATGCCCGCCGAATGCACGACAAACGCCACGATCCAGGCAACGGCGACCTGAAACGCGAATACGGCCACGGCATAGCGCGCGCCCAACTCGCTCTTGACAGCGCCGATAGCGGCCACGCAAGGCGGGTACAGCAGCGTAAAGACCAAGAACACGTAGGCGGTAAACGGCGAAAACATGGTTGACAATGCCGCGGGCGAGGTTGCACCCAAAAGCACCGTGAGTGTCGAGATGACACTCTCCTTGGCGATAAGTCCGGTGACGAGCGCCGTCGAGGCGCGCCAGTCGCCAAAGCCGAGTGGGGCCAATACCGGCGCGATGATGCTACCCAGACCGGCAAGTAGACTCTGCGACTGATCGGCGACCACATTAAAGCGAATGTCGAACGTCTGAAGGAACCAGATGACCACGGTAGCGGCAAAGATAATGGTAAAAGCCTTGGTAATAAAGTCCTTGGCCTTATCCCATGCCAGCATCACCGTCGTCTTGACGCTCGGCAGGCGGTAATTGGGGAGCTCCATGATAAACGGCACCGGGTCGCCCTTAAATGCCGTGCGGTTGAGCACCAAAGCCGCGATGCAGCCGACCACGATACCGATCAGATAGAGCGAGACCATGGCGGGAACCGTCGCCTGCGGGAAAAAAGCCCCGCACAGCAAGCCGTAAACCGGCAGCTTGGCTGAGCAGCTCATAAACGGCGTGAGCATGACCGTCATCTTGCGGTCGTGCTCGGATGGGAGCGTACGGGTCGACATGATAGCCGGCACGGTGCAGCCAAAACCGACGAGCATGGGCACGAAGCTGCGGCCCGACAGGCCAAAGCGACGCAGCACCTTATCCATGACAAAGGCTACGCGTGCCATGTAGCCGGAGTCTTCCAGAATGGAGAGGAACAAGAAGAGCACGACGATAATCGGTAGGAAGGTCAGCACGCTGCCCACACCCGTAAGTACGCCGTCGACAGCCAGTGAGCGCACCACGTCGTTGGTTCCGAATGCCTTGAGGCCCGCATCGGCCGAGGCGATGATGGCAGCGATACCGTCCTCCATGAGTCCCTGCAACGCCGCGCCAATCACGCCAAACGTCAGCCAAAAGACGAGGCCCATGATCACCAGAAACGCCGGAATGGCTGTGTAACGACCTGTCAGGATGCGGTCAATCTTGACGGAGCGCACGTGCTCGCGGCTCTCGTGCGGCTTGACGACGCAACGCCCGCACACGTCGCCGATAAAGCTAAAACGCATATCGGCCAGCGCAGATAGGCGGTCGGTGCCGGCCTCGCCCTCCATCTGGGTAATGATGTGCTCGATAGCGTCGAGCTCGTTGCGATCCAGGTGAAGCGCCTCGGTTACCAGCTCATCGCCCTCGACCAGCTTGGTCGCCGCAAAGCGCACCGGAATGTGCGCCGTCACGGCATGGTCCTCGATCAGGTTAGCAATACCGTGGATGCAGCGATGCAGCGCACCGCCGTCCGGGCCGTCGGGCGCACAAAAGTCCAGGCGACCAGGGCGCTCGCGGAACCGTGCCACGTGCAGGGCGTGGTCCACCAACTCGCCGATGCCCTCGTTGCGGGCAGCGCTAATGGGGACAACGGGCACGCCCAACAGGCTCTCGAGCAGGTTGACGTCCACGGCGCCGCCGTTGGCGGTCACCTCGTCCATCATGTTGAGCGCGATGACCATAGGACGGTCAAGCTCCATGAGCTGCAGTGTCAGGTACAGGTTACGCTCGATGTTGGTGGCGTCAATGATGTCGATGATGGCGTCCGGGCGCTCGTCAAGGATGAACTGACGGCTCACGACCTCTTCGCCTGTGTACGGCGACAGGGAGTAAATGCCGGGCAGGTCGGTAACGCTCGCCTCGGGATGGTTACGGATGGTGCCATCTTTGCGGTCGACCGTCACGCCGGGAAAGTTACCGACGTGCTGGTTGGAGCCCGTCAGCTGGTTGAATAACGTGGTCTTGCCGCAGTTTTGGTTGCCGGCGAGGGCAAAGTGCAGCGGCGCGCCCTCGGGCACGGCCGTCTTTGCCGCACGGGGCGAATACGTCCCCTCGCCCAGGGCCGGATGCTCCGTCGTGCCGATTGCGGCGTTAGCGCGCGGACCCGTATCGGTGTCGTGAATACCCACGAGCTCGATGCGAGCGGCATCGTCCTTGCGCAGCGTCAACTCGTAGCCACGTAGGCGGATCTCGAGCGGGTCACCCATGGGGGCGTACTTCATCATGGTGACTTCGGTGCCCGGCGTTAGACCCATGTCCAAAATATGCTGTCGGAGTGCCTGATCGTCCGATGCCACCGATGCGACAACGGCGTCCTTTCCAATCTCGAGTGTATCGAGCTTCACGTCCGTGTTCCTCCCCCGGCGCCCACAGGGCGTTGCATTTATGTTCACCTTGGCTAACCGTTTGCCACGGCTAACCAATTTAACCATGCATGATAGCGCGAACACACAACGATGTTCAATCAACAGATCGGTGCAGGGTGGGGATTCTGGGCCATTGCTTCCCAGACGGGCCTGCTGCGGAAACCGAATCCCACTCCGGAACACCTAAACGGGATGGGCTTTCCGGTTGAGGCATCTAGCGGAAACTGCAGCCCGGAATCGGCGCTCAGACTGGGATGCAATTTCCCAATGGGGCCCTCGGGGAAACTGCGGCCCGGAATCTGCTCTCGAAACGGGACGCGGTTTCCCCGAGGACCGAAACAGCCGCCCGCCCCTCGACAAAATAATCCGTTCCCTCCGTCGCATGCGGAACATCCAAGGAGTGTCCCAGGGTGCCGGCACAATAGGAACGTCCCCAGCTGCCGGCAGCATTTCGCCGCAACAGCAAAAGCCCGCGCTGGCAACAAATGTCACCTGCGCGGGCTTGGTGGGCGCTCACAAAGGCACGTTACAGAGGCCCACGTCAGTTATGGATTACCGAGCGGCACCGGCACGCGATGCCTCCGTCGGCTTACCAAGCGATGAAGCTTGCCGCAGTCTTAGACTATCGGCGCAATGCCGGCAAAGTGCAGATACAGCGAAATGACCGCCACGACAATGACCACCGCTGCGATCAGCTTGTCGTGCAGATGCGGAAGCACCGGTTTACCGCGGCCTCGCTCGCCCAGCATATAAACGGGAATGGCCGGAGCAAAAAGGATCGTCGTGATCATGACGCCCTGGAGGCCCGTCGACCACACCAGGAACAATGTGTAGATGAAGCCGAGCGTGCCGAAGAATCGCGCCTTGCCGACGCTTGGCGCATGCGGCCCGTCCAGATGTTCCTTCTTCCAACCAATCACCATGTAATAGGCAGCCGAGCACACGTACGGAACTAGGATCGTATTGACTGCGCAGCTATAGAAGAACTGGTAGGTGCTCGCCGCCACATACGACACGATCAAGAAGAGCTGCGTGATGCCGGAGCTCACGAGAACCGTTACCACCGGGGCATCATGCTTGTTCGTCTTGGCAAACGCCAGCGGGAAGGATCCCTGGCGCGCCGCCTCGAACGGCGTCTCGGACGCAATGATGACGTAGCCCAGCAGCGCGCCGACCAGCGAGAGGATAACGCCAAGGTTTACGATGGCAGCGCCAACCGGACCGATTGCGCACTCGAGAATTCCCGCCATGGAGGGCGTTGCGAGCTGTGCCATCTCCTCGCGCGGCATAATGCCGAGCGACAGCATCGAGATGATCAGATACAGCGTGAATACAGCCGCAAATCCGAGCGCCGTCGAGCGGCCGACGTCACGCACGTACTTAGCACGGCCCGAGATAACGACAGCGCCCTCGATGCCCGTGAAGACCCAGACAAGGGCGATCATGGTCGAGACAACCTGCTCGCCAAAGCCAGGACCAGCCGGCTCTCCCCAGAAGTTGTCCATAAAGATATCGACGTTGAACTTACCCAGGAGCACGATACTCAGCACAAAGAGCCCCAGCGGCACCAGCTTCGCCAACGTGACGATCGTGTTAATGCCCGCAGCCTCCTTAACACCACGAAGCACAAGGGCGGTAAGGAACCACAAAAACACGCTGGCGCAGACGATGGAAAGCAGGTTGTTACCCGCGCCAAACGCAGGGAAGAAATAGCCCAGCGCGCTAAACAGCAAGAGCGCAAAGCTCACGTTGGAAAGACATGCGCTGATCCAGTAGCCCCAGGCGGAGTTGAATCCAATGTAATCGCCAAAACCGGCCGCAGCGTATGCATAGATGCCGCCGGTCAGGTCGGGACGGGCCTGAGACAAACCGTTGAACACCATCATCAGCGCAAAGACGCCAATGAAGCAAATTCCCCACGAGACGATAACCGCACCGGTATTTGCCCCGCCTGCTGCCATATCGCCGGCAAGCGAAAAGATGCCGCCACAAATACTGGCGGTAATGACCATCATGGTCAGACGAAAGAGATCGAGGCCATTAGGGTCGATAATCTCGTCGTTTTGAGCTTTAGAGGCCATTGTATGTGCACCCCCTTCATCATGTGATCGAACGAAAGATGGCCCGGACGTCCCGAATCGGGTGCCGGGCCATCGGTCAAGCGATCATCAGACTGTTACAGCTATCGCGTTAGAAGCGCAGCGACAGGCAAGAAAGGCCGCCGTCGACCTTGCGATACTCGGAGGTGTCAACGACGAGTGTCTTGTAGCCCAGATCCTGCACGGCCTTGAGCACAGTCGGATAGCCCTCGGCAACGATGACCGTACCGTTGACCCAGATGCAGTTGGCGCCGTACGCCTCGTCCTCGGGCACGACGATTTTGTTGTACTGGGCAAAGTCGGGCTTATCGATGAACTCACCAGAGACGAGCATGTTGTTGTCCTCGATGTAGTTGACGCCCGTCTTGAGGTGCAGGACCTCCTCCAGCGGAACCTCGGAACCCTCGAGGCCCCAGCCCTCGAGAATCTCGCAGAACTGGCGGATGCCCTCTTCGTTGGTACGAGCGGAGCGACCGACGTAGAAATGGTCGCCGACCATCATGACGTCGCCGCCGTCGAGCGTGCCCGGAGAAACGATGTGCTTGACATGCTCGTCGTCAAAGAAGCGACGGACGGCCGGCTCGATCTCGTCCTTCTCGCCGTTGCGGCTGTCGGCGCCGGGGTTGGTAATGATGGCGCCGCAGCGAGTGATAACGGCCGGATCTTCGACGAAGCAGCTGTCGGGATACTGCTCGAGGGCGGGCAGCACCGAGACATCCACGCCGCACTGCTCGAGCGCATGCTCGTAATCGTAGTGCTCCTCGATGGCGCGCTCGTAGATGGGCTGGCCAAGCTCGGGGGCACTCGTGATGCCATTGCTCAGGGACTTGCCGGGGCGGCGGATGATGACGTGGCTGAACTTGGTCATGATGATCCTCCTTGGATCTCATAGTACTGAGCGGACTTCCTTGCGTCCGCCTTCCTTCCGATGGCTTTATCTTAGGGTGTCTTTGCTGTTTTGTATATTGTATACAATCCTGAACGGTAGGTATTCTTCGGTAAGCGTATTCCTGCTTATCGGCGCAAAGTAGCACGATTTAGCTGGTCGTTCTATAATTCGACTGAGCTATTCAAGCGAAACGTATTTAATTTTAGAAATATACCGTTAAGGAACATAAGCTCATGGAAACGCTCAGAAGGCCCCTGAAGGATCACGTATACGACTATATTTCGAGCCGTATTGACGCCGGCGAGTTGTCCGCCGGCGACCGGCTGAGCGAGCAAGCGATCTGCGATGCCATGGGCGTGTCGCGCACGCCGGTCCGCGAAGCGCTCATCCAGCTCGCAAGCGACGGCTATCTGGACAATCTCCCCCGCCGCGGATTCCGCGTCCGTGGGTTCGATCAGCAAAACGCCGTTGAAGTCTTTGAGATTATGGGGCCGCTCGACGGGCAGGCCGCATATCTCGCCTGTCCGAATCTAACTGACGACGATATTACGCAGCTGAAATTTCTCGTCGGCTCCATGGACCTCGCGATCCAAGGCGGTCTCATCCGTAAGTATGACGACATTCAGCGAGACTTTCACCTTACGTACTTCAACCGCTGTGGCAACGACCGTCTGCGCGATATGATCTCGCAGCTCGAGCGTTGCTTTATCAAGCGCGATTACGAGACTGTTGACCAAGAGACGGCTTGCAAACTGCTCAATAAAGCCAACAACGAACATGCTCATATTCTTGAGTTGTTCGAAGCACGAGACGCGACGGGCGTGCGCGACTACGTTCGCGATGTCCATTGGAACACGGAAAACGCCCAGTTCACCGTTTGGTAGAAATACAACAAGGAAAGCTATCAGACGCCCATCTCACGAGAGTGGATAATCCCCCGTTTTTGTCGAAAAGCAGACCAAAAAATGGGAGATTATCCACTCTCGTGCTGCGCGGTCTAGAAACCGTGGCGTTCCAAAAAGCGGAAGGCTAGGCGAATCCAGGGACGGACCGCCACTTGCTTATCCTCGTTGTCGACCGCGGTGTTGGCGTTGCCGAGCGAAAGGCCGTGACCACCCTGGTCGAAGACGTGCATCTCGCATGCAACGCCCTCCTCGGCCATGCGCTGCGCAAACGGGTAGACCTGCGCGATCGGCGCCGTCTTGTCGTCGGACACGCCCCACACAAAGGTCGGTGGCATCTGACGCGAAACATGCGTGGTGGGGCAGATGTCGGCCAGATGCTCGTCAGTTGCCTCGCCGCCCGTCACCATCGACAGGTAGTCGTTGAGCAAATCGCGCCCCGTCTTGCCGCCCGTCTTGGGCACACGCAAGTCAATGCGCGGATCGCGCGTCTGCATGTCACGCACATAGGCAAAGTCGAGCAATGGATAGCCCAGCACCACGGCATCGGGACGAATGTCGTCCGGACGCGCCCCGGCAAGTGCCGCGAAGGGGCCGGTCTTCCACTGTGTTGCCAGCGAGGCGCAAATCATGCCGCCAGCAGAAAAGCCCACGACGCACACGCGCTTAGGATCGACATGCCACTCGTCGGCGTTGGCGCGCACCGTGGCGACCATCTTGGCAAGATCTGCCTGGGGGTGCGGAAAGCTCACGTCACCCGTAGAACTCGTGACATAGTTGAGCACAAAGGCCTGGTAGCCGCGATCCAAAAATGCAAACGCCACCGGGTCCTGCTCGTGCGGAGCGATATGCGTAAACCCGCCTCCGCCGCAGATGATCACCGCGGGGCGGCGGCCATTCGGTTTATCGGGCAGCGGCTCGGCACCCAAATACGTAAACGTCGCCGGATAATCCTCGGTCGGCTCCTCGCCCCACAGCGCATGGTTCTCGACAATCATATGTGCTCCCTTCGCGCAAATTATGCGCCCTTGTTTTTCGCCTTCAAGCGTACCCCACTTGAACCCGTGGCGCAGAAACACTCCGGCAATAAGTTTCCCTTCAACTGATATATCACATAATCCCAGTTCAGAGGTATCGTTGAGCAGCGTAGAATAGGGGCGTTGACCAAGCCGCGAAACACATGTGAAACGTTTCCGGCAAACCAAACGCGCGATATGCGCCTATTTAAGTTGGAGGCAACTATGGGTCTGCTCGATTCGCTTAAGTCCACCTTCACCTCGACCGGCGAGGCGTCCGTTCCGCCCGCAGCAAGCTTCGCTACCCGCGAAGGCGTCATCTATGCCCCCGTCAACGGCGTGCTCGTCAACCTGAACGAGGTTCCCGACGAGACGATCGCCTCGGGCATGCTTGGCCAGGGCTATGGCATCGAGCCCATTACCGGCACCATCTATGCGCCCGCCAACGGCCGCATCGGTGCCACCACTGTCACCAACCACTCCATCGGCATGATTACCGAGGACGGCCTGCGCGTGTTCATCCATGTTGGCCTGGGCACCGTGGAAATGAACGGCAAGGGTTTTGCCCGCTTTGTCGAGATGGGCGATGTGGTCAAGGCAGGCCAGCCGCTCATCAGCTTCGACCGCGAGGCCATTAAGGCCGCTGGTCACGAGGACATCGTGACCGTCATCGTCTCCGAGCTCGATCGTCTTAAGAGCATCGACCATGTCGGCGAGTCTGGAACGCTTATCGGCGGCAACCCGCTCGTCAAGCTGGGCGACCCGCTGCTGGTTGCCAAGACCAAGTAGCCAGGCCCCACGCCACACAGCCAAAAGGCACCTCGTCAAGCGCCCGCGACCATTTGGCCGCGGGCGCTTTTCGTTTGAAAAACCATCCCGCCAATGCTTTATCTGTATAGCTCAAATGAGCCGAGCTGCTAGAATATCGAACTGTATGGATAACTATCATTCAACCGTTATGGGAGGATACGTGAACCGCACCAAAATCGCGCAGCTCTATGCCGATGCCGAGTCGCTCGGCGGCCAGACCGTCACCGTCGCCGGCTGGGTCAAGTCCGTCCGCGACATGAAGAACTTTGGCTTTGTTACGCTCAACGACGGCAGCTGCTTCCGCGACCTGCAGGTCGTCATGAACCGCGAGGCACTCGACAACTACGACGAGATCGCCCATCAAAACGTCTCGGCCGCACTCATTTGCACCGGCACCGTCAAGCTGACCCCCGATGCGCCCCAGCCTTTCGAGCTTTCTGCCACCTCCATCGAGGTCGAGGGCACGAGCGCCCCGGATTACCCGCTGCAGAAGAAGCACGCAACCGTCGAGTTCCTGCGCACCCAGCAGCACCTGCGCCCGCGCACCAACCTGTTCCGCGCCGTGTTCCGCATCCGCTCTGTCGCGGCTGCCGCCATTCACCGCTTCTTCCAGGAGCAGGGCTTTGTCTACGTCAACACCCCCATCATCACCACGAGTGACTGCGAGGGCGCCGGCGAGATGTTCCGCGTGACCACGCTCGACCCCAAAAATCCGCCCCTCACCGAGTCCGGCGAGGTCGACTGGAGCCAGGACTTCTTTGGCAAGCATGCAAGCCTCACCGTGTCCGGCCAGCTCAATGCCGAGAACTTTGCCATGGCCTTTGGCGACGTGTACACCTTTGGCCCCACCTTCCGTGCCGAGAACTCCAACACCACGCGCCACGCCGCCGAGTTTTGGATGATCGAGCCCGAGATGGCCTTTGCCGACCTGAACGACTACATGGATAACGCCGAGGCCATGCTCAAGTACGTCCTCAAGGACGTTATGGCAACCTGCCCCGACGAGCTCAATATGCTCAACAAGTTTGTGGACAAGGGTCTGCTCGAGCGCCTGGACCATGTCGCCAACTCCGACTTTGCCCGCGTTACCTACACCGAGGCCGTCGAGATCCTGGAGCAGGCAGTCGCTGCTGGCCACCAGTTTGATTACCCCGTGAGCTGGGGCATCGACCTGCAGACCGAGCACGAGCGCTTCCTGACCGAGGAGCACTTTAAGCGACCGACTTTTGTGACCGACTACCCGGCCGAGATCAAGGCGTTCTACATGCGCATGAACGAGGACGGCAAGACCGTCGCCGCCGCCGACTGCCTGGTGCCCGGTATCGGCGAGATTATCGGCGGCTCCCAGCGCGAGGAGCGCCTGGATCTGCTCGAGGCCCGCATCAAGGACCTGGGCATGAATCCCGAGCAGTACAAGTACTACCTTGACCTGCGCCGCTACGGTTCCTGCAAGCACGCCGGCTACGGTCTGGGCTTCGAGCGCTTGGTCATGTATCTGACCGGCGTGGGCAACATCCGCGACGTCCTGCCGCACCCGCGCACCGTGGGCAACGCCGACTTCTAATCGTCGGACGCTAGCTCGCGTCGCCACACGCCAATGCTCATCGCATAAGCGTCTCTCGACATCAGTCGAGAGACGCTTTTTTCAACAGCATCCGTCAAGCTTTTGGCAAGGTTTTGGTCAGTTGAGCAGGGCTGTTGAAAACTCAACCCGCCGTTTGCCGACGACTACCGACCGCCCAGAGCGCTCTGCGCCCCTGGGAAAGCCCCACGTCCTAGGCTCCATACCGTCGCCACCCAAAACGGAAAGGACGTGGGCACGATGACCGAAGCCGCTGTTGAAACCTACGACACCACGACGAGAGGCGCCGCCTCGATGGCAGCCTATCGCGCCGTTCGTATCCTGCAGCTCTTGAGCGAAAACACCGGCGAAGACAAGGCCATGCTTTCCGATGAGTTGATCCGGCGCCTCGCCCATCCCGACGACCCCGCCCGCATGCCCATCTCGGCGGCGCGGCGCAGCATCTACACCGCCATCTCCGCGCTTCGCCATGCCGGATACGAAATTGAGTACAAACGCGGCGTGGGCTACAAACTTCTTACCCGTCCGCTCACCGATGAAGAGATCATCCGGCTCCACGGTATGGTCATGCGCAACCGCTCCACGCCTATCGCTATCCGCAAGAGCATGGCGCAGCACTTAGTTGCCATGGCGAGCGCCGACGTTCGCGGCTACCTCGATACACCCGAACCCGCTCCAAGCGCAGGCAGCAAGGCTACCAAGGCAACACGCACGCCCATCAAGCGCATCGACACGTGCGAGCTCGTCGAGCAGGCCATCGACCACGGAACCACGGTGAGTTTTGATATTTCGAGCGTCACGGCACGTGGCGAAACCGAAGTAGCACGGATGACACTCCGCCCCTTTGCCATCAGGCAGCGCGATGGCATCTCGTATTTGCTGGGAACGGTCTATGACGCCCGAGGCGCCGATGACACGCTGCGTACCGTAGAGATTGGCCGCATGAGAAACGTCACCACACGTCTCCTCGACGGCAAGAAGCTTTTCGCCGCCCTGGACGAGGAGGAGGACGCCTCCGCTGCATAAGACCCTCCGCCGCCCATTCGACTACCCGTACCGCCCATCCGATTCTGTATTAAAAAACCCGCCAAGTTATTGTAAAAATGGACATCCGCGCTACTATAGTTCCACTTGCACTTTGTTTGAGTGCAGTGTTTCCAGCCATTTCTATACTGGGGGTAACGATATGAAGGACATCACCATCAGCCGCAGGAGCCTTCTGGTATCTGCTGGCCTGCTCGCGCTCGCTCCGCTCGCCGGATGCGGCGGCAACTCTGGTTCCGGCTCTGCTGCCGCCGGTTCCGACTACACCGTCGGCGTTCTGCAGCTCACCGAGCACTCCGCACTCGACGCCGCCAACGACGGCTTTGTCAAGGCCATCAAGAAGAGCGGCCTTAAGGTCAAGATCGACCAGAAGAACGCCCAGAACGACCAGTCCACGTGTAAGTCCATTGCCGACAAGTTTGTGGGCGACAACGTCAACCTGATTTATGCCATCGCCACGCCCGCCGCGCAGGCTGCCGCCGGCGCCACGGCCGATATCCCCATCGTGGGCTGCGCCATCACCGACTACGCCGCCTCCGGCCTGGTCCAGGACAACGACAAGCCCGGCACCAACGTCACGGGCGCTTCCGACCTCACCCCGGTCGCCGAGCAGCTCGAGATGATGCAGAAGGTCCTGCCCGACGTTAAAAAGGTCGGCCTGCTCTACTGCACCGCCGAGTCCAACTCCGACGTCCAGATCAAGGCCGCCAAGAAGGAGCTCGACAAGCTGGGCCTCGAGTACACTGACTTCACCGTCTCGAGCTCCAACGAGATTCAGTCCGTCGTCGAGTCTGCCGTGGGCAAGGTCGACGCGCTGTACTCCCCCACCGACAACACCATCGCCGCGGGTGCTTCGCAGGTCGGTCAGATCTGCAAGGAGAATAAGCTCCCCTTCGTGACCGGCGAGGAGGGCATGTGCATGGCCGGCGGCCTGTTCACCCTCTCCATCAACTACGAGGATCTGGGCTACGCCGCGGGCGAGATGGCAGTTAAGATTCTGAAGGGCGAGGCCAAGCCCGAAGATATGCCGATCAAGCACCTCTCGAGCAAGGACCTGGTCGTCGTCAAGAACGACGAGATGGCCGAGGCTCTAGGCATCGACCTTTCCGCTCTGGACGAGTAGCGCCATGCGCGGTAACGCGTCTAGGGCCCGCACGCGCGCCACAGCCGCGTTATTCAATATCTGAGCCACAGGGGCGGGCGCTGTAGACCGGCGTCCGCCCTGCTTGTTTCAGGTAAAACAAAACGTCTGTCCGCAGCTCTTTTATACATTGTTACCGCTATTATGGAAAATCACGTGTCCACCCTATTCTAGGAGGTATGAAGCATGCTCATTGCATTGCAGGGCGCCGTTTCGCAGGGCGTCCTCTGGGGCATTATGGTGCTTGGCGTGTTTATCACGTTCCGCCTGCTCGACATTCCCGATATGACCTGCGACGGCAGCTTTGCCCTCGGCGGCTGCGTCTGCGCTGTGCTCATCGTCAATAACAACGTCGACCCGCTGTTCGCCGTGCTGGCCGGTATGTGCGCCGGCGCCATCGCGGGCGCCGTCACGGGCATTTTGACCACCGTCTTTGAGATTCCTGCGATCCTCGCCGGAATCCTCACCCAGATCAGCCTGTGGTCCATCAACCTGCGCATCATGGGCAAGTCCAATACGCCCATTCTTGCCAAAGGCACCGTGTTCTCGGCCGTCAGCAATATGACCGGTCTGCCGCAGTCCACCGTTGCCATCATCTTGGGCATCCTGCTCGCCGTGGCTATCGTTGCCATCCTGTATTGGTTCTTTGGCACCGAGATCGGCTCGGCGCTGCGAGCCACCGGCAACAACGAGTACATGATCCGCGCTCTGGGCGTCAACACCAACTCCACCAAGATGATCGCCCTCGTGCTCTCCAACGCCCTCATCGGCCTTTCGGGCGCGCTCATCTGCCAGAGCCAAAAGTATGCCGACATTGGTATGGGCACCGGTGCCATCGTTATCGGTCTTGCCGCCATTGTTATCGGCGAGGTGCTCGGCCGTCTGCTGCCCGGCGGCCTCACGCAGTTTAGCGTCCGTCTTGCCTCCGCCGTCTTTGGCTCCGTGGTGTACTTCCTTATCCGCGCCATCGTGCTGCAGTTGGGCATGGACGCCAACGACATGAAGCTGCTCTCCGCCGTAATTGTCGCTGTGGCCCTGTGCGTGCCCGTGGTTTGGGAGCGCTATAAGCTCCGCAGCTCCTACACGAAGGGGGATGAGGCAGATGCTTAAGCTCTCGCACGTCAAGAAGACCTTTAACAAGGGCACCGTCACCGAGAAGCGCGCGCTCACCGGCGTCGACCTTACCCTAAATGACGGCGACTTTGTAACCGTGATCGGCGGCAACGGCGCCGGCAAGTCCACGCTGCTCAACATGATCGCCGGCGTGTACCCGCTCGATTCGGGCGTTATTGAGCTCGACGGCACCGACATCTCGCGCCTGAGCGAGTCGCAGCGCGCCAAGTACCTGGGCCGCGTGTTTCAGGACCCCATGCGCGGTACCGCTGCCGACATGCAGATCGCCGAGAACCTGGCCCTCGCCAAGCGTCGCGGCCAGCGTCGCGGCCTTTCGTGGGGCGTCACCAAGGCCGAGAAAGATGAGTACGTCGAGCTGCTCAAGCGCCTGGACCTTGGTCTGGACACGCGTCTCAACGCCAAGGTCGGCCTGCTCTCGGGTGGCCAGCGCCAGGCACTCACCCTGCTGATGGCCACGCTCACCAGGCCGCGCCTGCTGCTGCTCGACGAGCACACCGCGGCCCTCGACCCCAAGACGGCCTCTAAGGTGCTTAACCTGACCGAGGAGATCGTCGACGAGAACCACCTGACCACGCTCATGGTCACGCACAACATGAACGACGCCATCCGTCTGGGCAACCGTCTGATCATGATGCACGAGGGCCATGTGATCTACGACGTGGCCGGCGACGAGAAGAAGTCGCTCACCGTGGCCGACCTGCTGCAGAAGTTCGAGGAGGTCTCGGGCGGCGAGCTCGCCAACGACCGCATGCTGCTAAGCTAAAACCTGCCAAAAAGGGACAGGTTTATTTTGGTAGGTTTTATCTGCGCAAACGCCAAAACCGCCGCAAAGGGACAGAGGCCCTTGCGGCGGTTTTCGCATATTATGTCGATAATCCGATATTCAACCAGACATTCTGGCTAAGAACTAAGGAAACTGCCATGAAAAGACTCCCCCGCTTTGCGTTGGCCGCCGCGTTGTTTGCCGGCGCGCTCGCAGGCATCCCAAGCCTCGCTTTCGCGGGAAACCTGCCCGCCGCTATTGACGGCTCCGTGGCCGTCATGCACACCAACGATATCCACGGCAGCTACAAGTACAGCTACAACGCAAGCAAGGGCACCGGCACTGTGGGCTTTGACGGACTGGCGGTTCTCTATAGCGCCCAAAGCAGCGCCCCCGATCTTTTACTCGATGCGGGCGACACCTTCCACGGACAGTCCTTCGCCACCATGAGCGAGGGCAAGAGCATCGCCGAGCTCATGGACACCTTCTACGCCGACGGCTACGACGCAACCACGCCAGGCAACCACGACTGGAGCTACGGCGCGGACAAACTCCGCACCATGACCGGCTACAGCACCACCGGCACGCCCTTCGCCATGCTCTGCGCGAATGCAACGTCCTCGAACGGCGCATGGAGCTCGAGCATCACGAAGACGCTCGATCGCACCTGGGAGGATAGCGAGGATCACTCCACATTCGACTACAAAATCAAGGTCGGCGTCGTCGGAGCCATGGATGAGTCGCTAGGTTCCTCGCTGCGCGCGGACCTGGTCGCGGGCACCAGCTTCTCGAGTGCCGCGAACGCCATCAATGCCGAGGCAGAGCAGCTGCGCAAGGAGGGCTGCGATGTTGTTGTGTGTATCGCGCACACGCTCGACGCAAAGACCTTTGCCACGCGGCTCCGTGGCGTCGATGCCCTTATCGCAGGCCACGAGCACATCAACCTTAACGAGAAGGTGACGGGAGCCGACGGCAAGACAATCCACGTTGTCGAGGCGGGCAGTGCCTTTGCCGAGGTGGGACTGCTTTCCATTCCGTACAAATACGACACGAATGGCACCGAGACGACCGACGATGACACGGTCACGGTCCCTGCAGACGACAGCGACGAGAAGCTCTACACCGCCAAGAACGTCAACGACCTTTTGGCAGACCCCAACAAGGGCTCCACCTATCAGAGCATCCTTGATGAGGTCCACAACAACAAAATCAAGCCACTCGACGATGCCTTTAGCGCCGCATCGAGCGAGGTGCTCGGCACGAGCTCTGCCAATTATTTCTACGGCGAGAACGCATCTGGCACGCACGTCTGGGAGATGGTGCGCACCACCGATTTCCGCCCCAGTAAGGAGGGCGACACCACCAAGGCCCAGACCATCGGCCATGTGATTTGCGGCTCCTATCTTGCCCTGACGAGCGCAGACCTCGCTATCGAGAACGCTGGCGGCATCCGCGGCGGTATCGCGGCGGGCAACGTGACCGCCGGCAACGTCATCGCTATCTCGCCCTACGGCAACACCGTGGAGACCTGGACCATGACCGGCGCGGACTTCCTCGCAGCGCTCGAGCACTCGCTACAAATTAGCGACGATTGCAACGACAGCTACGAGCTTCAGCAGGCTTATGTGGCGGCCGGTCACACCGAGCAGGAGGCGCAAGACAAGTACAAGTGGCGCGATGACTCTGGCAGCGTTCTCTCCTTTGGCGGCATCAACGTGACGATTGATTGGACGCAGCCCGAAGGCAAGCGCATTGTGAGTGCCACACTCACCAAAGACGGCAGCACGCTCGACCCCGCCAAGACCTATACCGTCGCCACCAACAACTACATCATTACCAACACGACCGACTTTCCCACCTTTGCACACGCCACCAAGTACACCGAGTGGAGCACGTGCGAGGCGGCGCTGAGGGCGCTGATTGGGCAGAACGGCTGGGAGAGCAAGATGGCCGGGCTCGCCGGCACCATCGGCTTCGGCTCCGCAGCCGTGGACCCCACGCCCACACCGGCCCCGACGCCTAAGCCCTCGCCTAAGACGGACACGACGACCACGAAGGTCATCACCAAGAAGACGACCGGTAAGCTCGCCGCAACGGGAGACCACACGCTGGCAGTAGTTGGCGCGTGCCTTGTCGGCGGCATCATCGTCATCATCCTCGGCATTATCTGGAAGCGTCGACGCTAAGCTACACCGCCGGGCCTTGCAGCCCCGCCGCGTAAACCTTATATCGAGCACAGAAGCCCGTCCGAATTTGATCGGACGGGCTTCTTGGTGGGTATCATGGTTGGACGATCATAAGGAGGTTTTCCCTACATGGAATTGTTTGAGCCGATTCTTCATTTCTTTGAGCAACGGTGGGTCCACAACATCATCTGGGCCGTCATCTTGGCGATAGGCACCGCCGTCGCCGCCAAGGTCGTATCCAAGACCCTGAATCATCTGCTTAACCGAGACGATAACCCGCTTCCGGCATCGAGTATCTTCATCAACATCGCGCGCGCCGTCATCTGGATGATTGGCGGCAGCTTTATCCTCGACAACTGCTTTGGCATTAACGCAAACGCGCTCGTCGCCGCTCTTGGCGTCGGCGGCATCGCCATCTCGCTCGGCTTTCAGGACACGCTATCAAACCTTATCGGCGGCATGCAGGTGACCTTTATGGGCATCATCAAACCCGGCGACAATATCGAGGTCGGCGGCGTATCCGGCGTTGTCCAAGACATCACTTGGCGCCATACAACGATTGAGGATGCCTGTGGACAGACCATCATTGTGCCCAATTCCAACATCTCCAAGAACACGCTCGTGCATTTGATGCCCTTTGGGCGCGTGGCCGTGCCCGTTGCCGTAAAGGACACGTCTAAGTGGGCTTCCCTTGACGTGCTGGCAGACGAGCTGACCAGCGCAACCAAGGCCGCCGTGCTTCCCATCTCGGGCTTTGACAAGGAGCCCTACGTACTCTTTAGCGAAATCGGCGACTTTGGCATCAAAGGAAAGATCATCTTTATCGTCAGCGACGACAGCACTACTTTCACGGCAGCCGACGCCTGCATCCGCGCCATCGCCCCCATCATCGCCTAAACCACCGCAAAGGGGACAGGCATCTTTGTAGTGGTTTTCATTCGTGGTACCATGGTTCATATCGTTGTTTAAACGACTAAGGGAGTAGACACCATGGAAGAGGCCTATCGTCAAGCACGCAAGCGCGGCGAGCAGGGACGCCGTCGCGCCATTAGCCAAAGCGAGCATCCATACCTTACGGACCTCGATAGCTTGGTTGCTCAGCTCCCCTTAGGTCAGCGAGTGAGCGTCGGCCTGCGGGATATTCCGCTCGAAATGGTCGTCGGCACGGTCACCAAAGGCCGTCAGTCCGCCTTTTCATGCAACTTTATGCCCCTGCTGCCGTTTAACACCGAGTTCGCCCGCAAGTGGTCCAACCTCTACGACATCCAGGTAACCGAGGGCTATCGCGACCCCATCATCGTCACCGAGTTCATGCATCGGTTCTATGTCCAGGAAGGCAACAAACGCGTCAGTGTCCTCAAATTCCTGGACGCTCCAACGGTTTCGGTCAGGGTCACCCGTCTCTACCCCGGCACATGGGATTCCGTCGAAAGCCGCCTGTACGGTGAATTCTGCGCGTTTTGGCGCGTCTGCCCCCTATACGAGATCGAGTTCTCGCGTGAGGGAAGCTACGAGACGCTCGCCAAGATGCTCGGTCAGAACCTTATCGAAAAATGGCCGCAGAAAAAGGTCGACTACCTGCGCCACACCTTCCTGCTCTTTAAGCGCGCCTACCTTCGCGCAGGCGGCGACCACCTGGACATTACGCCCGCCGACGCCATGCTCGTCTACCTCAATGTGTACAACCAGGACCGCCTACTGGATACGCCGACGGATATCGTCGTAAACCGCCTGTGCAAGATTTGGCGCGAGCTGGTCATTGCCGGCAAAAATGACGAGGACAAGGTCGATCTTGTCGAAGCGCCGAGCGTCGATGAGGAGGAGTCGCCCGCCAAGTCCACCTCCGGCGTGCTCAACTTCTTTATGGGCAAGACTGTCTATTCGGCGGCCAACCCCCTGCGTATCGCCTTTATCCATGAGTTCCCCTGTGCGGCGTCGAGCTGGGACAGTCTGCACGACCAAGGACGTCAGTATCTCGATGAGCACTTTGACGGTATCGTGCGCACCGAGGCGTTCGAGGACTGTCACGATCCGGACGTGTTCTACGCCGCCGTGGAAACGGCTGTCAAACATAGAGACAGCGTCATCTTCTCGACCTCGCACCGCCTGATGGAATACACGCTCAGAGCTGCCGTTGAGTATCCCCAGGTTCGGTTCCTTAACTGCTCTATCGGCCTTCCCCACCAAAGCGTTCGTTCGTACTTTGGCAAGATGTACGAGGCCAAGTTCCTCCTGGGCGCCCTTGCCGCCAGCATGGCGGACAACCATCGCATCGGCTACCACGCGTCGGTCTTCGCATCCGGCGCGCTCAGCGAGATCAATGCCTTTGCCATCGGCGCCTCGCTGCTCGACCCCCGCGCGCAAATTATCCTCACCTGGGGCGATGTGCCCGCCGGCGGTCTTGCCGAGGCCATGTGCCGCGAAGGCGTGAGCGTCATGACCGGCGCTGACATGTCAAAGTCGCTCGAAGACCCCACGGCCTACGGACTCCACCGCCTGGTCGATGGCAAGGTTTCCGGCATCGCCATGCCGGTATGGAACTGGGGCCGTTACTACGAGCTCATCGTTCGCAGCCTTCTGCACGGCACGTGGGACGAGACCAGCGATGACAACCAAGCGCGCGCCGTCAACTACTGGTACGGCATGAGCTCCGGCGTTATCGACATCCGTTACGCTCCGGGCCTACCCTACCAGACGCGCAAACTCGTGCAGTTGCTCCGCAACGGCATTGTCGAGGGATCCATCAACCCCTTTGGCGGCGAGCTCCACAGCCAGAACGGCGTGGTACAGATCGAAGGCTTCCCTCCGCTGCCGAGCACGCAGATTGTCGAGATGAATTGGCTGGCGGATAACGTGGTAGACACCATTCCGCAGCTCGACGATGAGCCGAAAGTCCCTGCCCTATGAAAATCCTTGCCATAGCCGATACCGAAGAACGATGCCTTTGGGAGTGCTTTCGCAAGGAACGCTTTGAAGGAGTCGACCTGATTTTGTCCGCCGGCGATCTGGACCCGGACTATCTTGAGTTTTTGGTTACGGTCATCAACAAACCGCTCATCTACGTGCGTGGCAATCACGATGACCGCTACGCACGTCATGCACCGGGCGGATGTATCTGCGTAGAAGACAGCGTGTACACGTACCGAGGGATTCGCATTGCGGGCCTTGGCGGGTCCATGCGTTATCGCGACGGCGCCAACATGTACACCGAACGCGAGATGTCCAAGCGCATGCGTAAGCTGTCGCGTAAGGTTAGGATGGTCGGCGGGTGCGACATTCTGCTTACCCATGCACCCGCCGCCGGTATGGGTGATCTGGACGATCTGCCGCATCGAGGGTTTGAGTGCTTTAACACGGCGCTTGAGTCCTGGGGGGCCGACTACATGGTGCATGGGCATGTACACCAAAGCTACGGTTACGATTTTCAGCGCAAGCGGCAGCATGAGTGTGGAACGACGATCATCAACGCCTGTGGCTATACGCAGTTTGAGCTCGACCAGACGCGCTACCCCATCCGTGGCTGGCAGGCAGCCTGGCTCAATTCGCAAACCATGCGCCGCGAGCTCAAACGCCACGATGCCATCGAGTCCTCAACAGCCAGAACACCCTGGTAACCACCACAAAGGGGAGACCGTCCCCTTTGTGGTGGTTTTGACGCGATAGCAAGAAACCCGGTCCTGCACAAGGCAGAACCGGGTTTCTTTAGCAATGCTTGCTTTGCTCAGGCAGTAACTAGCAGTTACTCAGCCAGGAAGTCACGCTGGACAGCGGGATCGACCTTGACGCCAGGGCCCATGGTGGAAGACACGGAGATGGACTTGACGTACTTGCCCTTAGCAGAAGAGGGCTTGACGCGCAGGATCTCGGTGTACAGGGCAGCGTAGTTCTCGACGAGCTGCTGCTCAGAGAAGGACTTCTTGCCCAGGGGCACGTGGCAGATGCCGTAGCGGTCGGCGCGGTACTCAACGCGGCCAGCCTTGAGCTCGGAGACCATCTTGGCGACGTCCATGGTCACGGTGCCGAGCTTGGGGTTCGGCATGAGGCCACGGGGACCAAGGATCTTACCGATGCGGCCAACCTTGGCCATCATGTTCGGCGTAGCGATAGCGGCGTCGAAGTTGATCTCGCCCTTCTGGATCTGGGCGACGAGCTCGTCGGAACCGATGATGTCGGCGCCGGCAGCCTCGGCCTCGCGGGCCTTCTCACCCTCGGCGAAGACGGCAACACGAACGGTCTTGCCGGTGCCGTGAGGCAGGGAGATGGAACCACGGATGTTCTGGTCAGCCTTACGAGTATCGATGCCCAGACGGAAGTGGGCCTCGACGGTCTCGTCGAACTTGGCGGTGTCGAGCTCCTTGATGAGCTTGGCAGCCTGAAGGGGGGTGTAGAGCGTGGCGCGGTCGATCTTCTCGGCAGCGGCGTTATAGCTCTTACCATGCTTAGCCATGTGCATTACCTCCTGTGGTTAAACGGGCGTGAGCCCTCCCACATCGTATCGTGTGCCCTATTGCACACATTTAACGGGCGCCCCGGTCGGAGCACCCGCCGTTACCATAAGAAATCGCTACTCAGCGATGGTGACGCCCATGGAACGGGCGGTACCGGCGATGATCTTCTTGGCGGCGTCAATGTCGTTGGCATTGAGGTCCGGCATCTTGATCTCGGCGATCTTGGTGAGCTGCTCCTGGGAGAGCTGACCAACCTTGTCAGCCTGGGGCTTAGCGGAACCAGACTTGAGGTTCAGCTCCTTCTTGATAAGGTGAGCCGCCGGCGGGGTCTTGGTGATGAAGGAGAAGGACTTGTCCTCGTAGACAGAGATCTCAACGGGGATGATGTCACCCTTCTTGTCCTGCGTCTCGGCGTTAAAGGCCTGGCAGAACTGCATGATGTTCACGCCAGCAGCGCCCAGGGCGGGGCCGACGGGAGGAGCGGGGTTTGCTGCACCAGCAGGAATCTGGAGCTTAATGACGTTGGCAACCTTCTTCTCAGCCATGGTCATTCCTTTCGAATCACGAGTGTGAAGTACTTGCTATATCGTAAGCACGCACGTGTTAGAAGCACTCCTGAGATGAGCAGTCACAGAAGAAGCACGCTCGCGCGAACGGACGAAAACTTAAGCGATGACAGCGACCTGGTTAAAGTCGAGCTCGACCGGCGTCTCGCGGCCAAAGATCATCAGCGTGACCTTGAGCTTGCCAGCCTCGGTGTTAACCTCGGAGACCTTGCCATCAAAGTCGGTAAGCGGGCCATCGGTGACGCGGACGGACGTACCGACCTCAATATCAACCGAGGTGCGCTTGGGCGAATCGCCCTTACCGGGACGACGAGTCATCTTGTTGTACTCGTCGCGGGAAAGCGGAGCGGGCTTGCCGTTGCCGCCTAGGAAACCGGTGACGCCAGGCGTGTTACGAACACACGTCCAAGCATCGTCATCCATCTCCATGCGGACCAGGACATAACCCGGGAAGATCTTGGAATCCTTGGTCTCACGCTTGCCACCCTCTTTAATCTCGGTGACGCGCTCCATAGGAATCTCGATATCAAAGATACGGTCCTGCATGCCCATAGTCTCGATGCGATGCTCGAGATCGGACTTAACGCGGTTCTCGTATCCAGAGTAAGTGTGAACGACGTACCAACGCTTAGACATGGTTTAGCCCCTCAATCCAGAGAACAGAGCAAGAGCCTCGCCAAAGCCAGCATCGAGCAGAGCGATGACGACGCCGACGACGATCAGAGAAGCGCAAACAACAACCGAGTAGTTCACGAGCTCCTTCTTATCGGGCCACGTGACACGCTTCATCTCGGACTTGACCGAAGCGAAATACTTCTTGGTGCGGGCGAAGAAACCAGGCTTCTCGTTCTTCTTGGACTTCGCAGCCTTCTCGTTCTTCTTGGCAACGGCCTTCTTGGCCTCAACCTTGGAGTTGGCGGCAGCTTTGTTGGCAGGTGCCGGCTGCTGAGCCTTCTTCTTGTTCTTCTTGTTGGCCATTTGGGTTACCTCCGCGCAATGCGCTTATACATGAGTAAACCGTAAGCCCCCAAGTGGGAGCTTACGGAATAATGACTGGCACGCCAGGAAGGACTCGAACCCTCAACACTCGGTTTTGGAGACCGATGCTCTACCAATTGAACTACTGGCGTATGTGACTAGAGACTAGCGAGTCTCTTTGTGCAGCGTGTGGTGACGGCACCAGGGGCAATACTTCTTGATCTCCATACGATCAGGCATGGTCGACTTGTTCTTGGTGGTCGTATAGTTGCGGCGCTTGCACTCAGTGCACGCAAGAGTAACTAGAGTACGCATGTATCCTGAACCTTTCATTTCCGCCCCGTACGGGCACGAGTTGATACTTTATCAGCTCCACGTAAGTGCTGTCAATGAAAACCTCGAGTCAATTGGTTCTCGGTGGATCCATTCATATTTGGAACACATCAATGAAGCCATCGAGAGCTAATCGACGGTGCATCCAGGACCATTATCGATCCTCTCGACACCAGCAACGGCTCAATATCCATTGCAGAAAAGAACCCGGCACCCATATAAGTGCCGGGTTCTCTAAGTCAGCTATATCAAAGAGCTAATTTACTCAATGATCGTGGAGACGATGCCCGAACCGACGGTGTGGCCACCCTCGCGGATAGCGAAGCGCAGGCCCTCCTCCATGGCGATCGGGTGGATGAGGTCGCCCTCGATGGTGATGTGGTCACCAGGCATAGCCATCTCGGTGCCCTCGGGGAGCTTGACCGTACCGGTAACGTCGGTGGTACGGAAGTAGAACTGAGGACGATAACCATCGAAGAACGGGGTGTGACGGCCGCCCTCCTCCTTGGTCAGAACGTAGATCTCGCCGGTGAACTTGGTGTGCGGGGTAACCGAACCGGGCTTGCAGAGAACCTGGCCGCGCTCGATGTCCTCACGCTTGATGCCGCGGAGCAGCAGACCGACGTTGTCGCCAGCCTCGCAGAAGTCCATGGACTTACGGAACATCTCGATACCGGTAACGACGGTGTTCTGGGTATCCTTGATGCCGACGATCTCGACGGGCTCGTTGAGCTTGAGCTCACCGCGCTCGACACGGCCAGTAGCAACGGTACCACGGCCGGAGATGGTCATAACGTCCTCAACGGCCATCAGGAACGGGAGGTCGTTGTTACGAGCAGGCGTCGGGATGTACTCGTCGACGGCCTTCATGAGCTCGCGAATGGCGTCCATCCACTTGGCGTCGCCCTCGAGAGCGCCCAGAGCGGAGCCACGGATGACGGGGATGTCGTCGCCGGGGAAATCGTACTCGGAGAGGAGCTCACGGGTCTCCATCTCGACGAGGTCGATGAGCTCGTCATCGTCGACCATGTCGCACTTGTTCAGGAAGACGACGATGTAGGGAACGCCGACCTGACGGGCGAGCAGGATGTGCTCGCGGGTCTGAGCCATGGGGCCGTCGGTAGCAGCGATGACCAGGATAGCGCCGTCCATCTGAGCAGCGCCGGAGATCATGTTCTTGACGTAGTCAGCGTGGCCCGGGCAGTCAACGTGAGCGTAGTGACGGGCAGCGGTCTCGTACTCAACGTGGGAGACGGAAATCGTGATGCCGCGCTCGCGCTCCTCGGGAGCCTTGTCGATGTTCTCGAACGCAGTGAAGTCAGCCTTGCAGCCCTCGGTCTCGGAGAGAACCTTGGTGATGGCAGCGGTCAGCGTGGTCTTGCCGTGGTCGACGTGACCAATGGTGCCGATGTTAACATGCGGCTTAGTGCGCTCAAACTTCTCTTTGGCCATAAAGCCCTCCTCTAAACAGGTCGTCCCCGGACGGGACTTTGCCTTTATACCATAGTGGCCTCTCAACATACTATTGAGAAGCCACCGTGTTACCTATGGTAGCGGTGACTGGATTCGAACCAGTGACGCCACGGGTATGAACCGTGTGCTCTAACCAACTGAGCTACACCGCCGGATGGAGCCTGCAACCAGACTTGAACTGGTGACCTCTTCGTTACCAACGAAGTGCTCTACCGACTGAGCTATACAGGCACTTGACGGGTGGGAGCTATAGGATTCGAACCTATGTAGGCAGAGCCAACGGGTTTACAGCCCGTCCCCATTAACCACTCGGGCAAACTCCCAATCGTTCAAGTATCCGCAGGTCCTTTGGTCTTTTGGACCGCCGCCCCCGCGAACGAAAAAGATAATACGATGCAACCTTGGGGGCTGTCAACGAAAACCTCTAGATACACGGTGCCGGGCGTATCTATATAGCTGTGACCTGCGGTTTTGTTGAGTTTGGATATGAAGGACAGTGAATTTGGCTGCGCTGGTGACATTTCCCGAGGGAACACTGTGTCACGGTGGAGTGCGCCGGCAGGAACGAACTTCGATAACGGTTCATTTACACCTATATATAGGTCGTGATCGGGCTTTCGCGGCAGATTTGAGCGTGGATTATCTCCCGTTTGAAATCGAGCGTGGATAATCTCCTACTTTTGGCGTACCCCCAAGGCCAATGTGGCAGATTATCCACGCTCATTCACTAAGCGGGAGAACTATAGAGCCGAACTACTCGGGCCAGGCCAAAGTAGACCCATAGAGCGGCTCCCCCTTGGTGCAGGGGTAGCGACTCAAGTAACACGACGATAGCAAGTCGAAGAAATAAGTCATGGCATATTTCGAATAAACGCCGAGTCGGTCAATTCCGTTTCCCGCATTACCGAGACGATATACACGGTCAAAAGAGCTCGATTTGTCATCGTTGCTAAACGCAGTAATTAGAATCTTCCTGCCCGAACGGCAATCAAGATACTCACGCGCCTGTGACGCAAATAGCCCGGAGACCGATACGAGAATTATCAATGACTGCGAAGCGTCTCCCATGTTTTTCAATTCCGCGACGTTAGCCCCAGCAACTATGCGAACTATCTTGCCCGCATAAAACATTTCCTGCTGAAATCGTACGAGATTGGCGCTCACATTATTGGTGCACCAGATTTCAACGTTTTTATGGCCATCAATTTCGTCGGCAAGGTGCTTAATAGCGATATCGGACACGCCGCTTTCAACCTCAGCGAACATCTCGATCATGCGAACGTCGAGCTCTGCCCTGTACTCCTCGTAGCCAAATTCCTCCTCTCGATGGCTTAAGTCGCTTGGAAAGACTGATTGAGTAAATGATTCTTTCAAATCGCTAAGAGACTGGTAGCCCAATCGATTGCAGAAACGACGAACAGCGGAACGGGTCACGAATGCATCGCGGGTTATTGCGGCAACATTGATTTCGCTCGAACGCCTAATGTGAGCGATGAGATATCGAGCGATGGCGGCATCGTTTGACCCAAACTCGCTGTTGATGATGGAGCTAATGCGATTGAGCACATCGAAGTCATTGATATTCACATGATCCCTCTTTCCGCTCTCCTCGAAATCATGGTTCATTTATTGAATCAAACAGCTTTGGTCGTTCTCCTATGATTCAAATCAGTTGACGTCATCTTAATCGTAATTCCGTCACACGTATCCACCGTGTTGAATGATGGAAAGGGGATTCATGGGCAACGTGAACAACATGCCGTTTCTCTGGGGTTCCGCCACGGCGTCTTATCAGTGCGAGGGTGCCTGGAACGAAGACGGCAAAGGCCTCGGCGAGTGGGATTTCTTTAACCACACAAGCAATAAGAACATCAACCATGTTGACGGTGATGTATCTTGCGACTTCTACCATCGCTATGAAGAAGATATCCGCATGATGAAAGAAGGCGGACAAAACACCTATCGCTTCTCTCTTTCATGGAGTCGAATCATCCCCACGGGTATCGGCGAAGTGAATGAAGAGGGTATCGATTTTTATAATCGAGTCATTGATTGCTGCCTCGAAAATGGCATAGAGCCCAACGTTACGCTGTTCCATTACGATCTGCCATTCACGCTTGCTTGCAAAGGCGGATGGCTGAACAACGACATGGCAGAGTGGTTCTGCAAATACGCCAAGATTTGCTTTGAGCGCTTTGGAGACCGCGTCAAAATCTGGGCTACCGTTAACGAGCCGCATTTCTACAGCTACTGCGTAAACATGTTGGGCAACTATCCCCCCAATCGATCGCTCGACGTTCAGTCGTACATGCAGTTTCAATACAACCTGATGCGCGCAAGCGCACTCGCAGTCCGAGCATATCGTCAAATGGGCTACGACGGCATCATCGGCGCCGTCCACGATGGCGGCGTTGTCGAACTCGACCCGGCAACCGAGCACCCTGATGACGTATTTCGATACGCAGACTTTTTCGCCAATCGCATGATTCTGGCACCAGCGCTTCAGGGTCAACTGCCGCCAGAAATGGACGAAATCCTTGAAAAACTTGGCGTCTCGCTCTATCGATCCCCAAATGACGTAGAAGAATTCAGAGACGGTAAAGTCGATTTTATTGGACTCAACGTGTATTGCCGAGAGTATGTAACCGACTGGCACGGTGGAGAGCTTGCCGTTTCGGCGAACAATAAGGGCGGTTCGAGCAAAAAAGTCGAAGGAAAATGCATTGCGCCCTTGTTTGAAAGCGCCCGCGACAGCAATGTTCCCCGCAATAAATGGGGCCGCGAAATACTCCCAAGTTGCATGTATTCAACCATCATGGATGTCCACGAGCGCTATGACGCGCCCCGCATCTTTATTACGGAAAACGGACATGGCGCCTATGAGCAACCAGACGCAGACGGAATGATCCACGATGATGACCGCATCGAGCTTCTGGGCCAGTTCATCGAGCACATGATGAGGGCTAAGCGCGACGGCGCGCGCGTTGAGGGCTACTACCTCTGGTCGACGATGGATCTGTATAGCTGGATCAACGGCTACGAAAAACGATACGGACTTGTCCATATCGACTTCGAGAACAATTTAGAGCGCACCCCCAAAAAGAGCTGGTATTGGTACCGAGACCTTATCTCGAAATATCAGGAGCAGGAAGGCTAGGAGAAAGAGATGAAATATCAGGCAATGTCCGAAACAGTCCTAAAGGCTGTTGGCGGCAAAGAGAACATTACATCGGTAACTCATTGTGCGACGCGCCTTCGCATCGACGCACGAGACACCTCGATCATCGATCTCCAGCTCGCCAAATCGGCCGATCAGGCGCTCGGGGCAGTAGTCAGCGGTGGCCAGCTTCAGGTGATCATCGGCCCCAACGTCACCGAGGCTTACAACGACTTCCTCGACTTCGCGGGAATCGAAGTCGGCGGTGGCACGGTTGCCGACGATGCCCAAACCGCCAAAGACCTTGCAGAAGGCATTAAAAGCGGTAACACCGCCATGGGCTTGATTGAGAAATTCGGGAACGTCTCTGCACAGGTATTCATGCCCATCGTCCCGGCGCTCATCGTTGGCGGACTCATTCTTTCGATCAAGAATCTCCTGGTCAATTATTGCGGATTGAGCACCGATAGCGGAACCGCCCAGGTCCTGTTGGCGATCTTTAGCGCTTCGTTTAGCTTCTTACCCGTTTATCTTGGTTATCAGCTCGCGGCCGTCATGAAGATGCAGCCCATCATGGGCGCATTGCTGGGCGCGATCATGATCAGCTCGTCCATTAGCGGTGCCGAGGGTCTCGACTTTCTTGGTATTCCCATCCCGACGAACGACTATTCGAGTACGGTAGTGCCCATCGTACTGGGCGTTGTATTCATGTACTTTGTCGACCGCGGCCTTCAGAAGATTATTCCCGACGTTACCAAACTGTTCTTGAAGCCGCTGCTCACCATGATCATCGTCGTGCCCGTCGAGCTTATTATCCTTGGCCCCGCCGGCAGCATGATGGGCTACGCGCTGAGCGATGCCGTCACGTGGCTTATGGACAACGTGGCATTTATCGCTACTCCGATCCTGGCAGCCCTTAACCCCTATTTCGTCATGCTCGGTCTCGATAAGGCTTACATCGCAATCGAAGTTACGAGCCTGGCGCAGCTCGGTTGGGCACCCATTATCTTTGGATTCATCTCGAACCTCTGCATTGGCGGCACGAGCCTCGCCCTGGCAACTGCCATGAAGGGAAACAAAGAGAAGAGGGGTATGGTCACCACGGTTGCCGTCACCGCACTCTGTGGCGTAACCGAGCCCGCGTTCTACGGTTGCCTCATCGAGCGTCCCCGCCTGCTTGTCGGCACGGCAATCGGCGCGCTCTGCGCTGGACTCCCTGCAGGCATCTTTGTTCTGAAAGAGTATGTTGCGGGAGCATGCCCCGGCCTTCTTTCGGCACTCATCTTTATCGCTCCCGATGGGTCCATGGGTAACTTCGTGCTGGCATGCGTTGTCGCCATCATCGCCATCGTCGTCTCCTTCATCGCTGCACGCGTGATCATCAAGAAGAACCCCAGCTATATTGAGTAGATGCCCGCCGTTTGCATTGGGGACATCCTCGGCAGACCATTAGCAAGAACCCAAGAAGTTCCTTAGGAGCTCGATTAATCCATTCGGATTCCTGAGGCACAAACGGCCCCGATTCCACAATGAAATCGGGGTCGTTGTTTCTAAAGCCGTCGATAGACAATCGGTGTTTACCTTAGCTCCCTATCCAAGTTAATTATCCACGCTCGTTCTCCGGTCGGGAGATTTTCTTCGCTCGCGTATCCAGAAATCCACGCTCGAGCAGGACATCCAGATCCGCGCTCGCCCTTGTCTCGATCTGTAACAGCAAGAGGCCTATTCCGCTTCTAGATGTTACAGATCAAGATATTCCTAAAACACCCTAAGTTTCATCTCAATCTGTAACAGTTAGATGCCGAATATCGGTCTTGGTGTTACAGATTTAGACAAACTGGAGGACGAGACAAACCAAAAACGGGATGGGCGCTAACCCGATGGCGCACCACCTAAATAGAAACGGGCTCTGTCCCATATAGAGACAGAGCCCGAAACTCTCATGGAGCCAGTGACAGGAATCGAACCCGCAACCCACTGATTACAAATCAGTTGCGCTACCGTTGCGCCACACTGGCACACTTGGCGCTTTCGCGCGAAGCCTGTTTAGGATAAAGGAATTGAGGACGGGGCGCAACAGGCCCTTCGACCGACCACATCTCAAAAACCGTTCGTCAGAACGAACAGTTTTATCTGTTCGTCAAAACATAAACCTATTCGTTTTGACAGCTGCAAACCCGCAACCCACTGATTACAAATCAGCGGGTAGACCAATCTAGGAAACGGCTCTCTGCCGCAACTCCCCTACCGTCCGCGCAGGGCCTTGAGCTTGGCCAGGGCATCGGGGCTCAGGCGGCTGCCCAGAGTCATCTTGATCTGCGGGGCTTCCTCGGCCTCGTGCACGTCGTTGTCGATCTGTTTGATCTCGTCCACCAGCATGCGGCTCGAGATGCGCGTAACGCCCTTACCCATGACGACGGCCTGGATCGTGCCGTCGCTCGACACCACGGAGCACGCGCGGCCTTCCTCGCGCGCCTCGATGCAGAGCTTCTGCACCACGGTGTCGGCCGATACGCCCGTCGGCGAAAACTCGATGCGCACGCCGCGGGCCGGCAGGTTGGGGCGCTCGTTGGAGATATTGCCCGCGCCGTCGAACACGATCACGGCCTCGTAGCGGCCCTGGGCAAAGGCGGCGACGTCGTTGATGAGGGCGGTGCGCGCCATATCGTGAACGTCGCTGGAATACGGATCATCGGAATGGTCGTAGACGAGCTTTTCGTAGCGCGGCGTGCAGTGGATCACGTTGTAGCCGTCGACCACCAGCAGCTCGGGCTTATTGGAGTGCACCGTCGAGACCGGGTCGGCGATGGCCTGCGCAAACGCATTGCCGCCCACGCCATAAGTCGCGGCCGAAACAATCGGCTTGGCCGAGCCTTCGCCAAAGCGCTTGGCCTTGGATTTGGCGCGGTTCTTCTTGGACATGCGCTACTCCTCCCCCATGAGCTCGCCGGCGTTGCGGCGCAGCCACTCAAAGCACAGCGCGGTGGTCGCCTGGGCCACGTTGAGACTCTCGGTCATGCCGCGCTGGGGAAGCTTGGTCAAAAAGTCGCATTTCTCGAGCACCAGGCGCGAGATGCCGTCGCCCTCGGAGCCCATGACGAGCGCAACGCGGCCCTCGAAGGGAGCATCCCAGCAACTGCCCTCGGCGTGCTCGGAAGCACCGCCCACCCAAAAGCTGGCGGCCTTGAGGTCGTCAAGCGCTCGGGCGATATTGGGAACCTGCGCGATGGGCAGGTGCATGACGGCACCAGCGGAGGTTTTGTAGCTGCCCACGGTCACACCGGCGGCGCGCTTGTTGGCAATGATGACGCCCGCTGCGCCCACGACCTCGGCAGAGCGCACGATCGCACCAAAATTGCCATCGTCGGTCACATGGTCGAGCACGACGACGAGCGCCGGTCCTTCACCCGCGCGATCGAGAATATCGGCGACATCGGCATAGGGGAAATTGCCCACCTCGAGCGCAATGCCCTGGTGAGCGCCATGGCTCGACAGCGCATCGAGCTGCGTGCGCGGCACATACTTAATGCGGACGTCCGCGGCGTTGAGGTCGTCGACCAGACGCGACAAGGCGGCATCGCGCTCCCCGCCCTCGGCGATGAGCGCGCACTTGACGGGAAAGCCGGTACGCAGTGCCTCGGCGGCAGCACGACGACCTTCGATAAACTCGCCCTTGGAAACCTGAACATTGTCGCGGTTGCGATCTCGCTGCGAACGCGCAGCCTGGGCTTGGGAGCGCTCGCGCTGGCCCTTGGGAGTGGCAGCGCGGTCGTTGCGGCGAATCGCACGCGAGCCAGAAGCAGCCTGCTTGCCTCCACGCGGTGCACGTTTGCGATTGTCGGCCATAAAACGGCCTCCTTAAATAGATAACGAACAAGAATCGACCGTCCGAGCCACGGCACCTTGCCTTTCAATCGTTGGGCATGACCACCAGGTCTATGCCCCCCCTCTTTCAAGGCAATCTGCCGCACCTCGAACGGTCGACAAATACTAGAGACTCTTAATACGAGTACCCGCGGCCGTATCTTCAATCGTCAGGCCCAGGTCCTTGAGCTGGTCGCGGATGGCGTCGGCCAGATCCCAGTTCTTGGCGGCACGGGCCTCGGCACGGGCCTCGAGAATCTTGGCAGCGGCCTCGTCCACGTCGTCACCCGTGTAGGCGACCAGGCCGGCGGCAACGCCCAGCAGGCCCAGCGGCAACTCGACCTTGGGCTCGGGGAGCTCGACGCCAAACGTATCGAGCAGCTCGACCAGCGTATCGGCAGCAGCAAGCGCAGCGGCCTTGTCGGCAGCATCGCCCGCCCGCTCCAGGTACTGGTTGCACTCGGTCACAAAGCCAAAGACAGCACCCATGGCACCGGCAGTGTTAAAGTCGTCGTCCATGCACTCCTTAAAGGTGGCACGGGTCTCGGCGGCCTTGGCGGCAAACGCCTCGGATGCTGCCTCATCGGCATCGGCCGTCGCATGGTTCGCGGCCCAGCGCAGGTTCTCGACCGTACCGGCGATACGCATGAGCGAGTTCTCGGCACCCTCCAGGCGCTCCCAAGAAAAGTCAAGCGGCGAGCGATAGCTCGTCTGCAGCATCAGCAGGCGCAGGGCCGCGGCAGAGTGCTGTTCGAGCACCTCAGCCAGCGTAAAGAAGTTTCCGAGCGACTTGGACATCTTCTCGCCGTCGACCAGCAGCATGCCCGTGTGCATCCAGGTGTTGGAGAAACCCTGGTGCCAGGCGCAGGTGGCCTGGGCGCACTCGTTCTCGTGATGCGGGAAGGCAAGGTCGGAGCCGCCGCCGTGGATGTCGATCGGGGTGCCCAGGTAGCGATGCACCATGGCGGCGCACTCGGTGTGCCAACCGGGACGGCCCTCGCCCCAGGGGCTCGGCCAGCTGGGCTCGCCGGGCTTGGCGGCCTTCCACAGGGCAAAGTCGAGCGGGTCGTTCTTGTCCTCGTTCTCCTCGATGCGCGCGCCAACCATAAGGTCGTCGATGTTGCGGCCCGAGACCTGACCATAGTTGGGATCGCTGCGCACGGCAAAGTACACGTCGCCGTTATCGGCGGCGTAAGCGTGACCCTGCTCGATAAGCGTCTTGATCATAGCGATCATGGGGCCGATCTCCTTGGTGGCGCGGGGGCGCACATCGGGATCGAGCACGTTGGCGGCGCGCATGACGCCGATGAACTTGTCGGAGAACTCCGTCGCGACCTCGGCGGCCGTTCGGCCCTGCTCGTTGGCGCGCTTGATGATCTTGTCATCGACATCGGTGAGGTTCTGGGCGAACGTGACCTCGTAGCCGCTCGCGATGAGCCAGCGGCGAATCACATCGAAGCTGATGAACGTGCGGGCGTTGCCGATGTGGATGTTGTCGTAGACCGTGGGGCCGCACACGTACATGCGGACCTTGCCGGACTCGATGGGCTGGAACTCTTCCTTTTTATGGGTAGCGCTGTTGTAGATACGCATTCGTTACTCCTTAACGGTTTTCTGTAGCAGGCAGACGGCCCAGGCGCCAATTCCCTCGCCTTGGCCTTCCCAGCCGAGCTTTTCGGTCGTAGTGGCGGCAACGCCCACGTTTTCGACGTCAACGCCCAGGGCATGGGCAAGGTTGGCGCGCATGGCATCGCGGTGCGGGGTGATCTTAGGCTGCTGGCAGGCAATGGTGCAGTCGGCATCGACAAACTCAAAGCCAAGCTCGCGCGCATAGTCCATCACGCGAGCGAGCAGCACCATCGAATCGGCACCCTCGTAGGCGGGATCGGTGTCGGGGAATAGCTTGCCGATGTCTCCCCCGCGGCAGGCTCCCAGAATGGCGTCTGCCAGCGCGTGTGCAAGCACATCGGCATCCGAGTGGCCCAGCAGGCCGCGCTCGTAGGGGATGTCGACCCCGCCGATGATACATCGACGCCCCTCCACCAAACGGTGGACGTCGTAGCCGTGGCCAATGCGCAGGTTACTGAACATGGGGAAGGTCCTCTCCCTCGGCCATACGGCCAAGCAGAATCGCGGTTACGGGACGCAGGTCCTCGGGCACCGTCACCTTAAGGTTATCGCGCGGGCTCTGGACACAGCGGACGCGCCCGCCCATGCGCTCGACCAGCGAAGAATCGTCGGTCCCGATAAAGCCCTCGGCGATAGCTGCGGTGTGGGCGCGCTTCATGGCGTCGACGCTAAAGATCTGCGGTGTCTGCGCGGCCCAGTAGAGCTCACGCGGCGGCGTCTCGACGATATTGTCGCCGTCGACGATCTTGAGCGTGTCGATCGCGGGCTGACCGCATACGACACCGTCGAGGGCGCGGTCGTCCACAAGCACGTCGATCGCATGATCGATGGCCTCGGTCGTGATGAGCGGACGGGCGCCGTCGTGGATGGCGACATATTCGAAACCCGCCGGAACCGCATGCACGCCGGCACGGGTGGAATCCTGACGGGTATCGCCGGCATCGGCGAAGCTGATGGGCGTGTTATACGAATACGGGTCGATGGCCAGGCGGCGCATCTCGGCACGACGCTCGGCAGGGCAAACCACGACGATGTGGCCGACCTTATTGCTACGGTCAAATGCGCGGATGGACCAGCTCATAAGCGGACGGCCCGCTACATTGACGAGCTGCTTACCACCGGGGTTACCAAAGCGCTGGCCGCTGCCACCGGCAACGACCACGGCGCATACGGGCGCCATTATGCGTTCCCCTGTTTGGTACCCTTCATGCGGTACAGGGAGTCCGCAAGAATGGCAGGGTTGTTGACGCCAAAGTCGCCCAGGCGCTCCGGATCCTCGCTGATGTCATCCATGAGCTCCTGCAGCGAGCCGTACTCGTCGACGATCTTCTCGGCCACGCCGTCGCGCACGACGGACACGCGCGAAAGCGTGCGCAGGCCCAGCGGCGTCATGACGGAGTCCTCGTCCAGGTCGTCGTAACCCAGAACCGCCGCCACATGCTGTGGGTCGGACAGGTCCTTAGGCGTCATACGGCTCAGGTTGGCGCGGATCTTTTCGGCATTGGCCTCGGAGGAATCACTCGCATAGTCGCGAATCATCAGGTCGTACTCGGTATCCATGCTGGAGCCGGCGAGCTGCTCGAGCTGCATCTGCACGAGCTTGCCCTGGTTGCCCAGCTTGACAATGCAATCCTTAAGTTCGGTCTTTGCCTGCTGCATGATCTCGAAGCTCGAGAAAATCCCGGTAATGTCGGCGAGCGTAACGTAGTCGTCGAGCTCGAGGGCCGTCAGGCGCAGTAGGGAGCGGTCGAGCGACTGACGGGTAGTCTGGAGCGTGGCGACGAGCTGGTTGACCGAGCTCATGATGGTGGTGACGGGCTGGATCTCATAGCTCTTGCCGTGAACGTACACGTTGACGACGGCACGACGGGCCGAGACCGAGATCACGATGGCATCGGTGAGCACCGACATGCGAGCGGCAGTGCGGTGACGCATGCCCGTCTCGCTCGTGGCAAGCGAGGGATCGGGATTGAGGTGGAAGTTGGCGCGCAGGATCTGGGTGAGGTCGCCGTCGATAACGATGGCACCGTCCATCTTGGAGAGCTCGAACAGGCGGTTCGAGGTGAACGAAATGTTGAGTGGGAAGCCGTCGTTACCGGCAGCGAGCACGTTTTCGGTGTCGCCGACGCAGATAAGGGCACCCAGGTGACCGGCGATGATCATGTCGAGGGCGGTGCGGATCGGCTGACCAGGTGCCGTCAGGCGGATGGCCTGTTCCATACGCTTTTGCAGCTCGTTCTTATCCAAGGCATCGCTCCCATCGTATACGCTCCATAAACGCTAAATAGTTTCTCACGGTTTGCCCCCGCAGCGCTTGCGAAATCCGATGCTTACAGAATGAGCGAACACCGCTGGGGTAGTCAAAAGAGCCCCAACCCAAATGAGCTGCTTATGTGGTAGCATCGGGATTCGCATAAATGAGGGAGTAGTCGCGTGATCGGGTTCGCCTCCGGTGGCGCGGCAAGTCAACACACTGGCCGATGCGGCCTGGCTTGCCTTAATGAACGAGACTCGTGGCTGTGCGCGCAACGCGTACGCCACGGGTCTTTTTTGTTACTCCCCCAAGAGGTACACGCGGGCCCGCCCGCAGAGAGGGAGTCAGACTATGGGACTCGCAGAGCTCGTGCTGCTCGCCGTTGGCCTTTCGATGGACGCCTTTGCCGTATCCATCTGCAAGGGCCTTGGCATGAAGAAGATCGACCTTAAAGTCGCCGCGGTGCTCGGCCTGTTCTTTGGCGGCTTTCAGGCCGGCATGCCCGTAATCGGATGGGCGCTTGGCAGTCAATTCATGGGCATCATCGGACCCATCGACCATTGGATCGCCTTTATCCTTTTGGCCTTTATCGGCGGCAAAATGCTGTGGGAAGCCTTTACCGAGGACGAGAATGAAGGCGACGGCAAGGATGCCGAAAAGATTGACCTGGGCGAGTACCTGATCCTCGCCATCGCCACCTCAATCGACGCCCTAGCCGTAGGCATCTCATTTGCGGCGCTCTCGGTTGACATCGTTCCCGCTGTATCGCTTATCGGCGTCACAACGTTTATCTTCTCCGTCGCCGGCGTAGCGATCGGCCACACCTTTGGCGCGCGCTACGAAAAACCTGCCACCATCGTGGGCGGCATCGTGCTCATCCTCATCGGGCTTAAGATCTTGCTTGAGCACCTTGGGATCCTCGCACTGTAGCGAATAACGGCCGCCCGGCATTACGCCAGGCGGCCGTTTTCATAGCCAGCCGTTTTAGAGCGGCTTAGCCAAAGCAACCTTTACGCAGCGAGGCGCTTGAGGACGTCGATGAGCAGCTCGTAGAAGCGCTCGGCAGAAGCGAGCTCCATGCTCTCGTCCGGGGTGTGGACATCGGAGAGCGTCGGGCCCACGGCGATGGCGTCCAGGCCGTGCAGGGCCTCAGCAAACAGGCCGCACTCAAGGCCGGCGTGAATGGACTCGATGCGCAGCTCGGAGCCAAAGAGCTCGCGATAGCTCTCGACAAAAACGTCGCGGACCGGCGAATGCTCGGCATAGCTCCAGCCGGGATACTCGAACTCGAACTTGGCGTCGAAGCCCAAGACATCGGCCAGCGTCTGCAGGCGGTCCTTGAACTCGTTCTGCAGCGAGGTGATCGAGGAGCGCGGGGACAGCATGATCTTGACCTGGTCGTCGGAAGTGGCGACCACGCCGATGTTGGAGGAAACCTCGACGGAGCCGTCGGTGGCGACGTTGCGGCGAATCACGCCGTTAGGGGCAAGACGCAGGGCGCGGATGAGGGCAAGCGCGGACTTCTGATCCATGGCCTCGACCTCGGCGTCGTCGGCAATCTCGACGGTGCAGGTAAAGCCGGGGTCGAAGACCTCGAGCTCGGCAGTGACGTCGGCGATGATGTCCTTTGCGATCTGGGCCGCGGCCTCGGCGGCAGCGTGGTCGGCGTAAACCAGCTCGGCCTTGCACTCACGGTTGATGGCGTTGTCCTTAGTGCCGCCGTTAAAGCTAACGATGGCGGGCTCGCCGGCGACCATCAGGCGGTCGATGATGCGGGCCATGATGAGGTTGCCGTTGCCGCGCTCCAGGTTGATATCGTTGCCGGAATGACCACCCAGTAGGCCGGAGATGTCGAGCGTGAGGGTGCTGCCGGTCTTGTGCTCGCGCACGATGGGGCAGGTGTAGGTAACAACGACGCCGCCGGCGCAGCTGACGGTGGCAACGCCCTCTTCCTCGGAGTCAAGGTTAATCATGGTGCGGGCGCTAATCTGGGACTTGTCGAGCGTCTCGGCGCCGACCAGGCCAGTCTCCTCGTCGGTGGTGAATACGCACTCGAGGGCGGGGTGAGCAATCGAATCGTCGTTGAGCACAGTAAGCATCAGAGCGACAGCAATACCGTTGTCGGCGCCCAGGGTGGTGCCGTTAGCGGTGAGGACGCCGTCCTTGACGACCAGGTCGATACCGTCGGTCGTAAAGTCGTGCTCAACAGAGCCCAACTTGTCGCACACCATATCGATGTGGCCCTGCAGCATCACGGTCGGGGCATTCTCGGCGCCGGCAGAAGCGGGCTTGCGAATGATGACGTTGTAGACCTCGTCCTGGTACACATCGAGGCCGCGCTCCTTGGCAAACGCAACCAGGAAATCGCTGATGCCCTTCTCGTTGCCAGACCCACGGGGGATCGCGCTGACCTCCTCAAAGAAATGGAACAGCTGGGCGGGCTCGTAGCCGGTGATCTTGTAATCCATGGTGCCTCCTTGGCGCAACTGGTTAGACAGTAAGACATGCGCCTTGTATATTCCCAGACTTTGCGTGCATAAACCAGTCGAAAACGCCGAGCGCCCTTGCATCATCGGCTAACGGTGGACCGCATAGCGTAACGGTCACAACTACCGCAGCTCTACAAATCGAGGCGCCCTTTCCGGAGCGCCTCGATTGCGCGTATCAAATTGTCGCCACGCCCTACAGCGCGCCGGAACCGGCTTGCATCATGCCACCGGGGCCCGAGGTCACGCCGCCGCTCACGGGCGCGGCGTTGCCAGTGTGCGGTGCCGCCGGGGCGGTATCACCACCGAGCGTGCCCGCCAGACGCGGTGCCGGGATCTCGCCCGTGCCGTGGCTAAAGACAAACTTGCCATCGGCCACGTCGCACAGGACGGTATCGCCCTCGCCCCACTCGCCAGCCAAAAGCTCCTCGGACAGCGGGTCCTCGATGAGCTTTTGAATAGCACGGCGCAGCGGACGCGCACCGTTGGTGAGGTCGGTGCCCTCGGCCACGATCTTGTCATAGGCCGCATCGGTGAGCTTAATGTTCATGCCGTTGGCAATCAAACGCTGACGCAGGTCGTCCACCAGCAGGTGCGCGATCTTGGTCAGGTTCTCGCCCGAGAGCTTCTGGAACACCACGATGTCGTCGATACGGTTGAGCAGCTCGGGGCGGAACAGGCGCTTGAGCTCGCCCATCGCGCGGCCGCGGATCTCACTCGAGGTGAGGCCCTGCTCGCCGGTGGTGCCAAAGCCCACGCTCGCATCCTGCGCGATCTCGCGGGCGCCCACGTTGGATGTCATGATGATCACGGTATTGCGGAAGTCGACCGTCTTGCCCTGGCTATCAGTCAGGCGACCCTCCTCCAGCACCTGCAGCAGGATGTTGAAGATGTCGGGGTGCGCCTTCTCGATCTCGTCGAACAGCACGACCGAATACGGGTGACGACGAACGGCCTTGGTAAGCTGACCGCCCTCGTCGTGACCGACGTAGCCCGGAGGGCTACCGATGAGCTTGGAGACCTCGAACTCGCTACCGAACTCGGACATGTCGAAGCTGATGAGCGCGTCTTTGCTGCCAAAGAGATACTCGGCGAGCGTCTTGGCGAGCTCGGTCTTGCCCGTGCCGGTGGGACCCAGGAAGATAAAGCTGCCGCCGGGACGACGCGGGTCCTTGAGCGGCGAGCGGCTGCGGCGCACGGCCTTGGCGACGGCCTCGACGGCCTCGTCCTGGCCGATAATGCGGGTCTTGAGCACGCTTTCGGTCTGCAGCAGGCGACGGCTCTCGCTCTCGGTGAGCGAGGAAACCGGCACGCCCGAAGTCACGGACACGATGTCGGCAATCTGACTCACGTCGATGGTGAGCGGGCTGGCGTCGAGCTCGGCGGTCCAGGCGGCCTTGGCTTCGGCGAGTTCAATCTCGGCGGCCTTCTGCTGCTCGGTGATCTCGGCGGCCTTGTTCATGTCATCGCTCTCGGTGGCCTCCTGCGCGGCGGCCTTGAGCTCCTCTATACGATGCTCGGCCTCGCGCACCGGCTCGGGCGCGCGATTCGCGGCGATGCGAGCGCGGGCACCGGCCTCGTCGATGAGGTCGATGGCCTTATCGGGCAGGAAGCGATCCTGGATGTAGCGGTTGGAAAGGTTCGCGGCGGCCTCGATAGCACCCTGCGTATAGCGCACATGGTGGTGCTCCTCGTAGCGCGGCTTGAGCGCGGTCAGGATCTTGACCGTGTCCTCGACGCTCGGCTCCTCGACATCGATGGTCTGGAAGCGGCGCTCAAAGGCCGGATCTTTAGTGAGGTACTTACGGAACTCCTCAGCCGTGGTGGCACCAATGATCTGGAAAGCACCGCGCGCGAGCACGGGCTTGAGCATAGAGCTCGCATCGATAGAACCCTCGGCAGAACCGGCACCGATGATGGTGTGCATCTCGTCGATAAACAAGATGACGTCGTCGGCTTCGGTCGCCTCCTGGATCACGTTCTTGAGGCGCTCCTCGAACTCACCGCGATACTTGGCACCCGCGACAAGACCCGGCAGATCGAGCGTCCAGATATTCTGGTTCATAAGATTCTCGGGCACATTGCCAGCAGCAATCTGCTGCGCCAGGCCCTCGACGATAGCCGTCTTGCCCACGCCGGGATCGCCCAGGATAAGCGGATTGTTCTTGGTGCGGCGCGAAAGGATCTCCATCATGCGCTGGACTTCCTTTTCGCGGCCAATCACGGGATCGAGCTCGCCGTCGCGCGCCTTCTGCGTGAGGTTGGTGGCGAACTGCTTGAGCGTGTCGGTGCCGCCCCCCTTTTGCTGAGAGGCATCCGAGCCGCTAAAGAACGGCAAGCCCGCACCGGGGCGACCGGCGCCGGCTCCGGCGAGCGGACGCTTCTTGTCCTGATCCTTGGCGGTGAGTTTCTCGATAGCCTTTTTGATGGAGGCGGACGACACACCCAGGCGCATGAGGATGTCCATGGCCATGCCGTTGCCCTCTTCGACGATGCCGATCAGCAAGTGCTCGGTCGACACGTAGGTCTGGTTGTTCTCACGCGCCACGCGGAAGGAGCGCTCCATCACGCTAATGACGAGCGGCGTAAAGGCAAGCTTGGCAGCCTCGGTCTCCTCGCTGGGCTCGGGAACCGTGGTCTGGACCTCTTTGAGGGTATCCATGATGTCGTCGTAGGAGATATCGAGCGAGCGCAGCGCCTCAGCGGCAATGCCCTCGTCCTCCTTGGCGAGCGCGAGCAACAGATGCTCGGTACCCACCTTATTTGAATGAAGATCGAGCGCCTCCTGCTTGGCCATGGACATGACCTTGCGCGCGCGATCGGTAAAACGGTCTAACATGCTAGTTCCTCTTAGACGAGCTAGTTTTTTTCAAACGCAAAGCGCCACTCGTGGCGGCGCTTTGGTCTCTTTACCCATATGGAGTATATGTTAACCGCTGGGGCCTTTTCCGCATGCAGCCATACGACAACGTCTACAAAAAAGGAATTGCCAGGTGCGTCTGCATCGGCCCAACGAGCGTGGATTTTCGGACACCCATTCCACGAGCGTGGATAATCTCCCGTTTTGAGCCCGTAAACAGGCCAAAAACGGGAGATTATCCACGTTCATGTTTTGCGGATCAGTTTCATTTGCACCAATTAGCTGGTGTGGCGCCAGCGAGGGTCGGTGAGCGTACGCGCCACACCCAGGCCAACGGGCAAAAACGCCACGATGAGCACTGCACGCACAAACCAGCCGAGCATATTGACCGTGTCGAAGGTGCACATGTAATACATCGAGCGATACAGATACAAGCCCGGCACCATAATGACAATCGATGGCACCGTGAGGGCGATACGTGGGTAGGTGAGCTTGATTTCGGCTAAGCTCGCGAGCAGCCCCGATACCAGCGCGCCAATAAACGCTGCCGCCTCGGGAGGCATACCTACGCTCAGGCCCAGGAAGGGAAACAGCGCCGGCGCATCGACGAGCGTAAGGCGCAAGGTATTGGACACGGCGCCGATCAGCCCAGCTGCCGCGGCCATCTTTACCGGGCTGTTGAACATCACCGAGAAGCCGAATACGCCAACGAAGCTCATCACCACGCGCAGGAGCGTAAGGGCAAGCGGCGAAAGGCCGAGCGGGGCAAAATCATCCGGTGCCAGCCCCACACACTCGGCAACCATCCAGCCCACAAGGGTCGCCATCACAATAATCGACACGGCATACGAAAGACGCTCAATGCCGCTTCGCATATCGAGCTTAGCGATGTCGAGGCCTGCCGTAATGAGGGGAAAGCCGGGAATCACAAAGAGCATGGCGCCGATATAGCCTTCTTGGTGCGACATTGCCCCCGGTACGACCTGGCCAAGGCCGAGCAATGCCAGCAGATACGAAACGCAAGCGAGCGCAACGCCAATCGTCAGCGCGCTAAACTGGCCAAGACCCTGCTTGAGAATATGAGAGCGAGCAAAGTTGCCAACACCAGCGCCTACGAATGCGCAGGCCATCTCGATAGGGCCGCCGCCGAGCAAAAAGACGAAGGCGCCGCAAGCACAAGCTGCCGCAAGGCCCTGTTGCCAGGGAGAGTAATCGGGTTTTGAACTCTCAACGGTCTTGAGCATCTCGTGGTATTCGTGCACGGTAAACCGGCGCCCATACGTCTCGATTTCCTTTAGGAAGCTCTCCATCATCCAAATGCGATGGGTATTGACTCCCGTTGTGGGCAGGCTGACAACCTCGTTAAAGCAGTGGCCATCTTCGATGCAGGTGCACTCAAACGACAGAAGACTTAAGTCAACGTGGACGGTGACACCGAGTACGGCGGCAACGCGATTCATGGTATCGCGTACACGCCAGGCACCCGTTCCGCTCGCGAGCATAAGCATACCGGTGCGGCAGATGATGGATGACTTATCGGTGAGCGGCGCATCGACGGCAAGCTCATCGCCTGCCGTCACGATCTGGTGCCAGTCTGTTTTCATATGGAGTGCGCCGGCACGAACACCGTGGTGCATGGGGGCTCTCGAAAGCAGCGAGTCAAGGCGCGAAGACTGTGGGGGCTCCGTTGATTCGTCCTCAACCTCATCAGTCTCTTCATCGACCAGATCAAATGAGTCAAGCGATGCCGGCTCGCGACGATCGATTAGCTCCTCATCCTCATCGTCAAAGTAATTGAACTGATCGAGCATGTCCTCTTCGATTGCACGCTCGCTCGCGTCGTCCATATAGACGCTCCCTTCCTACCGACTAACCCCCATCCTAGGCAGCGACGGCTAAAGGAAACATAAAAGAGACGGCTGCCATGCGAGCCATGTGCTCAATAGCCGTTGGGTAGTCGTTTAAGAACGTCCCCAATGACTATTGACGGCCAAGGCAACGCCGATGTATTGGCAACGTCAGCGAGCGGGCCGCATTTGAGACAAGGTGACGTGAAACGAAAGGGCGCTGACCTTCTGGTCGCGCCCTTGAAATTGAACGTCAGATTGTCCAAATGCGGCCCGCGCAGTGTCGAGCCGTTACGCGGTTCGTAGAACCGCGTAACTAGTTAGTACATCTTTGCGCCGGCGGGGATGGAAGCGTCGAGCTGGATCAGATTGAGACGCTCCTCGCCCTCCTCCTCGTGGATAGCGCTGATGAGCATGCCGCAGCTGGGAATGCCCATCATCTTGCGCGGAGGCAGGTTGGTGATGGCGAGCAAGGTCTTGCCGACCAGGTCCTCGGGCTCATAATAACCGTGAATGCCGGAGAGGATGGTACGATCGGTGCCGGTGCCGTCGTCGAGCGTAAAGTTCAGCAGCTTCTTGGACTTCTTGACGGCCTCGCACGCCTTGACCTTCACAGCGCGGAAATCGCTCTTGGAGAAGGTATCAAAGTCGACGAACTCCTCAAACAGCGGCTCGACGGCAATCTTGGAATAATCAACCGTGGGCTTGAGCGGCTTGACGAACGGGCTCGCGGTGTTGCCGGCCTCGGCAGCCTTGGCGGCAGCGGCACCGGACTGGAAACCCTTCTCGGGCTTCATGTGCGGGAACAGCAGCACGTCGCGGATGGAAGCCTGGTTGGTGAGCAGCATGACCACGCGATCGATACCGATGCCGATGCCGCCCGCAGGAGGCATACCGTACTCGAGGGCGCGCACGTAATCCTCGTCGTACTCCATGGCCTCGTCGTCGCCGCCAGCCTTCTCGGCCATCTGGGCGGCAAAGCGCTCGGCCTGGTCGACCGGGTCGTTGAGCTCGGAGAACGCGTTGGCGTACTCGTGACCGGCGATAACCAGCTCAAAGCGGTGCGTCAGGCGCGGGTCGTCCTCAAAGCGCTTGGCAAGCGGGCTGACCTCGATGGGGTAATCGCACACGAACGTGGGGTTGACGATGGTGTCCTCGCCCAGCTCATCGTAGATCTCGGCGATAATCTTGCCGGCGGTCCACTCGGGCTTAATCTCCAGGCCCTTCTCGCGCGCGGCAGCAGCAAGCTCCTCGACCGGCGTATCGATGGTGACCTGTTTGCCGAGCACGTCGGAGACGATGTCGGTCATGGGACGGCTGGCCCACTCACCAGAAAGGTCGATGGTCTGACCCTGGTACTCGATGACCTCGGGGTTGCCGATGGCCTTGTTAGCCGCCTTAATGACACCCTGGGCGAGCGCCTTCATGCCCTCGAGGTCGGAGAAGGCACGATAGGCCTCCATCGTGGTGAACTCGGGGTTGTGGGTAAGGTCCATGCCCTCGTTACGGAAGATACGGCCGATCTCGAACACGCGCTCAAAACCGCCGACGATGCAGCGCTTGAGGTGCAGCTCGGTAGCAATGCGCAGGTAGCACTCCTGATCGAGCGCGTTGAAGTGCGTGATGAACGGCTTAGCCGTAGCGCCGCCCTGGATGGTCTGCAGGATGGGGGTCTCGACCTCCATGTAGCCGTCGGACTCCATAAAGCGACGGAAGGTGGAGAGAATCTGCGAACGCTTACGGAACGTCTCGCGAACGTCGTCGTTGGCGATCAGGTCAACATAGCGCTGGCGATAGCGGGTCTCCTTATCGGAAAGACCGTGGAACTTCTCGGGCAGCGGACGAACGGCCTTGGCAAGCAGGGTCGCGCTCTTAGGGGCAACGGAAAGCTGGCCGCGCTGGGTGCGCACAACCACGCCGGTCACGCCCAGGATGTCGCCCAGGTCGAGGGACTTGAGCGTATTCCAGGCAGCCTCGTCCATGTCGTTGATGCGGCAGAACAGCTGAATCTCGGCAGTCGCATCGCGTACGACGATGAACATGATCTTGCCCTGACCGCGCTTGGCGACCACACGGCCGCCGATCTTCACGACGTCCTCGGTGTCCTCGCCATCGGCAAGCTCGGCGTACTTAGCCTCGATATCGGCAACGTAGTCCTCAAGCTCAGAGTGCTCGGGATAGGGGTTCTGGCCCGCCTCGAACAGGGCGGCGCGCTTGGCCAGGCGGGTGGCGCGCTCGTCGTTGAGCGTCGATGCCTGATCTGCGGCGTTCTGGTTCTCTGCCATAAGTTAGCTCCTCAAACTAAAACGCTCCCCAGGATTCGGTCCCAGGGAGCGAAAACATACCTTTACGCGGGACCGTGGTCTAGCGTGCAATCTTGGCGATGGTGTAGACGCGAGTCTTGCCGGAAGGCGTAACGACCTCGACGGAGTCGCCCTCGCCGTGACCGATGATGGCGTGGCCGACCGGAGACTCGTTGGAAATCTTGTGCTCGAGCGAGTTGGTCTCGGTGGTACCGACAAGCGTGACTTCCATGACCTCACCGTTGGGATCAATCAGAGAAACGGTGGAACCGATGGAGACGGTCAGATCGCCCGTGGTGGCAGCAACCTGAGCGTTGGCGAGGATGGCCTGGATCTCGGCAATACGAGCGGCGTTCTGGGCCTGCTTGTCCTTAGCGGCGTCGTACTCGGAGTTCTCCGAAAGGTCGCCGAACGCGCGGGCTTCCTTGATGTCCTCGACGATCTCCTTGGCGTAATCGCCCTCACGCCAAGCGAGCTCCTCGACGAGCTTCTGGCGGCCCTCAGCGGTCAGTACGATCTGGCTTGCGTCCATACGGATATCTCCCCAACTCTGATCAAACAATCAACTGTCAACAAAACGAAAAAGACCGGCTAGCCTGCGGGCAAGCCGGTCAGGTGCTCACCCCAAAGGGATGGGACTACTCTGCGTCCGCGTCGCTGTCCTCTGCCTGCTTCTTCTTGGCAGCAGCGAGCTTGGCCTCGAGCTCAGCGATCTCCTTGTCCTCCTCGGACTGCTCGACCACGACCTCCTCGGCCTGCTTGGTCTCGGCCTTATCGTCGCCCTCCATACCCTCACGGATATTCTTGACGGTAGAGCCGAGGGACTTGCCGAGCTTCGGCAGGTTCTTGGGCCCGAAGATAATCAGGACAACGACGAGAATAATGATGAGCTCAGGAGCCCTCAGTCCAAACATGTAGACCTCCACAATACAGCGAGACAAGCTCGAATGAGTATACCGCGGGTATCGCGGTATCACAACAATAGCTAAAAAAAGGGACCGCAAGAAGCGGTCCCTCCTCATGCTCTGGTCGGGTTGACTGGATTTGAACCAGCGACCCCTGCGTCCCGAACGCAGTGCTCTACCAAACTGAGCCACAACCCGTTAGCTCGACTATAGTAACAAAGATTTTCGCCGCGTGCTAGATAAATTTTTATTTCTTTGGCGCTTCAATGCGAACCGTGTCGGAAACGAGCTCCGTTGCATAAGCCCACCAGCCGTTTTGCAGGGCAGCGTCGGCAAGCCTTTCGGCCGTGACGGCGGTGTCGCAAATGGCAAACGAGCAGGCGCCCGATCCGCACACATCTACAGCAACGGCGCCGTCCTGTTTACGCAGCCAATCGAGCACCGTTTGAATCTGCGGCTCCATCTGTGCGGAAATGACACCCAGGTTGTTATGGATGAGCGCATATGCCGTCTCGGCATCACCAGCACGCAAGGCAGAAGCTATCGCGCCGGGCTTGTCTGCAGGCACTGGGGCCTCGTCAAAACGTCGATAGGCTTCAATTGTTGAAACGCTTGCCTCGCGCGGCTTGACCAGCACGACGGGTGTCGCAGGTAGTACGGGGTACTCGGTGGCCAGCACGTCTCCCCCACCCACGTAAAACGCAGGGCTGGCATGCAAAAAGAAGGGAACGTCGGCGCCAATGCCCCGTGCAATGTCGTCGAGCGCTGGGTCGGTGCGATCAATTCCCCAGAGCTCCGCCAAGGCAACAATGACCGCGGCCGCATCCGTCGAGGGGCCGCCCAAGCCGGCGCACAATGGAATGCGCTTCTCAATCGTCACGCAGATGTTTGCCTCGCGACCATAATGCTCGGCCATAGCAACCGCAGCCCGATACGCCGTATTCTTTTGCATGGGAAAATCTGATGCCGGAACCGTCTGGACGGTCAGCGCCTGCGCCGGCGTGACCGTCACGGTATCGGAAAGGCCGACGGCTGCCATCAGGGAATCGACCCTGTGGTAGCCGCGGGCGTCACGCTCGGTATGAACCCCCAGATAGAGGTTGATCTTTGCCGGCGCGGAAAGGGTCAGGGACCAATCGGTCACCGCTAGTGCTCCTCGAGCTGATTGCCGAGCGGAGTAAAGATGTGCTCACCGCTCTCGGGGTCGAACAGCTCGACCTGACCGGTAAGGACGTCGATGTACTGGTAGGACTGACGCGACTTGCGGCCGCGGCGTTCGTCAACCTCGACGATAAAGACAGCCGGGTGGACGCTCTTGATGGTGCCCATGCGCTCGACGACGCGGGTGCGGCCCATGTTGGCCTTCACCTTAACGCGATCGCCCACCATATCGGTCAGCTTCTCGTGGATGTCGTCGACGTGATTGACTTCCATCTCTTCCATGAACAGGGCCTCCAGAAGGTGCAATTCAAAAAGGGGATAATACCCCTAAGATAGACAAAACTCTAATACTATAGCACCCTGTTGCGACCACGCGCAAGTAGCTAATTTGGCTACTTACAGATTGTCTGTGTCCAGAACGATGGTGAATGGACCGTCGTTGACGAGGTCGACCTTCATGTCGGCGCCGAAGATGCCATGCGCTACGTGCTCGACGTCCTCGCGCACAAGCGTCAGGAAGTACTCGTAGAGCTTGTTGGCAACATCGGGGGCGCCGGCATCCGTAAACGATGGGCGGCGGCCGTGACGGCAATCGGCGAACAGCGTGAACTGCGACACCACGAGAACCTCGCCGTCGACATCGGCAAGTGCCAGGTTGGTCTTGCCGTTCTCGTCCTCGTTAATGCGCAAGCCCCGGAGCTTGCCCCACAGCTTATCGGCCTCGGCGCGCGTGTCGCCGTGGCCCACGCCCAACAGCACCAGATAGCCGCGCCCAATTTTGCCCACGCACTCGCCGTCGACCGTCACGCCGGCGTTGAGCACGCGCTGCACCACCGCACGCACGGCCTACTCCTCGCCCGTCAGTTTGGCGGATAGGTGCTCGAGCGCATGGAATCGGTGGCTGATGGCGTTCTTCTCGTCCGCCGTCAGCTCGGCCATGGTCTTGCCCGGCGTGTCGACCGGCAGGAACAGCGGGTCGTAGCCAAAGCCGTGATCGCCACGGCCCTCGTGCGCGATAACACCCTCGCAGGTGCCCTCACCATAGGTGACCAAACCGTCCGTGTCGATGAGCGCGACGACGCTCATAAAGCGCGCAGTGCGGTCCTCGTCGGCCACGCCCTCCAGATTAACGAGCAGCTTGACATTGTTGGCGGTATCGTCGCCGTGAACGCCCGCGTAGCGCGCGCTATACACACCGGGCTCACCGTCCAGCGCGTCGACGACCAGGCCCGAATCGTCGGCAATGGCCATGAGCCCCGTCTCTTCGACGGCAGCCTGCGCCTTGATGATGGCGTTCTCCAAAAACGTCGTGCCGTTTTCCTCGGGGTCCTCAAAATCGCCCAGCTGGCCGAGCGCCACAAAGCGAACCTCGGGCATAACCTTGCCCAAAATGGCCTCGATCTCGGTGAGCTTATGGGCGTTGCCCGTTGCCACGACGATGGTCGCCGCCGGGTCGAGGGTGTCGATGTCGATCTTCTCAAGTGCCATGAGTGGTCTCCTTGTCTCTACAGCAATGCCGTGTCGAGGACGACGAGGCCTCGGCCTCTCCCCCTCTTAATCAGCGGCAGTCTTATACTTCGACGTTTTCCCAGATAAAACCTGCCAAAATAAACCTGTCCCTTTTTGACAGGTTAGACGAGGGCCTGGCGCTGGAGCTCGATGAGCTCGGCAATGCCCTTGTCGCCCAAATCGAGCAGGGCATTGAGGCGCTCGCGGTCGAAGGGAGCCTGCTCGCCAGTGCCCTGGAGCTCAATCATCTCACCGGTATCGGTGGCGACAAGATTCATGTCGACCTCGGCGTGACTGTCCTCAGAATAATCCAGGTCGAGCAGGGTGTTGCCGTCGACAACTCCCATGGAAATCGCGGCGACCTGGCCCGTGAGCGGGATGCGCTCGATCTTGCCTGCCTCGACCCACATGGCGAGGGCGTCGTGCAGCGCCACCCAAGCGCCGGTAATGCTCGCTGTACGCGTGCCGCCATCGGCCTGAATCACATCGCAGTCGACGGTGACGGTGTACTCGCCGAGCGCCTTCATGTTGACGACGGTACGCAGGCTGCGGCCAATGAGGCGCTCGATTTCCATGGAGCGACCCTTGCGGTTGGCGTGCTCGCGCTTGCAGCGCTTGCCGGTCGATGCCGGCAGCATGGCATACTCCGCCGTTACCCAACCGGCCTTGGCGCCCTTGCGCCAGCCCGGCACGCCCTCCTCGATGGTGGCAGCGCACAGCACGCGCGTATCGCCAAACTCGGCCAGGCACGAACCGTGGGCATGCTTCATGACGCCGCGAGTAAGCTTGATGGGGCGCAACTCATCGGCGGCGCGGCCGTTGGCGCGATTGACCTGCATATACTCCATAGAAAAATCCTTTCGGCAAAAGGTGGACGTGAGCCTTTGGTCGGTGCCCTTATATCTATTTCAGTTCGTCGATATCGATATGCTCAATGCTCTTGAGCGGCTGGCCAAAGATAAAGCTGCCCGCCACCGCAAACTCGGCAATGTTATCGGCCGTCGTTGCAAAACGATGCTGCGGCTCGGCGGCGTCGCCCGCCAGCTGCTCGCGGCGCGTGAGGATATCGGTCAGCTCGCGCGTGGTCTCCTCGGCGGAACTCACGACGCGCACCCCAGGCCCCAGCGCATGGCGGATAGGTCCCACCAACAGCGGAAAATGCGTACAGCCGAGCACCACGGTATCGATACCGTGGTCGCGCAGCGGCTCAACCGTGGCACCCACCAGCGCACGCACGGCAGGCGTATCGAAGATGTCCTCGTTCTCAAGCCACTGCTCCTGCAGATGCGCACCCGAGGCGAGCTCGTGCTCAACGACCTCGACAAAGCTCGAGGCAGGGCAGCCGTATACGTCAACACCGGCATCCAGGTCCTGAATGGCGCGCATGTAAGCACCCGAGCGAATGGTGAGGTTGGTGGCGAGCACGCCCACCCGGCGCGTGCGGGTGCTGTTGATTGCCGCGCGTGCGCCCGGTGCGATCACACCGATGACGGGGACGTCGAGCACCTGCTGGGCCAAACGCAAGGCCGCAGCGGTCGCTGTATTGCAGGCGATGACCATGATCTTGACGTCGTGCTTCGACAGCCAACGGCCCGCCTGCAGTGCAAACGAACGCACCTCGTCCTCGGTGCGGGTGCCATACGGGCAGCGTTTGGTGTCGCCAAAGTAGTAGACGGACTCGTGCGGCAACGCCGTCGCAATCGCACGCGCAACCGTCAGACCGCCCAGGCCCGAGTCGAACACGCCAATGGGGCGCGTGTCCCCGGCCAGATTCTCGATATCGGACATTACCTCACCAGATTCTCTCTCGAAAAGATATGGCTCAGAACGATAGGACCGCGCTACGAACGAGCCGCGACGAGCAGCTCTGCCGTTGCCACCCAGCCGTCGACAATCTTGCCGCGCGTGACGTAAGCGTTATCGCAAGCGTCCAGGAACTCGGGCGCGCCGGCGCTGGTCAGGCCGTTCTCGACCAAACAGAACGTGCCAACGTGGTCAGCCATGTAGAAGTCGGACTCGGAATCGCCGAGCGCGAGCGTCTCCTCGCGCTCGATCCCTAGGTGCTCGCAGAAACGCGCGATGGCAACGCCCTTGTTGAGGCCGCCGGGATTGATGTTAAACGCGCGGCCATCCTCGACGCGTTCGAGCTCGAGCGTCGTCGGCTTGGACAGATGTGTCAGGTGGCCGTTGCAGGCCCAGACCAAGCCGCAGCCGGCCTCGTCAAGAATGGCCTGGACCTCGTCGTCGGGCACATCGCCGCGCATGCCGACGGTGACCTCACGGTATTTGTAGCCGGTCGACATGTCGTTGTGGTACTCGATCTTGTGCGGCCAGTGAGCAAGGATCTTCTCGCACACGCCGGTCTGCTCGATCACCTGGTGCGGAGTAAGGCCGCAGGCGGGGTCGTAAGGCATGTCGCCGGTCAGATACTCCCAATCGTTGGCTTTGAGGTCGTACATAACCAGGCCGCCCATCTCACCAATGTAGGAGTTGAGGCCGAGCACGCGCGCGTCCTCGTGGATCATGGTACGGTTGCGGCCCGAGGTGGGAACCACCTGAATACCAGCGCGGGCAAGTGCCACGACAGCCTCGACGAGCTTGGTCGAGGGATTGCCGTCGTTGTCGCGCAGCACGCACGAGCCGGGCGCGAGCATGGTGGCGTCCAGGTCGGTAAAGACGTACTTAACCTTGGCAAGACGCTCGCGCATCTCGCCCGAAAGCTCAGCGACGGTCGGCAGGGTATTGTGGGACATGGTCACTCCATTACGTAGAAGGGGCTTCTGGTCTTAGGCGGCGCGCCTCGCTTGAGGGGAAACGCGCTTGCAACGGCAGCGCGCTCGGGACGCCGCCCTCATCGCAGTTCATTAGTCAAACTGGGTAACATCGATTAAACGATTGGCAAGCGAAAGATCGCTCTCGATGGGCACGAACTCGTCGCCCACGTGCATGAGCTCCTCGTCACCCTTTGCCAGCAGCAAGACAATGGTGGGAGCATCGGGGTTGACGTACTCCTCGCGCGCCGCCTTGAACGCCGCATGCACAGCGGCTTCGCGGTCGAGGATGATCTTGTTCGGCGTATCGTCGGGAACATGCTCGGCAAGCTCGCGACAGACCTTCATCGGGTCCTCGTGAGCCGGGTCCTCGTTGGCAAAGATCATCAGGTCGGAATATGGTGCGGCCTCGCGCGGAAGCTGCTCGCGGCGCTCCTGCGCCTTGCCGCCGGCAGCGCCAAACACTGCAATGACTGGACTAGCGGGAAACGCGCGCTTGACCGACGAAAAGAGCGAGCGGAACGAAAGTTGGTTGTGAGCGTAGTCAACAACGCAAACCACGCGTCCATCCTTCGACTCCACGACCTCCATGCGGCCCGGCACACGCAGCTTGGAGAGGCCCTTCTTGATGGCATCGATTCCGATGCCAATCTCGCGCGCGGCGGCGATAGCGACCAGCGCGTTCTCCACGTTAAAGTCTCCCGCAATACCCAGCAGGACCTTCTCCCCCGCCTCGGGCTCGTCGGCGCTCATGCCATGCAGGTTAAACTCGATGTTAAAGCCGACCATGCGGACATCGCTTGCCCACAGGCTCGCCTCGGGATGCTCGACGCCAACGGTCACCAAGCGCTCGGCCGTCGACGCGGCCTCCAGCACGCGTTCGACTTCATCGGTGCCCAGATTCACTACGGCGGTCTTAGCCTGATCAAAGATCCTGAGCTTGCTCTCAAAATAATCCTCGAAGGTCGGGTGCTCGATCGGTGAGATGTGGTCACGCCCGATGTTGAGGAAACACGCCACGTCAAACGGCAGGTTCTCGACGCGCTGGTACTTAAGCGCCTGGCTTGAGACCTCCATGACCATGGACTGGCGACCAGACGCGCGACAGTTGGCGATATGGCGCCAGACCTCGGGGGCCTCGGGCGTGGTGTTGGTGCTCTCGTAGCACTCGATACCATCGTCGGTGTTCACCGAGCCGATCATGCCGCAGGACTCGCCCGCCGCCTTGATGATGGACTGGAGCATAAAAGCGGCCGTGGTCTTTCCCTTGGTACCGGTGATGCCCACGATCTTAACGTCGTGGTCGGGACGGTCGTAGACCTCGGGCGGCAACAGCGCCATCGCCGTGCGTACGCTATCAACAACCAGCATCGCAGCACCGTTCTCTTTCGCCAGCGGCTCCAGAGACTCGACCAGCGACTCCTCGCACACAAATGCGACGGCGCCCGAATCGAGCGCCATGCTCAAAAACGCGGGCTTAAAGGCAGCGCCCTTGCAAAAGAACACGTCACCTGCCGAAACCGCGCGCGAATCAAACGAGCAGCCGGTCACGGCACGCCCGTCAACCTGCTCCGATGCGCGCAGCTCGCCGCACACATCGAGAAGCTTGGCAAGCGTATCGACCGTGGTCACGGTCGCGGAATCCGAATGGTGCATCTTTCGCCTTTCTCAGCCATTTGGCAGGGACGGTTTTCATAGTAACTGAAACATGCTCGCGCAAAAACGGCTCCCGGAGGAGCCGTTACGCGCAGGCGTTCGTAAGCCGAGGCTAGGCAGCCTGAACAGAAGGCTGGCCCTCGTCGATAAAGAAGCGCTTGTACCACACCAAGAACACGAGCGGCGTATAGATCTTGCGCTGGAAATCACCCTTGCCCGCAAAGTGTAAGTCGAGCAGATGCATGAGCTCGTCGGTGTCGAAAAACTCGCTTGCCCACGGCGCGGTGAAGTACTCCTTGACGTAGTCGTACCACTTTTGCTCGCGCAGCCAGTAGACGATCGGCACCGGGAAGCCCACCTTGGGACGGGTAGCCCACTCATCGGGCAGCGACTTGTTGGCGGCGTGGCGGAGCACCTGTTTGTTACCGTTCTCGTTGATGCGATAGCGATCGGGAATGTGCTCAGCGAACTCCATGACCTTGCGATCCAGGAAGGGCACGCGCAGCTCCAGCGAGTGCGCCATGCACATCTTGTCGGCCTTGAGCAGAATGTCGCCCGGGAGCCACATGTTCATGTCCAGGTACTGCTTCTTGACCAGCTCGGGCTGGCCCTTCACGCGTGCGTAGATGGGTGCAGCGAGCTCAAAGGCGCCGTCGCCGGTGTTGTACTCGGGCTTGAGTACGCCGTCGACCTCGCGCTCAGGCCATACCAAGGCCTGGCCCAGGAACGACTTCTCGGGAATCTCGGCACCCTTGACCAAGAAGTTGTGGCCCTTGAAGTACGGCATATGCAGCGCCAGGTTACCGAGCGCGCGGCGAATGGGCAACGGCACCATCTTTTTGTACTTGCGCACCGGAACCGTGTCCTCGTAGTAGGCGTAGCCGCCAAAGAGCTCGTCGGCGCCTTCGCCCGAAAGCACGACGGTAACATCCTTGCGCGCCATCTCGGCCAAGAACCACAGCGGCACAGACGACAGGTTGGACTGCGGCTCGTCCATGTGATACTGAATGTCCTCGAGTGCGCCAAAGAACTCGTCGGCGGTAATCATCTTGCGGACATTCTCGACGCCGAGCTTGTCGGATAGCTCCTTGGCGTAGTTAGTCTCGTTGAAATTCTTGTAGTCAAAGCCCACCGAGAAGGTCTCGTCGGGCATGAGACAAGCGGCAATATAGCTGGAGTCGACGCCGCCGGAGAGGAAGGAAGCGACCTTAACATCAGCGATGCGATGGGCCTCGACGCTCTCGTGCACGACCTCGTCCAGCTCGTCGACGTACTCCTCGAACGGCTTCTCGACGGCAGAGTAATCGCAATCCCAATAGCGCTCGATGTTCATCTTGCCGGTCGGGATGTCTACGGTAAAGTAATGCGCCGGCGGCAGCTTGTAGACACCCTCAAAGAAGGTCTCCTCGGTTGCCGAATACTGCAGCGTCATGTACGGACGCAGGGCCTTTTTGTTGACCGCCTTGTGGAAGTGCGGGTAGTCCAGGAAGCTCTTGATTTCGGAGCCAAAGAGCACACCCGGCGCACCGTCGCCCGCATCGGCCATGGGATAGTAGTAGAGCGGCTTGATGCCAAAGATATCGCGGGCGCCAAAGAGCTTGTTCTTCTTCTTGTCCCAGATGACGAAGGCGTACATGCCGCGCAGGCGATCGAGTACGGCCTCGCCCCACTCCTCGTAGCCGTGCAGGAGGCTCTCGGTGTCGGCTCCACAGTGGAACTTATAGCCCTTGGCCTCGAGCTCGGAGCGAAGCTCCTGGAAGTTGTAGATCTCGCCGTTGAAGACGATAACGACGCTGCCGTCCTCATTGGCCATGGGCTGAGCGCCGGCCTCGGTCAGGTCGAGGATCGACAGGCGGCGGAAGCCCAGGGCAACGCGGCCGTCGATAAACTGGCCGCCCATGTCGGGACCACGATGGACGATGCGGTCCATCATCTTGGTGAGCACCTCGGATTGGTTATCCGTCCCACCGACAAAACCGACAAAACCGCACATATACTATCCCCTCTGCTGTTGCTGGGTATCAAATCGAATCAGTAGCTTTTGAGTATACCCGAGGGTGTAAAGAGGGACGGAATGTTCAGGCAATCTCAACTGAATCAGCTCCGCGCCGACACGCGCCGGTTACCTTTAATGGATATGAGGTGAATGGGGCGATTGTTTTGCTATACTCTCTCCGCACGGGCGATTGGCGCAACGGTTAGCGCAGGTGCTTTACACGCACAAGGCTGGGGGTTCGAATCCCTCATCGCCCACCACTGATTTGGAAACGGTCCTCGAAAGGGGACCGTTTTTGCTTGGGCCCATTTCATGGGATTCGAACCCACAAGGGTGCGGAGCTGAGGAAACGCGAAGCGTTTTCCAGCGCAGCACGCGAGGGCCGCAGGCCCGAAGCGAGAGCGGGCGGCGCCAGCCGCACGCGACATCCCTCATCGCCCACCACTGATTTGGAAACGGTCCTCGAAAGGGGACCGTTTTTGCTTGGGCCCATTTCATGGGATTCGAACCCACAAGGGTGCGGAGCTGAGGAAACGCGAAGCGTTTTCCAGCGCAGCACGCGAGGGCCGCAGGCCCGAAGCGAGAGCGGGCGGCGCCAGCCGCACGCGACATCCCTCATCGCCCACCACTGAATTGTTAGGCCTCCAGCGATGGAGGCCTTTCTTTTTTTCAGGCCCAGCGCATGGGATTCGAACCCGCCAGCACGTCTGTCACAAAGGCCGTGGCCAGAAAATGGCAAAAATGAGTACTGCTACCTTGCTTACAACATATCAAAAGATAGTATTTGCTTAAGTTACGCAACATATGTCCATTATAAGGACTAACAATTAGATCAAAATCGTGCATTCATCGCCATTTCGACTTGCCATCTGGTCTTATTAGTCCAAAATTGCTGCGACCAAATCGGTAACAGTACTCATATTTAATGTTTTTTGACCAGCAGGTCTCCCCGCCTTAGCAAATCTAAGGCAAAACGGGCTCCAGACCGCTGAATCATGCCACATAGGGCACGTCCGCAGTCCGGAACCCGGTCCAAATTGAGTTATTGCGCCGCGTTAGCCCAAAACACCCGACAGTATCTCGATCAGGCTGTCCACGTCGGCTTCCTCGCAGACAAGTGGCGGCAGGAAACGCAGCGTATGCGCACCCGTAGCGTTGATCACGGCACCGGCGGCCAGCGCGCGGGCAACAACATCATGCGCGTCGCCCGCGGCATCATCCAAATCACAGCCGAGCATCAAGCCGCGGCCACGTACCTCGGTCACGTGCGGCAGCTTGGCGAGCTTTGCCTCCATATAGGCGCCCACCTTGGCAGCATGGTCGGCATAATCGCCGCGCACGAGCGCGGAGAGCGTCGCGGCACACGCCGCGATGGCCAAGCAGCTACCGCCAAAGGTCGAGCCGTGGTCGCCCGGCTTAAACACGTCGGCAATCTCCTTCTTTGCCACGACGGCACCCATGGGCACGCCGTCGGCAATGCCCTTGGCAAGGCTCATGATGTCGGGCTCCACGCCATAGGTCTGGAACGCAAACGGCTTACCCGTGCGGAAGATACCGCACTGGACCTCGTCGGCGATAAGCACGGCACCCACCTCGTGCGCCAAGTCGCGCGCCGTAGCCATAAACTCCTCGGTCATGGGGTGCACGCCACTCTCACCCTGGATCGGCTCGAGCATCACGGCACAAATCTCGCTCCCCAGCTGCTTAAAGATTGCACGCAGTTCATCGACATCGTTGGGCGTGCAGGCCACAAAGCCACCCGGCAGCGGGCGGAAACTGTCCTGCAGCCAATCCTGCATGGTGGCCGCAATAGTCTCGAGCGTACGGCCGTGGAAGCCGCCGCGCATGCACACGATAGTGTTGCCGCCATTACCGGCACGCTTGGCGTACAGGCGCGCAAGCTTCATCGAGCCCTCGTTGGCCTCGGCGCCGGAGTTGGCAAAGAACGTCTCCCACACCTGCTCGCCCGCAGCCGGGGCACCAAGAGCAGCTGCCGTGGTCTCATCGCCGGCGACAATGGCATCGGCAAGAACGCGCGCACCATCTACGTCGTCGTTAGCAAGCTTGGACAGCAGCGCCGCGACCTGTCCGCGCTGCTCGATGTAGAAGTAATTGGAGACATGCATGAGCTTTTTGGTCTGTGCCTCGAGCGCCGAGAGCACAGCCGGGTCGCCATGACCTAGGCTGCACACGCCGATGCCGGCAAGAAAGTCGAGGTACTCACGGCCATCGTCGCCGGTGAGCTTCATGCCGTGACCCTCGACAAACTCGACCGGAGAGCGGCCAAAGGTATGCATAACGTAATGGGATTCAAGCGATTGCTGAGCTGCAAGTGACATGGGATGCCTTTCGTTGGGCGCCAGACGGCGCGGGGCTATGGGTGCAGGAATGGGGCGGCTGCGGGTCAGCTAGACCGTCTGAAGCTTCTCGACCTCGTCAAGGTTCTCGGTCAGACGCGCAGCAAACGTCGAAAGCGGATGCGGATGCGTATCGAACTCGTACGCCGTCTCGGTGGAATGGATCACGGTGCCGACGCCGGCATCGGTCAGCAGCTCCAGGAGCAGCGAATGCGGCGTCGTGCCGTTGATGATGTGGGCTCGGAACACGCCAGCGGTAAGCGCGTCGACAGCCGCACGCAGCTTGGGAATCATGCCCTTATCGACCTCGCCGCCGTAGAGCATTTCGTTAACCTCGTCGAGCGTTAGGTTGGAGATAAGCGAGTCCTTGTCGCTAAAGTCCTTGTACAGACCATCGACATCGGTCAAAAAGATCGCCTTATGCGCGTGGAGCGCCGCGGCAACGGCACCGGCGGCGGTGTCGGCGTTGATGTTGAAGAAACCGCCGTCCTCCCCCGCCGCGACGGTAGCGATGACGGGGATGTACTCGCTATCGAGTAAGCGCTCGATATAGTCGGTGTTGACGTGCGTCACTTTGCCCACGCGACCGAGCTCGGGGTCGAGCGGCTCGGCGATGAGCGTGCCGGCATCGCTGCCCGACACGCCCACGGCCAGGTTACCGTGGTGGTTGATGGCAGCAACCAACTCCTGGTTGACCTTGCCGCCCAGCACCTCGCGCACGATATCCATAGTCGCCGGCGTGGTCACGCGCTGGCCGTTCTTAAACTCGACGGGAATATCGTAATGGCTCAGCGCCTCGTTGATAGCCTTGCCGCCGCCATGCACGATGACGGGGCGCATACCGATGATCTTGAGCAAAACGATGTCGCTCATCACGTCGCGGCGCAGCTGCTCATCAACCATGGCGGCTCCGCCATATTTGATAACAACCGTCTTGCCGGTCAGGTTCTTAATCCACGGCAGCGCTTCGAACAGCAGCTGCGCGGTTGCTTCGTTGGATTCGCTCGAACGACAATCGCGTGCGAATTTCATAATCTGCCTCGTCTTTCGTATCGTTATCGCGCCGTGCTCCGCTGTCCGCAATCGCGGCAAGATACGCAGCGTGCCTGGAATCTAGGAACGGTAGTCGCCGTTGATGGAGATGTACTCGTGCGTGAGGTCGCAGGTCCACACAGTCGTTGCCGCGTCGCCTGCGCCCAGGTCGGCCGAGATCACGATCTCGGGCGCTTCGAAACGTCGTAGAGCCTCGTCCTCGTCAAAGGGAACAGTCAGACCGTCGCGACAGACGGGCATGCCCATCATGTCGATAGAAACGTCTTCCTGATTAAACTTCACGCCGCACTTACCAAGCGCCATAGCAACGCGGCCCCAGTTGCAGTCGTGGCCGGCGATGCAGGTCTTAACGAGCGGCGAGTTGGCAACGGCGCGGGCGGCGATATCGGCTTCCTCGTCGTTAGCGGCGCCGGTAACGTTAACCGTCACGAGCTTTGACGCACCCTCGCCATCGGCCGCAATGTTGCGCGCCAGGCTCTCGCACACCTCGTGCACGGCAAAGGCCAGCTCGTCAAAGGCATCAGTGCCCTCGACGATGGCCTCGGCATCTGCGGCAGCGGCGCCGGAGGCAAGCATGATGCAGGTGTCGTTGGTCGAGGTGTCGGAATCGACCGTTACCTTGTTAAAAGTCTGCTTGGCGGTCGAGAGCAGCAGGGCATGAAGTGCCGCAGGCTCGACGGGGGCATCGGTGGTGATAACTGCGATCATGGTGGCCATGTTGGGCATGATCATGCCCGAGCCCTTGCACATGCCGCCTACCGTATAGACATTACCCGCATGACCCGCCGCCTCGCTGACGTAGGACACGGCGTACTCCTTGGAGTGCGTGTCGGTCGTCATGATGGCGCGAGCGGCATCGGCGCCACCGTGGGCGGAGAGCGCCTCGTAGGCGGCAGGAATGGCGGTCTCAAACGTGTCGATCGGCAGAATCTGGCCAATCACACCCGTGGAGGCAACCAGAATCTGCTGGGGCTCACAGCCGATGACCTGCGATGCGATGCTGCACGTCTCGCGCGCGCATGCAAGGCCGGTCTCACCCGTGGCGGCGTTAGCATTGCCAGAGTTAACCGAAACGCCGGCGATGATTCCGTAGCCCTTGTCGGCACCGCCCAGGTTGGCACGGCTCACCTGCACGGGCGCCGCGCAAAAGCGATTGGTGGTAAACACGCCGGCACCGGGACAGGGTTTATCGGGCACGACGAGCGCGTAATCCAGACGCTCGGGGTTCTTGCGGAACCCAGCGTGGATGCCTGCAGCCTTAAAACCAGCCGCAGCCGTAACGCCACCCTCGACGGCGCGAATCTTGATATCAAACAGCTCGGTATTCATCGTCTTTATGACTCCTTATGTCAAACAAAAAACGGACATCGGTTGGTGCGCCATGCCAGTCGTGATCATGAGACCAGCTTAAGAGTGGCGCCCCACTCGATGCCCGACTACCAAATCGTTAACAATCGAATGTGCTACACCGGGCACGCCACTGTGGGCAAGCCTCGTCGCTCGTCAAAGCCAAAGACGATATTGGCGCACTGGACTGCTTGGCCCGCAGCGCCCTTGCACAGATTGTCGATGGCGCCCGTCGCCACCAGCACGCCCGCGCACTTGTTGAGCGCGAGGCCGATCTGGGCGGCGTTGGTGCCGACGACCGAAGCCGTCTTGGGCTGCTGGCCGGCGTCGAGTACGCGCACGAAAGTGCGACCAGCGTAGAACTGCTTGTAATAGTCGACAACGTCCTCAAGGGTCAGGGAGTCGATGGCCTGCGGCGTGAGCGGCAGCGTCACCGTGGAGAGCAGGCCGCGCTTGAGCGGTGCCAGGTGCGGGGTAAAGACGACGCGATCTGTTAGACCAAGGATTTGCTCGATTTCGGGCGTGTGACGATGCTTACCCACGCCGTAGGCCTCCAAGTTCTCGTCGGCGCTGCAAAAATGGGTGCGGGCGTTGCAGGACTTACCGGCGCCCGTCACGCCGCTAATGGCATCGACAATCACGGGACCGTTCTCAGCCACCCAGCCCGCACGCACGGCAGGAGCGGCAGCAAGGCTCGTTGCGGTGGGATAGCAGCCGGCGCAGGCGACCAACACGGGCCTGCCAGCGGCATGGTTGGAAGCAGCGGTCTCTAAGTCCTGGCAGAACAGCTCGGGCAGACCGAAGGCGCGGGTCTTGAGCAACTCGGGGCTCGTGTGCTCGGCGGCATACCAGGCCTCAAAGGTGGCCGGATCGCTCAGGCGATAGTCGGCCGAGAGGTCAATGCAGGAGACTCCCGCGGCAAGCAGGGCGGGCACCTGAGCCATGGCAGCCGTGTGCGGCACGGCCAAAAATACCGCGTCGCAGTTCTTGAGCTCGGGGGCATCATGCGTCGTGAAGACAAGATCGCTTACGCCGGTGAAGCTCGGGTACACCGCAGACAACGGCTGGCCGGCATCAGCGTTGGACGTAATGGCAACAAGTTCAAACTCGGGATGACCGAGCACGAGGCGAATGAGCTCGGCTCCGGCATATCCAGCCGCGCCGACGATTCCAACCTTCAAAGACATATCAGACTCCTTGTCTGCGATTTATGCACCGATGCGCATTTCGCAGCGGTCGTTATGAAGTGGCTTGAAACTTTAGCACCAAAAGATGCATGAACACGTAAATGACTTGCATATTCATGCATTGAAACATTCCCGACACATTCGCTCGAAGGAATTGACAAATGGAGCGGGCCCCGTATTGACCGGCGCTCCTAACGGCGCCGGGCAATACGGGGCCCGCCCATGCGAAAACCAAGTTGTTAGGATGAGCCAGCTGGCTAGAGCTCGACCGGCACCCATTCGTCGTGATTGCAGATAAAAGCCTCGGAATCCTCGACGCTAAAGAAGACGAGCGTGGGGTCGTTAGGCCCCTCATAGTGCTCACCCAGGCGCTCTAGATGCTTCCACCCGGCTTCGCGCATTTCGCTCGAAGCCCGGTCATCCAAGCCGGCACGCCCGCGCAAGATGAGCCAGCCATGGCCCGGCCACCAACTCGTGGCCTCAAAGCGCTGATTTTGTAGCAGCTCTTGCCACACGTCTTTGGTGCGCGCTGTTACAAACCACAGCTTGCCATCCTGGATCTGCACAAACGAAAACGGACGCACATGAGGCTGTCCGTCAACGCTCGTCGCCAAATACCATGCCGGCACCGACGTCAGATACTCCAACACCGTATTCAATCCGTCCATGTGTCCTCCTGTCGCCTGACCAGTCTTTTTGGAATGGGTAATCAATTTGGGAAATTAGAGCTCCAGGCGCTCCTCGCTGCCGTCGATATCACAGAAGCGCGCGGCAATGTTGCGGACCGAGAAGAACGCAAGGCGGCCGTCGTTGGCGCTCTCGTGTTCCTCGCCGATGCCCACCATGTGCTTAAAACCCGCTTGACGCACCTTGTCGCTCGCAACTGCGTCGTCCTCAAGTGCGGCCTCGCCGGTCAACACGATCCAGCACTCCCCCGGCTTCCAGCCCGAGAGTTCAAACTTGGGATTCGCACTCAGCTCCGCCCACACATCCTTGTCGCGCGATGTGCAAAACCACAGCTTACCGTCATCGACCATGGCAAATGAAAACGGCCTCACGCGAGGCTGATACCCGTCGGCCACATCGGTCGTGGCCAGATACCACGCCGGAATGCGCCTGAGATACGAACAGGCGCGCTCAAGCTGAGCCGTGCGGTCGTTGTCGGTCATAGGGACCCCTTTCTTGCGCTCGAATCGCGCCTAAACAAGTTGAAGATTGATGACGATGACGCAGATGAGCAGCAACGCCGTCACCACCGCCGCCAACGCATCGCTGCGGCCAAATGCAAGCGCATGCAAACGTGCGCGGCCCTGCTCGCCATGATAGCAACGGGCATCCATGGCGGCCGAAAGCGTCTCGGCATGACGGAACACGCCCGTGAACAGCGGAATCGCCACACTGCCGAGCATACGCACGCCGCCGAGCGGACCGCATGTCACGCGCGCGCCGCGGCTTGCCTGCGCGTCCGCCGTCTGCTTCATCTCGGTGGCGAACTGCGGCATAAAGCGCAACGCGATACCCATGATCATGCCGAGCTCATGCGCAGGGAGCCCCACGCGCGCAAACGGTGCGAGCAGACGCTCAAAGCCCGCGGTGAGGTCGAGCGTGGGCGTGGTGAGCGTAATGGCGCTCATGCCGGCCATCATCAGGGTCAGGCGGCACGCCATAAAGGCGGCAGAACGCAGCGAGCCCTCGCTTATCTGCAGAAAGCAGAGCTGCCACAGGATGCGCCCGCTCTGGTCGGAAAACAGGTTGAGCACTGCGACCACCACGACAATCGCCAGCAATGGTGCCATCGATGATAGGACCCGGCGCAACGGCACCCGGGACACGGCATAGATCAGGACAACGAAGATTGCGACCGGGGCCAGTCCGCGGAAGCTGCTGACTGTGAGCGTCGTGATCAGAAACACAAAGCCCAAGAGCAACTTAGTTCGCGGGTCTAGGCGGTGGATCGCACTATCGCCGGGATAGTAGCTGCCAAACGAAAACGCCTCCATTAGCAGCCCTCCTCTCGCGCGACCGTCTTGGATTTAGCAATGTCCGCGACGTTAGAAGGACCGCCCGAGCGACCGATTAGCAGGTCCACCAACTCGTCTGCCAGCGACTCAACCGTATAGAGGCCGTCAAAGCGCAGCGGCACGCCTGCCTTCGCGAGCGCCAGCGCCATGCGCTGGGCGGCGGGAACACCCAAGCCGATTGATTTAAGCTCATCCGCATGCGCAAAAACCTGAGCGGGCGTTCCCTCGGCAAACACCGCGCCCTCGTTCATCACAACGATACGGTCACAACAATTTGCCAGGTCATCCATGCTGTGCGAAACCATGACAACGGTCAGGCCTTCGTCATGTAAACGGCCAATGAGCTCCAGGAAATCCCTGCGGGCAGCCGGATCGAGGCCTGCCATGGGCTCGTCGAGCGCCAGCACCTCAGGTTCCATGGCGAGCACGCCGGCAAACGCCACGCGACGCTGCTGGCCGCCCGAAAGCTCAAAGGGGCTCTTGTCGCCGACCGTGGAAAGATCGAGGCCCACGCGCGAGAGCGATGACTCGACACGACGGTCGACTTCATCTTGCGGCAAGCCAAGGTTGTGCGGACCAAACGCCACGTCCTGCGCCACGGTTTCGGCAAACAGCTGACGCTCAGGATACTGAAACACCACGCCGACCTTGGCCTTAACCGCAGCGGCGTCTTTCTTGTTTGATAGGTCGAGCCCCAGCGCGCAAATGCTTCCCTCCTGCGGACGGATCAGCCCGTTGAGATGCTGGACCAGAGTCGATTTACCCGAGCCGGTATGGCCTGCTAGCCCCAGGAACTCGCCGCGACGCACCGTCAGCGATACATCGCGCAGCGCCCACGGACTGCTGGGGTCGTTTCCCCAGAGAGCCTGTTTGCTCGATTTGCCCGCAGTGGCCGAGCGCTTATGCCAGCGGCGGCGCTCGCGCGGACTGAGCGAATAACTGTACGAAACATGGGATAGCTCTATGACGGGCTCCGACGCGTTGCCCTCGTTGTCTACCGGAACAGTGCCGTCAGCGATTTCCAACTGGGATGCGGAAGACTGCCCCGCGGTGCCTGCCCCACTTCGCTCGGCATAAGTCTGCGCAATCTCGGCGACCATATCCGCCTCACGTACCTGCGCGCAAACGGGCACGCCCTTCGCACGAAGTGTCCTACCTAAGCAGCACGACGCCGGCATATCCAGGTTGAGCTGAGCGAGTTCATTCGCCCGCGTCAGAATCTCCTCGGGCGTACCCAGCATGGCAACATGCCCCGCCCGAAACACCGCGACACGATCGGCCTCGGCGGCCTCTTCCATAAAGTGCGTAATCATCACGATGGTCATGCCGCGATCGTGCAACGCGCGGCAAGCCTTCATGAGGGCCTTGCGCCCACGCGGATCAAGCATCGAGGAAGCCTCGTCCAATATGAGCACGCGCGGTTCCATGGCAAGCACGCCGGCAAGCGCCACGCGCTGCTTTTGGCCGCCCGAAAGCGCATGGGTCTCGTGGTGCTCAAAGCCCACCAGGCCCACGCCCTTCAGCGCCTCGCGTACGCGCTGCGCAATTTGCGCCGATGGCACGCCTAGGTTTTCGGGACCAAACGCAATGTCATCTTCGACAAGCGTTGCCACCAGCTGGTCGTCGGGATTCTGGAATACCATGCCCGCGGTCGAACGAATGTCGTAGACCAGCTCGGGGTCGGACGCATCCATGCCGTTGATGCGTACCGTGCCCGCATCGGGCTGCAACAGCGCATTCAGATGCTTGGCAAACGTCGACTTGCCCGACCCATTGCCACCGAGGATGCAGAAAAACTCCCCGTCCTCGATGTTCAGATCGACGCCGTCGAGCGCCGGTGCGGCACCGTCATAACTAAAGGAAACGCCCCGACACTCAATCATGCGCGGCCTTTGACCTGGTCCTTTTTAGGCGTGATGAGGTTGGAAACCGCCTTGTACACCGCAAGCGTCAATACCGAGTTAAGCACGGTCTTGATAAGGTTGAACGGCAGCACGGCAGGAATCATGAGCGGGGCGATCACATCGACCGAGCCATACCAGAACCATACGCCAATGGTAAGGTTTGCGACCATAGACAACGCCGTAGCGGCAATAACGCCGAGCACCAGGCCAATCACGGCACCCTTATAGGTATGCATCTTCTGGTAGACGATAGCCGCGGGCAGAATGTAGCCCAGCGTGGCAACCAGATTCATAAGCGCGCCGACCCAGTCACCCGTAGTGAGCGCATGGATAACGATCGCCATGGCGGCAACAGCAGTACCGGCACCGGGGCCATACGCAAACCCGCACACCATCGCCGGCACCAGCGACGGGTCATACGTCAAAAACGGTGCCGAGGGAAGGATGGGCAGCTGCACATACATAAACAGCGCTCCCAAGGCGCACATCAACGCCATGGTAACGAGCTGTTTGGTGCTCCACCTATTCGTGTTCTCAAAATGGATATGCTGCGACTGTTCAGACATTAAGATCACCTGCCTCTTTCATCCGGACTCTAACCGTTGGCACTGGGATCTCACCAGTTCAGCCGGCATGCGAACCAACGCACACACGGGTCGCGGACTCATCGGCTCGGCCGCAGGCACCTCGCCTGCGCCACGGCACCCCTTTAGCACCGCCCGATTTACCGCCAGTGGGGAATTTCACCCCGCCCTGAAACAGCAATTGCAAGTGTAGCACCAGTAGGCTTTCGCGCAAGTATGCCAAGGGTAATTTATGGCGGGGGAAACGCTCTAGAAATGCGGCCGGGACAGAGCAGCGCGACAATAACGTACCCGCCCATCCCAAAGTGCTGCGCTTTTCGCGGCAAAGCCGCGAAACAGCAAAAGGGAAAAGCCACCGCAACAACCACGTTCCCCATCCATCCCAAAGTAGCGCGCCTTTCGCGCAAAGCGCGAAACAGCGAAGGGGACACGTATCCCTATCGACCACGTCCTTCTCCGCCCGCCGACCTCAAGGCCGTAAACGCAGGGAATCCGGGGGCGTGACGGGGGCTTCCCTCCGGAACATTCCGCACTGATATTTTCTGTATTGAAGACGTCGATGATGCACCCGTATA
>CAUCTV010000002.1 GCA_958445895.1 uncultured Collinsella sp.
ATTCCACCGCAACTTATCGAGCGCGTGTTTGGTTGGTGCCTGTTGATGGCCTGGGCATCGGGGAGGGTCTGCTCCGTTATAATCGCCTAGAACATTAAATGGAAACGGGACGGGAGCCATACATGCGCCAGGGTTTCGACAACGCGAAATATATCGAGCTGCAGGCCGCTCATATTAAGGAGCGCATCTCGCAGTTTGGCGGCAAGCTGTATTTGGAGTTTGGCGGCAAGCTGTTCGATGACTATCATGCCAGCCGCGTGCTGCCGGGTTTTGAGCCGGACAGCAAGTTCCGCATGCTCAAGAGCATCGCCGATGATGTCGAGGTTATCATCGCGATCAACGCGAACCACATCGAGAAAAACAAGGCTCGTGGTGACCTTGGCATTACCTATGACGAGGATGTGCTACGCCTGGTTGACCTGTTCCGCGGCAACGGCTTTGCTGTCGCGGCCGTGGTCATCACCCAGTACGCCGGCCAACCCGCTGCCGATGTGTTCCGCAACCGCCTGAACGCGCTCGGCATTCCCGCCAAGCTCCACTATCCCATCGAGGGCTATCCGCACGACGTCGACCTGATCGTGTCCGACGACGGCTATGGCAAGAACGAGTTTGTCGAGACCACCCGACCGCTCGTTGTCGTGACGGCGCCCGGCCCTGGCTCGGGCAAGCTCGCCACTTGCCTGTCTCAGCTCTATCACGAGCACAAGCATGGCACGGCCGCCGGCTATGCCAAATTCGAGACCTTCCCGGTTTGGAATCTGCCCCTTACGCATCCGGTCAATATTGCCTACGAGGCCGCCACGGCAGACCTCGATGACGCCAACATCATCGACTCCTTCCACCTGGAGGCCTACAACAAGACCACGGTCAACTACAACCGCGACGTCGAGGCCTTCCCGGTAGTCCGTGCCCTGATGGAAAAGATCCTGGGCAAGAGCCCCTACCAGAGCCCTACGGACATGGGCGTCAATATGGTCGGCTTTGCCATCACCGATGACGATGCCTGCCGCGACGCTTCCAAGATGGAGATCGTCCGCCGCTACTTTACCGCGGTCGAAAATGTGCGCCGTACCGGCGTGGGCGATGAGCAAGTCGACCGTCTCAAGATTATTATGAAGAAAGCCGGCATCGATAAGAACTACTCACCGGCGCGCTCGGCGGCCCTCACTAGGGAGCAGCTGACGGGTGGTCCCGTGGGTGCCATGGTCATGCCCGATGGCTCCGTGGTGACCGGTAAGACCTCCACGCGCCTGGGCGCCGCAAGTTCGCTCATTATGAACGCCCTCAAGCATGTCTCGGGCGTCGACCTTGAGCTCGAGGTCATTAGCGATGAGGCGATCGAGCCCATCAGCAAGCTCAAGACGCATTTCCTGGGCAGCAAAAACCCGCGCCTCCACACCGACGAGACGCTTATGGCGCTGTCGATCACCTCGGCCACGAGTGAGACGGCCGCTCGCGTCCTTTCGGGCCTGGAGCAGCTGCGCGGTTGCGACGCCTTCTTTAGCGTGATTATCTCGCCGACGGACGAGACGGTACTGCGCAAACTGGGTATCAACGTGTGCTGCGAGCCCAAGTTTGAGCGCCGCGGTTTCTTCCATCGCTAAGTTTGAAGCACCGCGGTAATTGCATTGCATTTTGGCCGTATCGGGTTAGCGCCCGGTACGGCTTTTTGATCAATATAGCGCCTATTTCGGCGAAAAATAGTCGTTTACCTGCCTAGAAACAATTTGAGCGGTATACAATAACCGTAACTGTTTCATCCTTAGCGGGATGCCGCATGATGGATATTACCTGCCATCGTGAGGTGTGTCGGTCGCGCACGGCGCGTTAGATGCTCGTGCTCGGTTTGAGGAGGCTGCTATGGCGGGCAAGGGTCGTGCGAGTGTCAACGATATGAAGCGTGTCGAGGTGCTGGTGTTGATGGAGATCGACCAGCAAACCGAAGACAATGGCGGGCCGTATGGTTTCTCGCGCAAAACGCTTGCCGAGCGCGTGGGGGTTTCGCCGTATCGTGCCCGCGCCGCAATCGATCGCTTGGATTCCGAAGGTATGATTGATGTCGTCTCGCGTTATAGCGACGACGGCGGTCAGCTTGCAAATGGCATTTGCCTCACCGAACGTGGTGAGTGGTATCTTGAGGGCGTCCGTACCGGCATGCTCGTTCAAGAAATGCTTGAGGACGAGGTTGCTGATCGATAGCAGCATGTAACCCTTGCCATAGCGACGCCGCCTGGGAAACCGGGCGGCGTTTTGTTTCAAGATTGAGAAATGCAATCGCACGCGAGAAAAATCGCGGACGGTCCGCGGCGCGAGTATTACAATGAAGACCCGTAAGATGTGGATAAACAACTTCTACGGGAAGCGCAGGTAACTCAATATGACCAAGCATGTGTTCGTAACCGGTGGCGTGGTTTCGTCCCTGGGCAAGGGTATCACCGCGGCCTCGCTGGGCCGTCTGCTCAAGTCGCGTGGCTACAAAGTAACGATGCAGAAGGCCGACCCGTATCTGAACGTCGACCCCGGTACCATGAGCCCGTTCCAGCATGGTGAGGTCTTCGTTACTGAGGATGGTTACGAGTCCGACCTGGACCTGGGCCATTACGAGCGCTTTATTGATGAGAACCTGACCCGCGATTCCAACTTTACGACCGGTGCCATCTACAAAAGCCTAATCGCCCGTGAACGTCGCGGCGACTTTTTGGGCGGTACCGTGCAGGTGATTCCCCACGTCACCAATGCCATTAAGGACAAGTTTCGCCGCATCGAGGAGCAGACCGGCTCCGATGTAGTCATCACCGAGCTGGGCGGCACGATCGGCGACATCGAGTCCCAACCGTTTGTCGAGGCCATCCGTCAGTACCGCAAGGAGGCCGGCCCCGAGAACGTCTGCTACATCCACGTGTCGCTCGTTCCCTATATCGCCGCCGCCCACGAGGTCAAGACCAAGCCCACGCAGCATTCCGTCAAGGAGCTCCGCAGCTTTGGCATCCAGCCCGATATCATCGTGCTGCGCTCCGACCACCATATCGATGACGCTATCCGCGGAAAGATCGCAAGCTTCTGCGACGTCGACACCGATTGCGTCTTTACCAACGAGGACTGCGCGAGCATTTACGATGTCCCGCAGCTGCTTGCCGAGCAGGACTTTGACCTGCGCATTTGCGAGCGCCTTGGTCTGGATCCGCGTGAGCGCGACATGAGCGAGTGGAACGAGTTCCTGCGCAAACAGAATCACGCCAACCATCACGCCGACAAGGTGAAGATCGCCGTCGTGGGTAAGTACACGCAGCTGCCCGATGCGTACCTGTCGGTTATCGAGGCCCTGCACCATGCGGGCGTCTTCTACGATCGCCATGTGGACGTCCAGCTGGTCGACGGCGAGAGCCTCGACGAGCAGAATGTCTCCGAGGTTCTGGGCGACGCCTCGGGCATCCTGGTTCCCGGCGGCTTTGGCAAGCGCGCCCTGGAGGGCAAGGTCCTCGCGGCCGAGTTTGCCCGTGAGCACAAGATTCCGTATCTGGGCATTTGCCTGGGTATGCAGGTCGCCGTGTGCGAGTTCGCCCGCAATGTCGTTGGCCTTGCTGGTGCCAGCTCCTCCGAGTTTGATCCGGACGGTCCGTATAGCGTCATCGATCTGATGAGCTCGCAGGAGGACGTGACCGAGAAGGGCGGCACCATGCGCCTGGGCGCCTATCCGTGCAAGCTCGCCGCCGATACTCTTGCTCGCGAGGCATATGGCGAGGAACTCGTCTACGAGCGTCACCGTCACCGCTTTGAGTTCAACAACGCCTTCCGCGACCAGCTCGAGGACGCCGGTTTGGTTATCTCGGGTCTGTCGCCCGACGAGCGCCTGGTCGAGATGGTCGAGTTGCCGCGCGACGTGCATCCGTGGTATGTGGCAACCCAGGCTCACCCCGAGTTCAAGAGCCGCCCGACCAACCCGCAGCCGCTGTTCCGAGAGTTCGTGCGTGCCTCGATCGGCCAGCACGAGGGTGTCGACCGTCTGCAGGTGACGCCCATGAACCTCGCTACGGACTAAGGGTGCCGGCGAATAAGGAACATACCGAAGCTACTCCCTCGTCGCTCGCCGTGGCGGCGGGGGAGTATCTTGATTACCTCGCGGTCGAGCGGGGCTTGGCGCGCAACACGATTGTGGCCTATCGTCGTGACCTGACGACGTACTGCGCCTATCTGGAGCGGGCGGGTATTGTGTCTTTTGAAGAGGTGACCCGTCAGGTCGTGGAGGGCTTTGTCGCCGATCGCCGCGACGGAGGCTATTCCGACGCCTCGGTGGAGCGCGCGCTTGCTGCCGTGAAGGGCCTGCATGCCTTTTTGGTGCGCGATGGGGCCGTGGCCCAAAACCCGACGGCGGCGTTGCGCCTGCCTAAAAAGGCTGAGCGTTTGCCGGAGTATCTATCGGTGGAGGATGTCTCGGCGCTGCTCGATCAAGACTTTCCCGAGGGCGAGATGGGACTGCGCGACCATGCCATCTTGGAAGTGCTCTACGGATGCGGTTTGCGTGTGAGTGAGCTGGTTGGGCTCGATGTGGGCGATATCCATATTGACGATGGCTTTGTACTCGTTCGCGGTAAGGGCTCAAAGGAACGCCTGTCCCCACTGGTGGGAAGCGCGGCGCGAGCTCTGACGCTCTATGTAACTGAGGGACGTTCTCGCTTGGCGGCCCATGCCCGCGGAACCGAGACCTCGGCGGTCTTTTTAAATAAGAACGGACGTCGCCTGTCGCGCCAGGCCGTGCATGCGATATGCGAGCGGTATGGGCGTCAGGTGGGGCTGGTGGGGCTCCATCCCCATACCTTGCGCCACTCCTTTGCCACCCACATGCTCGCGGGCGGTGCCGACCTGCGTGTGCTGCAGGAGATTTTGGGCCATGCCGATATTTCGACCACGCAGGTCTACACGCATGTCGACCGAACGCAACTGACCGAGGTCTATCTGGTGGCGCATCCGCTAGCACATCGCTAGCACATCGCTGACCTGCATATTTATAAATACTAAAGGGGACGGGCCCCAGATTGCCGAGACGCACTTTTGCGCGCATGGGCAATCTGGGGCTCGTCCCATTTTTCGCTAGACACCGACGCGGCGGTGGGCCGTGTGTACCGTGGGTGGGGGAGTTTGGGGGCGATGTGAACGGCGTGTAAAGGGACGTAAAAATCGCCTCAAGGTCAACTTGAAGGTTGAGGTTCGCGAGCGTGGTTCTACAGGTGGCATCCCGCCTTTGCTGCAAACACAACATATTGTGTTTTCGAACATATGCTCGGGGGTGTTTTACAACATATTGGGGGTGGAATGGTGGGGAGGGGTGGGGGAAGGGGTGGGGAAAGGTGTTGAAAAATGGGGCAGTTCCCCATATTATTGATGACGTCGACAGGCGGGGTGGTTCCCCGCGTACGTGCCATCTGAGTAACCGAGGGGAGGGCGCACATGGGAATGACTGGTGCATACGAGCGCAATCTCGATGCAAAAGGTCGTCTGTCCCTGCCTGCACCCCTTCGCGAGGAGCTTGGAGAGCACGTTCGCGTGTTCAAAGCCCTGGATGTCGATGCTCTGTACGTGTTCTCTGCCGAGGCCTTCGATAAGTGGGTCGAAGGACTCTTCGCGGGTCGTGAGGGCCACGAGGGTTTTAACCCGCGTGACATTAACGACCAGAAGCTCATGAGGGCGATCAACAAGCGCACCACGTCGATGGATGTGGACAGCGCCGGTCGTATCGGTCTTTCCGAGTCTCTCCGCAAGCAGGCGAACCTCGACCGCGAGGTCACGGTTGTGGGCAACTACGACCACCTTGAGGTTTGGGATCGCGCCGCGGCCGATGAGGACGATGACGATGAGGCCCTGCTGGACCTCTTCTTCTCGTAAGGGCAAGGCACGGGTAACGGATGGAGCGTGGGATCTTGACACAAGAATATCGGCATGAACCTGTCATGCTCGGCGAAGTGCTTGAGTCGCTGCAGCTAAAGAGCGGCTCCGTCGTCTGCGATTGCACCCTTGGCGGTGCCGGCCATTCGGTAAAGATGGCCGCGCAGGTGGGGGAGACGGGTCTTTTGCTCGGCGTCGATCAGGACGACATGGCCCTCGAGGCCGCTGGCGCCCGTCTGGACCGCGAGGTTCCCGGCGTTCCGCACCAGCTGCTGAAGGGCAACTTCGGCGACTTGGACGAGCTGCTTTGCTCGGCCGAGGTGCCCGGGGTCGATGGCTTCCTGTTCGATTTGGGCGTTTCGTCACCGCAACTCGATATCCCTGGCAGGGGCTTTTCGTATAACGAGGACGCCCCATTGGACATGCGGATGGATCCGGGTAATAACACCTTAAACGCAGCTGAGGTCATCAACACCTATAACGAACACGACCTCGCCCGGATTCTACGCGTCTACGGCGAAGAGAAGTTCGCCTCGCAGATCGCGCGCGAGATCGTGCGCCGCCGCGAGCAAGAACCGATCGAAACCACCGGCCAATTTGTCGAGATCATCAAGGCGGGTATCCCGGCTGCCGCTCGTCGGCATGGCGGACACCCGGCCAAGAAAAGTTTCCAGGCCATTCGCATCGAGGTCAATCACGAGCTCGATGTGCTCGAACGAGGGCTTGATGCCGCCACCAGGTGGCTCAACCCGGGCGGACGTATCTGCGTCATCTCGTATCACTCGCTCGAGGACCGTATCGTAAAGAACCACTTTAAGGAGATGAGCCAGGGGTGCACGTGTCCGCCGGAGATTCCGGTGTGCGTGTGCGGCAACGTGCCGATACTCAAGGTCATCACCCGCAAACCCCTGGTTGCCCAGCCTGATGAGGTTGAGCGCAACCCTCGGGCGAGATCAGCCAAAATCCGCGTGGCGCAGCGTCTGTAGGCGCGACCGCGCGATATTGGACCTCCCGCTCGCACCATAAACGAAGCTTAAACACACTACCAACGTACTCGGGATGGGAGGCGGCATATCATGGGCTACAACACTTCAAGCGCAGCACTCGCCTATGATATGAACGCCATGCCCGCCTATCGTGAGACGCCGCAGGCCCCCGTTGCTCCCCGTGAGCAGCGCACGCCGCGCTTTGATGTCTACACGGGCGCGGGCCGTCAGGCAAACCAGGCGGTAAGCCCGGTTTTCATGAGCGTTCTTAAAACGTTTTGCATCATTGCGGCTATCTTCATGACGATCGGCGTCGCCCGCGTGGCGCTCGCCGGCGTTACGGCCCAGGTGCTCAACAGCAACGCCGAGCTTACCAACGCGCTCGAAAAGGCGACCGATGAGAGCTCCGACCTGGAGGTCATGCATTCGGTCTATGGCGCCGACACGCGCATTCGCGACCTTGCGGGCGCTTATGGCATGGTGGAGCCCAGCGAGAGCGTTACACTTGACTTTACGCAGGATGCAGCCGCGGGCGCCAACGCGACCGCGACCGCTCAATAGCAAGACGGTAGCTGAGTATGACAAATGACTATCGCCGCGGTTCCGATGGGGGCCGCGGTTCTGGACGTCCCTCGTCGCGGGGACGTTCTGGTTATCAAGGAACGGGTCGGCAATCTTACAACGCCGGGCGGTCCCGTGGCAACGACCCGGCGTCGCGACTTCGCGGCTCGGGCGGCCCTCAAGTGCATAACACCAGGTCGCGCAAGAGCTCGTCGACCGAATGGCTCACAGGCACGCCTCTGCCTCGCCGCAAAGCCGTCATGGGATTCATTGGGTTTGGCTTGGGCTTGGGCGTCTTTCGCCTTGCCGACTATCAAATTGTCGAAGCCGATAAACTGCGCGAGCGTGCCGATGCGCGTCGCCTGCTTGCGCAGACCCTCTATGCCAAACGTGGCACCATCTACGACCGCAACGGTAACGTGCTGGCGTCGTCGGTCGAATGTCGCAATATCGCCGTGAACCCGCAGCTTGTCGAGGATGTTGACAAGACGGTGTCGGCGCTGGTCAAGGCAACTGGAATCGATAAAAAGACCTGCCGCAAGCTCGTCGAGTCCGATGGCACCTGGGTGTATATCAAGCGCCAGGTGGACGAAGACGATGCTGCGGCGCTGGAGAAGAAGAACCTGCCCGGCGTGCTTTTTGAGCAGGCCATGAAGCGCGTATATCCATACGGCAATCTGGCATCGCAGGTGCTGGGTGTAGTGAATGTAGACAACGACGGCTTGACGGGTCTCGAAAAGCAATACAACAAGCTTCTGACCGGCACGAACGGTTCTCTCGTGCGCGAGCGCGCGAGGGACGGCAGCTATATCGCGGGCGGTGCCTATAAAAAGGTGGCTGCGGTCGACGGCGTTGACATCGTGACGACGCTCGACGTCAATATCCAGCGTGCGGCCGAGGATGCCCTGGCAGAGGCAGTTGAGAAGACTAAGGCCAAGAACGGCTCGGCTTTGGTCACCGACCCCACGACTGGTGAAATTCTCGCCGCCTGCTCGTACCCGACCTACGACCAGACCGATCTGGAGAACGCCAAGACCGAGGATATGAACTTGCGCCTGGTCACCGACGCCTACGAGCCCGGCTCGGTCTTTAAGACGCTCGTGGCGGGCGCCGGCTTCGACTTGGGCGTAGTGCGATCGAGTACGTCGTTTGAGGTACCGGCGAGCATCAAGGTGGGCGACGATACCGTCACCGATGCCGACAAGCGCGATTATTCCATGACCATGGATGTGCGCGAGATGATGCGCCGTTCGTCCAACGTGGGCTTTGTCCTGGTGGGGCGCAAGATCGGTGCCGACGACTTTGCCGCCTATGTGGACAAGTGGGGCATAGGTCACAGCTCCGGTGTCGATTTTCCGGGCGAGAGCCTGGGCATCGTCAAGGAGCGTGACCAGTATGACGGCGCCACGCTGGGCTCGATGAGCTTTGGACAGGCGCTGTCTGTCTCTCCGATTGAGATCGCACGTGCCGTGGGCGGCATCGCCAACGGCGGCGTGATGATGACCCCGCACTTCTATAAGTCCAGCAAAGGCGACGAGAAGGACTGGGGCGAAGGCGAGCGTGCGATTTCGGAGGACGCCGCATCCCAGGTGACATCGTGCATGCAGACGGTCGTGTCCGAAGGCACGGGCGTTGGCGGCGCAGTTGACGGCTATGACGTGGCGGGCAAGACCGGTACGGCCGAACGAGCCGACGAGAACGGCGGCTACCTTAAGGAGAACTACATGTCGTCCTTTATGGGCTTTGCGCCGGCACAATCGCCCAAGGTGCTGTGCTATATCACGCTCGACGGAACGCCGAGCGGCTCAGATGCCGCTGCGGTGCCGTTCCAGTCCATTATGGCCAACGCGCTCGACGTGTTGGGTATCCCGCACACGAGGTAGGGGGTTACAATCTTTGGGGCGTGGTTTGTTGTCCCATATGAGGGGTGTTCACATGCCCTGCACCACGCATGCGCGGCGCTGGGATACAATACGCCGATAGCATTATTAGGTTTACAGGGGAGCTGCAATGATAGAGATCGCCGTCAACAACCTCGCGGCCGCAACAGGGGCCCGAACCGTGACGGGAGAAGCCGATCGGGTATGCCGCGGGTGCGTTATCGACTCGCGCCAGGTCGAGGAAGGGACGATTTTCGTCGCCTTTCCCGGTGAAAACGTCGACGGCAATGATTTTGCTTCCCGTGCCGTCCAGTCGGGTGCCGGCGCCGTCGTGATGACGCGTGAGCCCGAGGCCGAGCTGGTCTTGCTGGCGCAGGACAGGGGCTGTGCCATCTTGCTGACCGATGATCCCGAGGAGTTTCTGCTGCGTTTGGCGCACGCGTACCGCCTGGAGCTTGGCTGCCTGGTCGTTGGTATTACCGGTTCCATCGGCAAGACGACGACCAAGGACGTGCTCGCCGCTGTGCTCGCCAAGCGCTATCGCGTCTGGGCCACCAAGGGCAATTTCAATAACCTGATCGGCATGCCGCTCACGGTGCTTTCCGCTCCGGCCGATACCGAGGTCCTGGTGCTCGAGATGGGCATGAACCATTTCCACGAGATTGAGCGCCTGTCCCAGTCCGCCAATCCCAACCTTGCCATCGTGAGCAAGATCGGCACCTCTCACATCGGCATTTTGGGCAGCCGCGAGAACATCGCCCGCGCTAAGGCCGAGATTGTCCAGGGTATGTGCGCCGCCGGCGACTTCTTGCCGCTGCTGGTTTTGGGCGGTGAGGACGACTTTACGCCGTTCATTCGCGATACGTTCGCCCAGCCTGCTGGTATCGATGTGATGCTGGCAGGCGTCTCGGACGATGATGAGGTCCGTGCCCGCGACGTTCGAGCTGATGACGAGGGCCGTCCGGTCTTTACTCTCGATTTTGGTCAGGGCGAGACAATCGATACCATGCTTGCCATCCCCGGCGTGCAGTCCGTTCCGAATGCCGTTAAGGCCGCCGCGGTTGCCTATCGCCTGGGCGTGACGCCCGAGCAGATCGATGCTGCCTTTAGGGGCCTCACGATCACCGGTCACCGCCAGGAGATCAAACGCGCCAAGAGCGGTGCCCGCGTCATTGACGATTCCTATAACGCCAGCGCCGAATCCATGGCTGCTGGCCTCGATCTACTGTGTTCGCTTTCCTGCACGGGGTCTCGCATGGCGATCTTGGGCGAGATGGGCGAGATGGGCGATGAGGCTCCTCGCATGCATGAACTCGTGGGCGCCTATGCCGCCGCCAAGAAGCTCGACATGCTGGCGTGCGTCGGCGGCGAGCTGGCCCAGCTTATGGCCGATGCCGCGCGCATGATGGGCATGGACGAGGACCGCATCCAGGTGTTCTCCGATTATCAGCAGGTGCTCGACCGCATGGGCGGCGCGCTTGAAAAACATGATGTTGTACTGGTCAAGGGTTCCCGCTTTGTTGAGCTCGACCGCTTTGTGGAAGGTGTGTGCTAGCCCATGTTCGGCAATCCCTCGTATCCAACGTATCAGGCTTTTTTGGGGCTTGGCATCGCCGCTGCCATTGCGCTGCTGCTCATGCCGTGGTGGATCAAGCTACTCAAGGTCGAGGGTATCGGCCAGCAGGTTCGTGCCGACGGCCCCAAGCGTCATTTGGTTAAGCAGGGAACGCCCACCATGGGTGGTGTTGTCATCCTCGTCGCGATCTCGCTGACCTGCCTGCTGATGGGCAAGCTCACCACCGAGCTCGTGCTCGTGCTCCTCGCCACGCTGGCAACCGGCGTGCTGGGCCTGATCGACGACCTGACCTCCGTTACGCATGGGCGCTCGCTCGGCCTGACGCCTCATGCCAAGATGATCGGCCTCACCATTATCTGTGTCACCTTTACGGTACTTGCCGTCAACTGGTGCGGCGTCGCCCCCGAGATTCGTTTTCCCGGTGGGTTGACGATCGACCTTGGCGTGCTTTCGACTACCATCTGCGGCTATTCGTTCCCGTGGCTCTATATTGTCTTTTGCTGGCTGATGATTGCCGGTCTTTCTAATGCCGTGAACCTGACCGATGGCCTTGACGGTCTTGCTGGTGGCACCTCCATGATCGCCATGCTCGCCATGGCTGCCATGGCGTTTTTGCACGGAGACGTGAACCTGTCCATCTTTTGCACCGCGTGTGCCGGTGCCTGCTTGGGCTTTCTGTGGTTCAACTGCTATCCGGCGAGCATCTTTATGGGCGATACCGGCTCGCTTGCCCTGGGCGCCGCGTTTGCCTGCACGTCCATCATGACCAACACCGAGGTCGTCTCCCTCATCATCGGCGGCCTGTTTATCGTTGAGACCCTGTCGGTCATGATTCAGGTTGTCTACTTCCACTTTACGCACAAGCGTGTCTTCCTTATGGCGCCCATCCATCATCATTTCGAAAAGAAGGGCTGGGCCGAGACCAAGGTCGTCATCCGTTTTTGGATTATCGCTGCGGCCTTTGGTGCCGTTGGCCTTGCTTTGTTCTTCCAGTTGGGATAGTGGTCTTTCATGCCTCTTGCTGATGTCTTTAGCCTGCTCGTTTTGGGTCAGGGCAAATCCGGTCTCGATGTCGCCCGCTGGGCGCTGGCACATCCCGAGCGCGTAAGTGCCGTTACCGTGTATGGCGGCGGCACCTCTGAGCCCAATGACGCCACGCGTGCGCTCGAGGCTGCTGGTGCGTCGTTTGTCTATGGGACCGAACAGGTCGAGGGCGCCTATGACGTATGCGTGACGTGCCCGGGCATCTCGGAGTTCTCGGGCTTCTTTAAGGCCGGGCGCGAGCATGCCGCCCAGATTATGGGTGAGCCCGAGTTTGCCTATCGCCTGTCGCCCGATAACTGGATTGCCATCACGGGCACCAACGGCAAAACGACCACCACGTCGCTGACTGATTATCTGCTCAAGGCTGCCGGCGAGGCCAGCGTTGCTGTCGGCAACATCGGCGAGCCGCCGGTCAACGAGATTGACGGCCGAGCCCACAACGAGTGGTTTGTGGCTGAGCTCTCGAGCTATCAGATCGCTACGACCACCGAGCTCCACCCGCGCGTGGCGGTGCTGCTCAACATCACTCCCGACCACTTGGGCTGGCATAAGAGCCATAAGAACTACGCGCTTGCCAAGGTCAAACTGTTTGACAATATGGTCGATGACGATCTGGCGGTTGTCGACGTCGAAGACGCCGGCATTCACGAGTTCGATGAGTACATCTACACGCCGGGTCGTCGCATCTGCAAGGTCGCTTTTGACGAGCCCGAGGGCGAGGATGCCGCCTTTGTGCGCGACGGCAAGATGGTCGTGCGCCTGAAGGGCGTCGAGACCCCGCTCATCGCTGCATCCGAGCTCAAGATCTCGGGCCATCACAATGTCATCAATGCCTTATGTGCCGCCACGGCTGCCCTGGCAGTCGGTGCCGATGTCGATGGCGTCTGCCGCGGTCTGGCCTCGTTCCAGCCGCTCGAGCACCGCGTGGAGCCGTGTGGCGAGATTGACGGCGTGCGCTACGTCAACGATTCCAAGGCGACCAACACCGATGCGGTCGAGAAGGCACTGACGGCATTTCCCGATGACGATGTGATCTTGCTGCTCGGCGGCCACGATAAGGGCACGCCGCTCACGGACTTCGCGCGCGTCGTTATGGATAACGTACGCTCGGTCGTCTGCTTTGGCGATGCACGCGAGCGCTTCACCGCCGCTATGGACGAGGCCGATGTCGATGGCGATGTGGATATCGCCCAGGCGGATGACCTACGCGACGCCGTGGACGTCGCCCGTTCGCTGTCGAGCCGTGGTGACGTGATCTTACTTTCTCCTGCCTGCTCTTCGTTCGATGAGTTCTCGGGCTATGAGGAGCGCGGCCGCGTGTTTAAGGACTACGTGGCCCAGCTTGCCGCTGCAGCGAAATCACAAATGGAATAGGGGTTGCGGTGAGAGAGGAGAGCCCCCGACAAGGTATGAGGAGGCCCGACTCGGACCGTGCTTCCTCGCGGCGCATAACACCGCGTTCCGGCCGCGGCGGGCAGTCGTTTAGCGAACGCTATATTGCCGGCGTTCCCGCCCGTATCATGCGCCCCCGTTTGATATTCATGGCCTGCTTGTTTACCTTGGTGTGCTTTGGCCTGCTGATGGTGTACTCGGCGTCTTCGGTCGAGGCGCTGCACGAGAATGGCTCGGCGACGTTTTTTTTGGGTCGACAGGCCGCGTTTGCCGTGGTCGGTGTTCTAGCGCTGATTGCCATCGTGCGCGTTTTGCCGGACAGCTGGTTTGGGGAGGATGTGCTCAGGATCTTCCTCATCGGCATGATAGGGCTACTGCTTCTGGTGTTCTTGGTGGGCAGCGGCAGCCGTGGCGCCACGCGCTGGCTCAACATCGCCGGTATTCAGTTCCAGCCTTCTGAGTTTTTGAAGCCATTTGCCATTGCGTATTCGGCCATCATGCTTGATCGCTTCTTTTCGCCCGGTGGCAACATCAACGAATTCCTTCGCAAGATGGGCATCTACCTGGGCATTTCGCTCTTTCTGATCTTTATCCAGCCCGATTTCGGTACCGTCCTGATCATCCTGTTGACCCTCATGTGCATGGCGTTGTTTGCGGGTCTCGACCCCAGATTTATCATCGGCGTGCTAATCTTCGGCATTCTCGTGATCGTGATTGCACTTGTCGCAGAGCCGTACCGTATGGTGCGTATTCAGGTTGCCTTGAACCCTTGGGCCGACGAGTATGGTGACGGCTATCAGGCCACGCTTGCCATCATGGCCTTTGCCTCGGGCGGTCTGTTCGGCCGTGGCATCGGCAACTCAACCATGAAGTACTCGTATCTGCCCGAGGCGCACAATGACTACATCCTGGCCATCATTGGCGAGGAAGTCGGCTTTGTCGGAACCGTGCTGTTCTTCTTGGTGTTTGCGATGCTGATCTACTCGGCGTTTCGCATTGCCGAGCAGGCGACCGATCGTCGGGGCGCGCTTATGGCGTCTGGCTCCGCGGTCATTCTCGCGGTGCAGTTTTTGATTAACGCGTTGGGCATCCTCAACGTGTTTCCCATGACGGGCAAACCGTTGCCGTTTATTAGCTACGGCGGTTCATCGATTATTGTGTCGCTTATGCTTGCCGGTCTGATCCTGCGCGTTTCGTACGAGAGCGCCCGTCGCGATGAGTACGACCGTCGCCGCGAGAGCTTTGCCGTTATGGATGAGAGTACCGCCGGCGTAGCCCATGTGCGCGGTGAACGACCTTCGCGTAGCGGCTTTACCGTTCTGGATGGTTCTACATCCGAGCCGGCAGCTCGTCCACGTCCGCGGACGGCTCCGCAAGGTCGTCCTCAGCGCCCCAGCCCTCGCAGCGCGGGCGGCGGATATAATCGAATCGATTTGAACTCGGACCCGTCGGCGCGTCTACGCACCGACGACCAGGGACCGCGTGTACGAAGGGACTACCATGACCGATAAGATGACCGTTGCTATTGCAGCCGGCGGCACGGCAGGACACATCAACCCCGCGCTCGCCTTGGCCGAAGAACTGCGTGACCGTGGCCACCACGTTGTGTTCGTGGGCCAGTCGCGCAAGCTCGAGGGTCGTTTGGTCCCCGAGGCTGGGTTTGATTTTGTGCCCATTACGGTCACGGGCTTCGACCGCTCCCGTCCTTGGACGGCGCTGACCTCGCTGTGGCGTGTCAATAAGGCCAAGCGTGCGCTCACCAGTCATTTCTCAAAGGTCGGCAAGCCCGATGCCGCCATCGGTTTTGGTGCCTATGTCGAGGTTCCGCTGCTGGGGTGGTGCAAGGGCGCAGGCGTTCCGTATCTGCTGCATGAGCAGAACTCTGTTCCGGGCCTGGCCAACAAGATGATGAACTCCCACGCCGCCCGCGTGTGCATCTCGGTGCCGGCAGCGCGTTCGGTCTTTGAGCGCGAAGGTGACCCTGACCACGTGCTCATGACCGGCAACCCCGTACGTCGCTCGGTGATCGAGGGCGATCGCGCTCGCGGCCGCAAGGCACTTGGCGTTCCCGAGGACGCTACGCTGCTGCTCGTCTTTGGCGGTTCACTCGGCGCCCAGCACCTCAACGAGCGCGTGGCTTCGCTCAAAAACGAGCTGCTTTCGCGCAAGAACCTCTATGTGTTGCATTCGACGGGTGCCGACGGCTTTGAGGAGACCGAGCGCGCTTTGGCGCTGACGCTCGAGGAGGCGAAGCGTTACCGCGTCCAGCCTTACATCGACAACATGGGCGACATGCTGGCTGCTGCCGATTTGGTGCTATCGCGTTCGGGAGCATCGAGCGTGGCCGAGATCGCTGCGCTCGCCGTGCCTTCGGTGCTCGTGCCGTACCCGCATGCGACGGCCGACCACCAAACCACCAATGCCCGTTATCTGGTCGACGCCGGGGCCGGCGTGCTCTGCGCCGATGCCGATATCGACGGTTCTGCCTTTGCCGATGAGCTGCTGCACCTGGTCGATGACGCGGCGGCGCGCGACGCCATGCGTCAGGCGGCGCGTGGTCTGGCTCAGGATAGAGCCGCCGCTCTTCTGGCGGATGCAGTAGAGGGTTTGCGTTAGTTAGACGGGATATCTTCGGTCGCCCTCGCGCTGATGCGGTAGGTGCGGTACAGTTAACGGGTTACAGGCAGTGTTTACGCAAGGAGTACACGAGCACATGGCTGATTCCCAGACTGCAACCTCCGCGCCCGAGTTTAAGAGCGCCCACTTTATCGGTATCGGCGGCGCCGGCATGAGCGGCATCGCCCTCGTTCTGCACGAGCGCGGTTATGCCGTTACCGGCTCCGACCTTAAGACGTCACGTTATATCCGCCAGCTTACCCGCGCTGGTGTGAAGGTGCATGTGGGCCATGAGGCCGCCACGATCGACGAGGTCAAGCCCGACGTGGTTGTTGTCTCCACCGCTATTCCGGAGTCCAACCCTGAACTCGTGCGCGCTCGCGAGCTTGGTATTCCCGTGTGGCCCCGTGCCAAGATGCTCTCTGCTTTGGGTCACGGCTACACCACCGTCGCTGTTGCCGGCACGCATGGCAAGACCACCACGTCTTCGATGTGTGCCACCATGCTCGACCGCATGGGTCTGGATCCGAGCTTCCTGATCGGTGGCATCGTCGAGGGCTATGACACGAACGGCAAGAACGGCTCGGGCGACTACTTTGTCGCCGAGGCCGACGAGTCCGACAGCTCCTTCCTGTTCCTGAACCCCAACGTAGTCATTGTGACCAACGTCGAGGCCGACCACCTCGATCACTACTCGGGTATCGAGGAGATCGAGGCAACTTTCGCCAAATTCATGAGCCTGGTGGGCGAGGACGGCACCGTCATCGTCTGCGGTGAGGACCCGCATCTGGTCGAGCTCGCCAAGTCGACGGGCCGTCACGTGCTTTCCTACGGCTTTGCCGAGAGCAACGACATCGTCTGCATGCACCCGGATGTCAAGGGCATCCAGAGTGACTTTATCGTTCGCTTTGAGGACGGCACTGAGCGCGCTGTGGAGATCAAGAGCAATCCCGGTCGCCACAACATGCTCAACGCCACGGCGGTGCTCACCGTCGCCCATGTCCTGGGCCTTGACATCGACGCCGCCGCCAAGGCGCTCTCGAGCTTTGAGGGCGTCCGCCGTCGCTTTACCCACGTGGGCGATATCGATGGCATCACCGTGGTCGATGATTACGGCCATCACCCCACCGAGATCAAGGCGACGCTTGCTGCCGCTTCCTCGCTGGGCTACAAGCACGTCGATGTCGTGTTCCAGCCGCACCGCTATTCGCGCCTGCAGGCCCTGTGCGACGACTTTGCCGATGCATTTGCCAATGCCGATAAACTGCTGCTGATTGATGTGTTCTCGGCTGGCGAGATGCCCATTCCGGGTGTCACCTCTAAGATGCTCGCCGATACCGTGCGCGCCAAGCATCCTGGCAAGGAGGTCGTGTACTGCTCCAGCCGTCTTGAGCTCAATCAGGAGCTCGAGCAGATGGTGGGCGAGGGCGACCTGCTGCTCACCATGGGTGCCGGCGACGTTACGACCGTCGGTCCCGAGTTTATCGAGTATCTGACTGCCAAGAAAGACGCTTAAGTCTAATGGGTCTGTTTAACGCCGTCATGGCGCTCTCGGGCATGATCGACACGGATGTGATCGAGGACGAGCGCCTTGCGCGTCATACGAGCTATCGTATCGGCGGCAAGGCCGACCTCTTTGTGACGTGCCATAGCTATCATGCCCTCCGCCGCGCCGTGGCGGTGCTCGATCGCGAGCAGGTGCCGTGGGTCATCATCGGCAAGGGCTCCAATCTGCTGGTTGCCGATGGCGGTTATCGCGGTGCCGTCATTTCGCTCGGACGTGAGTTTCAGCGCACGGTTGTTGCCGATGACGGTTGTATGCTGACGGTCGGTGCGGGCGTGATGTTTGCGCGCCTGGTCAACGATGCCCTGTCGCGTAGCCTCTCGGGCCTTGAGTTTGCCGTTGGCATTCCTGGTTCGGTCGGCGGTGCGATATCTATGAATGCCGGCACACGGACCGAGTGGATTGGCTCGCTGGTTGAGGATGTCGTAACGTTTGACCCGGCATCCGGTATCAAGCATTATGCGGGGTCCGAGATCACTTGGGGCTACCGCGAATGTAGCCTTCCCCGCAATGAGATCATCCTCGAGTGCGTGCTCAAGCTTAAACCGGCGCCCAAGGCCGACATTCGCGAGCGCATGGAGCGGTACCTTACAAGGCGCAAGCGTACGCAGCCCATGGGTCGCGCATCCTGCGGGTCTGTCTTTCGCAACCCGCCCGATGCGAGTGTGGGCAAGCTTATCGAGGATTGTGGATTAAAGGGTTTTTCGATTGGCGGCGCGGAAGTTTCGCCCGTTCACGCTAATTTTATCGTTAATAACGGAACTGCCTCGGCCGATGACGTTGCCGCGGTTATTAGACATGTGCACGGAAAGGTGAGGGAGGCGTATGGCATCGAGCTCAGACCGGAAGTTAAATTCCTCGGCTTCTAGAGCATCGAAACCCACCTTCCGCCGCGCCGGAGGGCGTTCCGGCGCGCCTGCCAAACCTCAACGCAATACCGTCGCGCACTCTAAGTCTGTCGGGCATGCTCGACAGACCAGTCGTCCGGTCGTCGGCTCGCAGCTCGGTAATCGTCCGGCCGCAAAAAAGTCCTCGCGTCCCTCGGTGACGTCAAAGCCTGTTATGGGCGCCAAGCCTGCCCGTCCCATGGCAGCTCCCAAGCCCTCGACGGGAACTAAAGCGGCGCGTCCAGGTCGCACGCTGGGCGCATCGAAACCGCGCTCGCTGACATCGGTGCCGGCTACCGCCAAGAAGCCTTCGAGTAAAAAAGGTTTCAACCCGTTATCTTCACTTGGAGCGATGGCAAATAAAACATCAGACGCCGCTTCTGTCGTTAAAGGCAAAGGCAAAATCGTGGGCGGCGTTCTGGCCGTCTTGGCCGTGCTCGTCGTCGTTGCCATCGTGGTGATCAACTCTGGACTGTTTACTGCCACTGATATTCAGATTCAAGGCAGCGAGCATGTGACGAAGCACGATGCTATCCAGCTGATCGACTTGCCCGAGGGAACGTCGCTTTTTAACGTCGATCCCGACCAGATTACCGAGGATCTCAAGCAGAACCCGTGGGTTTCGGGCGTGGATGTCCAGCGCCAGTTTCCCCATACGCTTATCATCACGCCGACGGAGCGTAAAGTTATCGCCATTGCGTATATCAGCTCCGACGACCTTGCCTGGGCTATCGGAGACGATGACACCTGGATCGCCCCGCTGTCGACGTCGGTCGAAGTGGACGACCAGGGCAACGTCATCACGACAGGGCAGGGCTCAAATACCTTGACCGGAATCGATGCCGCGCTGGCGCTCGCCAAGCATTATGGCGCGGTGTTGTTGACTGATGTCTCGGCGGATGTCGCTCCGGTTTCCGGCCAGGCGGTTAACTCCAAAGCCGTTAAGGCCGGCCTGGATTATGTGCGTGGTTTTTCGAGCGAGTTCTTGGGACAAGTCAAGGATATTTCCACGCCTTCGGTCGAAGCCATCTCGGCAAACCTCAATAACGGCATTGAGGTGTCGCTGGGCGATTCGGACGATATCGCCAAGAAGGAACGCGTAGTCACCAAGTTGCTTTCGCAGGTAGAGGGCGTAACGTATATCAATGTGCGCTCTCCGGGCAACTACACATTTAGGAATGCTCCGACCTCGTAGCGCTGGTTGATGCTTTGTTGAGGGGCCATACCACGCCGTTTATCTGGTTTGTTTGGTTTTCACGGTCAATTATTTGACTGATACGTTCATAATGTGCAAACATAATACGGTTTACCTTTGCATTTACTTTCAACCTGAAGGTTAATGTGCGCAGGGGTCGACCCATGCTATGGCTATAACCTTTGTTCGGAGGACCGACATGCACGAGACAGAGATCAACAACTACCTTGCCGTCATTAAGGTGGTCGGCGTCGGCGGCGGCGGTACCAACGCGGTCAATCGAATGATCGAAGAGGGCATCCGCGGCGTCGAGTTTGTTGCCATCAACACCGATGCTCAGGCACTCGCGATCTCTGATGCCGATATCAAGGTGCACATCGGCACCGACCTTACCCGCGGCTTGGGCGCCGGCGCCAACCCCGAGGTTGGCCGCAAGGCTGCCGATGAGTCCCGCGACGACATTGCCGAGGCGCTTGCTGGCGCCGACATGGTGTTTATCACCTGCGGTGAGGGCGGTGGCACCGGTACCGGCGCTGCTCCCATCGTTGCCGATATCGCGATGAACGAGGTCGGCGCACTGACCGTCGCCGTCGTGACCAAGCCCTTCACCTTCGAGGGCCGCAAGCGCAAGAAGAGCGCCGAGGAGGGCATCAAGACCCTCTCCGATTGCGTCGACACCATGATCGTCATCCCTAACGATAAGCTGCTCGACATCGCCGAGAAGAAGACCACCATGCTCGAGGCCTTCGCGATTGCCGATGGCGTCCTTTCCCAGGGCACCCAGGGCATCACCGACCTCATCACCGTCCCCGGTATCATCAACCTGGACTTCGCCGATGTTAAGACCATCATGAAGCAGGCCGGTACCGCCATGATGGGTATCGGTACCTCTTCTGGGGATACTCGTGCCGTCGACGCTGCCCAGCAGGCCATCTCCAGCCCGCTGCTCGAGAGCTCCATCGATGGTGCCACGCGCGTGCTGCTCTCCATCGCCGGTTCCAAGGACCTGGGCATCCAGGAGATCAGCGACGCCGCCGACGTTGTCGCCAACGCCGTCGACCCCGAGGCCAACATCATCTTCGGTACCGTTGTCGACGAGTCCCTGGGCGATCAGGTGCGTATCACCGTCATCGCTACAGGCTTCTCCGACTCCAACGTCAACCGTCAGGATGAGCTTTTTGCTGCTCAGCAGTCTCAGAGCAAGGCCGCTGCCTCCGCTGAGCCGCAGCGCACCGCTCCGGCTGCCAGCCCGGCTCAGGCCGCTCCGACCCGCAACGTCGGTGGTACCGAGCTGCCCAACTTTGGCAACGACCAGTTCGAGCTTCCCGACTTCCTAAAGCGCGGTAGCTTCTAGTTCGTTTTTCTCAACGACCTGCACGGGGTGTGTCCATTCGGATGCACCCCGTTTTGTTTCTCGTTTGTAAACGAAAGCCTCCAATCTCCTTACGTTCCCTTTACGTTTGGTCCCTACCGCTGCGGGTATCCTTTTAAGGAAGTATGACAGCCGTATAAACGCGGACTGCGCGGCGACGCCGCGGTACTTGTGTTATTAGGAGGCTTTAGTATGGCAGCACGTGCGGACAACGTTTCGCGTGTCGACCATGATGGAGTTACGTTGGTGGAGGGCGCGACATCCGATGTCCGCTTTGCCTTTACCGAGCGCACCGGTGGCGTTTCTGAAGATGCGTACTCCTCGCTCAACCTGGGCTCGCATGTAGGCGATGACCCCTTTGCTGTTCAAGAAAATCGTCGTCGAGCGCTCGAAGCTATGGGCGCCACTGAGTGCGAGCATAATCTGCTCGTGCCCAATCAGGTACATGGTGACCATATCGTTACGGTGACTTCGAACGGCGCCGACGATCTTGAGGCTGTTCGCGAGCAGATTGCCGAGGGCTGCGACGCCATCGTCTGTACGGCCCATGACGTGCCCGTGCTGCTCTGCTTTGCCGACTGCGTTCCCGTGGTGCTGGTGGCCCCCAGCGGATTTGCCGTGGTGCACTCCGGTTGGAAGGGCACGATTGCACGTATTTCTGCCAAGGCGTGCCAGGCGCTTTGCGATGCTGCCGGCTGCGATGCGAGCGACGTTTCCGCCTATATCGGGCCCCATATCCTGGGTGACGAGTACGAGGTTTCCCAGGAGCTCATGGATCGCTTTGCCGCCGAGTTCTCTTGGATCGATGCGAGTACCTCTCGCATGCTCGATCTTTCCGCTGCCATTTGCGAGGCGCTGGTAGATGTCGGTGTCGACGCGGATAATATCGTGGATACCCAGCTTTCGACCGTGCGTCAGAACGACCGCTTTTATTCCTACCGTAACGAGGACGGCACCTGTGGGCGCCATGCCGCGATCGGCGTGATGCTATGAGAAAGATCGTATCGGTCCTGAGCGCCGCTGTGCTTACGCTTACGCTGTGCGCCTGTTCTTCGGGATCTTCTACCTCTTCCATTACTGTGGCCGGCTCCACGACCTGCCTTCCTATCGCCGAGATTGCGGCAGAGGGCTTTAAGGAGGAGACCGGCATCGACGTGCTCGTTTCCGGTTTGGGTTCTTCCGCTGGCATCGAAGCCGTCAGCGCTGGCACGGCCGATATCGCCAGCTCCTCCCGTGGACTCAATGCCGACGAACAGGATTTGGGCCTGACTCCCATCGTCATTGCCCACGACGGTATCGCGGTCATCGTGAACGACGATAACCCGGTCGATAACCTCTCGACCGAGCAGCTCCGCGATATTTACGCCGGCAAGATCACCAACTGGAAAGAAGTCGGTGGCGAGGACCTGAGGATTCAGGTCATCAACCGAGATGAGGCGTCCGGCACGCGTGAGGCCTTTCGCACCATCGTGATGGACGGCACCCCGTTCGATCGCCGCTCGGCCGTTCTTTCGGGCACGGGCCAGGTGCGCGACGTGGTATCTCGTTCGCGCGGTGCCATTGGCTACATTTCGCTGGGCTTCGTCGATAGCCTCAACGCCAAGACCTCGGTCAAGGCCGTCTCGGTCAATCATGTTGAGGCGTCCGAGAAGACGGTCGCGAGCGGCGGCTATCCCATCTCACGCGACCTTTACTTCTTTGTGAAGGGTGCGCCTTCGCAGCAGGCGCAGGATTACATCGACTACGTGACGTCCGAAAAGATGGACAAGCAGATTCGCGAGGCGGGCTTTATCCCCGTCACCAACGACGAGAAGGGGAGTGAGTAGCATGGAAGCACAGGAAAACTCCCAGACTGAGCGGAATGTTCAGACGCCCAAGAAGCGCGAGCTGGCGCTCGTATCGCGCAGTACCTATATCAAGGAGAAGGCGCTGCAGTGGATCTTCTTTGCCTGCGCGTTCTTGGCGGTCGTTACCGTCATCCTGATTTTTGTCTTTACCACGTACTCGGCGCTGCCCGTCTTTACCGACATCGGTCTGGCGGACTTCTTTAGCTTTACGTGGGCGCCCTCTGAGGGTCACTACGGCATCGTGTCGCTGCTTGCCGGCTCGGGTCTGGTGACCGTCGGTGCGCTCGCCATGGGTGTGCCCCTAGGCGTGGGCACAGCCGTGTATCTGGTCGAGATCGCCAGCAAGCGCGTGCGCAAGCTCATCAGCCCTGCCGTTGACCTGTTGGCCGGCATCCCTTCTATCATCTATGGCTTCTTTGGCATGATCATCATCCGTCCATTTATCGCGCAGCTGACCGGTGGTCTTGGTTTTGGTGCGCTGACGGCGTGGTTCGTGCTTGCCATCATGATCGTCCCTACCATCACCACGCTCACCATCGATGCCCTCAATTCCATTCCCATGGGCATTCGCGAGGCATCGTATGCCATGGGCGCCACCAAGTGGCAGACCATCTATAAGGTCGTGTTACCTGCCGCCAAGCTGGGTATCGTGGATGCCATCGTGCTGGGTATGGGCCGTGCCATCGGCGAGACCATGGCCGTGCTCATGGTCGTGGGTAACGCCCCGGTTATTCCCGACAGCATTGCGAGCCCCATCTCGACGCTCACGAGCCAGATTGCGCTCGACATGAGCTATTCCTCGGGTCTGCATCGCTCGGCGCTGTTCGGCATGGGCGTGGTCCTGTTTATCATTTCCGCCACGCTGGTGGGCATCGTCCGTCTGATTTCCAAGAAGAAGAGGGGGTAGGCTATGTCCGATTCCGTTGACACGACGGTCGATACGACCTCGTCGCGCGAGCGCATCAAGCGTGCCCTTTCCCACGGCAAGAAGGGCCGCATCAACAAGGACCTGTCCAACAAGATCATGCTTGGCGTGTTCCGTGCCGCGGCATACATCACCACGCTGGTGCTGGTCGCTATCATCGCCTACGTGGTCATCAACGGCCTGCCACACATCTCGCTCGACTTTATCTTCGGTTGGCCCCAGGGCGTCAACGCCGAGGGCGGTATTTGGCCCACGATCGTCTCGACCGTCTATGTGACGGCGCTCGCCATGCTTATCTGCACGCCGATCGCTGTGCTGGCAGCCGTCTATCTGGCCGAGTACGCCAAGCAGGGCAAGATCGTCGAGCTCATTCGCTACGCTGCTGACGCTTTGGCCTCGGTGCCCTCCATCGTTATGGGCCTGTTTGGCTACGCCTTGTTTGTCGAGGCTATGGGTCTGGGCCTTTCGATGGTCTCGGCCGCTCTGGCGCTTGCGCTCTTGATGCTTCCCATCGTCATGCGCACCACCGAAGAGGCCATTCGCGCCGTTCCGCGCTATATCCGTTGGGGCGCGTATGGCCTGGGCGCCACCAAGTGGCAGGTTGTCTCCAAGATCGTGCTTCCTTCTGCCTTTGGCCGTATTGCCACGGGCATTGTCCTTGCCATCGGCCGTGCCATTGGCGAGACCGCCGTGGTGCTCTACACCATGGGCCAGGCCATCAATCTACCTATCTCGCCGCTCGATTCCGGCCGCCCCATGACCGTTCACCTGTACCTGCTTGCCAACGACGGCATCAACATGAACGCAGCCTACGGCACCGCGCTCTTGCTGATGGTGATCATTCTGGCCTTCAACCTGTTTGCGCGCTTCCTGTCGCGCAAGCGTCGCTAGTTAAGGAGTCCCATGTCCGTTTATCAGTCCGCTCCCACGCTGGAGCAAGCGGCCATTACGGCCAAGGATTTCAACTTTTGGTACGGTGACTTTCATGCGCTGACGGGGCTCGACCTCAACATCGCCAAAAACGCCATCACCTCCTTCATTGGCCCTTCGGGCTGCGGCAAGTCGACGTTTTTGCGCTGCATCAACCGCATGAATGACCTGATCGAGGGTACGCGCGTCGAGGGCACCATGACGCTCGACGGCAACGATATCTATGCCGAGGGCGTCGACCCGGTCGACCTCCGTCGCCGCGTGGGCATGATTTTTCAGCAGCCCAACCCGTTTCCCAAATCCATCTACGAGAATGTCGCCTTTGGCCCTCGTCTGCAGGGCGTGACTAGCAAAAGCGACCTCGATGACATCGTGGAAGAATCGCTCAAGCGCGCCAACCTCTGGAAAGAGGTATCCAATCAGCTCAACAAGGATGGTTTGGCGCTCTCGGGCGGTCAGCAGCAGCGTCTGTGCATCGCGCGCGTGCTTGCGGTGCAACCCGATGTCCTCCTGATGGACGAGCCCTGCTCCGCCATCGACCCCACGTCCGTCTCTAAGGTCGAGGATTTGATGGCCGAGCTGGCGCCCGAGATGACGATCATCATCGTCACGCATTCAATGCAGCAGGCAGCTCGTATCAGCGACTACACCGCATTCTTCTTGCAGGAAGTTGCCGGTGAGCCTGCCACGCTCATCGAGTATGGTCAAACCGACGCGATCTTCACCAGCCCGGTGGACTCGCGGACGGAAGACTATATCACCGGCCGCTTTGGCTGATCGGTGCGACTAGTCCCAAGCCGATCGGACCTGGTCCGGTGCGTATTCACTGTGCGGGCGGCATGACCGCACCCAACTGATTGGAGTGAACCATGCGTAAACTGTTTTCCCGTCAGCTCATCGAGGCCCGCCACGAGATGCTGAGCATCTACGAGGCCGTCGATCTGGCCCTCCACGATGCCGTTAAGGCCTATGCGACCGACGACCGCAAGCTCGCCACCAAGACCAAGAAGCGCACGCTTTCGATTGACGCGCGCTGCGCCAACTTGGAGGCCGTGTGCTACAACCTGATCGCCACGCAGTCGCCGGTCGCCTCCGACTTCCGCTTGCTGCAGACGATTATCTACGTCGACTTTAACCTGCAGCGCATGACCGATAAGGTTCGCCAGATCTGCCGCGCCACGCGTCACATGGTCAAGGCCGACATCTCGCTGCCCCAGGAGCTCGTCGGTACGGTTGAGGCCGAGGCCGAAGCTGTTTACCAGGTGCTGGGCTCTTCGCTTTCTGCGCTCGTCACCAATGACATGTCCATCATCTGCAACTTGGCCGTCGAGGACGAGCCAGTGCACGCTGCCTACGAGAAGTTCTTCCGCACCTTTAACCGTATGGATACGGGCGACTTTATGGACGACGACAGCAACTATGACGACCTGCGCCGCGCCATCATGGTTTCGCGCTACCTCGATCGCATCGCTTCGATTTCCATCGATGCCGCTTGCCGTCTGACCTTCCTGTTGACTGGTCAGCGTATGAACGCCGGCGATATCGCCCGCACTGATGAGGACGAGCTCGAGAGCATGCGCGTGCCTTCGGGCGAGGGTGTTATCATGAGGCCCGCCGTCGACGCGCGCTACGTTGCCAAGGTGCCCGCCAACGAGGTCAGCGAGGGTCTTCGCTACCTGCTCGATCATCTTGAGGACGAGGACGATGGCGAGGACGACGAGGAGTAAGTAGCCCCGTTCGTCGAAAGATTGTAAATACCTAAGTGAGCGCGGCCCTGCACATGCGGGGCCGCGCTCTTGCGTTAGCATGGGACTACTTGTTTGGCTGTCAGCGGAGGCGATTAGCAATGGATAACTATTTGGATTTGATGCGCGCTCGCCGCGAGCAGATTCTGGAACGTTTTTATGCGGCGCTCGATCGCGCGGGCCGCCCCCACGACGCCGCGCGCCTCATTGCCGTGTCCAAGACCGTTGGTGTCGATGAGACTGTTGCTGCCATCCAGGCGGGGTATCGCCATTTTGCCGAGAACCGCCCGCAGGAGCTGGTTCGCAAGCTCACGGGTCTGGCGGAGCATCCGGAGCTGCCCGAGGTGCGCTTCGATATGATCGGCAACCTGCAGACCAATAAGATCAATGCGGTGCTGGGCTCAGCCGAGCTGATTCACTCGGTGGGTTCGCTGCATCTGGCGCAGGCGATCTCGAGCCGTGCTATCCGCAAGATTGAGGCAGGCGAGCTCGCCGGCCCCCAGCGTGTGCTCATTGAGGTCAATGTGAGTGGTGAGGAGTCGAAGGGAGGCTTTTCGCCCGATGAGATTCGCGCCGCCGCGGGTGAGCTTGCGGAGCTTGAGGGAATTTGCGTGCAGGGGCTTATGACTATGGCGCCCCGGGGGAATAAGGATGTGGCACGCCGCACCTTTGCGGGGCTTCGTGAGCTGAGGGATGAGCTGGAGGCGGCGCATCCCGATTTGAACCTGCCTGAGCTTTCCTGCGGCATGAGCGAGGACTTTGAGCCTGCCCTTGAGGAGGGCTCTACGCTCGTTCGCCTGGGCAGGGTAGTATTTAGCCCGGAGTTTGCAGTAAAATAAGGCTCTGAAGTGCGCACTGATTATCGGGGCGCCTGCACTAAACCGCGAGAGGACACAACCATGGGCTTCCTTGACGAGATTAAAAATAAGATGCACCTGGGCGGCCAACAGGGTTACGACCAGGGCTATGGCCAGGACGACGACTACGGCTATGATGACGGCTACGACGATGGCTATCAGAACAACGGCTACAGCGGTGCTTCGGGCGAAGGCTTCTACACCCAAGACGAGCCGAGCAACGGCCTGCTTGGTCAGACGCGCCGTGGTGAAGCTGAGTCAGTTGCCGTGTATACGCGCTCCGGTCAGCTGGTCGGCGATGACTCCCGCCACGCCACGACGTATAACCCGCCTTCGCGCTCGCAGGACAGTGTTGCGAGCGGTTATCGTCCTGGTGCCTATGACACGCCGTCGAGCTACGCCGAGAACACCCGCGCCCGTGCCGCCGCTGCACCCGCGCCTGCACCGAGCGATGCCTCGGCCTATGCGAGCAATATCATCAACGCCACGCCGCAGCTGCCGGCCTATGTCCTGCGCCCCGAGAGCTATGACGACGTGGAGACCGTGGTGCGCCGCGTTCGCACCAAGCAGCCTGTCGCACTGATTTTTGTGGGCGTACGTACCGAAGTTGCCAAGCGCGTCTTGGACTTCTCTTACGGCTTTGCCTGCGGTCTGGGTGCTACGGTCAAGGAGGTGGGCGACCGCGTGTTCATGGTGCTGCCCGCCGGCTGCGAGGTCAAGGATTCGGACCTCAAGAAGCTTCGTGCCGACGGCTACCTTAAGTAAAGACAAGACGAGGAGATTCCCATCAACATCTACACTATCGTCCAGCTGGTCAACACGCTGTTCAACTTCTATTCCACGCTCATTGTCGTCTACTGCTTTATGACGTGGATTCCCATGAAGCAGGGTGGTTTGCTTCAGGATATTGCTGCGGTGCTCGATAGCGTGTGCGGTCCGTGGCTCAACCTGTTCCGTCGTTTCATCCCGCCGATGGGCGGTATCGATTTTTCGCCGGTCGTTGCGATTATTGCGTTGCAGTTGGTGCAGAGGCTGGTTCTGCAGCTTCTTATAGGTATACTCGTATAGAACTGACTTAGTAACTTACGTCGGGCGTGTAGCGCCGAGGCGATGAAAAAGGAGACTTGTTATGGCTATTACCCCTGCAGACATCCAGGCTCAGACTTTCTCTGAGGCCAAGCGTGGCTACGATCCCGCCGAGGTCGACGTCTTCTTGGAGACGCTGTCCTCCGAGGTTGACGCTATGCTCGCTAAGATCGTCGACCTTAAGGGTCGCCTGACTGCTACCGAGCAGCAGCTTGCCGATGCGCAGGCTCAGCTTGCCCAGGCTCAGGATGCCACCGCCCAAGCCGTTCCTGCCGCCCCCGTGGCTGCTCCCGCCCCTGACTTCTCCGCTCAGGAGCGCCAGATTTCCGCTGCCCTGATCGCTGCCCAGCAGACCGCTGAGACCATCGTCAACGATGCCAACGAGAACGCTGAGCGTATCCGCAACGAGGCTGACGCTAAGGCACGCGAGGTTATCCGCCAGGCTCTGACCGAGAAGCAGGCCGAGCTCGAGGAAATCGATCGTCTCAAGGCTTCCCGCGAGGAGTTCAAGGCCGAGTACCTCAAGCTCATCCAGCACTTCATGGACGATGCCCAGAACTCCTTCCCGGCCGACCTCATGGCCTCCACGCCGGTCGGTTCTGCCGCTTCTCCTGCGGTGACTGTTCCCGCCGAGCCGCTGCCCGTCGCTGACCCGGTTGTCCCCGTGGCCGATCCCTTCGCCCCGATCGACAACTTTGCCGCCGACGACCTGGACTAGCATCAGAGCTACAATCTAGTGTCCTTAAGAGGAGCTCGCACCTGCGGGCTCCTTTTTTGTGGCTGTATACGGGTTGGGAAACAAAACGCCGAGCTCTGCATGCGATAGGACAGAACTCGGCGAAGGGCGCGTGGTAAAAGGTAGATTTTAAGGTATGTCTAAAAACTACTTGAGGAGGAAGTTGGAGAGGGGAATAGTGCGGGCCTCGCGATGCTCGGGATCGGCGATGTGGTCGGCGGGATAGCCACAGACGAGCATGTGATAGGGATAGACACCCTCGGGCAGGTTGAACTGCTCGCGGGCTAGCTCGGGCTTAAAATGGCACACCCAGCACGTTCCTAGACCCTGCTCCTCGGCTTCCATCAGCATCTGATCGCAAACAATCGAGGTGTCGATAGCGCTGGAGTTTATCTGGTCATAGGGGCGCACCCAAGCGTCTTCGGTAACGCTACAAATGAGGAAGACAAGCGGAGCCCCAAAGATAGACCCATCACGAGCAAACCGAGGCTGACAAGCAGCAGCCTTCTCCAACAGCTCAGGCGTATCCAGCACCATCACACGGGCTGGATGATTATTACAAGCAGAAGGAGCAATACGCCCAGCCTCAACAATGGCATCCACCACAGCCTGCTCAACAGAACGGTCCTCAAAAGAACGACAAGAATACCGACCACGAGCCAGATCCAAATAAGACATACAAGCCCTCCTAAAATTAAAAATCAAACAAACCAAAAGTAACCCAAAGAGTACCCAAAGCAGCAATCAGCCAAACGCTCATCAAGGGCCAAAGTGTCCGAACGGATACCAAAGGTCCCTTCAGCCAAACCCCCATCGCGCTAAATCTATCAGCCAAAGTTCCCAATGGTGGTACGTAAGGCGAAGGGCCGGCCACGGTTTACTTTCGAACGACTCTGCAAAGCAGCCGGAGTGAGAAAGCAAACCGTGGCCGGCCCTTCGCCGCCGGGACACGTACCCCCAATTAACTGTTCTTCATGACAATCGAATCCACGACATCGGCCACATTCTCGCAGCAGTCGGCGCAGTACTCCAGGAAGGCGTACACGTCACGCCAAGCGATGACCTCGAGCGGGTCCTTGCCGTTAACGTGCAGGTTACGCATGGCGTTGATATAGAGCTCGTCGGCCTCGGACTCGATGGTGTTGATCTGGATGACGAGCTCGCGCAGCGTTTTGGACTTGCGGTAGTTAGGCAGCTCGACCATCAGGTCTTTCATGGCGCGGCAGGCGTCGGTCACCTTGTGGGCGATCACGATGGCATCGGGATGGATGCTCTGGATGTTGGTGAAGTAGACGCGCTGCACGACGCCCTCGATACGGTCGAGCACGGTGTCGAGCGAGCAGCTCATCAGATCCAGGTCCTCGCGCTCAAGCGGGGTGATAAAGGCCGTGAGCAGGGCGTCCTCAAGCTCATGGTGCTTCTTGTCGGCCGCATGCTCGATCGCGTGCATCTTGTCGAGCATATCGTGAATCTTCGCGGGATCGAAGTTCTCGAAAATCTTGGTAAGCAGCTCGGCGGCCTGGACGGCAAGGTCGGCGCAGGCGACGTAGTTGTCAAAGTAGAACGAATCGGGTTTCTTTGCCATGAGTGGGTCCTTTCGAGGCGAAGACGGGTGGGCGAGGTGTTACGGTCCGGATGGACGTTCGGTTTGACTAGATGAACATCATGAACAGCTTGGCCATGACAAAGCTGATGAGTCCGCAGGCGGGGAAGGTGAAGAACCAGGTGAACATCATGTCCTTGACGACGCCGAAGTTGATGGCCGAGAGGCGTTTGACGGCACCGACGCCCATGATGGCGCAGGTCTTGATGTGCGTGGAGGACACGGGGATGCCGGTAAGGGTGGCAAGCAGCAGGTTCGCGGCGCCCGCCAGGTCGGCGGAGAAGCCCTGGTACTTTTCGAGCTTGACCATGCTCTGGCCAACGGACTTGATGATGCGCTCGCCGCCCACGCTGGTGCCGATGCCCATGGTGGCCGAGCATAGCAGCATAATCCAGATGGGGATGCCGGCATCGCCGACGCTCGTCTGGCCGCTGGCAAAGGCCACGCCTAAAAAGAGCACGCCGATGAACTTCTGTCCATCCTGCGCGCCGTGCATAAAGCTCATGGCCGCAGCGCTCGCGATCTGAGCGTATTTAAAGAAGACATTGGCACGTCGCCTGTTGGCGGCGGCGAAAAGAATCGAGACGAGCTTGCACAGGACCCAGCCCATGACAAAGCCCAGACCGATGGAGAGCGCCAGGCCGTAGATGACCTTCATCCACTCGTGGACGTTGACGCTGCTCGCACCGCCGAGGGCGATGGCGGCACCGGTCAGGCCGGCGATAAGGCTGTGGCTTTGCGAGGTGGGGATGCCAAAACGCGACGCTGTGGCGCCGTAGACGACGATGGAGAACAGCGCCGCGCACAGACAGGCGAGCGCCATGGTGCTGTTTCCGCCAAAGTCGACAATATGGGAGATGGTGTTGGCGACGCTCGCGTTAAAGTGCGTCATGATGAGCACGCCAAGGAAGTTGAATGCGGCACTCATGAGAATAGCGGCGCGGGCGGGCATGCAACGCGTAGTGACGCAGGTCGCGATGGCGTTGGGTGCGTCGGTCCATCCATTGACGAAGATGGCGCCGAGCGCGAGGATCACGGTGACGGCAAGGACTGGGTTCGACACAAGTTGGCCGAGGAAGGTTGAGAACGTTACGTCCATATATGGGCTTTCTCGAAGTTTGCAGGCACGTTACAGAAACATGATAAATCGTATCACCTCCTGCGGGTTTCTTTACCGAGTTCTGATGGGAGCAGTGAATTTTTTGGCACTAAAAATGATTATTAGCCCTGTTGACCGTGGGTGTTCTTTTTGCTAACACACCATGAGGACACGTGCGCGCGCCCCAACACCCCAAAACCACAGTCTGTTCGCTTTACAATATGCAAACATGCGTTCGATAATAGGAGGCATGGAATATCGACAGACAGACGGCAAAACTCGGCGCGTGCACAAGCAGTATGTGGACGTCGTGGCTCGCATTCTCGCGGGCGGACAGGTTGTGCCGGTTACCGTCTGCTGGGTTGACGGTCGCTGCTTTACGATTGACGAGATTGTCTCGTCCACTGGGTTTGGCCTGACGGTTCACGGCATTCGTACGGCGACTTATAAGGTTCGTTTTGGCGGACATGCGACCGAACTGTATCTGGAAGAGCAGACACGCGAGCGACCGGATGGCTCGCAGACTCATCTGATGCGTTGGTGGGTGTGGGCGTTCGACCGAACACTCGAGAGCGAGCGCCGCAGGTAAGAACGCGTGGCGTTCGGGTACAATGGCAAGAAACTTGTCAGCTACGGCGCCGTCGCGGTGCTTTTTGAAAGGACGAAATTATGAACGATATCCAGGGCTATCAGAATGGCCCCATCGAGACCGGCGCAAGCCGTGCCAAGGAGATGTCGCCGCGCGCGTACAACCTTGTCATGTCTGCTCTGATCTTTTTGGGCTTTTGCGCCATGGGCGCCGGTGCTTACTTTACGAGCACCATGTCGTTTGCGCGCATGATGATGAGCGGCGCCGCTTTGCCGCTGGTCTTTGGCTCATTTATTTTGACCATCGTCGGCATGGTCATGATGTCGGCTGCTGCCAGCAAACAGTCCGTGGGCCTGTCACTCGTGGGCTACGTGGTCTTTGCGAGCACCTTTGGCCTGACGGCGTCGTTTGGTCTTGCCAACTACGACCTGCCTACCATTAACACCGCCTTTATCGCCACGGCCGCCATCACCTTTGTCTTTGGTGCGCTGGGCGTGACCTTCCCCAAGTTCTTCCAGCGTGTGTATGGCATTGGTTTTGGCATCCTGCTTGCCACGATTCTGGTCGAGATCGTGCTGATGCTCATGGGCGTTTCGCAGTCCATCACCGACCTGATCGTGATCGTGGTGTTCGCCGGCTTCATCGGCTACGACACCTATGTGGCAACGACGGTGCCGCCCACGCTGCCCAACGCCGTGCTCATGGCATCCAACCTGTTCGTGGACATCATCAACGTGTTCCTGCGCATTCTGAACATCCTCGGCCGTCGCGATTAAAGCGCGGCATTGCGATGCTTCCTGCCGGACGCGGTAAAACGATGTGAAAGGCGGTCCTTCGGGGCCGTCTTTTTTGTACGCGGCGGGGTATCATGGATGGGAAAAGCCGATAGCGGCAGCGACAGGAAAGGTGGCCATGTATGGCAGACGTCGACAACAGGAACCGTAACCGCAGGTCCAACCGAGCGGGTCAGCCCAATCCCAAGCGCGAGGCCCGTGCCAAGGCCGCCGAGCGTCACGTGGCAACTGTGTCCGAAGCGTGCGCCAAGGATATCGAGCGTTCGCTTGCCGGTGTTCGCAAGTTTGACGGTATGCCTGCCGGCTTTGTCGCGGCGATGAAGGCCAAGGTTCAGAGTGCTGTGGCCGCCGAAGAACAGGTTGCCGAGGACGTCGAGGGCGCGGAGGCTGCCGAGACCGAGACGGCGCCCGAGACCGAGGCAGCGCCTGAGCCCGTCGAGGAGCCTGCCGAGGAAATCGCCGAAGCTGAGTCCGCGCCTGCTGAGGAGCCCGCTCCGGTTCTGCCTGAGGTCACCGTGCTCGATGCCTCCGCCACGCAGGCCATCCTGGACAACGGTCGTGGCTATGCGCAGTTCTGCGACATGGCCGTGCTCGCCTTTGCCTCGTTCACCAACCCGGGCGGTGGCTATATTCAGGGTTATCTGGGCCAGGAGGCCACGCTGTGCGCCGATTCGTATCTGTACAACGTTCTCGATAAGCAGCGTAAGTGGTACGGCGAGAACCGTCGCCGCAACATCAACTGCGAGCTCTATCGTAACCGCGCCCTGGTGGTGCCTGCGGTGCGCTTCGACCGCAACCACGTGCATGCATACGCCGACGTGATCGTGGCCGCCGCGCCCAACGTTAGGCGCGCCCGCCAGGAGTATCGCGTGAGCGACGATGCTCTGCTGGATGCCCTGCGCGACCGCATTCGCTTTGTGCTTGCCATCTGCGATGAGCTTGGTCGCGAGAAGCTCGTGCTGGGTGCTTGGGGCTGCGACAACAACGGCTTTGATGCCGAGGCCGTGGCCGAGCTCTTCCGCAAGGAGCTCGCGTCGGGCGACTTCAAGGTCAAGCAGGTCTTCTTTGCCGTGCCCTCTACGCGCTGGGACGAGGACTTCGCCAAGTTCGAGCACGTGCTGGCAAACTTCCCCGAGCGCAACGAGGAGTCCTATGCTCAGGTTGCCGCCCGTACCGCAGCCGCCCGTGCCGCCGAGCAGGCTCAGGCCGCTGCCGAGGATGACGAGGATGACGACGACTGGCGCAAGTACCTGTAAACGGTGCTCGTGATGCGATATACCGAGCCGACGGGAGAGGCTGCTCCTGTCGGCTTTTTATTGAGTGGGGAGCTTACGATGAAAAACGTTCTGTGCTTTGGTGACAGCAACACCTATGGTTACGATCCGGCGGGCATGCGCGACGGTACCGCGGTGCGCTATGCGCAGGATGTGCGCTGGTGTGGCGTGGTCCAACGTGACTTAGGCGAGGGCTGGCATGTAATTGAAGAAGGTCTAAATGGTCGCACGACGGTACGCGACGACATGTGCCATCTGGACACTAACCTCAACGGCATTCGCGCGCTTCCGATGCTGCTCGAGGCCCATAAGCCGCTGGACGCCATTGTGATCATGCTGGGCACCAACGACTGTAAGACGGTCTTTAACGTGACAGCTTCCGATATCGCCCGTGGCGCCATGGCGCTGATTCGCGCCGTCCGCGCGTTTGCCTGGACCGATGCCGCGCCCTGCCCACGGATTCTGTTGATGGCGCCTATCAAGATTAAGCCGCAGATCGCCGACGTATATATGACCGATTTTGACGAGCATTCCGTAGAAGCCTCGGAGCATTTTGGTGAGTACTACGCGCATGTGGCTGAGCAGTTTGGTTGCGACTTTTTGAATGCCGCCGACTTTGCCGAGCCGGGCGATATCGACTATCTGCATATGATGCCCGAAAGCCACGAGAGCTTGGGACATGCCGTGGCAGCCAAGCTCCAAGAGATGCTCGGTGAGTAGCGCGACCCAAAGCGGTACAAAAGTTTCCCTTGCGGCGGCTTGTTTCGCTGCTTTGTCTTGATCTGTAACAGTTCCAAGGCCGGAAACGGGCTAGATGTTACAGATTAAGATTATTTAGGTCGATATCGGTCGTTTGTCTCGATCTGTAACATCTGGGCGGCTAAATCATCCCTATCTGTTACAGATCGAGATATATGCAGGAACCGCCACAAAGGTGTCCTTTGCGGCGGTTTTGGGCTGCGAATCTTAATACTGCCACATGTGGTTGACAGGGCCGGAGCCTTTGCCCATGTCAAAGCCAGCGGCGAGAGCGCCTGTCAGGTATGCCTTGCCCGCATTGACGGCATCGGCAAGATCCATGCCCTGGGCCAGCGCGCAGGCGATGGCGGACGAGAGCGTGCAGCCGGTGCCATGCGTGTTGCCGGTCTCGATGCGCTTGTGGCGGAACCACGTGGTGAGCGGATCGCCCAGGTGGTTGCCCTCGTCATCGAGCGGTGCGGGCTCGGCTAGCACATCGTTGGCCTCATTGACGAAATGCCCGCCCTTAACGAGGGACGCGCATCCAAAGCGGCGGGTGAGAAGCATGGCGGCATTTTGCTGCGTGCGCTCGGAATCGACTTCGTAATCGAGCAGCGCCATGGCCTCGGGAATATTGGGCGTGATGACGGTCGCCAGCGGGAACAGACGACGCGTGAGTGCCTCGGAGGCATCCTCGGCAATCAAGCGCGCGCCCGAGGTGGCGACCATGACGGGGTCGACGACCACGTTCGTTGCGTTCCAAGCGCTCAAGCGGTCTGCGATGACTTCGATAATCTCGGCAGAGGAGACCATGCCAATCTTGACGGCGCTGGGGCGGATATCGTCAAAGACGGCGTCAATTTGCGCGGCTACGATACCTGGCGAGATATCCTGCACGGCGGTGACGCCCAGTGTGTTTTGCGCTGTGATGGCGGTGATGGCCGTCTCGGCATACAGGCGGTGCGCCGTGATGGTCTTGATGTCGGCCTGAATGCCGGCACCGCCGCTGGAATCGGATCCCGCGATGGATAGAACGGCGGGTACCTTACTGCGATCCATGTTCGCTCCCTTGTCCGGTCGGAATCAAATGGGTCTTTAAGCCTGCATTATAAAGATGCCCGGGCCGGCTGTATGCCGATCCCGGGCGGGTGATGCAATCTTTACGCAAATGTAAGCAAATGTTCACATGTCAACAATTGACGAGCACCTTGTTGCCGATTGTGGCTCCAGTGACGCGTTAATCCTCCATGCCAAGATCGATCGTCGTGCCCTCGAACACCTTGTTGACGGTACGGACGGCGCACATCTTGCCACACATGGTGCAGGTGCCCTCGGTGGCGGCGGGGGATTCTTCGTAGCGTTTCTTGCCGGTGACCGGGTCGAGAGCACACTTCCACATGGCATCCCAGTCGAGCTTGCGGCGTGCCTGGCCCATCTTGTCGTCCATGTCGCGGGCGTGCGGCACCTTCTTGGCGATATCGGCGGCGTGCGCGGCAATCTTAGTGGCCATGAGGCCATCGAGCACGTCCTGGGCGTTGGGCAGGCACAGGTGCTCGGCCGGCGTCACGTAGCACAGGAAGTCGGCACCGGAGCTGGCGGAGATGGCGCCGCCGATGGCAGCGGTGATGTGGTCGTAACCCGCGCCGATATCGGTCACCAGCGGCCCCAGCACATAGAACGGGGCATTGTGGCACAGGCGCTTCTGCAGTTTCATGTTGGCGGCGATCTCGTCGAGCGCCATGTGACCCGGGCCCTCGACCATGACCTGGACGCCGGCGGCCCAAGCGCGCTTGCACAGCTTGCCCAGCTCGATCATCTCAGCGGTCTCGGTGGCATCGTTGGAGTCGTAGAGGCAGCCCGGGCGGCAGGAGTCGCCGAGCGAAATCGTCACGTCGTACTCGTGGCAAATCTCGAGCAGCTCGTCAAAGTACTCGTAGAAGGGGTTTTCGTTGCCGGTGACCTCCATCCAGCCAAACAGCAGCGAGCCGCCGCGGCTTACGATGTTCATGAGGCGGCCGGTCTCCTTAAAGGTCTTGGTGACCGACTTGTTGATGCCGCAGTGGATGGTCATAAAGTCCACGCCATCCTCGGCGTGCGCGCGCACGACCTCGAACAGGTCGTCCTTGGTCAGCTTGACCAGCGGCTTTTCCATGTAGCCGATGGCGTCGTACATGGGGACGGTGCCCACCATGAGCGGCGTCTCGTCGATGAGCTGCTGGCGGAACTGGCGCGTTTTGCCCGAGTTGGAAAGGTCCATGATGGCGTCGGCGCCAAAGTCCTCGGCGATCTTGACCTTCTTCCATTCCTCGGCGGCATCGGCCTTGTCGCCCGAGATGCCCAGGTTGACGTTGACCTTGGTGGACAGGCCCTCGCCGACACCAAAGGCGCGCATGCCCTTTTTGATATGCACGATGTTGGCGGGAATGGCGATGCGGCCGTCGGCCACGCGCTCGCGGATGTACTCGGGGTCGCGATGCTCGCGCTCGGCGACTTCCTTCATCTGCGGCGTGATCTGCCCGGCGCGGGCGAAGTCGATTTGCGTGACGAGCTTGGGCTCGGTCTGTGTGCTCATTGGCACGGCTCCCTTCGTTGGCATTACCCATATCAGGTTTGCGGGTCAGGGCGGGCGCGCCCAGTCTCAGCCTGCCGTCTTGTCCTGCAAGCTCCCCGTTTATGTAATGGGCTCAAGTATAGCTCGAATGGGTACGATTGGCCTAACGAGCGTGCCTGTGGGGAGGCGAACATGGAAGACAAGCATCTATATCGAGAGACGCAATGGGATGTATCGGCCGAGGAAAGCCGTGCGCACCATGGCCTTGTCGCGATTGGTTTTGCGGTGCTTGCCGTGCTGGTGATTGCCTTTTGTATCTGGACGTTTGGCGGTCACGGCGGCGCTGCATGGGAGTTCGAGGCTGATGATAGTCTACCGATTATGACGATGAGGAGTACTGGCGGTAATGCCAATACGCTCGCCGTTCCGGGCGATTATTGGTATCCGCGCGACGAGTTTGTGCAATTGCAACTGAGTGGCGGATCCATTCCGGGCGAAGAAATCGAACGCGTGACGTTTGATGCGACGCTCAAAACGCTGACGGTCGAGCTCAAAGATCAAGGGGATGTGCCTACGACTATGGATATCGCGCTGACGGAATGGCGCTTGGAGCCCCCATCGGGTGTTGCGGTGTCCGAGGTAGAGCACGTTAAGATTACCTATCAAGATGGCTCGACGAGCGAGATTGCAAAGGCCGATGGCTTGGCGGAGTAACGGGGTGTTTGGAAACGGCGGGCCTATTGTGCCTGCGCGTTCATGAAAACCAGGGTGTTTTTGTCTGAAAGCTCGGGGATGTGCCGATAGCCGATGTTGAATGCGGTAAGTTCGCTTACATCCTCGAGCTTGTTTTCTGCCATCCAGCGCACCATGGAGCCGCGTGCCTTTTTGCTGGCGGTCGAGCGCTGGATGGGCTTGCCGTTGCGGATGCCTTCGCCAAAGAGGCACGTGACGACCGTGGCATCGGTGGTGAGGCGGGGCAGAACGGCTTTGGCGTATTCCGCGCTCGCGAGGTTGACGATCGTAGCGTTGGAGCCCGCCGGAGCGATGGCCCGTGCGAGCTTGTCGCCCCAAAACGCATAGAGGTCTGGGGCATCGTCGACGGCAAGCTTCGCGCCCATCTCCAGCCGATACGGTTCAACGGCATGAAAGGGGCGAACGCACCCGTAGAGGCCAGAGAGGATCCACAGGTGGCTTTGCAGCCATGCGAGCTGCGCGGAATCCATCACCTCGGGCGCCATGCTCTGGTATTGAATGCCGTGGTAGGACATGACGGCAGGGGAGAGGTGACGGGCGAGTGCGGGATTGTCGAGATCGCCGTTTTTCAGGATGGGCCCAAACTCATGCAGGGTGTTGAGGCAAGGCCCCAGCAGTTTGTCACTCACGTTCCAGAGCGCCTGCAGACCTCCGCTGCCTTCATTCCGCTCGATATCTAGCAGTGCGCGGTGGAGGCGAGCCGTCTCGTGCGCAAAAGATGGAATGCCCAGGACTTCAAAAGCATCTTGGGCCGCACGCATCTGCTTGGCGGGCGAAATGATGACCTGCAGCATGGACTCTCCTCTGCCAAAAAGGAAGTTGCGGTGGAATACGGTCTGTTTTGGCCGTTTATGGGCCAGTTTAGTCCGTATTTCACCGCAACTGATGAAGGGTTGGTTAGGCGCGCTCGATGAAGGCCTTGTAGCCGCGATAGGCCTCGTAGATGTCGGCCTTGTTGGCGACCTCCCACAGGGCGTGCATGGACAGGACGGCAACACCGGAGTCGATGACGTTCATGCCGTACTTGGCCATGATGTAGGCGATGGTGCCACCGCCGCCCGCGTTGACGCGGCCGAGCTCACAGGTCTGGAAGTCCACGCCGGCCTCGTCCATGATGTCGCGGATGAGGGCCACATACTCGGCGTCGGCGTCGTTAGAGCCGCCCTTGCCGCGGCTGCCCGTGTACTTGTTAAAGCACAGGCCGCGACCCATAAAGGCTGCGTTCTTGGTTTCGAACTTGCCGGCGTAGCCCGGGTCGAAGCCGGCGGACACGTCAGAGGAGAGCATACGGCTGTGGGCGAGTGCACGGCGCAGGGCCAGCGGGCTATCCTCGCCGGCGAGCGTCATGATCTCGGCGACGGTGTTCTCGAAGAAGCGGCTCGTCATGCCGGTGGCACCCACGGAACCGATCTCCTCCTTGTCGACGATGAGTGTGATGCTCGTGCGCTCCACGTTGGCGACGTTGATCTGGGCGAGCATGGACGGATAGGCGCAGACACGGTCGTCGTGGCCATAGCCCAGAATCATGGAGCGGTCGAGGCCCATGTCGCGGGCCGGGCCGGCGGGCACGACCTCAATCTCGGCGGAGAGGAAGTCCTCCTCCTCGACGGCGTACTGCTCCTTGAGGATGTCCAGGAACATCTGCTTGACGGGCTCCTTGGGGGCGTCCTTGTCGTCCTCGTCAAACTTGACGGGACGGCCGCCCACGATCACGTCGAGGATCTCGGCGTCGACGGCGTCCTTGGCGGGCTTGGCCATCTGCTCGCTCGAGAGGTGGATCAGCAGGTCGGAGATGGTAAAGACCGGGTCGTCGGCCTTGTCACCGATGTTGATGTCGACGGTGGTGCCGTCCTTTTTGCAGATGACGCCTACGAGTGCGAGCGGGGAAGCGACCCAGTGGTAGCTCTTGACGCCGCCATAGTAGTGCGTGTCGAGATAAGCCATGTCGCCGGCCTCGAAGGCGGGGTTCTGCTTGAGGTCCAGGCGCGGCGAGTCCACGTGGGCGCCCAGGATGTTAAAGCCCTGCTCGAGCGGGGCGGTGCCCAGGTTGACGAGCATGAGGTCCTTGCCGTGATTAGCGGCGTACACCTTGTCGGCGGCCTTGAGCGCGCGGCCCTCGGCAATCACGGTCTCCAGATTGACGTAGCCCGCCTCCTCGGCCATCTTGATACCGGTCTTGACGCACAGGCGCTCGGTCTTGTTCTCGCTCAAAAACTGCTTATAGCCGCGGCAAAGCTCCTCGAGCTCCTCGATCTGCTGTGGCGTGTACTTTTTCCATGCGCAGGGACGCTCCATGACGCAGGCTCCTTTCGGATCGATCGTGCTGGTTGATGTACCGTGAGCCATCGTATCACGCGCGGGCCCGCGGCGGCAGGGAAGCCTGATGTGCGGTGGCCGTGGGGCGGGGAGCGTGTAAACTGGTGTGAGCAAACCGTGCCCAGCCCAAAGCGAGGTATTCAATATGTCTGACAAGCGCCGTACCTTTGCCGTCATCGACGGCAACTCGCTCATGCACCGCGCCTTCCACGCCGTGCCGCCCACCATGAACGCGCCGGACGGTCGTCCCACCAACGCGATCTTTGGCTTTTTGAATATGTTCCTCAAGATGATTGACGCCTTTAATCCCGACGGCGTTGTCGTGGCGTTTGACAAGGGCAAGCCGCGCGTGCGCATGGAGATGCTGCCGCAGTACAAGGCTCAGCGCCCGCCCATGGACCCCGACCTGCACGCACAGTTTCCCATGATTAAGGATCTGCTCGCCGCGCTCAACGTGCCAATTTTGCAGTCCGAGGGCTGGGAAGGCGATGACATCTTGGGCACTATGGCGCGCCTGGGCGAGCAGGCCGGCTGTGATATGTTGCTGGTGACCGGTGATCGCGATATGTATCAGCTCGTGACCGAGCACGTTAACGTGGTCTCGACCCGCAAGGGCCTGTCCGACGTGGCGATCATGACGCCCGAGAGCGTGGACGATCTGTATCACGGCATCACGCCGGCGCTCGTGCCCGATTTTTATGGTCTGAAGGGCGACACGTCCGACAACATCCCCGGCGTGCCGGGCATCGGCCCCAAAAAGGCGAGCGCGCTCATTGCGCAGTACGGTAGCCTGGACGAGGTCATCGCACACGCCGACGAGGTCAAGGGCAAGATGGGAGAAAACCTGCGCGCGCACATCGATGATGCGCTGCTGAGCCGCAAGGTCGCAACCATCCGCACCGATGCACCCGTTGAGCTCGATTTTGAGGCGACGTCCTTCCCGGCGTTTTCCGCCGATGAGGTTTCCGCGGCACTGGGCACGCTCGGCATCACCGCCATGCAGAACCGTTTCTTGGCGCTGATCGGCGGCGAGGGTGGCGCTGCTGCCACTGTCAGCACGTTTGAGATGCCCGCCGTTTTGCGCGCAGCCGCCGGCGATACTGACGCGCTTGGTGCCGTTGCAGATGAGGTCTCCCGCGCGATTGATGTCGGCGAGTGGGTCGCCGCCGTGGTGGACGATGACAAGGAAGAGGGCGCGCTCTTTGGGCTGACGCGCACGCTGTGGTTGGCGACGTCCAAGGGCCTGTTTGCGCTCGAGGAGGGCGACAGCGGTGCGGCGGCTGAGGTTGAGGGCTTCAACTTCGCCCACGGCGTGATTGCCGGCGTGCTCGCGCGTCTGTTTATGGAAGGCCGTGTGGCGAGCCCGGATACGAAGGCGCTGCTGCATGAGCTTTCGCCCGTCGACTCTTCTGAGCCCGAGCTCATGGACCCGCTGTCCGCTGATTCCACGCGTATCTTCGATACCGTGGTCGCTGCCTATCTGCTGGATTCCGATCGCTCCGAGTTCGATGAGGCGTATCTGGCCGATACCTATCTGCAGATGGCGCTGCCTGCGGCGCGCGGCGCAGAGGGTGCCGGCGAGGACGCTCCTGCGCCTGCCGCCCGTACTGCGGCCTTGACGCTGGCGCTCGTGGCACCGTTGCGCGAGTGCATGGCCCGTGAGAATGCCGCCAACGTGTTCGATGGCATCGAGATGCCGCTCGTGCCGGTGCTTGCCAAGATGGAGCGCGCGGGCATGCTCGTGGACCCCGACCGCCTGCACAGTCTGTCCGAGGGCCTGGCGACCCAGATTTCCGAGGTTGAGCGCAGCATTCGCGACCTGGCTGGCGACGAGACCTTTAACATCGGCAGCCCCATGCAGCTCTCGCACGTGCTGTTTGATGTTATGGGGCTTCCGACCAAGGGCCTCAAAAAGACCAAGCGCGGCTACTATTCGACCAACGCCAAGGTGTTGAGCGACCTTGCCCGCGACCACGAGATCGTGCGCCTGATTTTGGACTGGCGCGAGAAGTCCAAGATTAAGTCGACCTATCTGGACACGCTGGGCCCGCTGCGCCGTGGTGACGGTCGCGTGCACACCACGTACAACCAGACCATTACCGCAACGGGACGTCTGTCCTCGAGCGACCCGAACCTGCAGAACATTCCGACGCGCTCTGAGCTGGGTCGTACCGTCAAGACGGCGTTCTCGGCGGGCGAGGGCAGCGTCTTTTTGGCGGTGGACTACTCGCAGATCGAGCTACGTCTACTCGCGCATCTCTCGGGTGACGAGCACCTGGTGCGCGCCTTTAACGAGGGCGAGGACTTCCACGCCGAGACGGCCGCGCGCGTGTTTGGCGTGCCGGTTTCCGAGGTAACGCCCGACCTGCGCAGCCGCGCCAAGGCCGTGAACTTTGGCATCGTGTACGGTCAGCAGGCCTACGGTCTGTCGCAGTCGCTGCACATCTCGATGGCCGAGGCGCGCGACATGATCGACCGCTACTACGAGGCCTACCCGGGTGTGCGTACGTTCCTCGACAATGTGGTGGCGCGAGCCAAGCAGACGGGCTATGCCGAGACCATGTATGGCCGCAGACGCCATATTCCCGAGCTCAAGGCCAAAAACCCACAGCTCCGCGGCTTTGGTGAGCGCACGGCCATGAACCACCCCATGCAGGGCACCGCCGCCGACATCATCAAGATCGCCATGGCCCGCGTAAGCCGCCGTTTGGAAGAAGAAGGCTTTGCCGCCCACATGATTCTGCAGGTACACGACGAACTGGACTTTGAGTGCCCCGTCGACGAAGTCGAGCGCCTCACCGCCATGGTCCGCGACGTCATGGAGCACGTAGTAGACCTCCGCGTACCCCTCATTGCCGAAGCCAGCACCGGCATAACCTGGGCCGACGCCAAATAGGAAAGCAACCACAGTTTCAATGTAACCAAAAACAGAAGGACGCCCCTCATCAATAAGGAGCGTCCTTCGTTCAATTAAATTCAGCCAAAGTATCTAGACACTCAAGATGCCATCTTTGCGGCAGGTAAGTAAACCTAGGACCTGGCCGGGCGGCACGGGTTAACTTTTCGTAGATTCCGCACGCAAAGAAAGCCACTTAATGTGGCTTTCGTCTTGCGCAGGACCTGACCGAGCGAAAAGTTAACCCGTGCCGCCCGGCCAGGCCCGATGGGACGGCTACCGAGCCGCCAAGATGGCGTCGATGAGCGTCAGTACGCCCCCGTCGTTGTTGCTCGGAATGCGCCACTTAGCATGCGCGTTCATATGCTCCTCGGCATTGTCCACGATAAAGCTGTGGCCGACGCGCTCCAGCATAGGGATATCGTTGTAGGTATCGCCCACGGCGGCGGCATCGGCGATATCGATGCCGAGCTGCTCGCACAGGTGCGCGACGCCCGAACCCTTGTCGACGCCCAGGTTCATAAAGTCGATCCACTCGCGGCCGGCATTGGTGACATAGAGCTGATCCGAGAACGCAGGGTTATAGGTCTCGCGGAACGCGGGCTCGGCGTCGTAGCCGGGGAAAAAGATCGAGATCTTATTGGACTCGATATCAAGGCCCTCAAAGGTGTCGACGTAGTTGATCGTGTTGTAGTAGACGCTGATCTCGTCGTGGTACTGATGGTCGCGGGCGAGCACATAGAACTCGTCGTAGCAGCACAGGACGGGGACGGCGCGCGGGTCCTCCGAGGCACGAGCGAGCACCTGCTGATACAGCGCCACATCGATGTTGCTCTTATAGATATAGTTGCCGCGGTAGATAACGCAGGCTCCATTGTCGGGGCAAAAAGCAAGGCGGTTCTTAATGCTCTCGAACATTTCTTCTAGTTTTGGGGCGGGGCGTCCGCTGGCGGGGCAGAACACGATGCCAGCCTCGGCGAGCTTGTCTAGGCGCTCATCAAGACCCTGCGGCAACACGCGCTCGTCGGTGAGAAGCGTCTTGTCCATATCAACGGCGAGAATCTTAATGCTTCCGATATTGGTGTCCGATTCGTAAGTTTGCATAAAAGCGCGCCTTTCGTTTCGAAATTGTTTCAGATGTTATAACCATCAACTCGTAGTCAGGCGTATTTTCGCAGGAACGCAGCGTATTTGCACTGCATTTCACAAACTAATGAAAAAACTTTTCAGAAATTTGAATTTGTCGCTTGCGCTGTAGGCACTTTAGCGTAATATAGCGACCATCGAAAACGGAGACGGAAAAACAACCGCTTATCGAGGAAAAGGTACCGTTTACGATATTAGAATTGCGCCCGGCGATAGGTGAAAGGAGAGGCAGATGCAGTTCGTAAAGATCATCACTACTGCAGACAATGCCATCCGACGCCAGCGCGCAATTTCCCGACGACGATAACAATCGTCTCTGTCCGTATGGGGCTAAATGCCCCAACAGAGTCATTTTGAGGTCGTTGGGTTTTAGCACGACATAGACGCATGTTTCTAGGGCATGTTGTGCTGCTTTTTGCTATTTAACCTGATATTGCACGGTTTTTGACCTCGAAATGACTTGCAACTGACCGATGTTCTAACTAGCTACCAAGGGCGAAAGGAAACAGCCATGAGCAAGGAAAAAGTCGTTCTCGCATATTCCGGTGGTCTTGATACATCCGTATGTGTCAAGTGGCTCCAGGACGAGAAGAATCTCGATGTCGTTTGTGTCTGCGGCAATGTGGGCCAGGAGGAGACCGGCTTGGACGCCAAGAAGCAGAAGGCGCTCGATTTGGGCGTTCTGGATTGCCAGGTGCTCGACCTGCGCGACGAGTTCTCCGATGAGTTCCTGACCAAGGCCATCGCTGCCAACTCCATGTACGAGAACAAGTATCCGCTGCTCTCCGCTCTGTCCCGCCCGCTGCTCGCCAAGAAGCTTGTCGAGGTCGCTCACGAGTTTGGCGCGACCTACGTCGCCCACGGCTGCACTGGCAAGGGTAATGACCAGGTTCGTTTTGAGGCTGCCGTCAAGGCCCTCGACCCCGAGCTTAAGGTTATCGCCCCGGTTCGCGAGTGGGATCTGAAGTGCCGTCCCGACGAGGTCGCCTATGCTCACGCCCACAACGTGCCGGTTCCCGAGGGTGCCAACGACAACCCCTATTCCATCGACGACAACCTGTGGGGTCGCGCCATCGAGTGCGGTCACCTGGAGGATCCCTGGAACGAGCCGCTCGACGACGCCTGGGTTATGACCAAGAACCCCGAGGACACGCCGGACACCCCGACCTACACCGAGATTGAGTTTGAGGCCGGCAAGCCCGTCGCCGTCGACGGTAAGAAGATGAAGCTCTCCGAAATCGTCATCGCCCTCAACAAGATCTCCGGCGACAACGGCTTTGGTCGCCTGGACCTGGTCGAGGATCGTCTGGTGGGCCTCAAGAGCCGCGAGTGCTACGAGGTTCCCGGCGCCTTGACGCTCATCACCGCCCACAAGGCACTCGAGGATATCTGCGTCGAGGGCGACCTGCTCAAGACCAAGATTAAGCTCGAGCAGGATTGGGCGACCGCCGTGTACAACGGCCAGTGGTACAGCCCGCTCAAGAACGCGCTCGATGCCTTTATGGCCGACACTCAGAAGTTCGTGACCGGCACCGTCCGTCTGAAGTTCTTTAAGGGCAACTGCCATGTCGTCGGCCGCAAGAGCCCGTTTAGCCTGTATGACTACGGCCTGGCTACCTACGACCGCGACACCACGTTTGACGAGAAGGCCAGCGCCGGCTTTATCGAGATCGACACGCTGTCGCTCAAGACGTGGGCCAAGGTCCAGGGTCCCAGCTCTGCTGCAGCTCAGGCCTAAGGCTTTTCCTTCCCTTGGTATCCGCGCGGCCCATCCGCGTGATACAAAACGGGCGCACGGGGTCCCTACCTTTCGTTATGCTTGCTGACACTTCTTAACATCGGTGGCCCCTACGTTCCGCCCGCATATATGACGTCGCGCCTGCGGCTGAGTCCGAGCCCCGCCGGGGTTGTCCGGCGGGGCTCTTTCTATCAATTTGTCGGCCTTGCGCCTATATATATGAGGAGTATCCAATATGTTCAATGCTATCGCGCATGCTTTACTTGCCCTCGCGCCCGAGATCGATGCTGCAAAGGTCGAGGACGTCCCTATGAGCCTGAAGGCCTGGATCGATGGTTCGCAGGGCAACATCCGGAGGGAGACGTTGGGTGCCAAGTGCATGGTGCGTCACTTCTTTGCAAATTAGCTACTTGGCCCCGCGCACGGTGAGGAATGTGTAAAACTAGCGGTTGAAAAATCGCTTTAGCGACATGGCGTATTGCTTTGGGCGCTTGTTTTGGTATTTGGAGAAAGGGGACGGTTCCATGGCTCTTTGGGGCGGTCGTTTTGAGGCGGGAGTGGCCGAGGTCACGCAGGAGTTTGGCGCGTCGCTGCCGGTCGACAAACATCTCTATAAGCAGGATATCGCCGGTTCTAAGGCGCATGCCAAGATGCTGGCGGCCCAGGGCATCATCAGTGCCGAGGATGAGCAGACGATTGCCGAGGGCCTGACTGGAATCGAACAGGATATCGATGTCGGCAACTTCACCTTCGATATCAACGACGAGGACATCCATATGTCTATCGAGAGCGAGCTGACGCGTCGCATCGGCGAGGCCGGCAAGCGTCTGCACACCGGCCGTTCGCGCAACGACCAGGTGGCGACCGATACGCGCCTTGGCGTCAAGGCGTTGGCCAAGGAGCTCATGGAGGCCAACCTGCAGTTGCGCCATGTGCTGGTGGATGCGGCCAAGAAGTACGACAAGGTGATTCTGCCGGGTTACACGCACATGCAGCATGCTCAGCCCGTGCTGCTGTCACATCATCTGCTGGCGTATTCCTGGATGTTCGCGCGCGACTTTACACGTCTGAAGGCCGCCTTTGATGCCGCCGACAACTGCCCGCTGGGTGCTGCCGCGCTTGCCGGTACGAGCTATCCGCTCGATCGCCAGATGACGGCTGCCGAGCTTGGCTTTGCGGGCGTGATTCCTAACTCACTCGATGCTGTTTCCGACCGTGATTTCCTGCTCGATCTGCATTACGCCGGCTCCGTCATGGCGATGCACCTGTCGCGTCTTTCCGAGGAGATCGTGCTGTGGTCGAGCTCTGAATTTGGCTTTATCACGCTTTCCGACTCGTACTCCACCGGCTCGTCCATCATGCCGCAGAAGAAGAACCCCGACTTTGCTGAGCTTATCCGCGGCAAGAGCGGCCGTGTGTATGGCAACCTGGTGCAGCTGCTCGTGACCATGAAGGGCTTGCCGCTTGCTTATAACAAGGACTTGCAGGAGGACAAGGAGGGCGCGCTCGATACCGCCCATACGCTCATGCAGTGCCTGTCGGTTATGGCCGGCATGATTTCGACCTGGACCGTCAACGAGGATGCCATGGCGCGCGAGTGCGGCGTGGGTCACCTTGCCGCCACCGACGTTGCCGACTACCTGGCCAAGCGCGGCTTGCCGTTCCGCGAGGCGCACGCCGTGGTGGGGCACCTGGTCCTGATGTGTGAGAAGCGCGGCTGCAACCTCGAGGACCTGCCGTTTGAGGTGTTCCAGGAGGCAAGCCCGCTCTTTGAGCGCGATATTACCGAGGCTCTCGACATCCCGTCGATTGTTGCCGCGCGCACGACCGAGGGCGGTACCGCCCCTGCCGCCGTTGCCGTGCAGCTGCAGCGCGCCGAGGCACAACTCGTTGCCGACGAGGGTGCGTTTGGGTCGCTGACCAAGGTTGTCGAGATAGGGCACGGGGCAAAGTAAGGTTTTGGCTGAAGCTGCTTTGGCCATTTATTGATAAATCGTTTTGCTTTTACGGGCGTCTGCTGTTGTGGGCACCCGTATTTTATTGCTATGGGAGAGGGGCTTGTTGAGAACTTCTGGAGGACCTTTGGGCAGGTTGTGAAGGGGGTACGTTCACGGGCGGCAATCGACCGTCCGCTCGCTTCGATGCTGTTGATGCGCGGTCGGATGGTACTCTAATCGGGCTTCGAAACAGAAGTGACACATATGGAACGCTTTAATAAATTGTAGCGTTCCAAAAAACAGCTTTTTGTTTTACTGCAGCTAAAACTCTGTTACGATGCAGTCCAAGCGGGTGCCGGAATGGGACTTGGGCACGCGCGAACCTATCTGAAAGGCTACCTTATGGCTATCGAGAAGACCTTCATCATGATTAAGCCCGACGCCGTGCGCGATCGCAAGATCGGCGAGATCGTTGCTCGCATTGAGCGCAGCGGCCTTGTCATTGAGCGCATGGAGATGACCACGCTTGAGCGCGCCACCGTCGAGGAGCACTACGCTCATCTGGCCGACAAGCCTTTCTTTGGCGGTCTCTGCGACTTTATGACGAGCGGTCCGGTCGTCAAGATGGTCGTTTCCGGTCTTTCCGCTGTCTCCAAGATGCGCACCCTTATGGGCGCTACCAACCCGCTTGATGCTGCCCCCGGCACCATCCGCGGCGACTTCGCTGTCGATGTCAACGCCAACGTGATTCACGGCTCCGACTGCTTGGAGAACGCCGAGATCGAGATCAAGCGCTTCTTTGGCTAAACCAGCTTTGACTCCTTAAAGCTGTTAGCGTGTGGCTTGGGCGCCGCGGAATTCCATCCGCGGCGCCCTTTTTATTCCAGTGGGTTTTTGAGACATGCCTCAAAATCTACTAAAGAGCCCCCGTCCGGAGTGTGTTCCGGGCGGGGGCTGGCGTTAGCGTATGGCGTTGTAAGGCTTTAAGCCTCGTCGACGACCTTGAGGCCGCGCGTCTGGTCGATCTCGTTGAGGAGATTGACGCGACGCTCGTGGCGGCCGCCCTCAAACTCGGCGTCGAGCCACTCGTCGACAATCATCTTGGCGAGCTCGGAGCCCACGACGCGGGCGCCAAAGGCCAGCACGTTGGTGTTGTTGTGCATGCGGGAGAGCTTGGCGCTGAAGGGCTCGGAGCACACGACGGCGCGTACGCCCTCGACCTTGTTGGCAGCCAGGCTGATGCCGACGCCGGTGCCGCAGATCAGGATGCCCAGGTCGACGTCGCCGTTGGCAACGGCCTTACCCACCTTGTAGCCGGCGATGGGGTAATCAAAGCTCTCGGAGGTGTCGGTTCCAAAGTTCACGACCTCACAGCCGCGCTCCTTCAGGTGCTCGGAAATGATGTTCTTGAGCTCGACGGCGGCGTGGTCGTTACCGATACCAATCTTCATGAGTGGTTCCTCTCTGGTCCGTGCGGCGGAATTGCTAAAGGTTTTACCGCGTTCGACTGCATGATAGCGCGACTTTTGTGTAAACGCTCGGGCGTTTTTTGGTCAAACGCTTTAGCATGCAACAAGACCGGCTTTTCATGAATGAATGCCGTCGGATTGCGCTTGAACGCCGTCCGTCGGAACTATGGTTGCGGTTTTTGATGCATTGTTATCAAATAAAAGAGCTAACTATTATCGAGAGTCCAGTCCGTTATGTAAGCAGGAGATACCTATGCCTACCGATTCCATCCGCGATGCCGCTTTTTGCGATGTCTTGAACCGCGAGCTTGTCTGTGCGCTCGGCTGCACCGAGCCTATTGCCGTTGCCTATGCAGCGGCGCTGGCGAGCCAGACACTCGGTTGCGAGCCCGATCATATGGACGTTGCCTGCTCGGGCAACATCATCAAGAACGTTAAGAGCGTGACCGTGCCCAATTCGGGCGGTATGCACGGTATTGAAGCAGCGGCCGTACTGGGTGCCGTGGGCGGTGACGCCAAGAGCGCGCTCGAGGTGCTCGAGTGCGTTAACGACGAAGATCGTGCTCGCGTGGCCGAGCTCCTCGTCGATGCCGGTTACTGCGATGTGTCGCTTGTCGAGGGTGTGCCCAACCTCTACATCAAGGTGACTGCCACAGCCGGGGGCCATACCGCGGTCGTCGAGATTACCGACCACCACACCAATGTCACGTGCCATACGCTCGACGGTATTCCGGTGTGCGGCAAGTCGGCGGGGGAGTGCGCCGCCTGCGCCGAGCGCGTCGTGGCCGAGCGCGCGGCAGATAACGCCGACACGCCCATGTCGATCGAGTCCATCATCGACTTTATCGAGGGCGGCGACATCGAGAGCGCCCGCGCGGCCGTTGAGCGCCAGATTGAGCTGAACGGTGCGATCAGTGCCGAGGGCCTCGCGCACGCTTGGGGCGCCGAGGTGGGCCGTACGTTGCTGGGTGCTCGTGCCGATGACGTCGCCTGCCGTGCCCGTGCCCGTGCGGCCGCCGGGTCCGACGCCCGCATGAACGGTTGCGCGCTGCCGGTCGCCATTGTGTGCGGCTCTGGCAATCAGGGCATTACCTGCGTATTGCCCGTCATGGAGTATGCCGAGTACCTGCGCTGCGACCACGATCGCCTGGTGCGCGCCGTAATTCTGTCCGATCTTATCGCCGTGCATATCAAAAGTTATATTGGTGCGCTCTCGGCGTTTTGCGGTGCTATTTGCGCCGCATGCGGTGCCGGTGCCGCGATTACCTGGCTGTGTGGTGGCACACGCGAGCAGATTGGCGCGACGGTCTCGAACACGCTCGGCAACGTTGGCGGCATCGTGTGCGATGGCGCCAAGGCAAGCTGCGCCGCCAAGATTTCCGCTGCCGTTGATGCGGCGATTTTGGGTCACGATATGGCCATGCAGGGTCGCGGCTTCCGCGCCGGCGAGGGCCTCATCCAGGATACCGTCGAGCAGACAATCGCCAGCATGGGCTACGTGGGCCGTGTGGGCATGAAGGACACCGACGTCGAGATCCTCAACATCATGATCGGCAAGACTCGGGTTTGCTAGCTACGCAGTTTTACCAAACTGCGTAGCTAGCCGACGCTGCAAACGTCCCTAAGCGGCAATCTGCCTTTCAATCGTCGGGCATGGCCAGAAGGCCTATGCCCTCCTCTTTCAAGGCACATTGCTCGCTTAGGGGCGTTTTCGCTGACTTATGCTCAACCTGCGGCGTTATTTTCTTTTAGGCTTGGGGCCTTACGACAGTTCGTCGGCTATTTGGTGTTCGTAGAAGGCTTCTACTACGGCGTTGAAATCGCGGGCGAAGTCTTCCATGGTGCCGCGCCAGGTGGCTCGGCTTGGTTTGCCTTGGCCCACATAGGCAGTTTGGATACCGCAGGCGGGGCTGGGGAAGTCGCGCTTGGGGTCGTTGCCCACCATGAGAACCTCATGCGGCTCGAGCCCCATGACCTGCAGCTGCTCTAGATAGTATGTGGCATCTGGCTTGCAGCGCGTGGTGTTGCCCATGTGCGTCACGAGCTCGAAGGGCGCGTCTGTCAGCTCGCCCCAGCCCATGCGACACTCGATGGCGCCTTGAGGAAAGCTGGGGTTGGTGAAGAGCGCGCAGCGCAGCCCTGCGTCCTGTACCGCCTGAAGCGCGGCGTGCGCACCCGGCATGGCTTTCGCATTGATCATGTCATCGTTCTTGTGCGGCAGGACTTCGCGGTCGTAGTAGGTAAACGCCTCGTAGATAAGCGGGTCCGAGAGGCAAATGCCGCACCGGCGCTCAACCTCTTCTTGGTAGAACTCAAGATTGGTGCGATTATCCGTGCTGCTGCGGCGGTTGGCGTTGAGGTCGACCAAGATGGTGCCGAGGCGTGCCATCGTGCCACCGCGGCTGCGGCGACCAATATCCGCGAGCATCGACGAGACATCCTTAAAATAGCGAAGGATGAACGCGTTGAGGTTGATGCTAAGAAGCGTTTCGTCCATATCGAAAACGACTGCTTTGAGCACACGGGCACCTTTCTCGATAAATCGTTCCAGAATCGTTGGCTCCGAATACTTTACCCCAAAGCCGTATGCCTAACTGCCTATCGTCAACTTATGGAGACGGTCGTCAACAAGATTGCGAAAAAGTCTCCATACGAGTAAAAAATCGCAGTTCACGCTTGAAATCGAAATGATTTCCCCGTAACCTATACGAACGTGATTGCATAAGCGTCACATTAGTATCTGTCGGCTCCCGAGTGTTCCTAAACGTTGTGTGCTTGTCGCACCCTTCTGTAGGTCCTAGCAATCGGGGCCCCGTAGTTCGAAAGGGGTCCACCTTTGAGTGAGATTCAGAACTCGTCCATTTTCTCTCTTGACGATGTCAACGAGGAGGAGATGAACAACCTCATCGACGGTACGATTACCGACTTTGATGAGGGCGATCTCGTTAACGGCACTGTCGTTAAGATCGAGCATGACGAGGTGCTCGTTGACATCGGATTCAAGTCCGAGGGCGTTATCCCGGTCCGCGAGCTGTCCATCCGCAAGGACGCTAACCCTGCAGACATCGTTGCACTCGGTGATCCCATCGAGGCCCTCGTTCTCCAGAAGGAGGACAAGGACGGTCGTCTGGTCCTGTCCAAGAAGCGTGCCGAGTACGAGCGTGCTTGGAACCGCATCGAGGAGAAGTTCAACTCCGGCGAGAACGTCGAGGGCGAGGTTATCGAGGTTGTCAAGGGCGGCCTGATCCTCGACATCGGCCTGCGTGGCTTCCTGCCCGCTTCCCTCGTCGACCTCCGTCGCGTCAAGGACCTCACCTCCTACATGGGCACCCGCATCGAGGCCCGCGTCATCGAGATGGACCGCAACCGCAACAACGTCGTCCTCTCCCGTCGCGTCGTGCTCGAGGAGTCCCGTAAGGCCGAGCGCTCCGAGATCCTGTCCAAGCTCAAGTCTGGCATGCGTCTCCAGGGCACCGTTTCCTCCATCGTCGACTTCGGCGCCTTCGTCGACCTCGGCGGCATCGACGGCCTTATCCACATCTCTGAGCTCTCCTGGAACCACGTCAACCATCCTTCTGAGGTTGTCAAGGTCGGCCAGGAGGTCGAGGTCGAGGTTCTCGACGTCGATCTCAACCGCGAGCGCATCTCCCTGGGTCTCAAGCAGACCACCGAGGATCCGTGGCGCGCACTGGTCAAGAAGTACCCCGTCGGCGCTATCGTCGAGGGCACTGTGACCAAGCTTGTCCCGTTCGGCGCTTTCGTCGACCTGGGCGAGGGCATCGAGGGCCTGGTGCACATCTCCGAGATGGCCAACAAGCACGTCGATCAGCCTTCTCAGGTCACCCACGTGGGCGACAAGGTTCAGGTCAAGGTCATGGAGATCGACCTCGACCGTCGTCGTATCTCCCTGTCCATGAAGTCTGCTGCTGAGACTCTGGGCGTCGAGATTGAGGTTACCCCGCTGCCTTCCGAGAAGAAGGACGAGGAGACCGACGCCGAGTAAATCGGTTGACGATCACTTGTTTAAGGGATCCGTCCGTAATGGACGGGTCCCTTTTTACATTTGGCGGTGAAATGCACGATGCTACCCGGGCGCAATTTTGTCCGGGCTATCCGTTTGCTATTGGCTTGTCGGTGCATAAAATATGCCGACATCCCGCCTCGGGGAGGAGGCGGGAACGCACTGAGTAGACGGAGGGGTGCGGAGCGCGGTCGCGTCTCGACTGACGACGTTGCCCATCGACAAGCCTATTGTACTGCATGGCGTGGTTCTTGGTTTATCGTGTCGAACGCTTGTGTTGTGCCATTGCCAATAGCGACGGTGTGCTACACTCTTGCACTGCTGAGTGGGCCAGACGGTCGCGCGATGTGCTGCTTGCAGCACGCGTGAGGAAAGTCCGGGCTCCAGAGGGCGGGATGCCGGCTAACGGCCGGGCGGAGTGATCCGACGGAAAGCGCCGCAGAAAAGAAGACTCCCACCTGCGCCGCAAGGCGTAAAGGGAAAAGCTGAAACGGTGGTGTAAGAGACCACCAGCGTCGTGGCAACACGGCGGCTTGGCAAGCCCCATCCGGAGCAAGCGCGAATAGGAACGCTATGGGCCGGCCCGGTCCGCGTTCGGGTAGCGTGCGTGGAGCTGCACGGTAACGTGCAGACAAGATAAATGACCGTTCACGACAGAACCCGGCTTATAGGCCCACTCAGCTTTCTTGTTGACGCTGCGACGGCGTCAGCTGGCCGATTTGGTGCTCATTCGTCGGTCGCCGCCATAAGGCGTGCTCCCTCCTCTTTCGGGCCAAATCGACTCAGCTGGCGCCGTCTCGCTGTTTTTGTCTGATCATCGGCGGTTCCGTTCTTAGCGTCTCGCTGTAATTGCCTGGTCATCGGCGGTTCCATTCTTTTTACTGGGGTTTTCGGTACGGGCTTTGCCGTATTATTGAGGCTGTTTGTTGCCGCACTTTATTCAGTTGAGGGGCTTTGTTGGACAGCTATTTTACTCTGCAATCGAATATTGAGGCTTCGGGCGAGTTTGTGGACCGCAAGAGCCGGTTTATTGCCCAGCTGGTCCATATTGAGTCCGAGGATGAGGCAAATGCCTTTATCGAGATGGTTCGCAAGCGTCATTACGACGCGCGGCATAATGTTCCCGCGTGGATTTTGGTCGATGGACGCGAGCGCCAGAGCGATGACGGTGAGCCGAGCCGCACGAGTGGCATGCCGACGCTCGAGGTGCTTCGCGGCGCAGAGCTCAAAAATGTTTGCTGCGTGGTGACGCGCTATTTTGGTGGCACGCTGTTGGGGCCCGGTGGCTTGGTGCGCGCCTATACCGCTGCGACGCAGGCGGCGGTGGCCGCGGCTCAGGAGGCCGGGCAGATCGTTGAGATGACAAGCGTCGTGCCGGTTGACGTGCGTGTGGCCTATCCGCAGTATGAGCAGGTGCTTCGTTTGGCGCAGGATTCGGGTGCCAAGGTTTCGGATACCGATTACGCGGATGCCGTGACGATTCATTTGGTGTTCAAAGCGGGGGAGCAGGAGCCGTTTTGCGCTAAGATGCGCGAGCTTATGGCGGGGCGTGAGGAGATTGAGGCCGGCGCTCCCGAATTTGCCGAGTTCTAACGGCGACGACCGGCGTGCTTTTGGATGGATCCTAAGCGCGCCGGCCGTCGTTTTACTGTTGCTGTCGATTACTCGGCGAGCTGCTTTAGCACGTCGCAGGCGATCTCGATGGCATCGTCGATGCAGCCGGGGCAGCTGCGGAGCGGACCCTTATCCGATCCGATGCCCTTGAGCGTGCCGCAGACGGTTGTCGTGTTCTTCTCGCCAAAACGCTTGGCGATTTCGCGCGACAGCTTGTAGGTCTGGCCCTTGGTCTTGGGGTTTTCCATGCCGTCGCTCATTACAAAGCCCATGATGGCCACGGCGCCCGAGATGGCGCCGCAGGTTTCGGCCATGCCGCCCATGCCGGCGCCAAAGCCCTCGGTGAGGGTAAAGGCGACCTGGGGGTCGAGCCCGACGGCGGGCGCGAGCGTGCAGGCGACGGCCTGGGCGCAGTTAAAGCCACGGGCGTGATATTCGGCAGCTTGAGCCTGACAGGCGGTGATGTCGAGCTGGGCCGTATCGATTTGCTTCATCGTTGTCTCCTTGGTCACGGTGTACCCGCCTATGGTACCCGTGACGGGGCATGTAATCATCGAGAGCTTCATGTATGCCTCGTTTTTATCTATCGAGCAAATGCCCAAGGCTTGAGATAAATACCCCTGATCAATTTGTCCCATAACCTACCTTTGGGATGGGTTGAGAGGGGTGCAGGGTAGCGGTATCGTGAACCGAATAAAACGTAACCCAGGCAAGGGAGCTAGATATGAGCGAGCAGACCATCGGTACTACATGTGTTCAGGGCGGCTATCACCCGGGAGATGCCGAGCCGCGCCAGGTGCCCATCTACCAGTCCACCACGTGGAAGTACGACACGTCGGAGCATATGGGCAAGCTGTTTGACCTGGAGGAGTCGGGCTACTTCTACAGCCGCCTGCAGAACCCCACGTGCGATCTGGTTGCCGCCAAGATCTGCGAGATGGAGGGAGGCACCGCCGCGATGCTCACGAGCTCGGGCATGGCTGCGAACTTCCTCGCGATCTTTAACGTGGCCGGTGCCGGCGATCATGTGGTCGCTAGCTCTGCCATTTACGGCGGTACGTATAACCTGCTCGCCCACACCATGGGCCGCATGGGCGTGACCTGCACGTTCGTCGCCCCCGACTGCACCGATGAGGAGCTCGAGGCAGCGTTTGAGCCCAATACCAAGCTCGTCTTTGGCGAGACGATCGCCAACCCCGCCCTTGCCGTTCTCGATATTGAGCGCTTTGCCAAGGCCGCGCATGACCATGGCGTGCCGCTGATGGTCGACAACACTTTCCCGACGCCCGTGATGTGCCGTCCCTTTGAGTGGGGCGCCGACATCGTCACGCACTCTACCACCAAGTACATGGATGGGCATGCGGCCTACCTGGGTGGCGTGATCGTCGACCACGGCCAGTTTGACTGGATGGCCCATGCGGACAAGTTCCCGGGCCTCACCACGCCCGACGAGAGCTACCACGGCGTGACGTATGCCGAGAAGTTCGGTCGCGAGGGCGCCTTCATTACCAAGGCCACCGCGCAGCTCATGCGCGACCTCGGCCCTATGCAGAACCCGCAGGCGGCGTTTTTCCTGAACAGCTCGCTCGAGAGCCTGCATGTGCGCATGCCGCGTCATTGCGAGAACGGCCTGGCCGTTGCCAAGTTCCTGCAGAGCCATCCCAAGGTGCGCTTCGTGAGTTATCCGGGCCTGGAAGGCGATAAGTACTATGACCTGGCTCAGAAGTACATGCCCAACGGTACCTGCGGCGTTGTGAGCTTTGGCTTTAACGGTGGTCGCGCGGCGGCCGAGACCTTTATGAAGAGCCTCAAGCTCGCCCAGATCGCCACGCATGTGGCTGACGCCCGCACCTGCTGCCTGCATCCCGCTAACGCCACGCACCGTCAGATGAACGATGAGGAGCTCATCGCCTGTGGCATTTCCGCCGACATGGTGCGCCTGTCGTGCGGTCTCGAGGACACGGCCGACCTGATTGCCGACCTTGAGCAGGCGCTCGAGCAGTGCTAGGCTAGCGTTCGCATAAGTCGCCGATGCCGACAGAGGGCTTCGGCGACCTTTACGTTCCGATTCCGTAGGCGGGACCCCAATTGCGGCTGTTTGCAGGCGATTGGGGCCCCGTTTTTGTGTTGCGCCACTCGAAAGGATGGATATGGAGAAAACCGCAGAGCAGCTGCGCCGCGAGCACATTGCCCTAGAGGGCGACACCCATGGCAAGAACAAATGGGCGATTCTGTTTACGGTGCTCATTATGACGTTTATGGCGTGTCTGGATTCGACCGTCGTGACCGTGGCGCTGCCCGTGATGCAAAAGGAGCTGGGCGTGGGCCTCGATCGCATTCAGCTGGTGAGCTCGGTGTATCTGCTTGCGACATGCGTGGCTATGTTGCCGTTTGGCCGTCTGGGCGACGTGCGCGGCAAGGTGGGCGTGTTCCAGCTGGGCGTCATCGTCTTTACGGTCGGCTCGCTGCTGTGCGGCCTTTCGGCCTCGCTCGAGGTTCTTATCCTGGCACGTATTGTTCAGGGCGTCGGTTGCGCGGCGGCCATGGCCAACAACATGGGTATCATTACCGAGTCGTTTCCGGCGCGCGAACGAGGTCGTGCCATGGGTATCCTCGCGACCTTCGTGGCCCTCGGCATGATGTGTGGCCCCGTGCTCGGCGGCATGCTGGTGGCAAGTTTTCCCTGGGAGAGCATCTTCCTCATTAACCTGCCCATTGGTGTCATCTCGTTTATCGTGGGGCTCTACACGCTGCCGCATGTTAAGCCGGAGGCCGGCAAGCGTCCCATGTCCATGATCGAGGCTGCTCGTCGCTGCTTTGCAAATTCGGCCTTCACCATCAACCTAGCCTGCATGCTCATCGTGTTCGTTGGCATTGGCGCATCCGAGTTTATTCTGCCGTTCTATTTCCAGGATGCCCATGGCTTTAGCTCCGATATTTCCGGACTACTCTTTTTGGCGCTGCCGATGGTGAATGCCTTTATCGGCCCGCTTTCGGGTACGGTTTCGGACCGTGTTGGCTGCGAGGGCCCCACGGCGGTCGGCCTGGGCGTGTACGTATGCGGTCTCTTTGCGGTAAGTACGCTTGACGAGCACTCTTCCATCCCAGTGATCGTGTGCTGTGTCGCGTTTATGTCGTGCGGCACGTCGATTTTCCAGAGTCCCAACAACTCGCTGTACATGGGTTCGGCTCCGCGCGAAGCGCTCGGCTTTGCGGGCAGCCTGGGCAGCCTGGCGCGCTATGCGGGTATGGCAGTGGGCATTACGGCGGCGTCGCATATCCTGTATGGGCAGATGAGTGTGGCGATGGGCGAGGCCGTGACCAGTTTTGTTGCAGGCCGTCCGGATGTGTTCCTGTTTGGTTTCCGTTCGGTGTTCTACGTGCTCATGGCTGTGGCGGCAGCGGGCTTTGCGCTTGCCATGGTGCGTTTGGTGAAGATGCGCGCCCGCCATTAGCGTGTTGGGAGGCTGTCTGCCACGTATTCGCGCCGTCTCAAAAACTGGTTTGTGGTGCGATGCGGCTTGTGGGGCGGGCGGGGGTCGGTCCGTGGTAGACTATCGAACAACGTTTATTAATCGCGCGGTATCGTTGCCGCGAGAAGGGGTTGCGCCATGCAGGAGCTTGAGGATCGTATTCGCCATGACGGCATCGTAAAGGCCGGTAACGTCCTTAAGGTTGATGCCTTCCTCAACCACCAGTGCGACGTTGAGCTGTTCGACCACATGGGCGCCGAGTGGGCCCGTCTGTTCAAGGGTGTCGAGATCAACAAGATCCTGACGATTGAGGCTTCGGGCATTGGCATGGCCTGCATCGCAGCTCAGCATTTTGGCGGCGTGCCGGTGGTCTTTGCCAAGAAGGCCCAGTCCATTAACCTCGACGGCGAGCAGTATGCTACGACCATCTACTCCTTTACCAAACAGAAGGAGTACCCGGTTATCGTGGGCAAGCGTTTCCTGTCCGAGGGCGATAAGGTCCTGATTATCGACGACTTCCTGGCCAACGGCTGCGCTCTTGAGGGTCTTATCAAGATCTGCGAGGCCGCGGGTGCCGAGGTGTCCGGTATTGGCATTGCCGTGGAGAAGGGCTTCCAGGGCGGTGGCGATAAGCTCCGCGAGCGCGGCTTCCGCGTCGAGAGCCTGGCCCGTATCGCCGATATGGACTGCGAGACCGGCGAGATCACCTTCGCCTAAGCGCGCAACACAAGCGATTGGTATTCGATGTGACAAAGGGACTTTCCCTTTGTCACATTTTTTGTATGAGGGGAGGTGTTGATATGGATGAGAACAAGATGGGATGGCGTGAGTATGCGCGCTATGCCGAGATGTCGGCCGAGGAGTTGGCGCGCGATTGCGAGGTGCAGGTGTTTCGCGCGACGGGTCCGGGCGGACAAGGCGTCAACACGACGGACTCGGCGGTGCGCATGAAGCATGGGCCCACGGGGATTGTCGTGACGGCGCGCGAGAGCCGTAGTCAGTTTCAGAATCGCAGCTGCTGTCTGCGTAAGCTGCGCGCTGAGCTTGAGCGTCGCGGGCGTCCACCGCGCCGTCGCGTCAAGACCAAAGTGCCACAGCGCTCTCGCCAGCGCAGGCTCAACGATAAGCACTTCAACGCGATTAAAAAGTCCAACCGTCGCAAGCCGGGCGGGGAGGAATGATCTTCTCAATAAGTTGCGGTGAAATAGGGACTGTTTTGCGGCTTTGGCTGCATAAACAGTCCCTATTTCACCGCAACTTAGGTGAAGCTAGCGGGTTGGGTGCCAGACCTCGAGGACGGCGGGAAGGATATCCACCTCGATGCGCGAGGCGACAACGGGCTCGCCATCGGCCTGGATAGGGTAGTCGGGCTCCTCAAAGGTGAGCTCGGCATGGCGGCAGCGGCGCATGCGAATCGGCGGCAGTTTGGTATGGTGGCCGTCTTTGGCCGAAAGGAACATGGGCAGGGCAACCGCGCGTGGGACGGGGCCGCAGGCGTAGCAGACGTCGAGTATGCCATCGCAGGAATCGGCATCGGGACAGATGCGATAGCCCGAGCCATAGGTGGGGCCCAGCTGAATTGCCATGATGATCGCCCTCACGCGCTCGGCGGGCGCGCCGTCAAAGCTGACTGTCATGGGGTAGTTGCGATAGCGTAGGCCAAACTGCTCAAGTCCCGAGAGAGTGTAGAGCGGCGCGCCCGTCAAGCCGGTCTTTTTGCGCAGCTCGGTGGTGCCCAGGCCGATGGCGGCATCGATGCCGACCGAAAGCGTCTGGTCATAATACTCGACCGTCGCCTCGCCGCTACCGCTTGCGGGGTTCCATGAGCGAATGCGCCCGATGTCCTGACGTTGCAGCTCGCAGGTGAGTAGCGCGCCAAAATCCTTGCCGGAGAAATCGTCGATACCGAGCGTCTGGGCAAAATCGTTGCCGGAGCCCACGGGCAGGACGGCAAGAGCGGGGCGGGCGTCCTCCTTTTGCGTCATTAGCCCGTTGACGACCTCGTGAATCACGCCGTCGCCGCCAAGGGCGATAACGGTGCGATAGCCCTGAGCCTGCGCGGCCAGCTTCTTGGCGTGTCCTATACGCTCGGTCAACACCAGGTCAAACTGGGATGCGCGTGCAGTCATGTCCAAAAAGCGTTGCAGGCGCTCGGCAACTTCACGTGCCGCACCCGACTGGGCGGCTGGGTTGGCGATGATGAGCGTGCGACCAAAATCAGTTGCGTGCATGTGGCGACTCCCGGCGTGTGACATGACAGTGCGGTCGCGCTCAGGTCGGATTGCCCCCGATTGTGGCTGCACGGCGATTATTGCATCTACTCTATCAGGTCGTTGTGGCGCTCGATAGCATCCGCTACCGTACCGCCCTCATCCACAATAAGCGAGCGGCGCTTAGGTGAGATGATGCGCTGGGCGGAGTACACGCCGCGGTGTCCACCGGTTAGGTAGCTGATAAAGGCCACGATGACAAAGAACCCGGCGGCCGTGCCGTGGAACAGGTCGATGGCCATCATGCAGGTGGTGATGGGCACGTTGAGGCCGGCGCAGAACACGCCGAGCATGCCGAGAGCCGCCAGAAAACTGGGGTCAAGCCCGGTAAGGCAACCGATCCAGCCACCGAGTGCCGCACCGATGCCAAACAGGGGCGTGACCTCGCCGCCTTGGAAGCCCGCGCCCAGGGTAAGCGCTGTGACGACCAACTTGATGGCTGCGTCCGCCAGGGTGGTGTTGCCGGCAAATCCGGCGCCGGAAAGCCACGTGGAAAGGCCGGCGTAGTCCCAGGCGTCGAGGAGGGCATAGGCGGCCAAAACCACGAGTGCGCCTATGAGTGCGCGGACGAGGTAATTGGTGATAAAGCGACCGTACAGGCTCTTGACGGTTCGAACCGACCAGGCAAAGAGGCGTGCCGTCAGGCCGAAGATAATTGCGCTGATAACAACGATGGCAACCGTCTGTGGTGTCATGTTGGGAACGCTGGCGATGACATTCGCCTCGTACTCGGTTCCCAAGGCGAGTGATGTAAAGTAGCCGGTAAATGAGGCGACGAGGCAGTAGATGCCCGCGGTGTAGTCGATCTTTCCGATGAAGCACATCTCCATGCCAAAGAAAGCTCCGGCAAGGGGCGAACCGAATACGGCGCCAAAGGCCGACGAGATGCCGGCGAGCATGAGGTCGTGGTGGTCATGCTTTTTGAGGTGAGCGAGGCTCGAGATGTTGCTGGCGATGGTGCCACCAATCTGCACCGCAGCTCCCTCGCGACCGGCCGACCCGCCCGTTAGGTGCGTGAGCGTGGAACAGACGAAGGTGAGGACGGCCATACGCATATGGATGAGGCGTGTGCCCAGAGCGGAGTCGATGACCAGGTTGTTTCCGCGTTTGGCGGCAAGACCGTGGTTTTTGTACACCCATGCGGTGGCAACGCCCACAACGGGAAGCAGCGCGTAAATCCATGCATGGTGCTCGCGATAGTCGGTCGCGATATTCAGCGAGGCCAAAAACGCCCAAGCGGCAACGCCCATGGCAAGCGAGACGATAACGACGAGTACGAGCAACTTGGCGCTCGCGAGTAGGTTGCGGGCGTTGCGGCGCGTGTCGGCAGCCAAGAGATGCTCGGAGCGGGTGAGCTGTTGCCTGCCTGCCATGATGACGTCATTAAGGGAGAAAAAGCCGCCGTCGTCGAGCGACTGGGAATGATCCTGCGCCTCGTTTGCGCTTTCGGGTTTGTCGGTAAAAGCCATACGTTCCTCTTTTTGGTTGCAACAGGAGCATTATAGAACGTGCCAAACGTGACAAACCGGCAGGTTGATTTTCGGTTCTGTTTCGCCGTCCGTTACCGACAGGTGTATTCGCGGCCGCGGGCCAGGTCTTGAGCAAGCGGCGAGGGATTATACTGAGATAAACATAAAGAATCGGCGCTTTTGTTGCGCGCCGCAGCATGCTAGAGGTGTATATGGCTGAGAAACTCATTCCGTTGGAGGACGCACAGGCGATCGTCTTGTCGCACGTGAATCGCACCGAAGTTGTCGAGATTCCCGTGTGGCAGGCGGCCGGTCTTCCCCTGGCCGAGGACGCCACGGCCGATATCGACATCTCTCCGTTTGCCAACAGCGCCATGGATGGATATGCCGTGCATGCCGTCGACCTCGCCAAAGCGTCCACCAATGCGCCCGTGACGCTTTTCGTCGTGGGGCACGAAGCCGCGGGCCATGTGTTCGATGGCGTAATCGCCCCGGGCGAGACTGTCCGCATCATGACAGGCGCGCCGGTGCCCGAGGGTGCGGATGCTGTGGTGAAATACGAGATCGTCGAGGTGCTTGACGGCGACGGCAACGAGGGCTCGCACGTGAGCTTTTCGGCGCCTGCTAAAGTGGGGGAGAACGTTCGCTCTGCCGCCGAGGAGGCCCATGCCGGCGACGTCGTGATGCGTGCCGGCGAGGTTGTGGCCCCGGCCGGCGCTGGCCTGCTGGCAAGCGCCGGTTACGCGAGCGTGAAGGTCCATGCCGCTCCGCGCGTGGGCATTATCTCGCTGGGCACGGAGCTGGTCGCACCGAGCGAGCTGCCGGCACGCGGGCAGATTCGCGATTCCAACTCCTCGGCGTTGATGGCCGAAGCGCTCGATGCCGGCGCCGAGCCGGTGTTCTATGGCATTGCGCCCGATGATGAGCAGGCGATTGCCGAGCTGGTGCATCGCGCCGTGCAGGAGTGCGATTTTGTCATTACGAGCGGCGGCGCCTCTGCGGGCGATTACGACTACGTGACGGCGCTGGTCAAGCGCGAGGGCGAGGTGCTCTTCGACCGCATCTCGATGCGTCCTGGCAAAGCCATCACGTTTGGCCTGCTTGGGGGCAAGCCGTATTTGGGGCTTTCGGGCAATCCCGCGGCGGCGTATGTGGGCTTTGAGATGCTCGCCCGCCCCGCGATCCGCAAGATGCGCGGCTTTGCCGAGGGTACGCGTCCCGTGCAGCAGGCGATATTGACGCACGGCGTGAAGAAGCGCCAGGACCGACGCTTCTTCGATCGCGCCACGGTTTTGCGCGACCCCGAGACCGGTGAGCTGTTGGTGACCGAGGCCAAGACGCAGAATTCGGCGCTGCTCGGCACGATGCAGCGGGCCAACTGTCTGCTGCGTATTGACGAAGGGCCGTGTGAGCTCAAGCCGGGCGACGTCGTGGGCGTCGTGCGTGTCGATCTGCCTGAGGATGCCGTGTTGTAGGAGGAGTGCTATGGAGCTGAAGATATCGATCGTGACGTGCTCGGACACGCGCGATCTTGCCCAGGATGAGGCCGGAGCCGCACTCGAGGAACTTATCGAGGCGCAGGGCTGGACGGTCGCCTCACATGTGGTTGTGCGCGACGACGTCAGCGAGATCGGTGATGCCATTGTGGAAGCCGCCGATGAGTGCCACGCCAATGTCGTGCTCACCTGCGGCGGCACGGGGCTTTCGATGCGCGATGTGACGCCCGAGGCGACGTGTGCCGTCTGCGACCGCGATGTGCCGGGTATTGCCGAGGCGATCCGTGCGTACTCCATGACCAAGACGCGCCACGCCATGCTCTCGCGCGCCGTGTGCATGCAGCGTGGGTATACGCTTGTCATCAACTTTCCGGGATCCACGAAGGCCGCCTGTGAAAGCTGGGAGGCCGTGAGCGATCAGCTGGAGCATGCGGCTCAGATGACAGCAGGAGGCGGGCACGCCAAATAAGCGCACTACCTGCGGCGGAGTAACCTTACGGGCTGCTCCGCCTTTTTATGCAGCGACAGTGCGGGCCGTCCTGAGACTGTCAGCAGAAGATAATTATCAGACGAGAAATCTTTATCACTGATATTATTCGCACGAAAGTATAATCTGGTAACAGAATAAAGCCCGCGGCGGGGGTGTCCGGGCGTAGTATTCGAAAGGATTGAACATGTTCGATATGGCTTCTCGCCGCGGATTCGTCTCGCTTTCTGCTGTCGCCGCTGCCGGCCTTGGCCTTGCCGGGTGCTCCGGCAATAAGGCGCCTGAGTCGACTGGCTCCGATGCCGGTTCTGCTAAGGCATCGTCCAAGAAGGCTGTCGAGCTGCAGGTCTTTGCCGCCAACTCACTCGAGAAGGCTCTGCCCGAGGTTCAGAAGCTCTACACCGACCAGACCGGCACCGCCTTTGCCGACACGCAGTTTAAGGCTTCTGGCGACCTCGTTGAGCAGATGCGTGCTGGTGCCACGGTCGACGTGCTCATCACCGCCTCCAAGGGCACCATGGACGACGCCGAGGCCGCCGAGCTCGTCGATGCCGACACCCGTGAGGATATGTTCGTCAACGACCTTGTGATCATTCGTGCTGAGGGTTCCGACACCAAGATCGAGGCCATCGCCGACGTCGCGAATCTGGACGGCAAGATTGCCATCGGCGACGCCAAGACCGTCCCCGCCGGCAAGTACGCCAACCAGGCCTTAGATTCTGTGGGTCTCTACACCGGCACCGAAGGCGATGACGGCGAGTATGCTCCCGAGATCGCTGACAAGGTCGCGCTGGCCGACAAAGTTGGTACCGCCGCCGCTTATGTGTCCACAGGCGACTGCGTGGCCGGTTTTGTCTACAGCTCCGATATCTTCCGCTACGACGGCATCGAGGAGGCCTTCGTGTGCCCCGAGGATTCGCACAAGCCCATCGTGTACCCGGGTGCCGTTGCCGAGAGCTCCGAGCATGCCGACGAAGCCAAGGCGTTCATCGACTTCTGCCTGTCTAACAAGAAGGCCCAGAAGATTTGGGCTAAGTACGGCTTTGAGCTTTCCGCGTAGTGCGGCTTGGCGCGATAATTCCATCGTTTTGTGTTTCACTTCGTCCTCGTATTCGCTTGGAGCTTTTCGTGCTTAATAGATTCCGCATGCTTGTCGCCTGTGCTTTGACCTTCGCGCTTTGCTGGGTGCCGGGATTTGCGTTTGCTGGGGACGCTGAGGACGGGGCCCAGGTTGCTGCGACCGCTCATGGGCTTTCCTATGGGATCGAGGGTTTTGAGCGGTTGGCCAAGGGGACCGCTCGTGCCATGGAGGGCCAGCCTGAGGGCTACCGGTTTCCCGTTGACGAGGACGTGGACCTTGTAGTGGCTCCTGCTGCCGATCGCGTTGTGGTGTGGCTATCGCCCAAGGCGGTCGAGAAATATGGATTGGATCCGCAGGACAACGAGTGCGTATCGGGTCTCAAGGCCCTTGTCTGTGAGCTCGACAGCGCAAACTGCATGGGGGGTGCGCAGCTAGGGGACGTGGATCTTCCTTGGTATGTCACGGCGGAAACAACGTTTGATGCCGGCGGGTATACCTATGGCTTTGACGAGCACGGTGCGGATGGGGACCGCTATGTGGTGATTGCATCAGCCTCGGGTGATGCCAAGGGCGGCGCGCGTTGGCTTGATAGCGCTCAAATGGTAGAGGCATCGTCTGTCGTGTTGCGGGATGAGCAGGGGCCCTTGACCTCTCTGGCCTCCTTTTTGGGCGACATCGACTATCGCCCGCTTTGGGTGTCCATTAAAACGAGCGGCCTTGCCCTGCTGACCTCCTTTGCGCTGGGCCTGTTCGCCGCGTGGAAGACTATGGGTACCTCGAGTCGCATCAAGGGCCTGCTCGATTCGGTCTTTACGATTCCTATGGTGCTGCCGCCCACGGTCTGCGGCTTTCTGCTCCTCATGCTGTTTGGCCGCTCGACCGGGGTGGGCCAGTGGCTTATCGCGCACGGCGTCTCGATCGTCTTTACGTGGCCGGCGGCGGTCATTTCGGCCGTCGTTGTGTCGTTTCCGCTGGTCTACCGCACGGCGCTCGGAGCCTTCGAGAGCCTCGACACGCAGATGCTCGACGCCGCGCGAACCTTGGGATGGTCCGAGCGCCGCATCTTTACCAAGCTCATGATGCCGCTCGGCTGGCCCTCGATTGCCGCCGGCACGGTGCTCGCCTTTGCCCGCGCGATGGGCGAGTTTGGCTGCACCCTGTTCTTTGCGGGCAACTACGCCGGTATTACGCAGACCATTCCCATCGCCATCTACTTTGAGTGGATGGGCGGCAACACGTCGGTGGCCCTCTTTTGGGTCGTCGTCGTGATCGTGTTTAGTTTCCTGGTCATTTTGTTCATCAATATGTACACGGCGCATTCGCAAAAGTACCGCGAGCGCGGCCTGTCCCGCGCGGAGCGCAAGCAGGCCAAGCGGCTGGGCAGCCAGACCGATTCGCTCGACCCGGTCGGCGGCGATGCCTTGCGCATCGATCGCGAGGCGCTGGCCGAGCTTATGCGCGATGACGCAGCACCGCAGGGAGGTCGATAAGCTATGTCGCTCGCTTTAGATATCAAAAAACGCTATCCCGGGTTTATGCTCGACATGCAGCTTGAGGCCGGCGAGGAGCGTGTGGCGCTCCTGGGCGCCTCGGGTTGCGGCAAGAGCTGCACGTTGCGCTGCATTGCCGGCGTGGAGACACCCGACGAGGGCAAGATCGTCGCCAACGGCGTGACCTTCTTTGACTCTGCGGCGGGCATCAACCTTTCGCCCCAGGAGCGAAAATGCGCCCTGATGTTTCAAAACTATCAGCTGTTCCCTAATATGACGGTGGCCGATAACGTGTGCGCCGGCGTTGAGGGTGCAGGTGACGCCGCAGCGCGTAGACAACTTGCCGAGCGCTACCTGGGCATCTTTGGACTGGCCGACTTTGCCGACCGTTATCCCGCGCGCCTCTCGGGCGGCCAGCAGCAGCGTGTGGCGCTTGCTCGCATGGTGGCGGCACACCCGGGCATTTTTATGTTCGACGAGCCCATGAGCGCGCTCGACGCGTATCTCAAGAGCGCGCTTGAGCAGAACATGCTCGACCTGTTCGACGTCTGTAACCGTACCGTGCTCTACGTGAGCCACGATATTGACGAGGCATGCCGCCTGTGCGAGCGCATTTGCGTGATGCATAACGGGCATGTGGAGGAGATCGGCTCCGTCGAGGACGTGGTCCGCCGGCCGCAAACCTTGGCTGCGCTGCGTCTGACGGGCTGCAAGAATACGAGCCGCGCGCGCAAGATCGAGCTTCAGGAAGTTGAAGCCCTGGACTGGGGCATGACCTTCAACGTGGGCCGTGAGGTTCCCGATAATGTGGCGTACCTGGGTATTCGTGCGAGCTACTTCCATGTGGACAACCGCGCTGAGCGCGGTCGTAACAGCTACGATCTGCATGTGGCCCGCGTGAGCGATTCGCGTTTTGAGCGCCTGGTGCTGCTGGATGTGCCGCGTGCCGATGCGCCGACGCGCCTGCAGTGGAAGGTCAACAAAGTGGGCATGCCTGTCGACGAGCTGCCGCAAGCAGGCGAGACGCTGCGCATGCATTTTGATGCCAGCAGGATCCATTTGGTTTGTCGTTGATGCGGTGGGCGATGCGGGCGAGGAGGTAGTCCTCGACCGCTTTGTTTCCGCTTTATCGCTCGCCGATTTCTATATGACAAAATCTTATCAATCTGATAATTATTTATCAGACAGCGAGGTGTTCGCACCCCGCAGCTGTCGTACGAATGTCAACGGTGTTCGCATGGTCGATGACCGTTGATATAGTTGACCTTAACTTGTAAAGGAGGGTGCGCACATGCCGCAGTCGACATACATTCGCCGCGTTGCCGCGCGTGCCCTATATATCGCTCGGAGCCGCATATGAGCAGGTATGTTCACGGCTCCGGGAGAGACGACGCACAACTAAATAATCGACCGCAAAGCAGGTTCCCTAAAATTCCGGGTTTGAGCACGGCTGGGCAATCGCCGTCCGTCGTGCATCGATACCGCTGTTATCCGTTTTTGGTTCGAGAGGGGAACCGTCATGGCTGAAGAATTTGATTTCCATCCGATGTGGGAGAGCCTCGGCATGAATCTTGCCGACCACGACATGCTGCTGGGCGCCGTGGGCCAGATGTACGGCGATATGTTCTTGACGCAGAACAATCGCCCCAAGTCCACGTCCTACCTGGACTTTGTGGCCACCAACATCCACAGCGGCCGTATTAAGGAGATGCTCGACAAGAAGGAGGCCGGCGAGGCCACCAAGATCGTCGGTTCGTTCTGCGTGTACGTGCCCGAGGAGATTGTGCTCGCCTGCGACGGTATTCCCGTGGGCCTGTGCTCGGGTGCCGATTGGGCAACCGATAAGGTCGAGGAGCATCTGCCGCGCAACACCTGCCCGCTTATCAAGAGCTTTGCCGGCTTTAAGCTGGGCGAGGTCTGCCCCTACATTGAGTCGAGTGACTTGGTGGTAGGCGAGAACACCTGCGATGGCAAGAAGAAGGCCTACGAGTTTTTTGCCACGCAAAAGAACATGTACGTCATGGATATTCCCAACGTACACGACGAGTCGACGCTCGTGACCTGGAAGGCCGAGGTCAAGAAGCTCGCCGCCAAGATCGAGGAAGAGTGCGGCGTCACGATCACGCCTGAGCGTCTGAAGGCCGCCATCCACGCCGTCAATGAGAAGCGACGTGCCCTGCAGCGCCTCGCTGCCACGCGCGCTGCCGACCCTGCACCTATTAGCGGTCTCGACAGCCTACTGACCGTTCAGGCCGCCTTTATGGACGACACGCCGCGTCTGACCGGAGCCATCAACGATATGGCGGCTGAGTGCGAGCAGCGTGTCGAGGCTGGCGAGGGCGTGGCGCCCAAGGGGACCAAGCGCATCCTGTACACCGGCACGCCCATGGCCGTGCCCAACTGGAAGCTGTTCAACCTCATCGAGAAAGCCGGCGGCGTTGTGGTAGGCGAGGAGTCCTGCACGGGCTCGCGCTACTACAAGGACCTGGTCGACGAGTCCGGTGAGACGGTGGACGAGATGCTCGATGCCATCGCCGAGCGCTACTTTAAGATCAACTGCGCCGTCTTTACGCCCAACGACCAGCGTATGAAGGACATTGTCCAGATGGCCAAGGACCTGCATGCCGACGGCATCGTCGACGTGGCCCTGCAGTTCTGCACGCTCTATGAGATGGAGTCGTTTGCCGTGGAGAAGGCCGCCGAGGAAGCCGGCATTCCGTTTATGCACATCACGACCGACTACGCCGGTGAGGATGCAGGCCAACTGCAAACCAGGATCGAGGCCTTCTTGGAAACCATTTAGGGCTATCCGTCCCGGCGGCTTTCCCAGGCACCCGATCTCGCCGTTCAAACCGTCGCTTGCGTGCGAAAGTACGCGGCGCGCCTCTTTCACGGCAACCTCGGGAACCTGGGAAAGCCGCTTCCTTGGTTGGTTAAAAGGTTTAGGAGTTATATGTCGGAAAATATTGAGCAGCCGTTGCCGCGCACGTTTGAGGAGTTCAACGAGCAACGCAAGGCGGCGTTTATTCGCGTCAAGGATTACAAGCAGGCCGGCAATCGCCTGGTCGGTTTTCTGTGCAGCTACACGCCGCTCGAGATTATCGATGCCGCGGGGGCAGCGAGCGTGGCGCTGTGCGGCACGTCCGACGAGGTGATTCCCGAGGCCGAGAAGGTGCTGCCGGCAAACCTCTGCCCGCTCATCAAGTCGACCTACGGATTTGCCTATTCGCAAAAGTGCCCGTTTACGTACTTTAGCGACATGATCATCGGTGAGACCACGTGCGACGGCAAGAAGAAGATGTACGAGCTGCTCAACGAGCTCAAGCGCACGCACATTCTGCATCTTCCGCAGGGTCGCGATCGCGCCTACGAGCGTGAAGGCTGGTACGAGGAGTGCCGCCTGCTTAAGGAGGAGCTCGAGGGCTTCTACGGCATCACGATTCCCAACGATGACCTGCGCACCGCCGTGCGCCGTCGCAACCGCTTGCGTGCGGCCCAGCTCGAGATGTTTGCGCTGCAGGCTAACCAGCCGGCGGCTATGAGCGGCGTCGACCTGATGAGCACCATGTTTGCCGGTACGTTCAGCTTTGATATCGGGGCTTATACGCAGCAGCTGGAGCAAAAGGTTGCCAAGCTGCGCGAGGCCTACGACGCGGGCGAGCGCCCGGTTGCGGCGGATGCCAAGCGCATTCTGATCACCGGTTGCCCGGTGGGCGGCGTAATCAACAAAATCGGCCGCACCATCGAGTCCAACGGCGGCGTGGTTGTGTGCATGGACGACTGCTCGGGCGAGCGTACGGCGGCCATGATGATCGACCCGGACGCGCCCGACATCCTGCGCGCCATCGCCGACCGCTACCTGGATATCAACTGCTCGGTCATGACGCCCAATGACGGTCGTATGGAAAACACGCTGGCCATGTGCGAGAAGTATCATGTCGATGGCGTGGTAGAGAGCGTGCTGCAGGCATGCCACACCTTTAACGTGGAGAGTGCGCGCATGCAGGAGGCCGTCGAGGGTGCGGGCATTCCGTACATGAAGATCGAGACCGACTACAGCAACGGCGACATGGGCCAGATTGAGACCCGCATCGCCGCCTTCATCGAAACCCTCTAGCTTCCTCAGGCACCGGATCTTGCCCCTCAAACCGTCGCTTGCGTACCAAAGTACGCCGCGCTCCTCTTTCGGGGCAACCTCCGGCACCTGAGAAACCTAGAGCTAAGGCGCCTGAACGCGCCGCTGTCTTTGATGTTTGGATTAGGAGAGAGCCATGATAGGGATCGGGGTCGATATCGGGTCTACGGCGGCTAAGGCTGCTGTGGTCGATGGTGAGGGTTCGGTGGCGTGGACGTGCGTGCAGCCAACCGGGTTCTCCTCGGTCGATGCCGCCGATAGGTTGCGCGAGGCGCTCGCGGCGGCGGGCTTTGACGTTGCATCCGATTCTGCGCGTGTGGTGGCCACGGGTTACGGGCGCGTGGCTGTGCCATACGCCCACAAGGTTGTGACCGAGATTACCTGCCACGGCACCGGTGCCGTGCGTCTGTTTGGCGATCACGGCACGGTGATTGACGTGGGGGGCCAGGACACCAAGGTCATCCAGCTTAAAGGCGGCCGCGTGGCCAAGTTTGCCATGAACGACAAGTGCGCTGCCGGCACGGGGCGCTTTTTGGAGATCATGGCCGACCGCCTAGGCATTTCCCAGCAGCAGATGGCCGACCTGGCGCGTTCCGGCGAGCCTACCAAGATCAGCAGCATGTGCACGGTATTTGCCGAAAGCGAGGTTATCAGCCTGATCGGTCGCGGTGAGCCGCGCGAGAACATCGCACGTGGCGTGATCGACAGCGTGGTCTCGCGCGTGGCGACCATGGCCGGGCAGGCCGCGGGCGCCCCGTACTACCTGACCGGTGGCCTGTGCGAGAACGCCTTCGTGGTGGAGCGGTTGGGCGAGCTACTGGGGTCGCCGGTGACCACCTCGTCCCAGGCTCGCTTTGCCGGTGCCATCGGCGCGGCGATTCGCGCGCAGGCGCTCAATTAATGCATCCGCCCCAGGCTCGCATTCATGCGTATACTGGGAGAAAATGATTGACCGATGAGAGGAGGTATCGATGGCTGACGATCAGATTAAGCTCACGTCTATGACTGCCGCGAGCGGTTGAGCCGCTAAGTTGGCTCCTGGAGCCCTCGCCCAGGTCCTGGGCGACTTACCCAATGTGCATAACGACAACCTGCTCGTGGGGTTCGATACCTCCGACGATGCGAGCGTCTTTCGCGTTGGCGATAACTTGGGCCTCGTACAGTCCATCGACTTCTTCCCGCCGATGGTTGACGACCCATTCCTGTTTGGCCAGATCGCCGCGGCAAACTCGCTGTCGGACATCTACGCCATGGGCGGGCGGCCGAGCCATGCTATGAACCTGCTCTGTATACCCAGCTGCCTGGGCGTCGAGGTTGCCGGCCAGATTCTGGCGGGTGGCGCCGACAAGTGCGTCGAGGCCGGTTGCGCCATCGCGGGAGGCCACACCATTAACGACGACGAGCCCAAGTACGGCTTGTCTGTGAGCGGCTTTGTCGCGCTCGACCGCATGCTCGCCAACAGCGGCGCGCGCGTGGGCGATGTTCTGCTGCTGACCAAGGCGGTTGGCTCGGGCATCATCACCACGGCCATTAAGGGCGAACTCACCGAGCAGGACGAGGCCACAGCCGTGTTTGACTCGATGCGGACCCTCAACGAGGCGCCGATTCGTCTGGCCGAGGGACTTGAGCTTCACGGCTGCACCGACATCACGGGCTTTGGCCTGATCGGGCACGCGTGCGAGATGGCCGAGGGCTCAGGTGTGCAGATTGAGCTTGCGTCAGGGGCGGTGCCGCTCTTTGACCAGGTGCTCGACATGGCGCGCCTTGGCATTATCCCCGCCGGCGCCTACCGCAACCAGGACTTCTTTGGCCCGCGCGTGGCGGCCGACGAGGACCTGGAGCCGGGCATGCTGGATGCGCTGTACGATCCGCAGACCTCGGGCGGCCTGCTTATCGCGGCGCCTGCTGCCGATGTGGATGAGCTTGCGCGCCGTCTGCATGCCGAGGGGTGCATCGCTGCCGTTGTTGGGCGCGTGTGCGAGGCGGAGCCGGGCGGTCCTGCCGTCCGCGTTGTTCGCTAGCCCGCACGTTTATGTAACTGTTTACCGTTCTCTAGAACGGTTCTTTCGAAAGGAATTTACTATGTCTACCAAGATTGAAGTCAATGCCATGGGCGATGCCTGCCCGCTGCCCGTCGTCAAGACGCTCAAGGCACTCAAACAGCTTGACGGCGAGGGTGCCGTGGTGACCTCGGTCGATAACGAGACCGCCGTCAAGAACATCTCCAAGATGGCGCAGGAGAAGGGCTGCACGGCCTCGGTCGAGAAGATTTCGGACGCCGAGTGGCACGTGACTGTCGCGACCGCCGGTGCCGTGGCCGTTGCAGACCCCGAGCAGGACGGTGCCGCTTTCTGCGATGCCAGCGCCGGCAAGGGCAAACTCGTCATTTCCGTCTACACCGATTGCATGGGCCGTGGCGACGACGAGCTGGGCCACAAGCTCATGAAGGCGTTTATCTTTGCCGTGACGCAGCAGGAGGAGCTGCCTGCGACCATGTTGTTCTACAACGGCGGCGCCAAGCTTACCGTCGAGGGCTCGCCGGTGCTCGATGACCTGAAGGGCCTGGCGGAGCAGGGTGTCGAGATTCTCACCTGCGGTACCTGCCTGGACCACTTTGGCATTAAAGACCAGCTTGCGGTGGGCGAGGTCACCAACATGTACGTGATCGTGGAGAAGATGGAGCAGGCCGTGCGCGTCGTGCGCCCGTAGCGTATTGGTTGGAGTTGCCATGAGGGAGAAGCGCCCGGCGCTTGTCATCACGTTTCCCACCACGGCGGCCGCCATGGGCTGCGAGTCCCTTTGCATCGAGCGCGGCCTTCCCGGGCGAACGATTCCCGTGCCCGGGGAGGTCGCTGCCGGCTGCGGTCTGGCGTGGAAGGCGTTGCCTGCCGATGAGGAGCTGCTGCGCGGCGAACTCGCCGCAGCGGGCATTCCCACCGAGGGCTATACCGTGATTGATATGTGGGAGGTCGTGCGATGATCTATCTGGATAACGCGGCGACGACCATGCACAAGCCGCAGACGGTCATCGATGCCGTGACGCAGGCGATGTGCTCGCTCGGCAATGCCGGGCGCGGTGCCACGTCGGGCGCCCTCGATGCCGCTCGTACGATTCACGGTTGCCGTGCCAAGCTCGCGCGCCTTTTGGGTTGCCCGAGGGCGGACCATGTGTGCTTTACGTCCAACTCCACGGCGGCGCTTAACACCGCAATCAATGGCGTGGTGCGTCCCGGCGACCGTGTGGTCACGACGGTGCTCGAGCACAACTCCGTGCTACGTCCGCTCAATCGCTTGGCGACGGAGCAGGGTGTGACCGTTGAGCATGCGGGCTGCGACGCGAACGGCGTGCTCGACTACGACGAGCTTGAGTGGCTGATTTCGCCGGGCACGCGTGCCGTGGTGGTGACGAACGCCTCCAATGTGACCGGCAACGCGGTCGACATTGCACGCGTAGCCGCCATGGCCCATGCGGCCGGCGCGCTTGTAATCGTCGATGCCTCGCAGTCTGCCGGCACGGCGCATATCGATATGCAGGCCATGGGGCTCGACATGGTGTGCTTTACCGGCCACAAGGGGCTCATGGGCCCGCAGGGAACCGGCGGCCTGGCCGTGGCAGAGGACATTGATGTGGCTCCGTGGGCCATGGGCGGCACGGGCGTGCACAGCTTCGACCCACTGCAGCCGCTTGAATGGCCCACGCGCCTTGAGGCAGGCACGCTCAACGGTCACGGCATCGCGGGACTTTCTGCCGGTCTCGACTTTATCGAGGCGCAAGGCGGGGTCGAGGCGATCGCGGCACACGAGCGCGCGCTCGCCGATCGCTTCCTCGCCGGCGTTCGCGAAATCCCCGGTATTGCGCTCTACGGTGCGTTTGACCAGCCCGTGCGCTCGGCGATCGTCTCGCTCAACGTGGGCGATATCGATTCTGCCGAGATTTCGGATGCGCTCATGCAAGGGTGGGGGATTGCAACGCGGCCCGGCGCCCACTGCGCTCCGCTCATGCACCGCGCACTGGGGACCGAGCGCCAGGGTGTCGTTCGCTTCTCGTTTGGGTATTTCAACACGGACGAGGAAGTCGACACCGCGATTGACGCTCTGCACGATTTAGCCTGCTAAAGCGTATATACTTGCGGGACGGGTCTTTTGCCCGTCCCGTTTTGTTTCGACCCGAAAGGTGGTCCTATGGCATCATCCGCCCCGCGCGGTCTGCGCTCCGACCATGTCCTCACCGTCGGCATCGCCCTGTTCTCGATGCTCTTTGGCGCCGGCAACCTCATTATTCCGCCGCTGCTGGCGCTGCAGGCGGGCTCTGCCACGCCGCTCGCCATGCTCGGCTTTCTGATTGCCGCCATCGGCCTTCCCGTCATGGGCTTTATCGCCGTGGCACTTGCCGGAACGGCGCGCGAGCTTGCCGGTCGTGTGCACCCCAAGTTTGGCGAGTTTTTTGTCGCGGCGGTGTATCTGGCTATCGGTCCGTGTCTGGCCATTCCGCGTACGAGTTCCACGGCCTTCGAGATGCTGGTGCCGCTGCTGCCCGAGGGTGTCTCGCTCGGCACGGCCCGCCTGGTGTTTGCCGTCGCCTTCTTTGCCGTCGCCTTTGTGCTCACGCTGCGCCCGGGTGTCATTACGCGCGTGCTCGGCCGCATTACGGGCCCCGCGCTCATCGCCCTTATCGTATTGGTCGTGGGCGCTGCCGTGGTCTCGCCGCTGGGTTCCGCTGCCGCGCCGCAGGCTCCTTACGATGCCGGTGCCGCCGTGCAGGGCTTTTTGACCGGTTATCAGACCATGGACCTGCTCGCGTCGCTCGCCTTTGGCATCATCATCGCCGAGACCATCCACGAGCTGGGCGTTACCGACGACAAGCGCGTGGCCTTCGAGATTTCGCGCTCCGGCGTGATCGCTGGTGTGCTCATGGCCATCATCTACTGCGGTCTGGCGCTTGCCGGCACGCAGCTGAGCACCGTGATGCCCGATGCCACCAACGGAGCCGCCATCCTCGCCCGCTCGGCCTCCATGCACTTTGGCCTTGCCGGCACGGTCGTGGTCTTTGCGATCTTCTTCCTCGCCTGCATGAACGTATGCATCGGTCTCATCAGCTGCTGCTCGCGTTACTTCTGCGAGACGTATGTGGTCGAAGGGGGAGCAGAGGCTTCCGAGGAGGCCATGCGCCGTCCCTTTGCGATACTCGCCTTTGTGTTCGCGGCGTTTTCGTGCGTGCTCTCAAACGTGGGTCTCGACGTGATCCTCATGTTCTCGGTGCCCATGCTCAACGCCCTGTACCCTGTTGCAATTGTTCTGGTGCTTATGGGCCTAGTGCACGGTTTTTGCGACGCGCATCCGCAGGTGTGGGTCTGGGTCGGCGGCGTTGTCGCGGTGCAGAGCGTGATCACCTCGATCCGCGACGCGTTCTTTGCAGGCGTGTGGCTGCCGTTCGATGCGCTGCCGCTGGCCGACATTGGAGCCGCATGGGCGCCGGTTGCCGTGGTGGCGTTTGTGATTGGCCTGCTCCACAGCCGGTTTGTCGCACATTCGAGGAGCTAGGGTATCGTCGCTTGCACAGGCGGGGAGTCTCCCCTATAATTTCCTTCGCTTTGGGACACGCAAGGTTTAGACCTTAGCTGCTCAACACCTTCGGGACGTGGCGCAGTTTGGTAGCGCGCCTGCTTTGGGAGCAGGATGTCGCAGGTTCAAATCCTGTCGTCCCGACCATATCTTGCGGGCGTAGTTCAATGGTAGAACCCCAGCCTTCCAAGCTGATGACGCGGGTTCGATTCCCGTCGCCCGCTCCAAGTAATTTGCAGGTCAGAGGTACGTTTACTTCTGACCTGTTTTGTTTTGACCGTCCGACGCGGGGCCTTTGCATTGGCAATGCTCGTCCCTGCTGATTAGGAAAGAAGTGACTGACATGGCAGATTTCAAGGCAGAATACCCCATCCCCGACTGCCTGGCGCCTGCCGCAATCGAGACCAAGACCGAGGCCGCCGGCGTTACCAAGGCCAGTCTGCCTGCCTCGAAGGCATTTTTGCTCGCCATGTTCGCCGGCGCGTTCATCGCCTTCGGCGGTCTGTTCTTCACGGTCTTTCTGAGCGATGCGTCCCTTGGCTGGGGCGCTCAGCGCTTTGTGGGCGGCCTGTGCTTTTGCCTGGGACTGGTGCTCGTGCTCATTTGCGGCGCGGAACTGTTTACCGGCAACTCGCTTATGGTCTGCGCGCTCAAGAGCAAAAAGATCACGCTCGTCCAGATGCTCAAGGCTTGGGTCGTTGTGTGGATCGGCAACTTTGCCGGCGCGCTGTTCGTTGTCTTTTTGGTTTACATGGCAGCTATTTATAAGCTCAACGGCGAGGCCGTTGCCAACACCATGGTGAGTGTCGCCGCCGGTAAGGTTTCGATTGACGCCGTCACCATCTTCTTCCGCGGCATTCTGTGCAACATCTTTGTGTGCCTGGCTGTATGGATCGGTACCGCCGGCAAGACCGTGGTCGATAAAGTCGTGGGTATTCTGCTGCCTATCGCCGCCTTTGTGTCATGCGGTTTTGAGCACTGCGTTGCCAACATGTACTTTTTGCCCATGGGTGCCGTGATGCACGCGTGCGGCTATGGAGCCGATGTCGCCGGCGCCGATGCCCTCAACGCCGCCGGGTTGGCGCTCAACCTTTCGGTCGCCACGCTGGGCAATATCGTAGGTGGCGCCCTGATCGTGGCGCTGGGCTACTGGTTTATCTACGCCAACAGGGAGGCCTAAAGGCCCCATGGCATAACCGACCAAAGAGGGACAGGTTTATTTTGGCGGGTTTGGACGAGGCGCTGCGCCGTCTTGCCATGAGCTGCCATAATGGACCTGTCCCTTTTGCATGCGCGTCGCCATTTGGTGGCCGACGATGATCGTGGGGGACCTGCTTTTTATTGAATATGTCGAAAGGCTTTCCATGAGCGACTGCGAATCCATGCCCGCCGAGGTGCGCGACCGCCTGCGCTCCATTCCCGCTGTCCACGAGCTGCTGGCGGAGTGGCCGGTCATGAAGGCTGCCGGCGATGCGGGCGATACGATCGTGCGCGAGGCGATCGATGTTGAGCTCGATGCCGAGCGCGCGGCGATTCGCTCCGGCGTCCCCGCGAGGAACAAGCGCGAGCTCGCCTTGGCCATTGAGCGGCGGTGCCACCGTCTGTCGCTGCCGACCCTGCGTCCCGCCGTCAACGCGACAGGCGTTGTGATTCACACCAATCTGGGCCGTGCTCCGCTCGCTCCCGCAGCGGTGCAGGCGGTGACCGACGTCGCCCGCAGCTACAGCACGCTCGAGTACGACGTCGCGACCTGTGCTCGCGGGGGCCGCAAGGAGCATGCCGCGCGCCTGCTGCGCACACTCACGGGGGCGCAGGACGCCTTGGTTGTCAACAATAACGCCGCGGCGGTGCTGTTGGTGCTTGCCGCGCATGCATGCGGCAAAGAGGTAATCGTGAGCCGCGGCGAGCTTGTCGAGGTGGGAGGCAGTTTCCGTATCCCCGACATCATGGCGGCTTCGGGTGCCAAGCTTGTCGAGGTGGGCTCCACCAACCGCACGCATCTGGACGATTATCAAAGCGCCATTACGCCCAACACGGCGATGATCCTGAAAGTTCATCCTTCCAACTACCGTATCGAGGGCTTCCACGAGGAGGTTTCCGCGGCGGAGCTTTCTGCACTGGCGCACGAGCACGGGCTTTTGCTTTACGAGGACCAAGGCTCGGGCGCTTTGCTGGCAGACGGGGTGCTTGCCGATGCGGGGGAGAAGCCCACGTCCGCTTCGCTTTGCGCTGGCGTCGACGTTGTCTCGTGTTCGGGCGACAAGTTGCTTGGTGCTTCGCAGGCGGGCATTATCCTCGGCAGTACCCAGGTTATCGCTGCCTGCGCCTCTCATCCGCTTATGCGCGCGCTTCGCCCCGGCAAGCTCACGCTCGCGGCGCTCGAGGCTACCCTGCGTCTGTATGTGACCGGTCCCGATACAGCGCATCGGGAGATCCCGGTGCTCAACATGCTTTCCGGCGCGCCGGCTCCGCTCGAGCGTCAGGCCAAGCGCCTGCATGACCGCATGCTGCGCAAGCTTCGTGACTCTCAGTGCGAGGAGGCGGTGGAGCTGCAGGTTGTCGAAGGCGCTTCTGCCCCGGGCGGTGGCTCGCTGCCGACCGTCGAGCTCCCAACCTTTTGCGTTGCCGTCTGCCCCGTCGATGGGCGCCTGTCCGTCGATGGCCTGAAGCGCGCTATGGTTCAGGAGCCCGATACGCCGGTTGTGACGCGCGCACAGCACGACCAGGTGCTGTTTGACGTTCGCACGCTTGTGCACGATACCGACCTTGATTTGTGTGCGTCTGCGTTGGCCGACGCCGTGCGGGCGGGTTTGCGCCGATGACTGCGCGCGAGCTTGTCGAATGTCCCGTTGTCGTTGGAACGGCGGGGCACGTCGACCACGGAAAGTCAGCCCTTATCGAGGCGCTGACCGGAAAAAATCCCGACCGTCTGGAGGTCGAGCGGCGCCGCGGTATGACCACGGAGCTCGGTTTTGGCGAGCTGGTGCTGCCGAGCGGCAAGCTTGTCGGCCTGGTCGATGTACCCGGTCATGCGCACTACCTACGCGCCATGGTGCAGGGTGCTACCGGCGTGGATGTTGCGTTGCTGGTGGTTTCTGCCGTTGAGGGCGTGATGCCGCAGACCCGCGAGCATGTTCGCGTACTGGAGCTGTTGGGTGTGACGCACATGGTCGTTGCGCTTACGATGCGCGATCTGGCCGATGACGAGACGGCGGAGCTCGCCGAGCTCGACTTGATGGATTTCCTCGGCGATACCGTCTTTGCCAATGCGCCCGTGGTGCCCGTTTCCTCTCGCACGGGTGCGGGTATCGAGGACGTTCGCCTTGCCCTCGATACCGCTATCGACTCTTTCCTGGCCGATGCCGCATCCCGCCCGGTGCGCCCCTGTCTGGCCCCGCGCCTGCCCATCGACCGCTGCTTCACCATCAAGGGATCCGGGACGGTCGTCACGGGCACGCTTCACGATGCCCCCGTGGCGGTGGGCGATGAGCTCGTTTCGAGTCCCGCGGGCGTGCGCTGCCGCGTTCGCGCGATTCAGGTGCATGGCGATACTCCTCGGGCGTTGCCCGGACAGCGCGTGGCGCTCAACATCGTGGGCGACGGCGCGGGCGACCTTCCGCGCGGCGAGGTCCTCTGCGGGTCTGGTGCCGAGGGCTCGACGCTCAGGCTTATCGCGCGCTTCACCTATCTGGGGCGCGAGGGCGCCAAGCCCGTGCCCTTCGAGTCCGGCACGCGCGTCCACGTGATGGTGGGCACGGCAGAGGTCCTCGGCCGTATCATGCTCATGGAGGGCGCGGGGCCGATTGCCCCGGGCGAGACGCGTACCGTGCAAATCCGCCTGAAGGAGCGCCTTCCCGTGCGCTCGGGCGACGGTCTCATCGTGCTTGCGTTCTCCCCGGTGGTACTTATCGGCGGCGGTTGCGTTCTTCTTTCGCGGTGCCGCCGCTCGCGCGACCTCTCCGCGGAAGAGGTCTCGCTGCTCAGGGCTCTGGATGCCGGCGACCGCGCCGCCGCCATTGCCGCATGGCTGGGGCTGCAGCGCCTGCCCGTGCCGGCGGCCGTTGCCGCCCGTGCGCTCGACCTTTCCGGTGTCGAAGTCGCGAGGCTCCTGCACGCCGCGGTGGCGTCGGGCGATGCGGTCGCCCTCCATCCGGAGCGCTCGACCGAGGAGCTCTATGCCGCCCCCGCTGTGCTCGATGCCGCCCTTGCCGCCCTCGCCGACACGCTTGTCGCCATGCATAAGGCCGCGCCCAAGCAAACGGGCTTCACCCCGGGCGAGGTTGCGCATGTCGCCTGGCCGAAAGCGGGCGAAGACGTCGCGTCTGCGCTCATCCTCGAGGGCTGTGCGCGCGGCATCTGCGCCCAGGAGGGGTCTGAGGTCTACGACCCACATTCCGCCGCTGCGGCGATACGTGTGGTGCGCGAGGCAGGCCGGCGCATCGCGGCCCTGCTGGACGAGGCGGGCCTCGATGCACCGACGCTTCCCGAGGTGGGGCAGCAGTTGCAACTCGATCGCGACACCATGACGCGTGCCCTGCGCGAGCTTTCGCTCAACCGCTCGATCGTTAAGGTCGAGCGCGACGTTGCCTTGTCCGCCGCCGCCGAGGCTCAGGCGCGCGAGGTCGTTGCGGCGGCTATCGAGGCTGCCGGCGGCGCTGTCACCACGAGTGTGCTGCGCGAGGCCCTGGGCGTGTCGCGCAAGCGAGCCATTAGCATCTTGGAGCACCTGGATGCGGTGCGTTTTACGACGCTCGACAAAGGAGCCGGCGGCCTAAGATCGCTTCGTTAGGGGCTGCCGTATCGCTGTTCGCCACGACGCCCTGCTAGTTTGGTAAAATACCGCCACGTTTGGGAGCGGATGGGCTCCGGTGGGCCCCGCGGTCCTCAAAACCGTTGTGAGGCGTGCAAAACGTCTTGGATGTGTTCGATTCACATACGTTCCCGCCAACGCATCTCGCCAAAACCACCACATTGGGGACAGGCACCTTTGTGGTGGTTTCGAAACGTGCGGGAAACAGCTTCGAAACACGCGATTTGCTCGTCAGGCGGTCAAAAAGCTATCTACCTGCATCGTAATCAAAATGAAACATCCGCTCGTTGCCTTATTCGTAACTTTGTAGCAACAGTGCGATATTATCCATACTCGATAAAGCTCACGGCGCATGGGGCGCCGCGAACGACACCTTTCTTTTCCATCAATTGGAGGAAGCATGAGCTACACGCAGAAAGTTCTCGACGAGCTCAAGGCCCGCTATCCCGAGCAGCCTGAGTTCATCCAGGCCGCGACCGAGATCCTCGGCACCATCCAGCCGGCGCTCGACGCCCACCCCGAGTACGAGGAGGCCGCCCTACTGGAGCGCCTTGTCGAGCCCGAGCGCATCGTCATGTTCCGTGTTCCCTGGGTCGACGACCAGGGTAAGGTCCAGGTCAACCGCGGTTACCGCGTCGAGTTCAACTCTGCCATTGGACCCTACAAGGGCGGCCTGCGCTTTAACCCGACGGTCACCCTGGGCATGCTCAAGTTCCTGGGCCTGGAGCAGATCCTCAAGAACAGCCTGACCACCCTTCCCATGGGCGGCGGCAAGGGCGGTTCCGACTTTGACCCCAAGGGCAAGTCCAACAACGAGATCATGCACTTCTGCCAGTCCTTCATGACCGAGCTCTATCGTCACATCGGCCCCAACACCGACGTTCCCGCCGGCGACCTGGGCGTTGGCGGCCGCGAGGTTGCCTACATGTTCGGTCAGTACAAGCGCCTGACCAACGAGTGGACCGGCGTCCTCACCGGCAAGGGCCTCTCCTTTGGCGGCTCGCTCGCCCGCACCGAGGCCACTGGCTACGGCCTGGTCTACTTTGTGGACGAGTACCTCAAGAGCCGCGGCGACTCCTTCGAGGGCAAGAACGTCGTCGTTCACGGCTCCGGTAACGTTGCCATCTACGCCGTCCAGAAGGTTTCCCAGCTCGGCGGCAAGGTGCTGGCCTGCTCCGATACCCACGGCTGGGTCGAGGATCCCGACGGCATCGACTACTCCGTGCTCGAGCACGTCTACAACCAGAAGCGCTCTGGCCACGACAAGGGCGTCACGCTCGCCATGTACGTTGACGAGAAGCCCGGTGCCGTGTGGCACGAGGGCGACGGCCGCGGCGTTTGGCAGCTGCCCTGCGACATCGCGCTGCCCTGCGCTCGCGAGAACACGCTGCTGCTCGAGGACGCCCAGGCGCTCGTCGCCAACGGCTGCAAGGTGGTCGGCGAGGGCGCAAACATGCCCACGACCATCGAGGCCACGAACTACTTCCAGGAGAACGGCGTCGCCTTTATGCCCGGCAAGGCTGCCAACGCCGGCGGCGTGCTCGTGTCCGGCCTGGAGATGAGCCAGAACGCCGAGCACCTGTCCTGGACCTTTGAGGAGGTCGACGGCAAGCTCGAGCAGCTCATGCGCGGCATGTTCCACAATGTGGACGACACCGCCAAGGAGTATGGCCAGGAGGGCAACTTTGTCATGGGCGCCAACATCGCCGGCTTCCTGAAGGTCGCCGACGCCATGCTCGCCCAGGGCGTCTGCTAAGCCCAGCTCGACATAGCACCTGATGAGGCTCCCAGCATTTGTGCTGGGAGCCTTTTTCTATGGTGGTGAGGGCCGTGCACCCTCGTTTGGTACACTTAGGGGTACTGGACAAGTAAAGAGATGGGGGAGAACGTGCTCAAGTTCGGTACCTACGTCCGTGTTGGAAACGCGGCCGAAGCCTATGAGCTCTTACAGAAGAACCGCAACAACAAGATTGTGGGCGGCGGCATCTGGATGCGCCTGGGTTCGCGTCGCGTGGCGACGGCGATTGACCTTTCGGCCTGCGGACTCGATCAGATCGAGGAGACCGAGACCGAGTTTCGCATCGGTGCCATGTGCACCCTACGCCAGCTCGAGCGCCATGCCGAGCTCAACGCGCTCGTCAACAATGTCTTTGAGTTTGCCGTCCACGATATCGTGGGCGTGCAGCTGCGCAATACCGCCACGGTGGGCGGCAGCATCTACGGCCGCTTTGGCTTCTCGGACGTGCTTTCGGCTTTTTTGGCACTCGATTCATACGTTAAGCTGACAGGTGCCGGCCGCGTGCCGCTCGCCGAGTTTGTGAACATGGGCTACGTGCGCGACGTGATCGAGCATGTTGTGGTCGTTAAACACGACTACCGCGCAAGCTACGAGGCCGTGCGCAAGGCCGCGACCGACTTCCCCTCGCTGAACGTCACCGCCGCCTGGTGGGACGGCTCCTGGCACGTCACCGTGGGTGCCCGCCCGCTGCGCGCGACCCTGCTGCGGGGCGAGGCATGCGGCCTGGTGAACGAGCAGCCTTCCGAGGACGAGCTGTGCGCCCTTGCCGCATCCGTGCGTACCCTGAGCTACGGCACCAACCTGTGGGGCTCGGCCGACTACCGCCGCCGCATCTCGGCCCCGCTGGCGATTCAGGCCGTGCGCCGCGCCGCCGGCATTGAGCTTTCGGCCGCGCTTGCCCGCGAGCTCGAGGGCGTGCAGATTCCCAAGCACGCCACGGACGAGTATTCCTGCCGCCGCGTGCCCGGCGTCGATTCTAGCGAGGTGCGCTAATGGCTGCCAAACTCATCGATCTTTCTTTTACGCTCAACGGTCGCAAGGTCAAGGTTCAGATTGCCCCCGACACCATGCTCTTTGCGCTGCTGCGCGAGCAGGGCTGCGCATCGGTACGCTGCGCCTGCGAAACCACCAACTGCGGCCTGTGCACGGTGTGGCTCGACGGCGACCCGGTGCTGAGCTGCTCGGTTCCCGCCGCGCGCGTCGAGGGCCGCTCCGTCACCACGCTCGAGGGCCTCAAGGCCGAGTCCGAGGCGCTCGCCCGCGCGATGGCTGCCGAAGGCGCCGAGCAGTGCGGTTTTTGCGCCCCCGGCCTCATCATGAACGTGCTGGCGCTCGCCCGCGCCGCCAAGGAGGACCCGACGCTCGTCGCCACGCGCGAGGAGCTCTCGCGCCAGCTCGCCGGCAATCTTTGCCGCTGCAGCGGCTACGAGAGCCAGCTGCGCGCCATCGTGCGCTTTCTCAACGAGTCCGGCGTGCAGGTGGGCTTTGAGATGCCCGAGCTGCCGGTCAACGACACCAGCTGCGACGGCGTCTCCTACAAGCAGATCACCCACAAGCAGCCCAAGAAGGACTCGAAGGCCTTGCTCGAGGGCCGTCCGGTCTACACGGGCGACCTGGTGCCCGCCGGGGCCCTGATCGTCAAACTCAAGCGCAGCCCCTATGCCCGCGCCAAGATCCGCTCCATCGACACGTCGCGCGCCCTGAAGGTGCCCGGCGTGGTTGGCGTCTACACCTACGAGGACGTGCCCAAGCGCCGCTTTACCATCGCCGGCCAGAGCTATCCGCAGCCGAGTCCCTACGACCGCCTGATCCTCGAGAACCTCGTGCGCTACCAAAACGAGGAGGTGGCGATCGTCGCCGCCGAGACCGAGGAGGCCGCCGACAAGGCGCTCAAGCTCATCAAGGTCGACTACGAGGTGCTCGAGCCCCTGCTCGACTTTACCCAGGCACTCGATAACGACATCGTGGTCCACCCCGAGGGCGACGTGAGCTTTATGTTCCCGCAGGGCGGCGATGTTCCGCGCAACCTGGTGTGCAGCGGCACGAGCGACTTTGGCGATCTGGACGAGGCCTTCGCCCAGAGCGACATCGTCTTTGAGCGCACTTACACCAGCCAGGCCACGCAGACCGCGCCCATGGAAACCTTCCGCGCCTTTGCGACGACCGACGCGTTCGGGCGTATCTCGGTGACCACCTCTACACAGGTGCCCTTCCACGTGCGCCGCATGGTCGCGCAGTCGCTCGACATTCCGCAGTCGCAGGTGCAGGTCATTAAGCCGCGCATCGGCGGCGGCTTTGGCTCCAAGCAGACGGGCTGCTGCGAGATCTTCGTTGCGTTCGTGACCCAGCAGACTGGCCGTCCGAGCTACTGCTGCTACACCCGCGAGGAGACTATCACCGCGGGTAACTCGCGCCACCAGATGCAGATGACCGTTAAGCTGGGCGCCATGAACGACGGCACCATCACGGCCATCGACTTGCACACGCTGTCCAACGCCGGCGCGTACGGCGAGCACGCCACCACGACGATCGGCCTTTCGGGCCACAAGAGCCTGCCGATTTACAACCATGTGAAGGCGAGCCGCTTTAGGTGGGACGCCGTCTACACCAACACCAACCGCGGCGGCGCGTATCGCGGCTACGGTGCCACCCAGGGCCAGTTTGCCGTGGAGAGCGCCGTCAACGAGCTCGCCGACATGCTGCACATGGACCCCGCCGACCTGCGCCTTAAGAACATGGTGCGCGAGGGCGAGATCATGCCGCAGTACTACAACGAGAAGCTCAACGCCTGCGCGCTCGACCGCTGCCTGCTGCGAGCGATGGACATGATCGGTTGGCGCGACAAGCCGCTGGCCGTCGACCTGGGCGACCGCGTGCGTGCTCTGGGCTGTGCGCTCACCATGCAGGGCTCGGGCATTTCCAACGTGGATATCGCCGGCATCGACATGCGCCTGGAAGAGGACGGCTTCATTACCATCGGCACCGGCGCCACCGATAACGGCATGGGCGTCGACACGATCCTGGCGCAGATTGCCGCCGAGGAGCTGGGCGTGGAGAGCTCGCTCATTGTGGTGCGCGGCGTGGACACCGATGTGTCGCCGTTCGACGCCGGCTCGTACGCGAGCTCCGGTACCTACGTGACGGGCCTTGCCGCCAAGAACGCCGCGACCGAGCTGCGCCAGAAGATTTGCGCCAAGGCCGCCCAGATGTGGGACGTTGACGCCGCCGACGTGGTCTTCGACGGCCAGTACGTGCGCCTGTCCGACGAGCGTGCTGCGCGCGAGCACGGTCGCTACCTTACGCTGCGAGACTTTGCCAACCTGTGCGTCAAGAACATCGCGGGCGGTGACGCGCTGACTTCGCACGCCTCTGCCTGCCTGCCCGTTTCGCCCCCGCCGTTTATGGCCGGCATTGCCGAGGTCGAGGTTGACAAGGCCACCGGCAAGGTGACCGTGGTGGATTACGCCGCTGCCGTCGATTGCGGCACCGTGATCAACGAGGCGCTCGCGCGCGTCCAGGCCGAGGGCGGCATTGCCCAGGGCATCGGTCACGCGCTCTACGAGATCGTCGAGCATGACGACCGCGGTCGCCTGCGCACCGGCAACTTTATGAGCTACAAGCTGCCTACGCGCCTGGATATCGGCAGCATTCGCGTGGCCTTTGAGCCGAGCTACGAGCCGACGGGCCCGTTTGGCGCCAAGTCGATCGGCGAGGTCGTCATCAACACGCCGCTCGCCGCCGTGGCCTCGGCCGTCGCACACGCCACGGGCCACCAGGTCCGCTCGCTGCCCATCACGCCGGAGAAAGCGCTGCTGGGGGAGTAGCGGGTCGGCGAACAAGTCGTAATTGGCGGGGCGGGGCAACTCGACCCGCCTTTTGCACTCGTGGTGAGGTCGTGAGCCTGTAAAACGTGTGCGTGCGCTTGTCGCTCGTATCTGCTATCATTCCTAATCTGTGCGCTCATGCGGGCGTGGCGGAATTGGTAGACGCGCCAGATTTAGGTTCTGGTGGGATTCCCGTGAAGGTTCGAGTCCTTTCGCCCGCACCAACGCATCTGCGTCGGCCCTGGCCGTCGCGACTCTTTGTTGCATAAAGGTACCAGCACCTCAGATAAGCTGGGCAGTATGAGGAGGAACGTGTTGAACATCACCGCTTCTGACGTCAAGGACGCCAAGCTCACCGCTACGGTCACCATCCCGGCCGCCGACGTCGACGCCGCGATCAAGAAGGCTTACAAGGACACCGCCAAGAAGTACCGCTTCCCGGGCTTCCGCGCCGGTAAGGCTCCCCGTCCGGTTATCGACTCTGCTCTTGGCGCCGAGGCTACCCTCGCTCAGGCCACCAACGACCTGATCGCCGCCAACGAGCCCGCCGTCCTCAACGAGCTGGACATCGTCCCCACCAAGAACGGTGACTACAAGGACCTCGACCTCGCTAAGGATCACGAGGACTACACCTACACCGTCGAGTTCTCCCTGCGTCCCGCCGCTGAGCTCTCCTCCTTCGACGCTGTCGAGATCGAGATGCCCCCTGCGGAGGTCACCGAGTCCGAGATCAACAACCAGGTCGAGATGCTCCTCAACTACCGTGCCACCTTCGAGGATGTCGAGGGCCGCGCTGTCGAGTCCGAGGACTACGTTACCGTCGACCTCAAGGCCGTCGAGAACGCCGACAACTTTGCCGCCGAGGGCCGTATGCTCATCGCCGGTAGCGACAGCAACCCCGCCGAGTTCAACGAGGCTCTGATCGGCGCCAACGTTGACGACGTCAAGTCCGTCACCTGGACCGACGAGGCCGAGGAGGGCGAGGAGGCCGAGACCCACACCGTCGAGGTCACCGTCAAGGGCATCAAGGTCCGCAACACCCCCGAGCTCACCGACGAGCTCGTCAAGTCCGACTTTGGCTTCGACAGCATCGACGCCATGCGCGACGCCATCAAGATTGAGATTGAGCAGGACAAGGCTTCCCGCCTGCCGGCCGAGAAGGAGAACCGTTGCGTCTCCGCTCTCGCCGAGCGTCTGCAGCTCGACGAGATGGACGCCGACTACGAGCAGTCCGTCTTTGAGGAGCTTGGCCAGAACTTCCTGTCCAACCTCGCTGCCCGCGGCATGACGCTCGACACCTGGCTGCCCGCTTCCGGTCTGACCATGGAGCAGTTCATCGGCGACCTGCATAAGCAGGCCAACGACGTTGCCCGTGAGTCCCTGGCTCTGGACGCCCTCGCGCGTGAGCTCAAGATTGAGGTCACCGAGGACGACATCAACGCCGAGTTCGAGAAGGCCGGCGTCAAGGACGTCGAGGCTTCCAAGGCCGAGTTCATCGCCGATGGCCGCATGCCTGCCGTCCGCGAGTCCATCCGTCGCTCCAAGGCCGTCGACCACCTGGTCGAGAACGCCAAGGTGACCGAGGTCGACGAGACCGCCAAGGACGCCGAGTAATTCTCGCCACCTTGCCTACGAGCGCATGCGTGCGCCCGTGATGGGGTAAAGTTATACACCGGTTATCCGGTTGCTTCGTACGGTGCCAGCCAATGCATAGCATGCGGGCACCGTACGTTTGTCTAGAACCACTATTGGTCCGTAAGAGAAATGGAGATGCGTATGATCGCCAAGTTCGATTCCGCCCTCGTGCCATACGTTATCGAGCAGACGCCGCGCGGCGAGCGCAGCTACGATATCTATTCGCGCCTGCTCAACGACCGCATCATCTTCTTGGGCGAGGAGATCAACTCCGTCAGCGCCAACCTGGTCGTTGCCCAGCTGCTGCATCTTGAGAGCCAGGATGCCGAGAAGGATATCTCGCTCTATATCAATTCGCCCGGTGGCGAGGTCTACTCCGGCCTGGCGATTCTGGACACCATGAACTTCATCAAGCCGCAGGTCTCCACCATCTGCGTCGGTATGGCTGCGTCCATGGCCGCCGTGCTGCTTTCGGCCGGCGCCAAGGGCAAGCGCTTCTGCCTGCCGCACTCCAAGGTCATGATTCACCAGCCCAGCGGCGGTGCTCAGGGTCAGCAGACCGAGATCGAGATCGTGGCCGAGGAGATCAAGAAGACCCGCCGCGAGCTCAACCAGATCCTGTCCGACGCATCGGGCCAGCCTATCGAGAAGGTTCAGGCCGACACCGAGCGCGACAACTACCTGACCGCTGCCGAGGCCCTCGACTACGGCTTGATCGACCGTATCGTCACCTCGCGCGACCTCGCCGCGAAGGACGCCTAGGATGGCAGGTAACATGCAGGACAACTTTGACGAGAACGGCAACCCCATCCGCTGCTCCTTTTGCGGAAAAGAGCAGGGCCAGGTCCGTCGTCTCGTAAAGGGCCCGACCAACATCTTTATCTGCGACGAGTGCGTCGCCGCCTGCTCCGAGATCCTTGAGGAGTCGCTTGCTTCGGACTTTATGGACGCTGCCCGCAACGGCAAGCTGCCAGGCTTCCTCAACGACCACGGCCAGGCTGCATCCCAGCCCGCCGTGGACCCCGAGACCGAGGGCTTTGAGCTCGAGGACGACCGCCAGGTCATTACGCACGTGCCGACGCCGCACGAGATCTATGACGAGCTTTCGGCCTATGTTATGGGTCAGGAGGACGCCAAGCGCGCCATGTCGGTGGCCGTGTACAACCACTATCGCCGCGTGATCGAGGGTGGCGCCGCGGTGTCTGCCTTTGACGGCGGCATGGGCTCGCAGTTTGACGACGATATGGACGAGGTAGAGCTTGCCAAGTCCAACATCCTGCTGCTCGGTCCCACCGGTACCGGCAAGACCTTGTTGGCCCAGACGCTCGCGCGCATCCTCGAGGTGCCGTTTGCCATCGCCGATGCCACCGCGCTCACCGAGGCCGGCTATGTGGGCGAGGACGTGGAGAACATCCTTCTCAAGCTCATCAATGCTGCCGATGGCGACATTGAGCGCGCTCAGGTGGGCATTATCTACGTGGATGAGATTGACAAGATCGCCCGCAAGGCCGAGAACCTCTCCATTACCCGCGATGTCTCGGGCGAGGGCGTTCAGCAGGCGCTGCTTAAGATTCTTGAGGGCACGGTGGCCAGCGTTCCGCCCACCGGCGGCCGCAAGCATCCCCAGCAGGAACTTTTGCAGATCGACACGACCAACATCCTGTTTATCTGCGGCGGTGCCTTTGTGGGTCTGGATAAGATCATCGCCGATCGCGTTGGCAACAAGGGCGTGGGCTTTAACTCCGAGATCGCCGGCCCCACCTCGGTCGACGAGAACGACCTGCTGCGCCAGGTACTCCCGCAGGACCTCAATGCATTCGGCATGATCCCCGAGTTCGTGGGACGTACGCCCGTCGTTACCCAGACGCAGGCGCTCGACGAGGACGACCTGGTGTCGATCCTGACCGAGCCAAAGAATGCCGTGGTGCGCCAGTACCGTAAGATGTTCCAGCTCGAGGACGTCGATCTTGAGTTTGAGGACGCGGCCCTGCACGAGATCGCCCGCATGGCGCTCGCCCGCAAGACCGGCGCCCGCGGCCTGCGCGCCATCTGCGAGGACGTGCTGCAGCAGACGATGTTCGACCTCCCCAGCGAGAAAGGCGTTGCCAAGGTCGTCGTGACCGAAGCCGCCGTAAAGGGCACCGAACAGCCCCAGCGCATCTACGGGTAAACCAGCCTAAAACGTGCTTGCAAATAGCCTCCGGCCACCCGCGGTCGGAGGCTATTTTATATATACGCAATAACCCCAACTACCTGTGTTATTCTGTGTGTTTGTTTAAGCCTCAGCGAAGTCATTCAGACTGAAGTAATCGATACCTAAGGGGAGGAATGTAGGCCCGATTTTCGTAGATTCCACACGAGCCGAAGACCACTTAATGTGGTCTTCGAGCGAGCCCAGGACTTGACCGAGCAAAAATCGGGCCTACATTCCTCCCCGGCGGGACAGGGAGAGATATATGGAAGAAATGCCCAAGAACTACGATCCGTCGACCAACGAGCCGGCGATCCTGCAGAAGTGGCTTGACGGCGGCTACTACAAGCGCCGTGAGGGCGTGGGCGACTGCACCGTCACCATTCCGCCTCCCAACGTGACCGGCAAGCTCCACATGGGTCATGCCACCGACGACTCCATCCAGGACGCCATCATCCGTATGGCCCGCATGCGCGGCAAGTCCACGCGCTGGGTGCTGGGCACCGATCACGCCGGTATCGCCACGCAGACCAAGGTCGACAAGAAGCTCAAGAGCGAGGGCATCAGCCGCCTGGAGATCGGTCGCGACAAGTTTGTCGACGCCTGCTGGGATTGGACCCACGAGTACGGCGGCATCATCGTCGAGCAGATCAAGCGCATGGGCTGCTCCGTCGACTTCGATAACGAGCGCTTCACCATGGACGAGGATTACGCCCAGGCCGTGCGTAAGGTCTTCTGCGACTGGTACCACGACGGCCTGATCTATCGCGGCAAGCGCATCGTCAACTGGTGCCCCAACTGCACCACCGCCATCTCGGACGACGAGGCCGAGTATAAGGACGAGAAGGGCCACCTGTGGCACCTGCGCTACCCGTTGACCGAGCCGGTCAACGGCCAGGACTACATCGTCGTCGCCACCACGCGCCCCGAGACCATGCTCGGCGACACGGGCGTTGCCGTTTCCCCGAAGGATCCCGAGAAGGCCGCCTTCGTGGGTAAGACCGTCAAGCTCCCCATCGTCGACCGCGAGATTCCCATCTTTGAGGATTGGCATGTCGACGCCAACTTCGGTTCCGGCTTCGTTAAGGTCACCCCGGCCCACGACCCCAACGACTACGCCATGGGTCAGGCCCACGACCTGCCACAGATCAACATCTTCGACGAGCACGCGGTGGTCGTCGAGGGCTACGGTGAGTTTACCGGCATGAACCGCGACGAGTGCCGCGAGGCCGTCGTCAAGTGGTTCGACGAGCACGGTCTGCTCGACCACGTCGAAGAGCTCGACCACTCCGTCATGCACTGCTACCGTTGCGACTCCGCCCTGGAGCCGTGGCTGTCCGAGCAGTGGTTTGTGGCCGTCGACAAGCTCAAGGGGCCGGCGCTCGACGCCGTCAACTCCGGCAAGGTGACCTTCCACCCTGCGCGCTGGACGCAGACCTACACCACCTGGATGGAGAACCTCAAGGATTGGTGCATCAGCCGCCAGCTGTGGTGGGGCCACCGCATCCCCGTGTTCTACTGCGAGGACTGTGGCTGGGAGGACGCGCTGACCGAGGACACCGACGTGTGTCCCAAGTGCGGCGGCCATCACGTGCACCAGGACGAGAACGTGCTGGACACCTGGTTCAGCTCGCAGCTGTGGACCTTTGCCACGCAGGGCTGGCCGCAAAAGCCGGAGCTGCTCGAGGGCCATCACCCCACGACGGCACTCGTCACCGCACGAGACATCATCGCGCTGTGGGTCGCCCGCATGGTCATGAGTTCGCTGTATTTCTTGGACGAGGTGCCGTTTAAGGACGTCGTCATCTACCCGACGATCCTGGCCAAGGACGGCAGCCGCATGTCCAAGTCCAAGGGCAACGGCGTTGACCCCATGGACCTCATTGGCATGTACGGTGCCGACGCCATGCGTTACAACCTGCTGACACTGTGCACCAACAACCAGGACGTCAAGTTTGACGCGAACATCGATAAGAAGACCAAGAAGCTCATCGACAGCCCGCGCACCGACCAGGCCAAGAGCTTTGTGACCAAGATCTGGAACGCCAGCCGCTTCCTGCTCATGAACATGGAGGGCTACACGCCCGGCGAGCCTGTCGTGGAGACGCCGGCCGACGCCTGGATGTTCAGCCGCCTGGCCAAGGCCGTGAAGATGGTCACCGAGGGTATTGAGAACTACACCTTTGGCGACATGGCCCGCGGCGTGCAGCAGTTCTTCTGGAACGAGGTCTGCGACTGGTACGTCGAGGTCACCAAGGCCCGCCTGAAGGGCGAGGGCCGTCTACAGGCGCAGCGCAACCTGATCTTTGTGCTCGACACCTCCATTCGCCTGATGCACCCGCTCATGCCGTTTGTCACCGAGGAGATTTGGGACAACATGCCGGCGAGCGTGCTCGATCTGGACGCCGAGGGCAACGTTGACCGCGCCGAGGCGCTCATGATCGCCAAGTGGCCCGAGCCTGCCGACTACGCCAAGTACGTCGACAAGCCCGCCGAGCGCGCGTTTGAGCTGTGCCGTGCCGTCGTGTCTGCCGCCCGTGCCACTCGTTCGCGTTATCGCTTAAGCCCCAAGGCGGAGCTCGACGTTGTCGTGCGCGCCGGCGCCGAGGATATCGAGAAGCTCGAGAGCCTGCGCTCGACCATCGAGCCGCTGGCCAACACCGCCTCGCTGGTTATGGGTACCGACGTTGAGAAGCCGGCTGCGAGCATTGCCGTGGTCGACAGCGGCGTCGAGGTCTTTGTGGTTCTCGAGGGCAAGGTTGACCTTTCGGCCGAGAAGGCACGCCTGGAGAAAGAGATTGCCGCGGCCCAGAAGGAGCTCGCCGGCTGCGAGAAGACGCTCGCCAACGAGGGCTTTGTGGCCAAGGCCGCACCCGCGGTGGTCCAGAAGAAGAGGGACCGTGCAGCTGAGCTCAGGGAGATCCTGGCGGCTTTGACTGCTCAGGTTGCTGACTTCTCGTAAGGTTTACTCGGGGGCGCGTCCCGATGCTTTGCTCTCCGCTGCGGACAGTCCTGCGCAAGACGGACAGCACATTAAGTGCTGTCCTTTGCGTGCGGAACTTGCGGCGAGCAAAGCATCGGGCCGCTCCTAGTCCGTTTACGTGGCTGTTTGCAACTGGTTAGTTAGGGCCACCGGCTTGTGGCCTTGATTCCGCTGCAATCGGGTAAAGGCTGATATTGTCAACGCGAGGGGCTCATTCTTTTTGATGGGCCTCTTTTTCTGTTATGGGGGACTTTGGGTTATGGCTAAGCGTTCGGGGTCGTATTCTGTGCCGTTCTCGTTTGAGTTGCTTTCGTTTGATGAGGCTGTTGGGCTGGCTGCTGATACGGGGCGGATTTCTG
>CAUCTV010000003.1 GCA_958445895.1 uncultured Collinsella sp.
GCGCAACGCGTTGCGCTGAGTCCTGAGGCTGTTGCAATGAAAATGAGAATCAAGGCCCCTGTTCTTCCAGCCCGGCAAGTCCGACTGGAACACCTTTGAGATGATCCGCAGCTTTGCTACTCGTGGCGAGAATGTCGCCGGCCTCAACGCCAACACCGACGGCGCCTATGCCATTGGTTCCAACCGCAACACCGAGATCCACACCTTCCAGATCCGTCAGGGCATGGACCCCGAGATCGCGACCATCCAGTGGGAGATGCTCTCCAACGCCGAGTTCTCCGTCGCTATCCCCTTCTACTCCGCACTGCTCACCGAGGTCAGCCCCTACTTTAGCGATCAGGATGTCTCCTTCGATCACTGTGAAGAGGAAGACGTTGTGAACAACGAGGAGCCCAAGAACTCCATCAACTACGTTCTCATGGACATCAACACGCTCGCCTATGAGAACCGCGACAACTGCGCTACCGGCGTCCGCGTCTATCTCGACGCCCTGCAGAAGGAGCTCATTGAGCAGAACCTGACCGTCGACGAGGCCATGCAGGCCGCAAAGGACACCGAGGCCCGCACCGCCCTGGCCAACAAGGCTGGCAAGGCCGCGACCAAGAACACCTATGTCAAGTGCAAGGCCATGCTCGAGGAAATGCGCGATTACCTCAAGAAGGGCGACTTCTCCGAGAAGTTCGTCCCGAGCGACTACGATGCCGACAACGACTGCCTGGTCGAGTCCATCACCTACGCCGACGAGGCCCTCTCCGATGAGGACGTAGCCGAGCCCGAGGTCGAAGAGAAAGAGGCAACCGAGGAGAAGTCCGAGGGCAACAACATGGCCACCATGGCCGTTGGCGCCGTCGTCATCATCGGTGTCTGCGGCTTCGTGCTCTATCGTCGCAAGAAGGCCTAAGACCCTTACGTTCTAAAGGAGGGCGAGACAGCGTGAGCGGCCTTGCCCTCCTAGCCCGTCATCTGACCGGCGGGAAACACCGCCGAAATCTTTTCAAAAAAGATTTCCCTGCGCACACTTCACTGTGCTATAGTGCAGCGCAACAGCAATCAGGTGCTACCGCGCCACGGCATCACGAAAGGAGCCACCAGCATGAAGAACACGATGACGTCTCTCAACAACTGGTGGTGGCGTGATGCGAATACGATCGGTCGACGGTGAGTCCCTCACGCCTGTTTTTGCGCTCTAGGTGATTGAAAGGCCTCCGGTTTCGACCGGGGGCCTTTTTCTATCTCGAGCCCGATCGCATTCGCATCACGCGCCTCCGCTTTTTATTGCACTCCCCTTTTCGAAAGGACTTTCATCATGTCTCAGAACACCACCGCCCAGCCCCGCACCGCCCAGCCCCGCACCGTCCAGACCGCCGATCGCGGCAAGCTCGACCTCAAGGCACTCACTCTCTACGCCATCCTCCTCGCCGCCGGTTTCGTCCTCAATATGACCGTCTCCAAGTTCTTTAGCGGTCTCACCGGAGGCTTCCTCTCGCCCGAGTTCATCATCGCAGCCTTCTGCCTCGAGATTCTCATCGTCAAGCCCAACATCGGCCAGTCCGCGATTATCGGCCTCCTCGCCGGCGTGGTGATCCAAATCACCGCCTCCGTCAAGGGCCCCGACCTAATCGCTGAGCCCGTCGCCGCAATGGTCATGGCTCTGCTCGTCTCTGTGCTCGCCGACTCCAAGGCCAAGGGCCTTCTCTCGCTCGTCGGCACCTTTGTTGTCACCTTCATCTCCGGCATGATCTACGCCGCGATCTTCTCCTTTGGCGTCATGAACAACCCGGCTTTCATGGGCGTCATGGCTCCTGTCGTCGCCGCCACCGGTGTTGCCAACGCCATCATCGTGACCGCCCTCTACATCCCCATCAAGAAGGCCCTCAAGCTCAACGACTAAGTAGCCGACAAGCCACACGCAGACACCTCTACAACAACTCTGCTCATAACACTCTAAAACCCAACGACGCCCCATCCCTGCGCCGCCCATCAACTATGCCGACGCAACACCCATTGAGAGAGGGAACTCCCATGTCTCAAAACAACGCCCGCACCGTTACCGCCACTGCCAACTCCGCTGGAATCATCGACATCAAGTCGCTCGTCCTGCTCGCCATCCTGCTCGCCGCCGGCTTCATCCTCAACTTGACCCTCGGCAACGCACTTGCCATCGTGGGCATCAAGCCGCAGTTCATCATCGCCGCCTACGCACTCGCCATTCTTCTGATCGACGCAAGCTACCTCCAGGCAATCATCTTCGCGGTTATCTCCGCCTGCGTCATCCAGCTCACCACGTCAATCCCCGGCCTCAACTTTGTCACCGAGACCGTCGCCGCGCTCGCCATGGTCTCGCTCGTCAAGTCAGGCATCGGCGGTAAGAACGTCACCCCGCTCGTCGCCACGTTTGTCACCACGTTGATCTCGGGCGCACTCTTCGCCGTGTTCGGCACGGTAATCATGGGCGGCGCCATCGCCTCCGCCGCGGTCAAGATTCCGCTGGTCCTAGGCACTGCCGTCTTCAACGCCATCCTGGTCCAGGCCCTCAGCATTCCGCTCAAGAAGGTCTTCACCAAGTAGTAATACTTGCTACCATGTAGACCGCCGGTCGTTTTGCGACCGGTGCTCTTTTACGATAGAAAGGCCCCCATGAGCTCCAGCAATACCATCATCAAGCTCGATGACGTCTCATTTGCCTATGGTCACGAGGCGCAGAATGCCCTCGATCACGTCTCACTCACCATCGAAAAGGGCGAGTTTGTGGGCGTCATCGGCCCCTCAGGCGCTGGCAAATCGACGCTTGCCGCCGTTATGAGCGGAGCCATCCCCCACCATTACACCGGCAAGCTCTTTGGAGCCACGCTCGTCGATGACCGCGACACCTGCGAGATCACCCTCACGGATATCTCGCGCGTGGTGGGAAGCGTACTGCAGGACATCGATGCCCAGATGGTTGCACCCATCGTTGAAGACGAGATGCTCTTTGGCCTCGAGAACTTTGGTATACCGCACGACCAGATCGAGGAGCGCATCAGCCAGACGCTGGCGACCGTCGGCATTAGCGACCTGCGCCACCGCGAGATTGCCACGCTCTCGGGCGGGCAAAAGCAGAAAGTCGCAATCGCGGCGATCATCGCCATGGCACCCGACGTGCTCGTGCTCGACGAGCCCACGGCAGCGCTCGACCCGGCAAGCTCCACACTCGTTTTTGACACCCTGCGCCAAATCAACCGCGAGCACGGCATCACCGTGGTTGTCATCGAGCAGAAGGTCGCGCTGTTGTCAAAATACTGCAGCCGTGTGCTCGTCATGGCAGACGGCAAGCTCGCGTTTGACGGCGAACCCCACCAGGTCTTTGCCCACGCAAGCGAGCTGCGCCAGATGGGTGTCGACAGTCCCCGCGTCGCGCGCATCGCGAACAGCCTGGCAGAAGCGGGGCTGTTGCCGAGCGATCAGGCACCCTGCCTCAATGTTTCCGAAGCACACCAGCTAGTCTCATCCTTACTTGCGGATGCAACGAGCAAGGACGCGCCCGCCGATATGCCCGAGACCTCTCCCCATATCCCGGCGGTCCCCCGCGGCGCCAATCAGGAGCCAGTAGTTGAGCTCGCCGATGTGACCTTTGCCTACCCCCATGGTGGTGCCTCGGTCAGCAACCTCAACATGTGCGTCTATCCCGGCGAGCTCGTGGGCGTCATCGGCCAGAACGGTGCTGGCAAGACCACGCTCACCAAGCTGTTGAACGGCCTTCTGCATCCAGCGTCGGGAACCGTGCGTATGGCGGGGATGAACACCGCCGACGTTCCCACCAGCGCGATTGCTGCAAAATGCGCGACGCTGTTCCAGAACCCCGACCGCCAGCTCTGCCGCGACACCGTACTCGACGAGATTGCCTTTGGTCTTGAACTGCACGGTGTCGGCACCGACGAGGCCCGCCAGCGCGCACGGGTGGCGGCGGAGCGCTTTGGGCTCCCCTTGGACGAATCGCCGTTCTCGCTTTCGCGCGGACAGCGACAGATGGTCGCCCTAGCGTCCGTGGTTGTGCTCGACCCACAGGTGGTTTTGCTCGATGAGCCCACGAGCGGCCTCGATTACCGCGAGTGTATGACCGTGATGGAGACGGTGAGCGAGATGGCCGAGCGCGGCTGCGCCGTGATCATGGTGTGCCACGACATGGAGGTCGTCTCGGACTTTGCCCAGCGCCTGGTAGTCATGGCTGACGGGCGCATCCTCGAGCGCGGCGACGCGAACCGGATCTTTGCCGACGATGCCCTCATGCGCGCCGCCTACGTGGAGCCACCGCAGGTTGTGGCCCTGTCCAAAGAACTCGCGCGCGACGTTTCGCCCCGATTCGCCGGAATCAGTCAGGTCTCCGATCTGGTCGACCTGGTAAAGGAGATGCTCAACCATGACTAACGTGATCGACTACGTGCCCGGAGACTCGCTGCTGCACCGGCTGAACCCCGTGACCAAGCTAGCCCTGGCCGCGGCTATTATCTTGGCGACCTTCCTCGGCGACACTTATGTGCTCCTGATCGCCCTGCTTGTGCTGACTTTTACCTTGGGCATCTACGCCAAATCGACCGCGGGCCTCGTCTCGCTCGTCAAGCTCATGGTGCCACTCTCGCTAATCATGCTGGTCCTGCAGACCGCCTTTATCCGCACCGGAGCCCCCATCTTTGCCTGGATTACCACAGATGGTCTTATCACCGGCACCAAGGCGGCGCTTCGCCTGCTCGGCGTGGCACTGCCGCTCATCCTCATGCTCACCATCACGCAGCTCGGCGACCTCGCTAACGCTTGCGTGGAGGTGCTGCACGTGCCGTACCGCTATGCGTTCACGTTTACCACGGCACTGCGCTTTGTACCGGTCTTTAGCCAGGAGATGAACGCCATCATGGAGGCGCAGACCGCGCGCGGTGTTGAGTACGACACCAAGAACCCCCTCAAGAAGATCCAGCTCATGCTACCGCTCTGCGTGCCGCTGCTGGTGAGCTCCGTGGGCAAGACCGATGCCACTGCCTTGGCGGCCGAGCAACGTGGCTTTTACCTGCGTACGCGCGCGAGCTCGTACAAGCGCTATCCCATCAAGGGCATGGACATTGCCTTACTTATTGCCAGCATTGCTCTCATCGTCCTCGGATTCCTGTTCTAACCTATCGCCACCGGCAACCGCCAAACGCAAAGGGCCCCGGCTCGCATCAAACGAGCCGGGGCCTCACTGTTTCCCCAGATAAAACCTACCAAAATAAACCTGTCCCTTTTTGGCAGGTCGGATGCTAGAGGCGGTAGGGGACGCCGCTGCGAATGATGGACTCGCGTACCAGGACATCCATCGCATCGAGGGTGATCTCGGGCATCTCGCGATACTTCTGCAACACCGAAAGCTCCGTGCAGGCCAGGATGACGCGGTCGCAGCCGCTACGGGCGAACTCCCACATCACGCGGTCGAACTTATCCATATCGGGCTCGCGACCGGCCTTCACATCATCGTAGATGAGCGACATCACATCGTTCTGACGTTTCTCGCTGGGATAGACAACCTCAACACCCGCAGCCTCGCATTCGCGGCCGTAAACGCCCGCGCCCACGGTGCCATCAGTTCCCATGATGCCAATCTTGTGCACCGGCTCGGCCGGCATACTCAGGTTGGGGTCGAACTCGCACTCCCCCATCACCGCACCCGCAAGGGCATAGCGAACCGACTCGCGCGGCATGTGGATAATCGGCACCTTCGTAAACGACTGGATCTGGTCGTAGAAGTAGTGTGACGTGTTGCAGGGAATAGCTATGTGCGCGCAGCCCAGCGACTCGAGCGCTTGGGCGCACTCCTTCATAGTCGCCAGCAGCTCGGCATGGTCACCGGTCTTGATGGCCAGCGTGCGGTCGGGCATGGTCGACTTGGAAAGCACCACCATGTCGATATGCTCCTGGTCGCACGTAGCCGCCGTATGACGTACCACCTGGTCGTAGTAATACGACGTGGCCTCGGCGCCCATGCCGCCGATAACTCCCAGCTTTTCCATCGCCGCCTCCTTGGTGACGCCCACGCAATTGCGCGTATCATACCCGCGCCCGCCCGATACATACCGGACGGGCGCCACGCTCGTCTACTTGTAATACGTCTTGAACAGCTTAAAGTGGCGCAGCTTGGTGTGCCACATACGCAACCAGCGGTTAAAGACAAAGTCTCCCTTCATAAACGAGGGATCGGCGCCCTTGCCCTCCTTGGCAAGACGATGCACCTTCGCGCGCAGCTCGGGATCCTTGACGTACTTGTCGACGACGCCCATGGGAACGACCATCCACAGTGCCTCGTCCTGCGCCGTCACAAACTCCGGCTCAAACGGGCGGTTGAGCACATACTCGTTCACCACATACTTGGCAACGTTAAAGCCGCTGTTGGTTACGTAGTAGTTGCTGCGGCCCTGACGGGTGTTGAAGTCAAAGAACTTAAACGAGCCATCGCGCTCGTCGTACTTGACGTCAAAGTTGGAATAGCCCACAAAGTGAAGGTCCTCGAGCAGCTTGCGCACGCCACCCATAAGCTCATCATTGGGCTCGGTGATGATGCAGGCGTGATTACCGACGCCATGGGGCTGATGCTCCTCGAGCAGCACGTGACCAAGGCACATCATGCGAACCTTGCCGTTGCGGTCAGAATAGCTGGTGAGCACGCGCATGTACTCGTCGTTGCCGGGCACGCGATCCTGCAAAATCAGGTCATCGGTGTAGCCACTGGCATAGGAATCGCGGATAACCTGCTCCAGCTCGGCGCGGTCGGCAATCTCGTAAGCCTTCTTCTGCCCCTCGAACTCATGCTGCCACCACATGATGCCGTCGGAAGGCTTCAGGATCATCGGGTAGGGGAAGTCAATCTGGTCGAGCACCTCGGCGGGAGCCTCGCCCTGAGCGTTGAGCATCGCCATGGTAAAGGTAAACGTATGCGGATAGGGCACACCGTGCTTCTCGCACAGCTCGTAGAAGATCTCCTTCTTCTGGCACTGCTCAAGCATGCTATAGGGCGCGTAAGGCGCAACGATGTTATCCGCCAGCTCGTTGGCATCCTTGGCCTGAGCCACCAGGGCAACATAGTTATCGCCGCAGCCCATCAGGACAATCGTCTTGTCGGCATGCGCTCGAGCGATACCGTTGACGGTCTTAAGCATCACGGGCATGGTGTCGATATCCACGTTAGGCGTGTAGTCGATAATCTGGCTGCGATACGCAGGGCCCGTCTGATACTTGCCAAAGACCAGGCTCTTGACCTGATATTCCTCGTAAAAGGCGCGCGCCACCGAATACGCGTTGATGTCGCCGCCGAGCAGCACGGGAATAAACTCGCGCTCTGTAAACTGCAATGCCATGGAAACTTCCTATCATGAACTGCCCACACGACGGGCGGTCTTTGTGCAACTGATTTATTCTAGCGTGCCGAGCCGCCGGCACCCAAAGCTCCACCGTATCTATGGCAATCGGCGTAATTATCCAGCATGAAGGCCAAGCTCACCGCGATGGGACCTTGTAGTTGCAAAACCCCACGTGAGGGCAACTTTTACAGCCAAAACCCTCACAAACAGGGTGCCGTAACGTTAAAGTTTAACTCTATGGTTTCTCAACAATTCACCATTCCCGCAGGTCAAGGCCAAAGCCTCAAGTTCAACTTGACCCTTTAGAACCTTTAAGGTTCAAGTTGAGGTCGAAAGCAGTAGTAGAATACACCTCGACCAATAACCTACGATTGATTGCAGAGGGACTGGATGCAGCATTCGAACCATCGCACCGCAGCGCTCGTCGCGTCGAAGCCGGCTCGTATCATCACGAGCGCCGCGCTCGCCGTCGCGCTGACGGCCACGCCGATGCTCTCCCCCGTCGCGGCCTATGCCGCCTCGCAGGCAACGCAGGATCAGCTTTCCGCCGCCCAGAAAAAAATCGAGGACGCTACGAGCGCCTACAACGACGCCCGAACCAAGCTCGAGGATCTGCAAAAGCAGATCGACTCCAATGAGGCGAACATCGATAAGATTGAGGCCGAGCTACCCGAGCAGCAGGCCAAGGCAAGCTCCGCCATGCGCGATCTGTATAAGTACCAGAAGGGCACCAGCCCCATCGTGAGCTTCCTGGTGAACACGCAGAGCTTGGGCGACTTTATCACCACCTGCAAATACACCAACCAGATTACGAGCTCGAGCGTCGACGAGATCGAAGAGCTTAACAAGATGCAGACCGAGCTCGAGCAGAACAAAACCGAGCTCGATCAGGCCAAGTCTCAGCTCGAGGGCGAGCAAAAGAATGCCGAGGACGCGCTGGCGCAGGCTCAGCAGCTCCGCAACGAGGCCCAAGCGAAGGCCGAGCAGGAAAATGCCGCCGAGCTGGCAAAGCTCGAGGCCGACAAGGCCGCTGCCGCCGAGAAGCTCTCGGGTACCGGCGTGAGCGGCAATAACTCCAACAGTCAGGCCACCAACTCCAACACCACCATCGACACCACGCCGAACAGCCCCAACAGCGGCAATTCCGATTACGACTCGTTCATTAACGAGTGGACGAGCCGCATCGACAACTACCTTGCCGGCTCCCCCATGGCAGGCCAGGGCTACAACTTTGCCGTTGCCGCCTGGAATACCGGCGTCGATCCCCGTTGGTCCCCCGCCATCGCCTGTATCGAGAGCAGCAAGGGCCTCTATTGCGCCGGCTCCTATAACGCCTGGGGCTGGAGCGCCCGCGGCGGCGGTTGGCGTAGCTTTGGCAGCTGGAGCGAGGGCGTCTCCGCCCACGTTGCCTACCTGGGCGCCAACTATGGCTCCACGCTTACCCCGGCAGCCGCCAAGAAGTACTGCCCGCCCACGTGGCAGGACTGGTACAACAAGGTCGCCAATCAAATGAACCGCATTTAAGTGCAACTGCAAAGGGCCCCAGACGGGGCCCTTTTCGATTATCTAAGAGACGACACCGGTCGCGTTGCCGATAACAACGACGACGCACATGACGGCAAACATAAACCCGAGCGCCTTGAACCATAGTTCGACAAAAGCACTCCCCCGATACCGATCGAGTACGGTAAAACGACGTCGAAGCCTACGCCGGTCGAGCATTCCGAATGTAATGAGCAGCACCAGGCCATCGACCATAAAGAAATACTCAAGTGCCAAAAACCACGTTGGATAGTTTCGGTTTTCGCCCGTCGGCGTAAATACCGCAAAATGGCTGCCCATCAGCAGCAACAATGTTGTCGCATAGACGCATCCATTCCATATGCGCCCCACGGGCTCGGGGATACGCGAGAGCAGACGCGCACATTTGGACGTCACAGGAGAGACGATCGAACGCCGGTTTGCAGAAGACGGAAGCGTGAGGGCAACCGGCTGCTGTACCCGCTGCACCTGTGACACCGCGACCCGGGGCACACTGGCAGTAGAAAAGGTCACGGGCGTCGGTGCAGGGAGACATAGCTCATATGCCGCCCGCGCAGCATGCCCCAGTGCCTTTGCACTCACAAAGCGCTTAGCCGGATCGAGCGCCATCGCCATGCAAATCACATCCGCCAGCGGAACGGGAATGCCATGCGCCTCGCATTGCTCACGTATGTCCCGCCCCGGTTTGGGGTCAGTTCCCGTCAGGCAAAAGAACAGCAGTGCGCCAAGCGCGTAAATATCGCTGCGGACGCTCGTCTGCCCAAACCCAAACTGCTCGGGCGGCGCATAGGAACGCGTGCCAAACTTGACGGTGTCGGCGTCGGCGCCATCGCGCCAAACGCGCGCGATTCCCAGGTCAATAATCACCAGCGAGGAAAAGGTCATGCCGGCATCGGTCGCGTATCTCACGCCCGATACGATGATGTTCGAGGGTTTAAGGTCGCGGTGGATTACCGGTACCCCCGGCTCCCCCGCAGCTGCAAAACCAGCATGCAGCTCGCCCACCGCTTCACACAGAACGGGATACAGCTCGCGGGCATAATCGGGCGTCGCCCCCAAGCGTCCCACCAACGCCTCGAGCGTCTCGCCTTCGACATACTCCATCACCACGTCAAGCTCGTCGCCCACACGGCGGCAATCGACGATTCGAGGCAAGTGCTCAAAACGACGACCGGCGCGCTGGGCCGCAAACAGGCGCTCATATGCTCCGCCAATCTGCACCGAAGCATCGATGCGCTTGCGGACAAAGGGGCCGAGAGACCCGCCGCCAGAGCCCTCAAAATAGACGAGTTCGGTCGTCTCGACATCCGAGAGCTTGAGCACGCGCTCCATACGATAGCTGTCATCGCGGTCGAGCGACGCCAAATGCTCGACAAGTGAAGCAGTCAGCTCGTCATCGGAATATGTTGGGCTCTGAGTATCCATGGCGTCCATCATAGCGCAGGGCGCGGACACCCCATGGCATCCACGCCCTGTTCGTTCGCATAGTTGTTTTGGTAACAGCCAACTCAGCCATCGGCCGTTAACTCACCGTCTCCTCGCCAAAGCGATACAGTTCCTCGTTGACCTTTTGCAGGCTGCAGCCGCGATCAATACAAAAGATGACAATCGCATCGCGACGGTCCTTGCAGTTGAGGACGCTCACTCCGGCAGCCGTCAGGGCGCGGTTGGTCTCCTTGAGCGTCAACGCCATTGCAAAGGCAATCTGCAGCACCTTGTTGCGGCTCGGATGCCGCGCACCGGTAAAAATCTGATAACCAAAAGTCTCATTGAGGTCGGCCATGCGCACCACGCGCGAACGCTCGAGCCCCTTTTCTTGCAGCAACTGCTTTAAGTAATCCGAAAGCGACGGGGCGGCAAAGTCGTGTTCTTTGATATAGCCATCGATGTTTGGCGCGTCGAGGAGTTCATTGAGTAACTCGTCCGTCAGCTTTTTATCGGGCATACGACCTCACCTCCCATACGGCGCAACGGTAGCGACATGTTAGGCCAGCACCCAGCTTGCAGCGGCAGACTTATCAAACACGTTGGCAAAATAGAGAGCCTTCTTGATGTCACCATCAAAGTAGATATTGCCCGCCACTGAACCGCCGGCGGCAAGGGTACCAGACTGCAGTTCATCGGAGCCCTCGCTGTAATAACCCTGGTTCTGCTGAGCACCGTTGGCGTCCTCGCCCTTCCAGTCGTAGATATTGTAATCTGCGCCCTCATCGCCATTGTTGACGTACGTGACGTGAATGCCCGTCATGGTCGAACCGTCATAATTTGTGAGACCGGGCTGGACGGAATCGACGACGACGGAAAGACCGGCAGCCGTGGTCACCGTCGTACCAACCGCCAGGTCAGTCGTAGGCTGCTCTTCCTTCTTCGTCTCTTCCTTCTTGTCACCATCGCCGGCATCCTCGGTGACGGTCGCCTTGTCGCTACCACAACCGGCAAGAAGACTGGCAGTCCCCAAAGCGACGGTGGCGAATGCGCCAAGTGCAGCGCGACGGCTCAGCAGCACTTCGTTTTCGAGCTTATTCATCATGCATCCTTCCTACGATCCGGCTACCGCGCCGGCACACAGCACATCGTAGGAAGGATTGAACTTGAATTCATTAGCTGAGAGCTAAGGTTGCGGTAAACGGCCAATGCAGTTATCCAAACGCCGAGCAAACGCACTTTGCTCGACCGTCTGCTGGCAGTGCATCAACCCACCGTGACAGATTCCCCGGTAAAGGTGCTAATGAGCAGCAGGATAAAGAACGCCAAGTAACTGATGCTCAGCAGATAGGCAATAACCAAAAAGATGGTCCATCCAACATTGGTCTTACCATCGGCTCGACGTTGTTCGCGATTGCGGCAGAGCCAAATCGTCACGCCAATGGCCACGATCAGCAACACGAGTGCCGCTGCTGCCAACCCGGCAAGCGCAAACATAACGCCAATGCTCACAGCAATAACCGGAAGTAAGAGCAAGCCGCACCCGCATCCACCCGGACTATAAACGGCAGATTGTCGGCGTCGTCCCATCGTCACTCCATCACAAGCAATCGTTTGTAGACATCGAGGCCTTTGAGCAGGATTTCCTCGTCAAAGAGCATGGTATCGGTGTGAAGGGCGCTCGTGGCATAGGCGGGACAGCCATCCGAATCGCTCAGGTTTTCTTGTCCCTCTGGCACGCCCGTGCCCAGCAAGAAGAACACGCCCGGCAGATGACGCTGATAGAACGCGAAATCCTCGGCGATCAGCAGCGGCTCGTCCACAAGTTGCAGCTCGGACAAGGCAGGCGTGATGCTGGCAAACAACTCGGAGTCGTTGTCAACCGGCGGATAGCCCTCGGCAAAGTCGAGATCGTACGTGCAGCCCGTTGCGGTGCACGCCTCGTCGAGCACACGGCGTACGCCCTCGCGCGCACGGTCGAACATGGCGTCCGTAAACACACGCAAGCTACCGGCAATATTGGCCTCCCCCGCCACCGCATTGCAGACGGTGCCGGCCTGCAGCAGGCCAAACTTACCAATGCAGGGCTCGTCGGCACCCAACTCGTCCATGAGCTCGCGCTCGGAAACCAAGAACTTGGCCGCTGCCAGCGCGGCATCATGCGATTCCTCGACTGGAACGCCGTAGGTCTTGGCGATATGGATGCTCGCGCCATGGATATGAATGTGCGTCTCGCTTGAGCGCGCCAGCAGCGGACCGGAGCAGCTCGCTAACGTGCCGGCGGGCAAATCGGGCCATACGTGGAAGCCAAAGATGCGATCCGCCCCGTAGCGTTCGAATACGCCGCTCTCACACACCGTCTTGGCGCCACCGGTCGTTTCCTCGGCCGGCTGAAACACAAAGAGCACGTTGCGCTTGATGGCGCCCGGCTGCTCACGGATCGTACGGTCGACATGCGTCGCGGCGGCAAGCGCCATGGCCATGTGTCCATCGTGTCCGCACGCGTGCATTTTACCGGGATGCGTCGAGGCAAAATCCGCTCCCGTCGCCTCCACAATGGGTAGGGCATCCATGTCGGCGCGAATCGCCGTAGCATGCGCGGCGCCCGTACCGGCATCGAAGAAAGCGCAGACACAGCTGGGACACGGATGGGTCACCTCGCAGGCGAGCGGCCTCAACACGCCCTCAATATAGGCGATAGTCTGCGGAAGATCGAAATCGAGCTCCGGAATGCGATGCAGGTCGCGACGATAGCGACGAAGTTCTTGGAGCTCGGTCATAAAGGATCCTTTCATGGGGCATATCCATTCCCACAATATTGTGATGCAGAATTGTGACGCCCTTGTTTCCAGCATATCCCTGCATTTTTTAACCGTTATATACGAATACTCTTGTTTGGTAAAGTGCAACGTGGTAGGGTCGTTACCACTTGATAGAGGCGCGGGCACGAAGATCCGCGGGCGAGTCAGCAGACTTTGACCCCGTGGGGAGGCGAAACCCGCCGAACTGGGTTTTTCGGGCACGAACGACCTGGTGGGCCTGCGGGAAACACCCGCAGGACTGTCTGCAGCAATGCGGGAGCGCTATCCGGACATGGGGTCCACGCTATGCGGATTCGATGCGCCGATGGCGCCGTCTGGATAGCGAGGTTTACGGGACATGGCATTGACCCCCAACGAAGCATATGCGGCCAAACAGCCGTTTGTGGACAAGGAAACGCTCGAGCATATCGTCGAGCAGTTCCCCACGCCGTTTCACCTATACGACGAGGCGGGCATCCGCCGCAACATGCAAGAGGTGCGCGACGCCTTTGCGTGGAACCCGGGCTTTAAGGAATACTTTGCCGTCAAGGCCAACCCTAACCCGGCACTCATCTCCATCCTCAACGAATACGGCTGCGGCTGCGATTGCTCGAGCTATACCGAGCTCATGATCGCCCGCTCACTGGGCATCACCGGCCACGACATCATGTTCTCGTCCAACGACACGCCGGCAGCGGACTTTGCCCTTGCAGATAAACTGGGCGCCATCGTCAACTTTGACGACATAAGCCATATCGAGTTCTTTGAGCGCGTCGCGGGCCCCATCCCCAAGACGGTAAGCTGCCGTTTTAACCCGGGCGGCCTGTTCCAGCTCTCCAACGGCATCATGGATAACCCCGGCGACTCCAAATACGGCATGACCACCGAGCAACTCTTCGAGGCCTTCCGCATGCTCAAGGCCAAGGGTGCCGAGAATTTTGGCATCCACGCCTTCCTTGCCAGCAACACCGTCACTAACGACTACTATCCCAAGCTCGCACGCATCCTCTTTGAACTTGCCGTGCGCCTGGAGCGCGAGACCGGCGCACATGTCGCCTTTATCAATCTGTCCGGCGGCGTCGGCATCCCCTATCTGCCCGAGCAGCAGGCCAACGACATTCACGCCATCGGCGAGGGAGTGCATGCGGCATACGACGAGATCCTGGTTCCTGCCGGCATGGGCGATGTGGCCATCTGCACCGAGATGGGCCGCTTTATGATGGGCCCCTACGGCTGCCTGGTCACCAAGGCCATCCACGAGAAGCAGATTTACAAGGACTATATCGGCGTGGACGCAAGCGCCGTCGACCTCATTCGTCCCGCTATGTACGATGCCTACCACCACATTACGGTGATGGGACAGCCGGGCGGCCCTGACAAGACCGCAGCACCGGTCACGAACACGTATGACATCACGGGCAACTTGTGCGAGAACAACGATAAGTTCGCCATCGACCGCGAGCTTCCGCATATCGACGTGGGCGACCTGCTCGTGATTCACGACACCGGTGCGCATGGCTACTCTATGGGCTACAACTACAACGGCCGCCTGCGTTCCGCCGAGGTCCTGCTGCGCCCCGATGGCTCGGCCGACCTCATCCGACGCGCCGAGCGCCCGGGCGATTATTTTGCCACGCTCGACGTGCTGCCGTGCGGCCGCGAGCTGCTGGCCAAATCGCGCGCCGAAAGCGCCCGCCGTCGCGCTCAGGACGAGCGCCTAGCAGTCGCCGCCCAATGGAACAAACGCATCCAGATCGCGGAAGCGAAGGAGAAGAACATGGATATCCGCAATCTCGAGGGCTCAATCGTCGCCCTTGTCACGCCGTTTAAAAAGGACGGCAGTGTCGACTTTGACGCGCTTGAGCGCCTTATCGATTTCCACCTGCAAAATGGCACTGACGCCATCCTCACCCTGGGCACCACCGGAGAGAGCGCCACGATGACCGACGACGAGGACAACTCCGTCGTCGCCGCCGTGGTCAAGCAGGTTGCAGGACGCGTCCCCGTCATTGCAGGCTCGGGCTCTAACTCCACGCAGACCATGCTCACCAAGTCGCTCACCTACCAAGGCCTGGGCGCCGACGGCCTGCTGCTCATTACCCCCTACTACAACAAGTCCAATGAAGAGGGTATCTATCAGCACTTTAAGACCGTCGCCGACGCCGTGGACATCCCCTGCATCCTGTACAACATCCCCGGCCGCTGCGGCTGCGGCATCAGCGAGCGCAACGTAGAGCGCCTGGCTGCGCACCCCAACATCATGGGCATCAAGGAGGCCTCAGGTAACGTCGCCTATGCCGCAAAGATTGCGCACTTGCTGTCCGACGACTTCCGCATGTACTCGGGCGAGGACGCGCTCACCGTACCACTCATGAGCCTGGGCGCCTCGGGCACCATCAGCGTGTGGGCCGATGTTCAGCCGCAGCTCGTGCATGACATGTGCCGCGCCTACCTGGACGGCGACGTGGAGCGCGCCCGCGACATCCAGATTGCCGGCCAGCCGCTCATCAACGCCCTCTTTAGTGAGGTCAACCCCATCCCCGTTAAAGAAGCGCTCGCTCAGATGGGTATGATCGAGGCAAACTACCGCATGCCGTTATGCCCCATGGCCAACGACACGCGCGCTGCACTTACCGATGCTCTGAAGGGAGCTGGTCTGCTTGATTAAGACCGTCATTATGGGAACGGGCCGCATGGGCTCGCTCATCCGCACTACCGCCGAAGGCATTGCCGACGCCTCCGGTCAGCCCGTTTTTGATATCGTCGCCCAGATCGGTTTTGATCTGTCCGAACTCGAGAGCGCACCGGCAGCCGACGTCATCATCGACTTCTCGAACGTTGCGACCTTCGATGCCGTCGTTGCCTATGTCGAGCGCACGGGCGCCGCACTCGTTTCCGGCACCACGGGCTATTCGCCTGAGCAGATGGACCGCCTGCGTGAGCTGGGTCAGAACGCCCGCGTCATGCACTCCGGGAATTTCTCCATCGGTATCGCAGCCCTGCGTCATCTGGTAGCACAGGCCACACGCGAGCTGCCCGGCTTTGACTGCGAGATTGTCGAGACGCACCACAACCAAAAGGTTGACGCCCCGAGCGGCACCGCGAAGCTGCTGCTCGACGCCGTAGTTGAGGCCGAGCCCGAGGCAGGTTACCACCCCGTCTATGGCCGTGAGGGCATGTGCGGCGCGCGCGACCCCAAGGAAATCGGTATGCACTCGCTGCGCGGCGGCACCGTCGCCGGCGTGCACGAGGTGAGCTTCTTTGGCCAGGACGAGGAGGTCACGCTCACACACCGTGCCACGAGCCGACAAATCTTTGTCAACGGCGCCCTGGCCGCCGCCCAGAAGCTCGTCACCCACGACCCCGGCTTCTACACCTTCGACCAGGTCATGTTTGCCTAACCAGGTATCAACCGTACCCATGCAAAGGAGAAACAGCATATGAGTAACGCAGCCGAGATGGATGCACAGGAGATTATCAACTACATCGCCACCGCGCCCAAGAAGACGCCCGTCAAACTGTACGTGCGCGAGAAGCCGGGCATGAAGGTCCAGTGGGGCAATGCACACGTCTACGGCGGTCGTCGTGGCAAGACCGTCTTTGGCGACTGGGATGAGCTCAAGGCCATCCTCGATGCCAATGCCGACTCCATCGACTACTACGACGTCGAGAATGACTGCCGCAACTCCGCCGTGCCCATGCTCGACCTCAAGGGCATTAACGCCCGCATCGAGCCGGGCGCGATCATCCGCGACCGCGTCGAGATCGGCGACCGCGCCGTCATCATGATGGGTGCCATCATCAACATCGGCTCCGTTATCGGCGAGGGCTCTATGATTGATATGGGCGCCGTCCTGGGCGGCCGCGCAACCGTGGGCAAGAACTGCCACATCGGCGCTGGCACCGTACTGGCAGGCGTCGTGGAGCCCGCCAGCGCCACGCCCGTCATCATCGAGGATGATGTCATGATCGGCGCCAACGCCGTGGTCCTGGAGGGTGTGCGCGTGGGCAAGGGCGCCGTCGTTGCCGCCGGCGCCGTATGCGTCGAGGACGTCCCCGCCGGCGCCGTCGTGGCCGGTGTCCCCGCCCACGTCATCAAGATGCGCGATGAGAAGACCGACAGCAAGACCGGCCTGGAGGAGGGCCTGCGCCAGCTCTAGGGTTGCGCGGTTTTACCAAACCGCGCAACTAGTCGACGCTGCAAACGCCCCAGAGCGGCAATCTGACGTTCAATCGTCGGGCATGACCAAAAGGTCAATGCCCTCCTCTTTCACGTCACCTTGCTCGCTCTGGGGCGTTTTCGCTGACGTATGCTCAACCTGTGGTGCAATTCAGCCCTAAACAAAAAGGCCGAAGCTCCAAGGGGGCTTCGGCCTTTGCTTTCTCGCTGTAGGTGTAACGCAACTTATCGGTTCTCGATGCTGCCGATATTCTTGAGCTCGATGGAGATGAGGCCGTTGGGTTCGTTGACAAACTCGATGTACTCGGAGTTCGAACCCATCTCGGCCGGGAAGCTGATCTCGATACCCGTGTCGGTTCGGATCTTATGATTGCGCACCGCTGCGCGTTCGACCTGCTTGCGCTCCACGGGAACGCGCTCAGGCACCTTCTCCTCGGTCAGCGCCGCACGCACGCTCTCCTTGATGACCGGCTCGTCCTCAAAGACCTCATCGACGATATCCCAAGGCGGCAGCTCCTCGTCATCCTCAACCTTCTCGGCAACGGCAGCCTTAACCTTAGCGAGCGCTACGGCCGTGTTGGCACCGTGCTCCTCGGCGACTTCCTCGACCACGCGCGTCACGGTGTCGATGACCTCCTTACCCGATACGCCCGTGTCGCACTGCAGCAGGCCATCGGGGATAAGCATACGGTCCTCGCCGGCAATCTTGCGCTTCTTGTCCACATAGCCGATCTCCATGGTGCTCGCACGCACGATGGCATAGCTCGGCACCTTTTGCGAGGGGTTCGGCAGAATGGCGTAGTGGCGCGCAATGTCGTTGCGCACCTCGCCCTCCTCGCGGCCCACTTCGTGCATAAAAGCCTGCTTGGAGCCCAGCAGCATCACGGCAAACCAGCGGGCATCCTCATCGTCATCAAAGTCCGCCACAAGCACGTCAGTGGACTCGGCTTTCTCGGCCTTGGTGAGTTCGGAGGAGATAAACTCCGCAATCTGCTGAGACAGGTCCACGAACTCACGCTCACCAAAGAAATAGCCCTTGAGCTCGCCGCCAAACGCAGAGTTCTCGGCAAACGTGGCGCGTTTATTGTCGGCCGAGGTACGTGCACGGCGCAGATGTGTGGTCACGAAGTTGCGCACGGTACGGCTCTCGATATCGAGCTCGCGCTGGCTCATGACATTGACGGCAGAGTCAAAGTCCAGGATATGCAGAATCGCGTGATTGATTTTCATATACGGCATTCCGTTCTAGATCGATTTCGGCACGAACCAGTATAGCGGTCGATCCCGCCCCAGGCGCATCGGAGATTGGTGCATCGGGGACAGGTTGCTTTGCACCAATGGTTAGCGCAGGAGCTCGGACTGCCAAGCCTCGAGCTGTTCTGCCAAACTCTTGCCGGCAGCGGGCATGTCGATCTGGGGGCGTTTGGGCAGCAGTGCGCATTTAAGGATTGCCACGATGGTCTGCGAGACAAAGCGTCGCGTATCCTTGTCAAAGCCTTGCGCAGCCTGGAGCATCACGGGCAGGCTCTCGCGCAGATTCCCAGCGATATCCGCAAACCGCTCAGCACCCGTAGCCTCAAACACGGAGAACAACGCATCTACAAAACGCTCGCGCTCGCTAGGTGACACCGCAAGCAGCATCTCGCGAATGGAGCCATCAACGTATCGAGCACCGGCAGACAGGCGCTCACAGTACACGAAGTCGCGACCATCAACCACCCAGCTAAAGGGATTGTGCTGCAGCAGGCTGAACTCGGTGCTCTCAACGATGGCATAGTCCTCCTGTGTCTCGAACATCATGCCAAAGATCGACGACCGAGGCAGCGTCTTATCGATTCGACCGGAAAGATCGGCAAAGGCGCTGCCGCTCAGAAACTCCTCGACGAAGCCCGGACCATCATGGGAATACGCCCGTTCGATTCGCCCACGGGCGACATCGGAGCACATCGCCGCACCGTACACCGCAAGGTTTCCGCCCTTGGAATGACCTCCGCACAAAAGCGGCCCGTCAATCGCATCCGCCGCCTCGTCCACATAACGCGCCGCGGATTCCTGGGCCGGCACAGGACACCGGAACGCCATGTTAAAGTCCTCTTTCCAGCCCACAATCGTGCTGTCGGTCCCCCGGAAGGAGAGATAACTAAACCCCGCCGGAAACCGGAACGCCATGGCTGCAAACTGCTCCGTCGCCACCACATCGCTCACGGCACGATAGCCGCAAACGTGCACGCCACGGTAGCGAGGGCTTGCTGCCACGGCCTCCAGCAAGGCCCTGCTCCCCTCTGGGTCCCACAAGTCGTCAATCATGTCCCGGTAGCACTCGGCACGCAGCAGCTCGCGTACGTCTAGGCCCTGCCAGTTCGTCAGCTCCGCCATATCACCCGGCAAACGCAAATAGGACAACCACGCAAAGACCAGGCTATCCACCGCGCAGAACGGCCGCTCCTCAAACGGATCAAATGCCGTCTGGGCATAGGTCAAAAAATTAGGCGAATCCGACATGGCCCTCCCATCAACTGTGGTGCATTGGGATGGTGCAAAGTAACCTGACCCCCTTGCACCAAAAAGGCGCCCGGGCCGTGTGGACCCGGACGCCTTTCATTGTAGCCTGTTGCCCAAAAGAGCTTGATTTAGCAGGAGAAATCGACGCTGTCGATGATGTCCTTGAGGGCCTTGGCAGAGGCGGTGAGCTCATGTTGCTCGTCATCGTTCAGCGGCACGGGGACGCGGCAGACGACGCCGTCGCGACCAACGACGGTCGGCATGGAGATAGCAAGATCGGACAGGCCATACTCGCCCACCATGAGCGAGGAGACGGGCAGAACGGTCTGCTCATCGCGCATGACGGCAGTGCAGATGCGCTTAACGGCCATAGCGACACCGTAGTAGGTGGCGTGCTTCTTCTCGATGATGGTGTAAGCGGAGTTCTTGACGTCCTCGGCGATGCGCTTCTCGGCGGCCTCGTGCTCCAGGTGGCCATGAAGCTCGCAGAAGGTGTTCAGCGGCACGCCGGCAACCTGGGCGCTGGACCAAGCGACAAACTCGGAGTCGCCGTGCTCGCCCATGACGTAAGCCTGGACATCGCGCGGGTCGACCTCGACGTGGGCACCAAGCATCTGCTGCAGACGGCCGGTGTCGAGCACGGTGCCGGAACCGATGACATGGCCCTCGGGCAGGCCGGACATCTTGATGGCAGCATAGGTCAGAACATCAACCGGGTTGGAGACGATTAGCAGAATGCCGTCGAAGCCGGACTTCTTAATCTCGGGGATAATGGACTTAAAGATGTTTACGTTCTTGTTGACCAGGTCCAGGCGGGTCTCACCGGGCTTCTGGGCAGCGCCAGCGGTGACGACGATCATGGCGGCGTCGGCGACATCGGAATAATCGCCGGCGTAGATCTTCATCGGCTCGGCAAACGTCATGCCGTGCGCGATATCCAAGGCCTCACCCTCGGCGCGGTTCTTGTCCACGTCGATGAGGACCATCTCGGAGAACAGACCGCTCTGCATCAGCGCGAACGCCGAAGACGAACCGACGAAACCGCAGCCGACAATAGCGACCTTCTTCTCGTTAACCATAAGAAACTCCCATCTCACTCCACAAACAAGCCGCCCGGGAACGACCCGAGCGGCTTGCCGTAATCCCAATACATCCAATCGGGACTTTGATTATGCTCCTATTCGCAGCCAAAAATCGACCGTTTACCGAAATTGTTTGCAGGATTCGTAAAATAACTGCACGAAATCGGTTTCGAGCTATTGACGAGGCGAAATAGCTTTCTAATACAGGCACGCCTCGCGAATGGCCTCGACAGCCAAAGCAATCTGATCGGGTGGCAGAACCAGCGCCATGCGCACGTGCCCCTCGCCCGAAGGACCAAAGCTCGCGCCCGGCGTCACCACAACGCCGGCCTTCTCCATGAGCTCCTCGCAAAACGCCATGGAATCGGTGCGACCACCGGGAAGCTTGGCCCACACAAACATAGAGCCATGCGCGTTGGGACGCTCCCAGCCCAGGCCCTCAAGACCGTCGCACAGGACATCGCGGCGCTCCTGGTACTTCAGACGCTGTGCCTCGACCTCATCGCGCGGACCGTTCAGGCAGGCGATGGCGGCCTTCTGGATCGGGAAGAACATACCGAAGTCGATCTGGCTGCGCAGCTTGGCAAAGGCCGAGACCACGTCCTCGCGACCGACCAAAAAGCCAATGCGGGCACCGGTGACGTTAAACGACTTGGAAAGCGAGAAGAACTCCACACCCACCTCGAGCGCACCGGGATACTGCAAGAAGCTGCCACCCGGCTCGCCGTCGAACACGATGTCGGAGTATGCGTTGTCATGGACGATGAGCAGGTCGTGCTCGCGGGCGAAAGCGATGATCTCCTCGTAGACCTCGGGCGTGCCCACCGAGCCGACCGGGTTCGCGGGCAGCGACACGATCATATACTTGGCACGATCGGCAACCTCGGGATCGATACCCGCCACATAGGGCAGGTAATTGTGCTCGGCAATCAGCGGATAGTACTCGAGCTTGGCATCGGCGATCTTGGCACCCGCCTCAAAGACCGGGTAGCACGGATCGGGCACCAGGATGGTGTCACCCGGGTCGAGCAGGGCCAGGCCCAAATGACCCACGCCTTCCTGCGTGCCGTTGCACGACTGCACCATGGACGGCGTAATGCCCGAAACGCCAAAGCGGCGCTCATAGTAATCGCACACGGCTTGCTTGAGTTCGGGCAGGTCGCGCAGGGCATACTTCCACATCTCAGGATCTTGGGCTGCTTGTGTGAGCGCCTCGACCACGTGGTCGTACGGCTTAAAGTCGGGCGTGCCCACGCTCATGTTGTAAATGGTCTTGCCCTGAGCCTTCAGTGCGAGAAGCTTGTTGTTGAGCGAGGCGAAGACCTCCGCGCCAAAGCGGTCGAGACGCTGCGATGCCTGCATGGTGCCACCTTTCGATATAAAAAACGCGGCGCTCCGACAAGGGCGCCGCACGATACGGGCCATCAGATTGCAAAAGTGTAACGCTTGCAAACCCCGTATTGGTTCAATTTAGCCAACCTTAGTCAATTGGATTGAGCGCGTCGATCTGCGCAAGCCACAAACGTGAGCTGGCGTCACTCGGCATACGCCAATCGCCGCGCGGGCTGAGCGTCACCGAGCCCACCTTGGGACCATCGGGCAGGCAGCTGCGCTTAAACTGCTGGGCAAAGAAGCGACGATAGAACGTACGCAACCACGTGTGGACGGTCTTGGCGTCGTAGACGCCCTCGAAGCTCTTGAGCGCCATGCGGTAGATCTTGCCCGGCTCAAAACCAAAACGCAGCAGGTAGTAGAGGAAGTAGTCGTGCAGCTCATACGGGCCCACCAAATCCTCAGTCTTCTGCGCAATCTCGCCGTCGCCCGTGGGCGGCAGAAGCTCGGGAGATACCGGCGTATCGAGGATATCGAGCAAGACTTCGGCAATGCGCCCGCCAAAGACATCGGCCGCATAGCGTACCAGATGGCGCACAAGCGTCTTGGGCACGCTCGCGTTGACGGCGTACATGCTCATGTGGTCGCCGTTATAGGTAGCCCAGCCGAGCGCCAGCTCCGACAGGTCGCCCGTGCCGATGACAAAACCGCCAGCCTGGTTGGCCAAGTCCATCAGAATCTGCGTACGCTCGCGGGCCTGGCTGTTCTCGTAGGTTACGTCCTGCACGGCCGGATCGTGCTCAATGTCCTTGAAGTGCTGTTCCACGGCCGCGTGGATCGAAACCTCGCGGAAGCTCACACCCAGGTCGCGAGCGAGCGACTCGGCATTCGACTTGGTGCGATGCGTCGTGCCAAAGCCGGGCATGGAGACCGCCGTGATACCCGTGCGCGGAAGCCCCAGCGCATCGAAGGCACGCACGGTCACAAGCAGCGCCAGCGTGGAGTCCAAGCCACCCGAAAGGCCGATGACCGCAGCCTTGGTGCCCGTGTGGGCAAGGCGGGTTTTGAGGCCAGCAGTCTGCAGGTCGAGGATGGTCTCGCAACGCTCGGCCAGGTCGCCATGGTCGGCCGGCACAAAGGGCGCACGGGGGAAGACGCGGTCGATATCGCAGGCGTTGCGCAGAACAGGCTCTTTGGCCAGCGCGCCCTCAAACGAAAACTCAACGGTCGTGGCGTCCGGCGCATCGTCCGCGCGCGCCCACGTCGTCGAGCGGCGGCGCTCGGCAACCAGACGGTCAAGATCGACATCGGCGACGGCCATATCGCAGGAAAGCAGTTTGGTGGCGGCGAGCTTAGAGCCGTTTTCGTAGATAAGGTTCTCGCCCGCAAAGACCATATCGGTCGTGGACTCGCCCTCGCTCGCGTCTGCATAGGCATAGGCACAATACAGGCGCGCACTCTGATTGGAGATGAGGCTGCGGCGATAGTCTGCCTTACCGATAATCTCGTCCGAGGCCGACGGGTTGAGGATCACCGTCGCACCGGCAAGCGCCATCTCGGTCGAAGGGGGCGCCGGCACCCACAGATCCTCGCAGACCTCAACGCCCAGCACCATATCCTCGGCACCCTCATCACAGCAGCGGTAGACAAGCCCCGAACCCAGCGGAACCGGACCCTGACCGGCAAATTCAACCCACACGGGATCCGCAGGCGCCGGAGCAAACCAACGGCGCTCGTAGAACTCACCATAGTTGGGCAGATACTTCTTGGCCGTCAGGCCCAAAAGCTCGCCCGCACAGCACACGGCGGCACAGTTGTAGATATTCTCGGCAACCGCAACGGGAAGACCGATGGTAAAGAAAATCGGCAGCTCACGAGTCTCATCGAGGATATGCACCAGAGCAGCCTCGCAGGCATGCAGCAGTGTGCGGTTATGGAACAGGTCGGCCGCGGTATAGCCGCACAAGTTGAGCTCGGGCAGCACCAGCGCGCGAACGCCGCGCTCGGCAGCCTCGCGAACAGCTGCCAGCGCAACCTCGGCATTGCCCTCGACATCGGCCACGCGAATCCGCGGCGAAGCCGCCGCCACACGCAAAAAGCCATCGTTCTTATTAGCCGAAACGCAGCATTGCCTTGTTGATCTGGACACTGGAGGCCCCTTCTACCCTGAGATTCAGTCTAACGAACGTTCACATACCTCTAACTAGCCAAAGCAACCTCCCAGTTTACTGAGAGGCCAACCTGTGCTAAGAGCATGTATTTCAAAAATATCTTTAATTAAAAAAGGAGAAATCGATAATCGACTTCTCCTTTAAGCGAGGCGAGTAAATTCCGAAACTAATGGCAGAATTTATCCATGTAGTCCTCAAAGTCGAACACTTCTACCACGACGCCCTCTTCCTGAAACTCTTTCAGTTGCTCCAAGAGATCTTTGTTAATAACGTCCATGCAGAAACCTCCTCTATCTAATCAATTGTAGTATATCTGCTTTCATGCAATTATCAACCAACTTGTTTAATTGCTCCTCGTTTGCCGATAGTCCCTCTTTTTTCAAAATGTCGCGCACCTCGTTCTTAGTAATCGGCTTTTCAAACAACGAAAGCAAAGCGAACGAAAAATCATTAACCGCACACATTCTATGGGTGGCACAACTCAGCAGTACTCTTAACCCCTCTTTTGAGCGTCCGACTTCTTTCACAAACGAACTTTTAACCAATTGAAAACCATTATCGTGCATTACATAATCGGCATCGAGATTTGTATTCAGCAATCCATAATGCAACAGTTCTTCTATCGCCCTTGTCAGCTCGAGATCGCCCTGATCAAGGATAAGAGAAATGCTACAATCAGCCTCCAATAAACGGGCCAACTTAAGGTATACCAACTGGGAAACAGCATAGACATGATGGTATTCAGAATTATAGAAGTAGGCAAATGGCTCAACGAGCACGACAGAGGTCTTGGAATCCAGCCAGATTCGATCAGCTGGATTTAGACTAGTTAGCCGTCGCTTTACTTTGGTCAAATGTCCCTTATACCTGACAGCGTGAATAGAATCTAGGATCCAGGTCACCTCTGAAATATGAAGCCGCTGGGGCAAGTCAATTGTGTCGCTACCGTTTATGACCTCTTGCATATAAAAATCAATATGATGCTCATCAGATAAGGATTTTGCTTCATTTAAAGTTAAACCAGTGCCTGAAACATAATCCACTTCGAGGCGCAAATCCTCATATTGGGACTTCGGCATTACAGAGACACCATACTTATCGGGATGATTCCAAACATCCGACCCCATAACGAGACCAAAATTCGTAAATCCTCTCGTGGAATATGGAACACCACATACCTGTTTTGAATAATTCAAAACATTCTCTGTATAAGCTAAGGTGTTCAGAGCCTCTTCTTTAGTTTCGGTCGGAAAGCCAATCATAAAGAATAGATGAACAGGAATACCCGCATTGAGACAATCATGGATATTGCGATCAATCCAATCAACTCTCGTGTTCTTCTTCATTAGATCAAGAACTCTTTGGTTGTATGACTCGAGGCCAAACTGAATCTGCCTACATCCACTTTGGTATATCTTGTTGAAAACGTCTGTACTTAGGGTTGGAGAGAACCTCGTTTCTCCATGCCAGAAAAACGTTTTTCCCGATGCGTTTATTTCATCCGCGAGTTGCTCCATTCTTTTGCCTTCGAATGTTTCATCCACAAAAGAGAAAACTCTCGTGCCGTATTTTTCATTTAACCGACACATTATTTCAAATACTCTCGATATGGGCATCTTTCGGTAACAACCACCAGTAGCACCGGGAATGGTGCAGAAGGCGCAATGATTAAAACACTGCCTAGAGGAATAAACCGGCAATATTAACTCAGGCATGAAGTATTTAGAAAGGGCGAAGCCATCGAAATCGGGAACTGTATCGTTGATAAATGTTTGCTCAATCCGATGGTTTTTATATATCTTTCCACCTTTAGCATGGCAAAGGTTTGGAACACAGTCGAGATTGTCATCACCAGAGTCAAGAGCCTCAAGAAGACGTGCAAGCGGCTCTTCGCCGTCATACATCATTATCGAATCAATGTATTCAAAAAAGGGATGCCATTCTTTCATGCAGTCATCTGCTAAACGAGTAATGTAATTGCCGCCCAATGAGACGTGTTTAACAGATGGACATTCTTCTTTAATCAGTTTCGCTAACGTAACTGCGGAAATCAATTGGAAACAGCCGCTCACCGAAATCCCAATAAACTCGATTTTTTCCCTCTGAATACGCTTAAGAAAGGCAGTTTCATAGAAGGAAATAAACGGATTATGCAAGGTATCCGCAAGCGATTTCATTATTTCTGGTGTCGAATAATAATCATAGGGCAGATCTATGGAGTTGAACGTGTATTTAACTCCATATTGAGACGTGATTTATGATATAGAGTGCATTTCTAAAAATGTTTTCAGCATATTGTCTTTCTTTTAGATTAAAGTATCTCTTTGATCTGAAAATATCTTTTGCTTCGTCAACATTAAGTGCTGACTTTTGTATCAACTCGATTGTTAATTGAACATTCGAACTAAACGAATCCTTTGATTCCCGATACCTTTTACAGCACTCTTCGACATGTCTAAAAGATAGGAGGTCATCGTAAAATTCCACGTTTAAGTCAACAATGTCAACTTTGTATTGTTCAACCTCTTGAAGATATGACTTCAAAACAGGCAAGGCAAGATACGGCCCCACTGGACTCCATCCTGGGGGAAATACTAAAAGCGTTTTAGGCATATCAACGTCACATCTTTCGCAAATAATTCAATTGAAACACAACTACCATCATAATTGAAAATACACCAAGTCCTGTAACGAGAATTGAGAACATCGCGATGCTCGTGAACAGCGAAACAAGGAGTGTTGAAATAACAACAGCAACCGATTGCAAAGACTCCCTAATTGAAAACAGGCTTATCGATTCAGATCCGTCTCTCGCCAAATCCTGCAGCGATGTTATGAGAAGCACATCTTGAATGGCGTTTCCGGCACCGACGATAAAAAGGAAAATAAACGATATCCCAGACGCATAGCGATAGCCAAACGCCAGATACGCACCGAGCGCAAGATACGTCACAAAACAATATGATTTAACGCAATCGGAACCACTGATTAAACGACCATATATTGTATTTCCGAACAACAGTCCGATTGTAAGACTACTCTGAAGGAATCCGTATTGTATCGATGACGAGTCAAATTGCAATTGCGCTATAGCTGGCAAAAGAGAATTCAGAGAGCCGAATGCCACGCCACTAGAAATATCGATTAATAGGAAACCAATTGCCAAGTGCTTCGCGCTAAGATCACTAAATGCAGTCCTGTTTTTTTCATTTTTGCTTATCCCCTCTTTATCATTAACCTCGATAACCGACGGAACATCTCGCAGCAACCAGAACGACGCGGCAAAAGAAAGCGCGTCTAATGCAAGAACAGCCTCCGCCCCAAATTGAGCGACAACAAAACCGCCGGCAACTGGCCCCAGAACCATCATCAAATTCTGCAGAAACCCAAACGAATTATTAATTACGTCGCGATTGATACTATTCGTATTGGCTCTTAACAACGAGTAAAAGCAGGGCATTTCAACCGTTCGGCAAAGCGATACCGCGCACGTAATAGCAAACATACTCCATTTACTATCAACAAAAATATAGCAAACGAATAATCCCGCGCGAATTAAGTCTGCCAATCTCATGGCCTGCAGTGTCCCGATACCCATCTTCTGAGGCAGCTGCGCGAGCGCAACTGAAAACAGAGAGGGGGCAAATCTGCAGCAGACCATCAAAGCAGTTGCAGAAACATCGTGAGTTACCTCGTAAATCAGCATTGGCAAAGCAATATTCGCACACCAATTGCCTATTTCGCTTATCCCTCTAGCAATATATAGGACCCGAACCGGATGGCTAGCTCTCAATACCGTGAACATCACGATTAACCTCGTATTTCAGGCCTCGTTCATCCCTTAATAGGAATCCATAATCAACCAAGTACCGCCTCAACACGGCATAATCAGGATAGAGCTGTGACAGCACACGATTAACCTGAAGCTCCGTATAACTTGTATTTAATTCAAAGAAAGAGACGGCCCATAGCAGCATGATTCTTTTATAGCTTTCCTTTTTTGGAATTGAAACCAGCTCGCCATTCTTGAGAAATCGTTTTTTAAAGTCTATTAGCTCATCCATTCACATCCTCCATTTCATACGCATCTAATACTAAAAATGCATACGCTTTAGGTCATCTCATTCGGCTTCTATATTCGAACTAAACTCGAACTAATCTAAGTGATTTGCTCAAACACTCTTCGAAAGCTCGTTTTTCACTCTGAGTAAAATGCCCTTCCCAGTCAGTCCACGAACAGGAAGGCAACTCACAACGAGCGGAGTCGAAGCCCTCTGCCGTCGGTCGTTCAAAATGCACGATAACCTTTTCGATGTCCCCATCTGTTATCAGGTCAGAATGAACGACCTCGGTACCGTCTTCGAATGTCATATATGGGTACATCACGTAAACCACCTCGCAATCGTAAATCCAGTTTAGCATCAAGCTATTGCACCAAAGACAGCAAGCCCCCCTTGATGAGTTGATGGTATCTGTTAAATGTCACGTACGATTCACATCTGGTGGGTACCCTGATGGCTACACGAAACGAAGCAGATTTACACCGGGAGGACCCCGTATGACAACCAAGTACACCGACGCGCCGCGCACGCGCGTCATGACGCCGGCATCACTCAACAACGGCGTGCACGAGAACCATTCCATCGGACAGACCATGGCCATCGCGCCCAAAAAGGGCCTGTTTGACGACATTTCCATTCCCCAGATCATCGCCGGCGCCGCAGCTGCCGCCACGAGCGTTGCACTTGCCTCCAAGATCGGTATCGCGGGTTCAGTAATTGGCGCCGCCGTGAGCTCGGTCATCACCGTTGTGTCCTCGCAGGTCTACCGCCACTTTATCTCTGCCAGCGCCGAAGCAATCAAGGGCACGCATGCCGCTGTCGACTACCCTACCGGCGCCTACGAGCCCGTTGAGCCCAATGTCGAGGAGCACCTAGGTGGCGCCGCAACCAAGCAGGAGATGCGCCAGGTTGCGGGACGCGCGACCACGGCGCGCGTCGCTCCCAACAGCCTGCGCGCCAAGGCGGCGGCTGAGCGCAGCCAGACGCAAAAGAAGGTCATCGTCTTCTCGATCGCTATCGCCATCGTCGCGGTCATCGCCTGCGCCGGCGCCATCCTTATCACCACTGCCGGTGAGGGTCTGGGCGAGCGTCCCGAGCCAATCCTGTCGTCGCGCACGACCGAGAGCGATGCAAATGGCAACACCCAGTCGCAGGATCAGCAAGCACAGACGGACGATACGCAAGACAGTTCTACCTCTGCCAATTCGTCCTCGAACACCCAAAACCAATCGCAGGGCACCGATTCCTCTGCGAACAACAGCGGCACGCAATCCGGCACGACTGACTCAAGCCAAACGACTGACGGCTCTCAACCGAGCACGGGCGGCCAGACGAGCGACACCACGTCGGGAACGGGCACAGCAGGCAGCAGCAACAGCAATTCGAGTGACACCACATTGGGCACGACATCTAACAGCTCGAGCCAAGGCACGGCATCGGGCAACTAAGCACTGCATCCCCAGATAGGCAACCTGTACAACGGGCGCGAATCGATAGCGGTTCGCGCCCGTTTGCCTTGGGTGCCGCCATGGCGAACGCTATGCGATGGTAAGATGCTTTACGTGTGTAAAGAGGAGATTTGCCATGAGCAAGACAATAGTTAGGCCCACGCTATCGCTGGGCAACCACATCTATCTGTATCGCCTGCTGCGCGACGCGATTGGGTGCGGTAAGCAAACGTTTATGACGCAGGTCGAGGAGGCGCTCGCCGCCGGCGACATGGCCGCTTATGACTTGGGCTTCGAGTCCACGCGCGAGTTGCTCGAGGAACTCGACGACTGCATTAAACTGACCGTCTTTAAGGGCGGCCGCCTGTATGCCACCGTCATCGCCAACGAGGCATGGGATGCCGCCCTTGCCAAGGACGAGGACAAGCCCAAGACCGCCAAGGGCGCCAAGCAGTCGTACAAAAAGAAGAAGCGCGGCGAGAAGGACCTCAAGGCCGTGCGCCCTAAGCACGTTAAGCGTCCCGAGCCCGAAGCCGTGACTGAAGCCGTGCCGGAGCCCGAGGCAGAGGTCGAAGTTGTTCTTGAGGTAACAACAGAGGTCGAAACCGAACTCGCCGCCACGACCGATCCCGAAGTCATATCCGAGCAGGAAGCCACTGCGGAGCTCAACGAGGCATCCAAGTCGACAACCGAAGAGGCGGCTGGCCAGCCCGAGGCGCCCGTGTTCCAGAACCACGATGTCTTTGGCGACAACACCGAGGACAATCAGTCCGACGAGCTCGCGGATCAAGATGCTGCCGAGGCAACACCGGAGCCCGAGGCGCCCCAGCCTGCCATCTCGCTCACGGTTGTCTACGACCCCGAGAACGCCAACGCCGGCATCACCACCATGGTATCCACGCCGGTCGAGGCCAAGCCGAACGTCGAGGCAGAGGACACTCCGCAGGCCGATGCCAAAACCGGGACCGAAGACACGTCCATCTCCGTGGAACCGACAGATTCCATAGCTAAGCCAGAAGCGGCATCTGAGTCTGCACCTGTCATTGAGTCCGCATCCGCACCCGCCTGTGACCAGGCTCCCACACCTGCACCGACTCCGGTCCCCAATTCAGCACCGGCCCCCGCTTCCGCAGCACCAACCATCCCCGGGGACTTCCCCATCGATTTCGCGACCGAGGTCTTCTGCCCTAGCCCGCTGCTGCACCAGCTGTCGACTTATCTCCCCTACGGCGCCGACACCCTCGGCATCGTCGGCGAGTACTACTGGATCGCTCGCGAGCGCGGTACCATCGAGGCCGGCCGTAACCGCGCGAGCTTCCCCCTGCGCTACACACAGGCCGGCAAACGCCACGAAGTCACCGTACGCATTCGCCGCAACACCACCGGCGGCCTCGGAGCCACCTGGGCCATCGACAAGGTCGAAGCCCCGGTCGAGTAAAAAACGGCCTCGGATAGCCAATTGACCATCCGAGGCCGTTTGAATTCAGGCCTTTTAGTTGTCATCGGCGCATATAGACACCAGAGAAGCAAGCTCATCCTCAAGTTGCGGAGCAAAGTATCTAAAAGAAACCTGCGCTCCAGTCGGTATCGACTCAATCATATTCGCAGCATTATCTGAAACTCGGTACGATGCAGTTTCACCTGTCTTCAAATCCTCTATTGAGCAGACAGCGTCTTCAGCATCAATCGACCTAAGCACGCCTTTTCCTTGTAACATCACATCGGCATGCCCGCCAGCTATTTCTAATGAACCTGAGTCTGTCGCAGTCACTTCTCCGGAACCTCCGCGCGATATCTCTTCCTTTGTTGAACAGCCCACCAATGAAGCCATCAGCACCAAAGACAGAGCTAGACGAATCGTCCTACTTCGAAAAAGTCGTTCCATAAGTCCACGCATAATAGCTCTGATCATACTTCAGGAAGGATAAAGATGAATTCCAGCCGTCCGCTATGCCAATCATCTGCCTTGTCTCTCCAGTTTTCTTACCAGTAAGTGTGGCGTAAGCCTCCGCTGTTACAGAATGGGCTGATCCGTTGTACAAACTCGCATGTAAAACATTCGGTCTATTAGAGTTAATCTCATTTTGAATGCTCGCGATAGCCGGAGAGGAGACAGTGCGGGCGATAAGAGTACTTCCTCTGCTTGCGCAGTAATTTGTAAACCCCGTTGCACAGGTTGATATCGGCGTTCCGCCCAAAACAACGCCGGGAACAGTCTGTTCTTCATCGGAAAGAGCATGGGTATTGGTGTAATTCCATATCTGCATATATTGCGAAGGGTCGTTATATAAATTGGCAATGCCATACAGTTCCGCAACGTTCGAAAAAGCTGTCACCATACAAGCATAGTGGGCAGTAAGCCTCTTAATCTCGCTTTCATCATATGACATAAACTGAGAAATGGAACGAAACCCAGATACTGTGTAATCCTGCATTTGAGTTGCGTAAATTACGACATCGTTCCAGCTTGAAGGTTTATTCGATAAAACGACAGGCCGTCCTTCTATGGAAACAGCCGGGATTGTTCTTCCGCAATTTGTTGTTATTGAACCGTCCAAAGATTGCACACCGAATTCGAATGGATTGATCATTACGACTGGGTTATTGAAAGAATAAGACTCAACACCAAGATCTCCTCCCCGATCCATAGGGCTGACTAAGCCGTCTCCAAAACGATATCCCGTAAGTATTTCATCATCTGAAGCATCTAAAACCAAATAGCCCGCGGCTCTATTGAATGTCACAACCGGAACAATGTAGCCAAGCGGGGACCCATCAACGTCTACAAAAGGAATAGGGTCAGAAGGCGTATACGAAGAGCCGAGGAGTCCCTTTATATATTTATCGGCAAGCTCTTGCGCAATTTCTGAAGTAAATTGTATCTGCTCACCATCAATATTGCCCGTCGAAGCAAAAACCTCTTTCGGACGTGCGGCTAAGGCGACAATTGAAGACGCGACAAGTTGCAGAAAACGACGACGCGAAAGCATATGTTCTTCTTTCTAGAGGAGCGACTTATAAGATACTCCTATTCTATAACCTTTTTTGTAACGTTACAGCACTGGTTATATTTCAATTCGATTTGCTTATGTCCTTGTAACCCAATACGTCTTTACGTTTTAAACGGAATTAGAAAATCACTCATAGCAAAAACGGGCTTTAATCCCAAAGAGATGACTTTGATTATGAATCAAACCAGCAGCCAGGGCATAGCTGCAGTGCAATTGCTACAAGAAAGGCCGCCCTTGCTGGCGGCCTTTCTACTTGCTACTAGTCACGCGTCAGCTTGCGGTGAATACGATGCGGCTGGGCTGCGTCCTCGCCCAGGCGCTCGATGCGGTTGGCCTGATAGGCCTCGAAGTTGCCCTCGAACCAATACCAGTTGCCCGGATTCTCGTCGGTGCCCTCCCACGCCAGAATGTGCGTGGCGACGCGGTCCAGGAACATACGATCGTGGCTAATAACCACCGAGCAGCCCGGGAACTCGAGCAGCGCCGCCTCGAGTGAGGACAGCGTCTCGACGTCGAGATCGTTCGTGGGCTCGTCGAGGAGCAGCAGGTTGCCGCCCTGCTTGAGCGTGAGCGCCAGGTTCAGACGGTTGCGCTCGCCACCGGAGAGTACGCCAGCGCGCTTCTGCTGGTCCTGGCCCTTAAAGCCAAAGCTCGCCACATAAGCACGGCTCGGAACCTCGGTCTCGCCGACCATCATGTGGTCCAGGCCGTCCGAGACGACCTCCCACAGGTTCTTATCGGGGTCGATGCCAGAACGGTTCTGATCGACATAGGAGATCTTGACGGTCTCGCCCACCTCGAGCTCGCCCGAAGTCAGCGGCTCCAGACCCACAATCGTCTTGAACAGCGTGGTCTTACCGACGCCGTTGGGGCCGATGACGCCCACGATGCCGTTGCGCGGCAGGGTGAACGAAAGGTCATCGATGAGCACGCGGCCATCGAACTCCTTGTGCAGGTGATGGGCCTCGAGCACCTTGTTGCCCAGACGCGGGCCGACAGGGATGCGAATGTCAGTCCAGTCGAGCTTCTGGCTAGCGCGCGCCTCAGCCTCCATCTCCTCGTAGCGGGCCAGACGGGCCTTGTTCTTGGCCTGGCGGGCCTTGGGCGAGCTGCGCACCCACTCGAGCTCGGCCTCCATGCGCTTGGCGAGCTTGGCGTCGCGGTTGCCCTGTGCCTCGATACGGGCGGCCTTGGTCTCCAGATACGTGGAGTAGTTGCCCTTGTAGGGATAAAGGTGGCCGCGGTCGACCTCGCAGATCCACTCGGCAACGTTATCCAGGAAGTAGCGATCGTGTGTGACGGCAAGCACCGCGCCCTGGTAGTTGTGCAGGAAATGCTCGAGCCACAGGATCGACTCAGCGTCCAGGTGGTTCGTGGGCTCGTCGAGCAGCAGCAGGTCGGGAGCCTCGAGCAGCAGCTTGCACAGGGCCACGCGACGGCGCTCGCCGCCGGAAAGCACGTTGACCGGCATGTCGGAATCGGGCAGCTGCAGAGCGTCCATGGCCTGGCCGAGCTTGGAATCGATATCCCAGCCGTCGGCGGCATCGATCTCGTCCTGGAGCTTGCCCATCTCGGCCATGAGGGCGTCCATGTCGCAATCCGGGTCGCACATCTCCTCGCCAATCTTATTGAAGCGATCGACCTTGGCGATCATATCGCCAAACGCCATGCGCACGTTCTCGATGACGGTCTTGTCGTCGTCAAGCGGCGGCTCCTGCTGCAGGATGCCCACGGTGTAGCCGGGGGTGAGCCTGGCATCGCCGTTGGAGACTTCCTCAATGCCGGCCATGATTTTGAGCAGGGTCGACTTACCCATGCCGTTGGGACCCACGACGCCGATCTTGGCACCGGGGTAGAAGCTCAGGGTCACGTCGTCAAGGATTACCTTGTCGCCATGGGCCTTGCGAGCCTGATACATCTGGTAGATAAACTCCGCCATTTGCCTGTTTTATCCTTTCTACCTGCTGTTTCCCTATTCTTGATTCGCTTTAGTGGAAACGAAATGAGGAAACCAGCTCTGAAACTTAACGAAAAAGGGGCATGGTTGCCCACACCCCCTAATACTACCTGGGAAAAGTCCCCCTTAACACACTATGAACTGCGTACGCTAGTTTTCCGCAACCTTAGCGAACGGCTCGCTGCGATTTACGCCACAGCAGATACGAATAGACGTAGGCAGCTCCGGCTGAACCAAACGCCAGAACCGCAATCACCGCGGCAACGACTTCACTCGAAAGCACCGCACCTGCCACGCCCATCACAATCAGGCCAATACCCAGCACCATAAAGCAGGCGCCGCCAAAACGCTGCGTACGGCGCCAGTTCTCGGGATCGGCAAGCGCCCAAGGCGTCTTGATACCGAGCGTATAGTTCTGCTTCACACGCGGCAAGTAGTTGCCTACGCCGATGAACAGCAAACCGATAGCACCGGAAATCAGCACGTTGACCGAACCGACCGCCGGCACCACGCCCCAGACCGTAAGCTCTCCCAGCCAGCTTATGGCGCACATGAACAAGGTGAAGGCGATTACGAAGCCCTGATAGAACTTGCCCGAGGTTCGATATGCCTCACCTTTGGGATCGATGCGCGGCACCACGCAGAACATTGCGAGAAGCGCCAGAGGCAGCACGCCGAGCGCGGAGGCCATCCAGCTAGGACCCCAACCATCGACGGCGCCGTTCGCGCCCCAGTGCGTGGGAATCTGTGCAGGCAAGCTCGGCATCACCATGAGGTGCGCTACGACATTGGCGACGCACAGAACGACCAGCGCAATCCACACGCGCGACGATACCCCCGTGGGGTGAATGCCCTTGTTTTCGTTATTCATCCTTATCACCTTCCGTGTTTGTAAAGCCCATAAACCAGCCAATCAAGTCCTGCATGACGGTGGTGTTTAAGCTGTAAACGATGTTTTGGCCATGGCGCTCGTCGGTCACCAGCCCGGCGTTTTTGAGCGTCGCCAAATGATGGCTCAATGACGGCTTGCTGATATCGAAATGCTCAGCAAGCTCCCCCGCCGTGCAATTGCCTTCGCGCAGCAACTCCAAAATGCGCCGTCGCGTTGGATCGGCAAGCGCCTTAAAACCCTCTCCCGGCATAGGACCTCCTCTCAGCACCCCTCATGACGCGCACACTATACTCGATATTTAGATGTTTGTCTAACTATCTAATCTTGTACTCAAAAAAAAAATAGCCGCCTCCGCGTAATGCGAAGACGGCCACTTCTCACGCCATAAACGTGTTTCGGAGTTGGCTAACCCGCGGCAACGGGTGCCATCTGCTTCATCTTATGCGAATCACCGCCTCATTTCAACAAGCCCCTAGGGCTCAAATGGAATCGCGATAATACCTATAATGGTGATAGCTAAAACACGATTCGCTTCCCCATCGGAGGATGTCTATGACCGAAACCGCCGCTCTCGTCGAGACACGCGACACCAAACTCGAGATCATCATGGGCCGTGAGGCACTCGATAGACTCGCCAACGCCACGGTGCTGGTGCTCGGCTGCGGAGGCGTGGGCTCTAACTGCTGCGAGGCACTTGCCCGCGGCGGCATCGGTCATTTTGTGATTCTGGACAAGGATATCGTCGCGCCCAGCAACATCAATCGACAGGCCATCGCCTTTCACAGCACCGTCGGCAAGCGCAAGGTTGACGTGATGGAAGCCATGATCCACGACATCAATCCCGCCGCCAGCGTTATCAAGCGCACCGAATACCTGCTGAGCGACAACATCGACGAGTTCTTCGCGGGCGTTTTGGAGCAGACGGGTGGCAAGCTCGACTACGTCGTCGACGCCATCGACACCATCTCGGCCAAGCTCACCATTGCCAAATATGCTCAGGACCATGACATCCGTTTGGTTAGCTCCATGGGCGGGGCCAACAAACTCCATCCCGAGTGCCTCCGCTTTGCCGACATCTTCGATACGGTACGTGACCCCATGAGCCGCATTATGCGCAAAGAATGTAAGAAGCGCGGAATCAAGAGCCTACACGTACTGTTTAGCTGCGAGGAATCGGTTAAGACACAGCCCCGCGATCCTTCCAACATCCACGAGCGCACCGAGCTGGGAACCGCCAGCTTTATGCCGCCCATCATGGGCCAGATGATCGCCGGCGAGGTTATCCGTCAGATCAGTGGCCGCGGCACCGAGCGCGTGCGCGCCGATGGCCAGCGCCTAGACTAGCGGAGCGCGCCGAGATGGAGCCCCGGTTATTTGATGCACACTGCCATCTTGATCTAATGGCTCACCCGGACGCCGTTGCCGATGAGGCAACGGCGCTGGGCCTGATTCTATTTGACTGCGGCGTCGATCCGCACGACTTTGCACGCGCCAAGAAGCGCGCCTGCGGCCGTTCAAATATCTTTGCCGGCATCGGCCTCCATCCCTGGTGGCTCGCCGACGGACGATGTGGCAACGCTGAAATCAATCTGCTTTGCGAAGTCGCTGCACAAGAACGCTTGATCGGCGAGATCGGGCTCGACTTTTCCGCTCGTTTTGCCGGAAGCGAGCCGCTACAAGTACAGGCATTTGACCGGCTCTGCGATGCACTCGTGCAGCACCCTCTTGCCGGGCGCGTGATATCAATTCACGCTGTTCGTTCGGCAGGAACCGTACTGGACGCCCTTGAGTCATATGGATTGCTCACCCCAAGCCCCAACTCCCCCGCCGTCATCTTTCACTGGTTTAGCGGTACCTCGAACGAGTTCGTCCGTGCGCGAAACGCAGGCTGCTATTTTTCCGTGAACGAGCGTATGCTCGCCACCAAGCGCGGTCGCGAATATGCCCGACAGATTCCACTCGACCGTCTACTGCTCGAGACCGATGCGCCGGCCGAGCCAAACACAGAAACAAGTGTGCAATCGCTCATCAGATCGCTCGCAAGGACCTCGATGCACATTGCCTCACTCAAAAACTGTGACGCAAAGCGCATCGAGTCGGTAGTTTTAGCAAATGCGCACTCTGTTTTTGACCTTCGCTAACCCCTGTGGGCAAAAATGCCAAGGGACATGCGAATCGCACAACGCAGTCCCTATTGGCAGGCAGTACAATTCGGCAGCATTACACCAATTCGTGCATGAGATCACGGTTGCGTGCATACAATTCGTCAAAGATATGACGACGCGACGCATATAGCTCGTGGGCATCCATATCGGGCACGATTGTTTGTGCAACGCCAAGGACTTGGGCGAGTTCATCCCATGATGCATAGGCGCCACCTGCGAGAGCTGCCATGATGGCATCACCGAAGCATGCGCCCACCGTAACCTTGGCAACCGAGACCTCGCGCCCGCATACGTCGGCGATAGCCTGCATCCAAACTGGATTCTTGGTTCCACCTCCGACAAGCATAATGCGCCCAATTGGCAGTCCATGCTCTCGCTCGATAATGTCGACATGGGATGCAACGGTATACGCGACGCCTTCCAAGGCGGCGCGAACCATATGGGCTCGCGTATGCCTTCCGGTCAGGCCAAAGAAGACGCCACGTGCCTCGGGATCGTTGAGCGGAGTACGCTCCCCCGCAAAGTACGGCAGGCACAGGAGCCCATCGGCACCCGGCGCCACATCGGCGGCATCATGCGCCATGACCGAATATGCATCGGGGCCACCGTGGCCCTCGGCCTCCACGGCGTCGCGATACAGCTCTTGGCGCAGCCACGATGTGAGTGCACCCGCCGTATTGGTCCCCGCGCAGATCCCGTAAGTTCCGGGAATGATAAACGTCCCTGGCCACAGGCGGGCATCATCGACCATATGATCAGCTAGGTAGATGAAATACGCCGTGCTCCCCAACTGAACCATCATATCGCCGGGACGAAATACACCCGTCGAAATGGCCTCGGCACCAGAGTCGCCCGTTCCCACTAAGACAGGTGTCCCTGCCGCGAGCCCTGTCGCCTCAGCCGCGCGCTGCGTAATCGCCCCGGCAATATCGGTAGCCGACATTACCTCCGCCATCTGGTCAGGCCGGCAGAAACGAGCACATTCCCGAGCATCAACCCTCCAAGTGTAGCGGTCGTATAGGGGAAGATAATCCTCCGCCAAGTAACGGTCCACCGTAAAACGCCCCGTCAACTTTGCGCATAGAAACGATGATGCCGTCAGGAACTTCGCGGCACGTTCGTGCACCTCGGGCATATTCTCCTTAAACCATAAGATCTTAGGAGCAATATCTGATGAGCAGGGATCGTGCCCGAAAAGTTCGCGTGCGCGACCTGACCCATATTCGGAAAGGAGCTCGTCAATCTGCGGCTTCGAACGTGCATCGACTCCATACAAAATCGCGGGCGCCAGCGCGTTGCACTCGGTATCGACCGGCACACAGTCGCAACCCAATGCGGAAAGGCCCACGCATCCGATCTGCGCCGCGTTAACCCCCGATCGCATCACCAGCTCGCGCGACAAGCGGCAAAAATCGCCCCACCAAACTGCCTCAGCATCATGCTGGTACCATCCATCACACGGGTTGTCCGTCTCATGTCCACAAGAGGCTTGGCAAACGATGTTGCATCGATCATCGATTAAAACGCCTTTAGAGGCGCTTGTCCCAATATCAATACCCAGATAGAGCGCCATAGGTGCCTACTCCCCTCGCGCCGTACGAGCGGCAGCCATAAAACGAACCACCCGCTCAACATCAATCGGGGCATCCAGTTTTCCGTCGCGCTTTAAGCACGTGCCGACAAACGCGCCATCGTAGTGAGCAAATACGTCAGCCACGGTATTTTCGCGACAACCGGTGCCACATACCACGGGCACTTCGCCAACACGCTCGCGGACCTCGTCGGCAAGCTCGCCCGAAGCGCCACGACCGGCAGCCGAACCGCCGATGACCATCGCATCCGGTAGGCAATTAAAGAGAAGTGAATCGGCAATGTCCGCGGTCGTGCGGTCGTTGAGATAAACCTCGCCCTCGCTCGTGATGAAGTGAAAAAGCTTGAGGTCGTCCAAGCGCAGCGCCGCCTTGCGACGCATGGTGTGAGCGAAATCTCGGTTAATCAGCCCGAGATCACCGGCCCAGGCACCGCAAAAATTGCAGCGCGTGAACTGCGCGTCGACGGCAGCGCACAGCTCGATTGTGGCATCACCATCGTAAATTGCCTCAGCTCCCCAAGGAGTCGACAGATCATGGGACAGAGCCCCGATTACATAGCCCATCGATGCAAGGGTTGAGGGAGAAACATGCTGCTCATAGGGCATCGAGAGCTCATTGGTAATCAAAATGCCATCGACACCGCCCTGCTGCAACGCCTCGAGATCGCGCTTGGCGGCTTCCACGACCTGCGATACGCTTCCGCCCGGGTAATACAGCGGATCGCCCGGCAGAGGACGCAGGTGCAGCATTCCGATAACCGGCTTTTCGTTCTTGAACATCGAAGTTAGAAACGACATAACGTGCTCCTTCATAGGGTTATTGCAGGGACGTTACTCCCCCAGCACCTCGACGTACACTTTTCGCTTCTGCGGACCGTCAAACTCCGCAAGATAGATGTTCTGGGCACTTCCGCACACGATGTGGCCATCTTGGACGGGAAAGAAGCAACTGTTTCCACAAATCATGCTCTTGATATGCCCACAGGAGTTGTTACCGGTGGCTCCATAGCTCGGCAGGAAGTGTGCATGCGCATAGGGGGCATCGAGTGGGGCGATGCGATCAAGCGTCTCCATAAGATCCGTCTCCACGCAGGGCAGCCCCTCGTTTACCACGATTCCGCAGGTCGTATGCGACAAAATAATCGCCGCCAAGCCATTGGTCACCGAGCTGCGTTCGATGGCAGCGTGCACGTCCTCGGTAATATCGATGAACTGGTCCGGAGCAGTCGATAGATAGCTCAATGTCTCGAGCGTCACCATGTTCACTCATCCCCTTCAAGAAAACGCAGGGCATTACCCCAGTAGAGCCTTTCTCGCGCATCATCGCGCATGGGCACGGTATCGAGCGCCCGCTTGAGTTTGAATGCACGGAAGCGCGGCGTATTGCTGGCGAACATCACTTGGTGCGATAGCGCGCGCTCATACCACAGCGGCCCCATATCGACCGTGAAAAGACGCTGCATCATCTCCTCGGGCGAATCGATGTAAGTGATAGAGGTGTCCGCGTAGCAGTTGGGATACTTGAGCAGCATCGCCACGGTCTCGCGCACCCAGGGCCAGCCAAAATGGGTCAAACTAAAACGCACATTTGGATGCGTTGCGATTGTGTGCTCAAATGCAAGCGGGTTACTGCGCGAGAGCTCTGCGCCCGGCTCCCAAGACATACCGGCATGGAAAACCACCGGCTTGTTATAGCGCTCGCACAGTTCGTAAAGCGGCTCGGCCACAGCATCATCGGGGGCAAAACCCTGCTTTGCAGGATGCAGGCAAAGCCCCTTTGCCCCCAACTCGATAAAGGCGCGCTCCAATTCGTCTGCGGCACCGCTCACCTGCGGGTCTACGCTCGCAAATCCCCACAGACGATCGGGATGTGCGGCAACCAGCATGGCAATCTGGTCATTGGTGCCAAAGTGCCCTCCGCATGCCGTGGTTACATCGAGCGGCATGAGCACGCTCTTCTGCACATCGCAGACGTCCATCTCGACTTGAAGCTCATCCCAATCCATGGGGCCCATATGCCCCATACCAAATTCTCGTGACCAAAAACCGAATCCATCAGGCTCATCACCCGGCGTACAGATCTCGCCGTAGAGCATAGGATGGACCAACATGTCGATAACCATTTCGTACTCCTTTCCAGGCATTTGACCCTAGTACGGCTCAAACGAACCAATCACTCGGGACGACAGCTCAGCGCCCGCCTTCATACACGCCGGAATATCAAGGCCATCGATCACGCCCTTGGTAAACCCGGCGATATACGAGTCGCCGGCACCCACGGTATTAACGACCTTCTCCGCCGGCACGATCCCGCACTCATAGAAGCGCTCACCGTCATAGGCAATGCTTCCCTTCTCGCCAAGCGTGGCAACCGCAACGCGCGGCCCCAATTCCTGCGCGTGACGTACCCAGTCCCGCAGCTCCGGAGTGTCATCTTCAAACGACATAAATGCGTAGTCAACGTAGGGAAAATGATTCTCGCAGGCATATTCGGGATCCTGGCTGAACACCGAGAAGTCCATAACCACCGTCTTGCCCGCATCATGCCACTCGGGCAGGAGGTCCAAACAATTGCCAAACAGGTCGGTATGAATGATGTCATGCTCTAGGATAAACGCCCGGTCATCTTCATTCGGACGATATGTCTCCATTACGCCATCGATTGCCTCGAGATGCACGCGATCGACGCCGTCTTTCAATGCCATGAGCATCACCGAGGTGTCGCCATCCTCCACCCGCAGATGAGAGATATCAAACCCCTCGGCGGCCAGCGCCTCTCTCATCTTGTCTCCGTACTCGTCCTTGCCGACAACCGACACGGCGGATACCGAAACGCCCATTCGTGCAAGATGGATACCCCAGTCAATGCCATTACCAGTCGGATAGAACACGCCGATGTTTTGATAGACGTCCGCACAGCAAAAACCAGCCGCACACGCTTTAATACCCATGGTCTTCTCCAATGTTCAAAAGGGGACCCACCACATGGCGAGCCCCCTTTTCGCGTTTCGCTTATTGTTTTGCATCGGCTGTCCAAGGCCTCATAGCCAGACCGCCGTACGCTTTCTTAAGCTATTCGACGATTGGTGCTCCGTGGCCCCAAGAACCTTCCATGCCGCACACGGTCGAGGCAAACCCGGCAGCAAAGTCGAGCGCGCGCTCGATGGCCTCGGCGCCACCCTCACCACGCTTGGCGGAATCGAGATAGCACATCAAAAACGAGGTGAGGAACGAGTCGCCCGCCCCCATGGTATCCTTCATGTCCGTTACCGGTTTAGCCAGCTGGCGGTAATAACGCTCGCCGTCGTAAGCGATGCAGCCCTCGGCGCCCGCCGTAGCCGACACAAAACGCGGACCCAGACCCTTCACCCATGCCAGACGCTCGCGAATCTCGTCCTCACTCGCGGCATCCGCCGCACTAAAGAAAGCAAAATCGACATAGGGCGCAATCTGCTCGTAGTACTCGTCGGTGGAGTCGTCCGAAAAGTCAAAAGAGACCGTGACGCCCGCAGCCTTCAACTTGGGCAGCTCGCGCTCGGTGAAGCAATAGTTGCCCGAATGAACCACATCGAACTGCTTCATGTACGAAAGGTCAAAGCGATCGAGAACATAGCGCGCATCGCCACGGATACCGCCCTCGTTGGAGCCGAGGAAGACACGGTCACCGTCAACGACGGTCACGCGAGCCGCTCCGTTCTCGCCAATCATCTGCTCGCACTTGTCAAGCTCGATACCCTCATCCTCGAGGCTTGCAATGACATGCTCGGCAGCGGCGTCATTGCCAAAAATGCCCATGTATGCAGAGCGTGCGGCACCGCATTTCTTGGCATAAACGGCGAAGTTCACCGCATTGCCGCCGGGATACATGGTGTGGATATGCTCGTAGCGATCGACGACGTTGTCGCCAAATCCGAGCGCGTTAACGTTAAATGCCATGGCCTTTGCCCCTTCTAGTACTCGACAACACCCATATAGCGACGGAAATCGGGATCGTGATCAAACACCTTGCCGCGTGCAGCACGCAGCTCGCAGTTCATGGCGTAGAACAGCACCGGGTCCAGATAGGCACGGACGCTCGCCGGCACGGCTTCCATACCGTACTCCTTGGCATCGAGCACCATCAGCGTATCGGTATGCGTCTTAAGGAACGCAAGGGCGCGCTCGTCCATAGCACGGCACTCGCTGGAGCCCATCTGCAGGAAGTAAAAAACGCCATCCTGAGTAGCCTCGAAGGGGCCGTGGAAGTACTCGGCAGAGTGGATGTAGCTGCAGTGCTGCCACTGCATCTCCATAAGAGAGCAGATAGCGAAACCGTAGGTCTGGCTAAAGTTGGGACCGCTGCCCAGAATGTAGAAGAACTCGTGCTCCTGGCAAAGCTTGGCAAAACGATCACCTAGCTCGGCATTTACCTTCTCACGTGCCGGGGGAAGAATCTTATCCATCTCGGCGATACCGGCATACATATCGGCAAGATCGGCGTAGCCCTCCTGCTGATCGAGCAGCTCGGCCGCAAGCGACAGCGAAATGCCAGCGGGGACCTCGGCCTGCGGCACGCCCTCGCCCCACGGGTAGACCCACGTGGTCCACTTGCCGGAGTCAATCTTGGATCCAGCGTTGTCGGTCTGGGCGATCACCGTAGCGCCGGCAGCAAGGGCAATCTCGCAGCCCTCGACGACCTCGGGGGTGTTGCCACTGTGGCTGCAAGCAATGACCAGGGATTTCTCGCCCAAGCGGCGCGGGCGCATGATATCAAACTCGCGAGCCGTATAGATATACGAAGTGAAGGTGGTTGCCTCGCGCTGCAGAAGCTCATGAGCCGGGATCAAATCGATCATGGAGCCACCGCAAGCAATCCAGTAGACGCTGTCGAACTTGCCCTTCTCGGCAATTGCCTCTTTGATCAGATCGTGTGCGTTCATATCCAGTTCCTTTCTTGTTTGGTCCGCAATCAATGACGTTGGCTGCGTGGCCGATAGTTGTTTTAGTCAATCAGATATTTCTCGAATGCGGCCATGTTCTTGGCATCTGCCGCCGCCGGGTCATCGTAGTAACGCCCGTCCGTGATTTCCTGGCCCAGCATGCCATCGAAACCATGGGCATTAAGCGTGGCGACGAAGGCGTCCATATCGTGCTTGCCATCGCCCCACACCAGATGGCCATACGGGTCACCGTCGATAAAGTGCATCTCGTGAATTGCCCCATCACCAAAGGCGGCAAACCAGTCCTCGAGCGTCTCGCCCGCAACGCCCATCGCGGTTGTATCAACCATGGGCTGTAAGTACGGGCTCGCGACCTCGTCAATCATGCGCTTCGCATCGGAAACCGTCGTTACAAGGTTGCTCTCCTCGGGACGCAGGCTTTCCATCGTAAGCACCAGACCGTGCTCACCGGCATACTCCGCCAGAATGGACAAGTGCTCGCGGCTGCGCTTCCAGGCTTCCTCGCGGTCCTCGTCCCAGTCGCCCCAGCCCGAGTTGACGGACATACGGTCGCACCCAAGTACCTCGGCAAGCTCAATGCCGTGCTTAAAGTACGCCAGGCTGCGCTGTTCATGCAGCGGTTTGCGTGCGCAGTACTGCCAAGGATAGACAACATTCTCGGGGCACAGAGTACGATACCTAAGCCCACGGTCTGCAGCCTTTTTCGCCAGGACCTCAGCCTCAAAGTAGCCCGTGTGGTCGAGCGTCACATGCGGCTCCGCACACCACAGCTCAATGGACTCAAAGCCCAAACGCTGCTGCACATCAAGGAAGTAATCGAGCGACCACATGATGTAGTGGATATTCATGCCCGCAATCTGTTCGCGGCGCAGCGTCGGTTTGGATTCAGACATCTTATGCCTCCTTATTTCGATCGAACACGATTTGTCCGTCCGACATCGTCATATCAACCGAAAGATCGCGTGCGTCGCGATAATCGAGGTCGAACACATCCCGATCGAGCACGCAGATATCGGCAAGCTTGCCGACCTCAAGCGTACCCAGTTCGTCTTCGCGCATCAGATCGTACGCGCCCCCGGCAGTCCAAGCACGCAAGAGCTCGACAAGCGTCAGCGCGTTGGCCTCATTCACGGGCAGTCCATCGTCGAAGTATCCACCGCACGCGCTGTAGATTGACTCGCCCAGGCTCGGAATCAGCAGTGGCAAATCCGTACCACAGCACACCGTGCATCCGGAATCTTCCATGCCGCGGCGATTCCAGCTGTGCAAAAGTCGCGTCTCGCCAATTTGTCGACGCATCATCGACAGGCAATCCTCGCGCCGGTCCAGCGTCAGAATCTGCGGATAGACCTCGCAAATTCCACCTAACTTGCCAAACTCGACAAGATCGGTCGGGTCAGAGTTCTCGAGATCGGTAATCGCATGGCGGCGAAGCAACCGTCCATGCTCGTCTCGAGGCAGCGAGGCATAGAGTGCCACGGTGCGACGAACGGCGCCATCGCCCTGGCAATGCAAAGAATATCGGAAGCCGTCAGCATCAATTGCGCGCAGCTCGTTCTCAATCAGATCCCACTCGGGCTCCTCGACAACCGTCTTGCCGGCAGCCCCCGCATCGGCCGTGTCCTCATAGGGGTCAATCATCTCGGCAAGCCCCGCCCATACGCCGCGATCGGTCATACGGTTGAAGCCAGAAAAACGAACGAACGGTCCCCGGAAGCGCTCTCGTGCCTCGCGAGCATACGACAGATTTGCACCGGCACCCACCGGCTGCGACATCATAGAGACGCGAACCGTCAGCTCGCCAGATTCTTCACGGCGAGCCATTTCGTCGGCAAAACCGTAGTAGTCATCAAACGCCATCTCCTTGATGGCGGTAACGCCGCGCTCGTTAAGCATGCTCATGTAGTCCGAATACCCCGCACGTACCTCGGGCAGCGCGAGGAAATCGCTCATCATGCGCCAGATCTTCTCGGCATAGCACGCCTGGGGCGTGAAGCCGTATCGCGCACTGGCGGCAGCATTGAGAACGCAGGTCTCCGCACCCGGTGTAAAGCAGACGACAGGGATATCGCCAAAACAATCGTCAAACACAGCCGCCGTATTTGCGTTCTCGGCATCCGATGCCAACGTTTCGGGCAGGTTGCGGCCAAAAGCCGCCGCGCAATCCGGATGATCTTCTTTCCATGCACGCAAGAGCGACACGGCCTCTTTGGCATCGGCGATGCCGGACAGATCAGACCCCAACGTCCGCAGCGCCCAGCCTGTATAGAAGGTATGTACATCGATCAGGCCAGGCATGACGGTGCGGTCGCCCAGGTCAACTACCTCGTCCGCCTGGGTCAAATACGAAGCTGCCTCACACTTGGTGCCAACCGCCTCAATTCGATTGTCACGGACCGCTACGAAACCTTCAAACGGCAGGTCCCCCGTACCGGTAAAGACGCTCTTAGACGTCAGGACCGTCAAACGATCAGACATCACAACCACCTACGCCGGAAGCATGCCAGAAATTGCAGTTACGATCAGGCCAAAGACGACCATGAAGATGAAGAACTTCCAAATGGTCTTCCACCATTGGCCAAACGAAATCTTAGCCACGCCAAGGCCGGCAACCGTCATGCCCGCCACGGGACTGATGGTGTTGATGGTCTGGTTGGCAAACTGGAGCGCGGTAACGGCCGCCTCGGGATTGAGGCCCATGAGCTCGGTCAGGGGGCCCATAACGGGCATGGTGAGTGCCGCCAGGCCAGAACTCGAGGGAACCAGCAAAGAGAGCAGGCCAAGGACGATATACATAAACGTGGTGTAGACGGCGGCGGGTGCACCGGCGAGCGCAGTAGCGAGCGCCTGGAGGATGGTGTCGATGATCATGCCGCCCTCGGCGATGACCAGAATACCGCGAGCGATACCGATAACGATGGCGGCGTACGCAAAGTCGGCGAGACCTTTAACGAACTCCTCAGCAATCGTCTGCTGGTCAAGACCGCCCAGGATACCGGCAAGCAAGCCCATGCCAAGGAACACGGCGGAAATCTCATTCATGTACCAACCCTGGGTAACAAGACCCCAGACGATAATGCCCATACCGCAAGCAAAATCGATAAGCACGAGCTTCTGACGGGTAGTGAACTCTTCCTCGATGGAGGCATCGGTCACGGAAAACTCGATACGCTTGAGCTTATCGTCCTCGTACGTAATGGACGACTCGGGGTTTTTCTTGACGCGCATGGCGTAGCGCATGGCCCATGCGATACCGACGGCAGTGAAGATGACCCAAGAAACGGCGCGCAGCCACAGTTGCGGATTGCCCTCGATGCCAATGATGCCCTGGGCGATCAAAACATTAAACGGATCGATGGTCGAAGCGCAATATCCCAGGTTAGGACCAAGGAAGCAGATGATGAATGCCGTCATCGAGTCATAACCGATACCCATCATGATGGGAATGAAGATGGCATAGAACGGCAGGGCTTCCTCAGACATACCAAACGTGGTGCCGCAAATGGACAGCAACGTCATCGTGATGGGAATGATGAGGATGTCCTTGTTCTTGAGCTTTTTAATCACACGGCTCATGCCGGCATTCAAAGCGTTGGTCTTGGTGATGATTGCGAACGACCCGCCAATCAATAAGACGAACGCAACGACGTCGGCAGCCTCCTGGATGCCCTTAGTGGGCGCTTGCAGGACCGCGAAGATATCCTGCCCCAAATTGATGGTCTCGCCGGTCTCGGAATCGGTGTAGTTCTTATCGACCTGTTCATAGGTTCCAGCAACGGCGACTTCACGCTCGCCCGCCGCTGTCGAAATCGTCTTGCGCTGATACTGACCAGAGGGAACGATCCAAGTCAAGACCGCAAAGACAACGATCAGCAAGAACATGATCGTATAGACATGCGGTAATTTGAACTTAAAACGTCTGTTTGTCTTCTTCGCCTTCGTATCTGACATAGATACCTCCAAAGAACTCGAGACTGCATCGCATCTCGCTTCAACGTTTGCACAAGGCAAACGTTCTATAACGTTCTATAGGTTACCAGCAGCTTTTCTCGTCATCAAGATAATTTCAAACTGATTGCCGCAACGCGGTTGAACGGTTGCGTTTGCGCCGTGAACGGTATGGAAACGCCCGGTGAGATGATCCACCGGGCGCTTTCATACGCAATGTCCTAGATGTCAAAAACGTAGCGAGACCCAACGATCCGCTGACGACCGATGATAAACGGCCGCCGCTGCTCATCGAAAAAGAAGGCTTCCATATAAAACAAGGGTTCGCCAACGGGAACTGCCAACAACCGAGCGACCTCGGGCGACGCACACGCGATCTCAAGCGTGCATGGGTCGGTAAACGCGGGCGTGCGGCCCGTCCGGTTGCGCACGAACTCAAAAATGGATTGGTTAGATAGAGGTGCCGTTGATAGATAGGCGTTGTCCTCGTAAACATATATGTTGTTCTCGAGCATGACAGGGACGCCATCGGCAGTACGCACGCGCTCAACGCAGATCAAGTCAGTTCCAACGGCAACACCAAAGAACTGTGCCTCGGTGGAATCCGCCGGCAGTATCTTTCTCGAAATGACACGCGCCCCCGGTTCCATTCCGTTAACGCGGCATGCGTCCGAAAAACTCTGGACGTCATCCTTCTGGCGAATCTTGCGCTTGAGCTTGGGGGCATTGACAAACGTGCCTTTCCCCTGTCGCTTCGTTAGATAGCCCTGTTGGACGAGCTCCTCAATAGCGCGTCGCACGGTAACGCGGCCAACTTTATAGCTCTCAGCCAATTCGAATTCGTTGGGTATCCGCGCACCTGCCTTGTATGCACCGGAGTTGATTTCGTTTTTGATGATATCGATAACCTGTTGGTACAGCGGTATCGCTGCTTTACCGTCAGTTAGCCCTTCAGTCGGTGGCATATACCCTCTCCAAGCACAATTAAGTCTAAAACGGGCTTAAGGGCATTCAACAAGTCCTTAAGCCCGCATTAGCTTAAAGTATGCTAGGTGTCGCACCAAAATGTCGGCTATTTACTCATCAGACCCGAAAAACGCGCAACTACCGCGCTCCTAAGAAAGCGTGAGCAGCTCCGGCAGCTGGTCGATGATCTTGTCCGCGGCATCCTGGCTAAAGCCAAAGCGCTCCTCGCGCTTGGCAATGACCGTCAGGCCGGCACGCTTACCGGCAGTGATGCCAGGCACCGAATCCTCAACGCAGCAGCAACGGACCGCAGGCAGCCCCAACAGGTCCAGCGCATGCAGGTAGATGTCGGGCTCGGGCTTGCTCTCCTTAAACTGCTCTCCGCTCACCACATACTCAAAGGCATCCGACAGCCCGCATGCATTGAGTACTTCCTCGATGCTATCCATGGGAGACGAGCTGGCAAGCGCCACGCGAACGCCGCGGCGCGGCAGCTCGCGAATCGTATCCACAGCGCCCGGGTTAATCAAAGCCTGGTAGTCACGCGGACGCTTATGCGCCCACTCGTCCCAACGGGCCAATGCTTCCTCGCCAGTGAAGTGCCCTTTACCGGCGCGCTCAAACCAATCGACCAGCATATGCAGGAAGAACTGATGTGAGGTACCAACCTGCCCGTTCAACTCCTCTTGGGTCAGATTCAACCCAAGCTCCTTGGCAAACGCGGCAGTCTCGCCCAGGTAGTAATACTCGGTATCGACAATGACGCCGTCCATGTCAAAGATAACGGCGTCGAACGGAAATGCGGACACGGCACCCTCCCTAACAAAAGGACGCCCGCGAACAGGCGCCCGAGCCATGCATTAATCGGCGATTCTAACCCAGCAGCTTATCCAGCGCCACCGCAATGCCATCTTCGTTGTTATCGGCGGTCACCATCTGGGCTACAGCCTTAACCTCATCGACGGCGTTGCCCATGGCAACACCGGTGCCGGCCCACTCAATCATGGACTTGTCGTTCTGGCCGTCGCCAAACGAGACGACCTCGCTGGCATCGATACCGAGCTTGGGCAGGGCACCCTCGAGCGCACGGGCTTTGTCGATACCGGGCGCCGTGTACTCAAAGTACCAGTCGGCCGTAAACATGCCCGAAAGCGTCTGGGTAAAGGGCGCATACATCTCCTCGTAATGCGCCTGCAGGTAGGTCGGATCACCCGCCGTCAGCAGCTTGTCCACGGGATAAGTGTCCACGACCTCATGCAAGCTCTCGACCTCGCGAATCTTAAGATCGCACGCATCGCGCTCGTATTTGACGATGTTTTTCTGCGAACCGTCCGGCAGCGTAATCATGCAGCGGTACGAGTCCTCGACGTGCAAATCGCGACCGAGCGAAATCATAGGGATCACGTCATAGTTTTGCAGATGATCAATCAGACGGTGCAGTTCGTCAGCCGGCATGGCCTGGTCAAAAAGGACCTCATCGGTCTGAGCGTCGACCACGTGCGCGCCATTAAAGGCAACTAGCAGACCGTCATGGTTTTGAAGGTCGAGCTCCTGCGCCAAGGCGTGCAACCCCCATGCGGGACGGCCCGAAGCCAAGATGAGCTTAATGCCCGACTCCTGCGCCGCGAGCAGCTTCTCGCGCGTACGCGGGCCGATGACCTTTTGGTCGTTGGTGAGCGTACCGTCGATATCCATTGCGATGGCTTTGATTGCCATATATGCCTCCCTGTCATTGAACAACCTTGTCTGAGCCATCATACAGAACACCCACGGCGGCGCTGTTTGCAACGGGAAAAATGTCATATTGTCCCAAACATGAACGGCGCGCCTTCGACGATTGCGATGCCCGTCGAGGCGCCTCCCGATACATTCCATCCTATCCAAATAGCAAGGGGCCCGTATCCCAACGGATACGGGCCCCTTTCAGCCATAAGCCAACTCGGCCGTAAAAACTACTTGCGATGAGCGCGATAGAACTCGATGAGCGCCTGGGTCGAAGCGTCCTGCTCGGCCTTGGCGGCGTCGTCGTGGAAGGCCGGGGTGATCTGCTTGGCAAGCTGCTTGCCCAGCTCGACGCCCCACTGGTCGTAGGAGTCGATGCCCCAGACCGTGCCCTCGACAAACGTGATGTGCTCGTACAGGGCGATGAGCTCGCCGAGTGCGAACGGGGTCAGCGTGTCGCCGAAGATCGAGGTCGTCGGACGGTTGCCCTCAAAGCAGCGGGCCGGGACGATCTGCTCGGGCGTGCCCTCGGCACGAACCTCGTCGGCCGTCTTACCAAAGGCGAGCGCCTTGGTCTGGGCCAGGAAGTTGCCCAGGAACAGCTCGTGGACGTCCTGGCCGCTGTCGGTTGCGGGGTTGGCAGTGTTGGCGAAAGCGATAAAGTCGGCCGGGACCACCACGGTGCCCTGGTGCAGCAGCTGGTAGAAGGCGTGCTGACCGTTGGTACCGGGCTCGCCCCAGAAGATCTCACCGGTATCGGAGGTCACAGCGCTGCCGTCCCAGCGGACGTGCTTGCCGTTGGACTCCATGGTGAGCTGTTGCAGGTAGGCCGGGAAACGGTGCAGGTACTGACAGTACGGAAGCACGGCGTGGCTCTTGGAACCGAAGAAGTTGACGTACCAGACGTTGAGCAGACCCATCAGCGCGACGGCGTTGTTCTCGAGCGGCGTGTTGCAGAAGTACTCGTCGATGGCATGGAAGCCCTCAAGGAACTGCTGGAAACGCTCAGGGCCGAGCACGACGATCAGCGACAGGCCCACAGCGGAATCAACGGAATAGCGGCCGCCGACCCAATTCCAGAAACCAAAGGCGTTAGCGGGGTCGATACCGAAGGCCTCGACCTTCTCGAGTGCGGTGGAAACGGCGACGAAGTGCTTTGCCACGGCCTCGGCGTTCTGCTCATCGGAACCGTCGATGGCGCCCTGTGCCTTGAGCTGCTCGAGCATCCAGGTCTTGACCTCGCGAGCGTTGGTGAGGGTCTCGAGCGTGGTGAAGGTCTTGGAGACGATGATCACGAGCGTGGTCTCGGGATCGAGGCCCTTGAGCTTCTCTGCCTGATCGTTGGGGTCGATGTTGGAGATATAGCGGCAGTCGATACCGGCGTCGGCATAGGGACGCAGGGCCTCGTAGGCCATGACCGGGCCCAAATCGGAGCCGCCGATGCCGATAGACACCAGGTGCTCGATCTTCTTGCCGGTAACGCCCTTCCACTCACCGGAGCGCACGCGCTCGGCGAAGGCATACATGCGATCGAGGACCTCGTGCACGTCGGCGACGACATCCTGGCCGTCAACGATGAGCTGGCCCTTATCGCTTGCCGGACGGCGCAGCGCGGTGTGCAGGACGGCACGGTCCTCGGTGGTGTTGATGTGCTCGCCGGAGAACATGGCGTCGCGGCGCTCCTCGAGCTTCACCTCGCGGGCAAGATCGCACAGCAGCTTGACGGTCTCATCAGTCACCAGGTTCTTGGACAGATCGAAGTGCAGGTCACCGGCGTCAAAGCTCAGCTTGTTCACGCGCTCGGCATCAGCGGCGAACCAGGCCTTGAGGTCGATACCTTCAGCCTCGAGCTTCTCCTGATGAGCCTCGAGCGCCTTCCAAGCGGCAGTCGACGTAGCATCGATAGGTGCGGCAACAGTTGCCATAAAGTCCTCCTCAGCATACGGGCGCACGCCTCCATACGCCCGGACATTCAGATGCCACTATTCTAGCGCAGGTCAAGACTACAATCAGCGAGCGTTGCCAATCGGCCCCCAAACGGCAACCGACCAAAAAGGGACAGGCTTATTTTGGCAGGTCAAACGCTTTACCAACCAAAAATAACCCGTCCTTTTATGGCAAATATTAGGCCGCGGCGCAGACGCTACCGAGCAACTCACGCAGAGGAGACCCGATGCCCTCCAGCAGTTCGGGCGCGATAATGGCAAAAACGGGAACCTCGCCGGTGCCCACGACAGCAGGCACCTTGCCCTCCGAGACAATGCATCCATAAGGCACAAAGCCGTCTTCGCCGGCATCGAGCGCCGCCATGCGACGCGCGAGTTCGCGCGCAAAGCCAGCAGTATCGGCATCGCCAATCGCCAAGACAAAGTCCACGCCTTCGTCGGTCGCCAGGGCCACGGCTTCGTCGATCAGCTCGTCTTCCCCGTCGCCCTCAACCGAACCGCAGCGGAAAAGTACACGCTCGAGTAGTGCTCGATCAAGCGAGCCAAGTGCCGCCGAGACAAGCTCATCGCACGTATGCTTGTCACCGCCCAGCACGACCAGTGCCTTGGTGCCACCGTAGTGAGCAACCAATCGCCCGCACCAGCGAGCCACATCCCCATCCGCAACCAAGCGCGTCGGCATACCAAACCCATAGTTGACCATTATCCCCACAACCCTTCCGTGCTTTATGGTGGTATCAATCGTTAGCCTCATGCTACGAAGCGAGCTTTTCCGAGCTGTTTCGCGCTCTTTAGGGCTGCGTTAAAAACCCGATGCAACCGCACGACCATACCTGCCAAATAGGGACAGGTTTTGACGATGTCCGGACGAGCGGGTATTATCGAACAGGCATTCGATAAGAACATGTGTTTGATGAAAGGACACGGATGGCGCACGAGCAGCACACCTATATCTGCATCGACCTCAAGACGTTTTATGCCAGCGTCGAGTGCGTCGACCGTGGGCTCGATCCGCTCACCACCAACCTGGTCGTTGCCGACGAATCGCGCGGGCGCACGACCATCTGCCTCGCCATCACACAGGCCATGAAAGACCTCGGGATACACAATCGCTGCCGTCTGTTCGAAATTCCCGATGGCATCGACTACATCACGGCCGTACCGCGCATGCAGCATTACATGGAGGTGTCGGCGAAAATCTACGGTATCTATCTGGAATACGTCAGCCCCCAGGACGTGCACGTCTACTCCATCGATGAGTGCTTTATCGACGTGACGCCCTATCTGGACCTTTATCACACCGATGCCGAAGGGTTCGCCTGCACGCTGCGCGACGAGGTCCTCGCGCGCACCGGCATCACGGCGACGGTCGGCATCGGCCCCAACCTATTCCAGGCCAAGGTAGCGCTCGACATTACCGCCAAGCACGTACCCAGCCGCATCGGCATACTCGACGACGAGACCTTTCGCAAGGAGATCTGGCCCCATCGTCCCATCACCGATATCTGGGGCATCGGTCCCGGCGTGGCAGCCCGCCTCGAGAAATACGGCGTCTACGATCTGATGGGCGTCGCGGCGCTCGACGAAAACCTGCTTTACGACGAGCTCGGCGTCAATGCCGAATATCTCATCGACCATGCCTTCGGGCGCGAGTCGACAACCATCGCCGATATCCAAGCCTATCGCCCGCAAGCAACTTCGACCACCACAGGACAGGTGCTCTCGAAGGGTTATGCCTACGAACAGGCCTATACCGTCTTGCGCGAGATGGTCGACAACGCCGTTTTAGACTTGGTCGATAAGCACGTGGTCTGTGACAGCATCTCGCTCTTTGTGGGCTACGCGAGCGAACGCGCCGACATACGCCGCCTCGACGCCAGCGGTACAGCGCAGTATGTGGACGGATGCGGGCACCTGCGCTCGAGCACATCGAGTATCGAACCCACCGCAACCGCCGGCCCCGAGCTCGCGCCCCGTGCGCCCAAGCCCGTCCAGCGCGATGACGAACGGCGTCGCCTGGTGCGCGAAGCGCAGGCAATCGATGGCATCTTTGTGGGAGAGCATGGCGGCAAACCGCGCGGTGGCTATGCCGCACTCTTTGCGCACTCTAACGCCTCGCGAAAGCTGCCCGAGCGCACCAATTCGTTTAAGAAGATCATGGGCTATTTCGATGAGCTCTGGGCGCAGACTGTCGATCCCAAACGACCGGTCAAGCGCATCAACCTGGGATTTGGCAACCTCATGCCCGAGGAATTTGCCACCATCGATCTGTTCAGCGATATCGAGGCCGATGAGCGCGAACGCGACCTGGCGCGCGCCGTCCTGGCCGTGAAAGGCAAGTACGGCAAGAACGCGCTCGTCAAGGGATTAAGCTTTACCGCCGGCGCCACCGCGCGCGAACGCAACGAACAAGTTGGAGGACACCGTGCCTAAACCCAAACAACAGCCCGTGCGCCCGCCGACCGCCTTCGAGCGCCTGGCGGACCCCGAGGGAAGACGTCGATCCGCCGACCCCAAGCTCACCGCCAACGGCGCCGTCCGTGCCGGCCGTGCCGCGCAGTTTATGCCCTTTGCCGCCCTCACGGGATACTACGAACTCGTGCGCAAGCAGGAAATCACCGTCGAGTCAAAACGTGAGCTCACAGAAGAAAAAGCCCTCGTGCTTTCTAAAAAACTCGAGGGTCTCAAACGTGGCGACTTGGTTCGTGTCACCTATTACGATACATACGGCTATCGCAGCCGCACCGGCATCCTCGACGAGGCGCTCCCCGCCTTCAAGCTCCTCAAGCTCCGAGACATCGCCATCGACTTCGACGACATCCAAGACATTGAGCTGCGCGGACGAGCCTAGCCAAGGAAGCGCATCCAGAGCGACGCTTACAGCGTCATGACGTAGTAGCCCGCGTCTTTCACGGCCGCCTCGAGGACATCACGATCAACCGGCTGCTTAGAGCGCACGCGTGCCGTGTGGTCCGCATACGTCACCGTTGCCCACACGCCATCCAGTGCATTGAGGGCATTGGCCACGTTCTGAGCGCAGCCGTCACAGCTCATGCCGCCGATGAGCAGCTCATCGCTATAGGGATAGTGTGACGCATCGGTATCCACCACAACAACCTTTTTGGCCTTCTTGCCGCTCGCACCATCGCTGCAACAACTCTTCCCGTGTGTCGAAGCGGCAATGCGGCGCAGTCCAAAAAACATGCCGACGGCAATGACGGCCAGCACGATGAGATTCGCAGGGTTGAGCAAGTCACCCATGCGTTCCCCTTTCAAGTAGCCCTATCTAGATACCCCCATGGGGTGTCCCCATCTTAACCCAAAAACATGTCTGTTCGGTCAATTAGTTTCCCTCTTCAAACTTTTTTGTTGACCATGGCTTACTTTCGTGTATAAGTTTTCCTAGGCTAACAGTTTAGATCCGTAAGGAGCGCCGTGACTCGAACCATAGACATCCCAACGTTTCAGGCAGCAGTCGTGCGCAACTGCTCTCCCACGCTCGCGGGCATCAAGCCGGCATCGCTCTTTACCTATCCAGGCACCTACGCCCACGGGGACGGCTCGACCACAACCGAAACCATCGCAGAACGCCGCGCGCGCCTGCTCAACGTTATCGCCCAGTGCAATCGCGAGCTTGACCCGCTCGGCATCCACCTGAGTGTTTTGGTCTGGCGGCCCTGCGGAGCACTCGTGTACGTGTACCGAGCCAAAAGCCTCGCCACCTATTTCGCAGACCCTCGCGCCCAAACAGCGCTCGCCTCGGAAGGCTACGACACGAGAGACCTTTCGACATGCCTTGTGCATTTGGCATCACGCATCACGCTCGCGAGCAATAACATCGCGGAATGCGCTTGTAGCCAGACTCGATGCGCACTACCCCAGCAAGCTAGCTGCAGCAACGACTGCACCTGCGAGTTTCCGCACGAAATAGGCTACTTCCTTGGATATCCCTACGACGACGTGCACGAGTTTATCGTCCAGCGCGGCGAGAACTACAAGGTCTTTGGAGCTTGGAAGGTCTACACGAATGTCGAGCAAGCGCTTGCGATGTTTGACGCCTACCGCGCTTGCACTCAATACCTCACCTTTGTCTATCAGCAGGGCTGCAGCTTGGCGCAACTTGCCCAGGCAACCCGATAGAACATAGAAGCCGCGGCAACCTGCCGCACAACTGAAAGGACTCAACATGAGCAAGATCGCCGTCGTCTACTGGAGCGGCACGGGCAACACCGAGGCCATGGCAAACCTCGTCGCCGAAGGCGCCACGTCCGCGGGTGCCGAGACCGAGGTCATCCCCTGCGCCGACTTCTCTGCCGACAAGGCCGCCGAATATGATGCCTTCGCCTTCGGCTGTCCCGCCATGGGCTCCGAGGAACTCGAGTACGATGAGTTCCAGCCGATGTGGGACGAGGTCAAGGAGACTCTCGGCGACAAGAAGGTCGTCCTCTTTGGCTCCTATTCGTGGGCCGAAGGCGAGTGGATGGACAACTGGAAGGCCGACGCCGACGAGACCGGCGTCAACGTCGTGGACTCCACCATCTGCTACGACGCGCCCGACGACGAGGGCGAGACCGCTTGCAAGGCCCTCGGAGCCGAGCTCGCGTAACGAGCCCGGGGTCTCCAAGAGAGCCTGCATCAAAGCGCATCCCCATCCCTACAAAAGAGCGGGGCTGGATTCAAGTCCAGCCCCGCTCTTTTGTAACGGCAGCTACATCAGCCGGCTACGAAATATTGCCCAAGAACGCCTTGGTGCGCTCGCTCTTGGGGTGGTCGAAGACCTCGCTCGGCGTACCCTCTTCCACGATAACGCCGCCGTCCATAAAGACGACGCGGTCGGCGACGTCGCGGGCAAAGCCCATCTCGTGCGTCACCACGATCATAGTCATGCCATCACGTGCCAGGTCGCGCATGACGCCCAGGACGTCGCGAACAAGCTCGGGGTCGAGCGCCGACGTGGCCTCGTCAAAGAGCATGACGTGCGGGTTCATCGACAGGGCGCGGGCGATCGCCACGCGCTGCTGCTGACCGCCCGAGAGCTGGCTCGGCATAAAGTCGATGCGCTCGGCAAGACCGACCTTGGTCAGCTCCTCGACGGCAATCTTCTCGGCCTCTTCCTTGCTGCGCTTGAGTACCTTTTGCTGTGCGAGCATGACGTTCTTTTTGACTGACAGGTGCGGGAACAAATTGAACTGCTGGAACACCATACCCAGATGCGTACGTACCTTGTTAAGGTCGACGCCCTTGGCGCAAACGTCCACGCCCTCAACGACGATCGAGCCGCTCGTGGGATGCTCCAGGCGATTGATGCAGCGAAGCATCGTCGACTTGCCCGAGCCCGAAGGACCCAGGACTACGACGACCTCGCCCTTGTGCACATCCAGATCGATGTCGCGCAGGACCACGTTATCGCCGAAGGCCTTCTGGAGGTTCTTGATGCTGACGACGACCTCGTTCGAGTTATTGGTTTCGCTCATGATAGGACCTCCTTACAGACCGGCGATGTGGTCGGCGGGCGTCGCGACGACCTGTCCAGCGCTCTTGGCGGGACGCTTCTTCTTGGTTTCGGCCGTCCCCAGAAGCCTCGCCTCAAGACCGCTCACCAAGCGAGCAAGCGGCAGGGTGATGACCAGGTAGAACAGCGCGGCAACCACATACGGCGTAATGGAACCCGTCGTGGCCACGATGGTACGGGCGTTCATGACGATCTCGACCACGCCCACGGCCGCGAGCAGCGACGTATCCTTGTAAAGCAGGATAAACTCGCTGGTCAGCGTAGGCAGGACATTGCGGAACGTCTGCGGAATCATAACGTAGAGCAGCGTCTGGAAGGCGTTCATGCCCAGCGAGCGCGCGGCCTCGTTCTGGCCCTTGGGGATCGACTGAATACCGGCGCGGAAGATCTCGCACAGGTAGGCGGACGAGTTCATGGCCATGACGATGACGCCCAAGACATAGTCGTCAACCTTGACGCCGGCCAGCGGCAGACCGAAGAACGCGATGTAGATCTGCAGGAACGCCGGCGTACCGCGGATGATATTCACATAGATGCCGGCAAGGCAACGCAGGATGCGCGACTTGGAGATGCGCATGAGCGACAGGGCAAAACCGAAGGGAATGGCCAACGGAAATGCCACGAGCACGATCGAGAGCGACATGAGGAAGCCTTTGAAGACGATCGGCAGGCTCTGAACCAAAATGACCGGGTTCAGGAACAGGCGAAGGAACATGTTGGAATTCCATGCCTCGACCCACGGCTGCTCCTTAAGGTCGGCCAGGAAGTTATCGAATGCCGTCACGCCCTTAATCTCCACCGACGGAATCTTGGAGATCTTCTTGGTTGAACCGTCAGCCAACGTGTAGGTGCCGCTAAAAGCCTCGTCGCCGCCCTCGACGGGGAAGGTCACGCCGTAGACCTCGACACGGAAATAGCCGCCGGCCGGAGCCGTCTCGCCAAAATCGATCTTGAGCGTCTGGCCGTCAGCCTTGCACGTGGGCTTCATGGGCGTACGATCCATGAGGTCCTCGCCCGAGAGCATCGTCAATCGCGTGTCATCGGTGTCAAACGTCGTGCCGTCGACAAACGTCAGCGAAAGACCGCTCAGCTCCTCGTCGGCATCGGCCTGAACCTCCCAGGTAATGCGCGTCTCGGTGCCGCCGACCACAGTGCTGCCCGAACCGGTGTTGGGTCGGGCGGTAATCTTTGCGGTCTCAAGCGCCTGGGCGGTCGTGGGCACGCAGGCCCCCACGCATACCAGGGCGAGCGCCACAGCCAGGGCACAGGCCAGCTTTTGGAGCATCGAGGGCAGTGGATAGCTCTGGCCCATAGCTCCTTGGTTCAATCGAGACAAGGTGGCTCCTAACGTTTAAGTTGCCGGCAAAACGAGACGGAAACACTCTCCGTCAAGAGAAGCGCAAAGGCCCTCTCCGCAAAACGGAAAGGGCCCGCGCGCAATCAAGTAGCTATTTTACTTGATGTTGTACTTAGCCATGAGGGCGTCGACGGTACCGTCGTCGGTCAGGTCCTTGATGGCCTGGTTGATGTCGTCCTTGAGCTTGGTGTTGCCCTGGTTGATGGCGATGGCGTACTCCTCGCCGGTGCTGATCTGCTTGATGGTCTGGCAGGTGTTGAACTGCTCGGCGGTCAGCTGGCTGGCAACGGAGCGGTTGGTGACTACGGCGTCGCCCTTATCGGACTGCAGGGCGCTGAAGCACTCGGTAGCGTCCTTGTAGGGGACAATCTTGGCCTTGGGGAAGTTCTCCTGGGCAAAGGCCTCGGCGGTCGAGCCAGACTGGACGATGATGGTAGCGTCGGCGCTGTTGAGCTTCTCGCTGTAGTTGTCGGCCGTGATGTCGGTGTTATCGACCTTGGTCACGATAGCCTGATCGTCCATGTAGTAAGAGTCGGAGAAAGTGACTTCCTTCTCACGCTCGGGCGTGTCGGTGATAGCCGCGATGGCGACGTCGTACTTGGCACCCGAAGCAACGCCAGGGACGAGCGTATCGAAGTCGTTATTGACGTACACGACATCCAAACCCAGTTTGTCGGCGATGGCCTTGATGAGCTCAAGGTCAAAGCCCTGATAATCGCCGTTGTCATCCTTGTACTCAAACGGAGCGTACTCGGCAGAGGTGCCGACGGTCAGCGTACCGTCCTTGACGAGCGCGTACTCCTTGGAGCCGTCGACCTTCTCGACCTTAGCGTCGTCAGAGCTGCTGGAACCGGCATCAGAACCAGAGGTGGCGTTGGACGAGCCGCAGCCCGTCAGTGCGAGGGCGAGTGCCATGGCGCCCGTGGCGGCAAATGCGCCAAGCTTCTTGAGCTTCATAATCAGTCTCCTTCCGGTGACCCCGTTTGATTCAGAGGTCTGCAAAAACTGTTGGATATTATGCACCCGCTTGGAAGAATCCGCAATTAGAAAACTGATTGAAACAAACCCATAACGTGAATGGAGCACTCCACTTTATGACAGTCATTACTGCTGCAACGACCTTAACAGTTTGATTTCAGCCGCATAACCTGCAAGTTCGTTCGGTGTCTCCAAAATGAATGGCAATGCGCGCAAGCGGCCATTCGATACAATATTCTGCATAACCTGCATACCGCCGCCAAACTCCTCGCTGCCAAGGTAGCCCTTACCGATGCACTCGTGGCGGTCCTTATGGGCGCCGCAGGGGTTCTTGGAATCATTGATGTGTACGGCATGCAAGCGGTCGATACCCACCACGCGGTCGAACTCGTCGAGTACGCTGTCCAGATCATGGATGATGTCGTAGCCGGCGTCATTCACATGGCAGGTGTCCAGGCAAACGCCCAGCTTGCTCGAAAGCTCGGGGCGCTTGTCGCAAACGCCCTCGATAATGAGCGCCAGCTCCTCAAAGCTGCGACCCACCTCGGTACCCTTGCCGGCCATGGTCTCGAGCAACACCGTCGTCTGCTGGCCCTCAAACATCACCTGGCACAGGGTGTCGACGATCATCTGAATGCCGATGTCGGAGCCCTGCCCCACATGCGCGCCAGGATGGAAGTTGTAGTAGTTGCCGGGCAGCGCTTCCATGCGCTGCAGGTCCTCGGCCATAGCTTCCAAGGCAAACTCGCGCGCCCGCTCTTTGGCCGAGCAGGGGTTATAAGTATACGGGGCATGCGCCACGAGCGGACCAAAGTCGTTTTGTTCCATAAGCTCGCGCAAGGCCGCCACGTCATCCGTATCAAGGTCTTTCGCCTTGCCGCCGCGCGGGTTGCGCGTGAAGAATGCAAAGGTGTTGGCGCCAATGGATAGCGCCGTCTCCCCCATCGCCCGATAGCCCTTCGTCGTCGAAAGATGACACCCAATCGTCAGCATCTCCAGCTCCCCCTCATCAGTTGCGGTGAAATAGTTCCTGTCGATGCCCTATTCTGCCGCAAACAGGAACTATTCCACCGCAACTTATAAAAGGGGCATCAGGAACGCGTTTTGCAAAAGGCTTTAAGCGCGGCCGTTACGAGGCCAGGCTGGAAACGTCGGCGCACATCGTCGAGACGCTCAGGAATATCGATGTGCTGCGGGCAGTGACGTGCGCATTTGCCGCATTTGACGCAATTGCTCACCAACTTGGGCTCACTCGTCCGCACCGCGCTCGCCGTAAAATACTGCGACAGGCCCGTAAACCAGCTGTGCGCATAGCTTGCGTTGTAGGCGGCGAAACACCCAGGGATATTGATGCCTTTGGGACACGGCATGCAGTAGCCGCAGCCCGTACAGGGCACGCGATTCGATTTCTCAAACTCTCCCAGCACACGCGCGATGGTATCGAGCTGCTCTGTCGTCATCGAATTCGGCAGTGCGCGATCCGCCAATGCCGCGTTCTCGTCCACCTGCGCGGTATCGGTCATGCCCGAAAGCAGCATCGTGACCTGAGGATGGTTCCACACCCACGAAAGCCCCCAGGCGGCAGGAGTGCGCAGGCGCGGGTCATGGGCGCCATCGAGCACGGCGCGGGCCCGCGGCGGCAGCTTGCCCGCCAAACGCCCGCCCAACAGCGGCTCCATCACAAACACCGCGAGCCCGCGATCCGCAGCCTCCATGAGCCCCGCCGTTCCCGCCTGATATCGCTCTCCAGCGTAGTTGTACTGGATCTGGCAAAAATCCCAGTCATACGCGTCAAGCATCGTGAGGAAGTCCGCCGCACTGCCGTGGTACGAAAAACCTATCTGGCGAATACGCCCCGCAGCCTTTTGGTGCGCAATCCAGTCCTCGATGCCCAACGCCACCACGCGCTCCCACTGGGCGGGCGAGGTGATGTTGTGCATAAGGTAGTAGTCGATATGGTCGGTCCGCAAACGGTGCAGCTGCTCGTCAAAAAAGCGGTCGAAATCCTCCGCACATTTGCACGAAGCGTGCGGCAACTTTGTCGCCAGCAACACCCGGTCACGCAGCTCCAGGCGCCCAAGCGAGGCGCCCACGCACGCCTCGTTACCGGGATAGAGATAGGCGGTGTCCAGATAATTAATCCCCTGCCCCACTGCACGGGAAATGATGGCATCGGCCATCTTCGCATCGGGGTGCCCCGGCGCACCGGGAAATCTCATGCAGCCCAGACCCAGAGCGGATATTCGGTTACCACTTTTGGGGTCAACGCGGTATTGCACAGACCCTCCCTTCGCCATCAGCGCCCCGGCAAGGCGAAACACAATGGTCACGCAGCCGAAACATCGTGGAATCGCAATCGAGAACGTATCGTAACGCAGCAGAAATCGAGCCGTCACGCCAGCGCTTTAACATCAGCAAAAAGCCCGATGAAAGGAACCACCCATGCCCGCGCTCGACCTTTGGAACCTCGCATCCCAGCTCAAAAGCACCGATTATCGCTGGGTCGACCTCACCCACACGCTCTCGTGCGACACCCCACGCTGGTTTGGCTTTAAGCCGTGAGTTCCCATGCGTTTGTTCTTCTAAATACCGCTATCCCGAGCACGCAACACGCTCCGGTAAAACCAGAGTTGAGGCTAACTTTAGGACCCCACGATCTCGTCCTCATCATCACGGCAAAGGACGACGCCGGCGCTTCCCAGCGCAGCGACAGCAATCAGGGCCCCCACAACGATAGGAGCAGCTCCGCACAAGCCCTGCATGCCCGCGACAAGCGCGGCTGTAGGACCAAGACAACCCAGTGCAAGTGCGACGGCGGCAATAGCGATATCTCGAGCGTTCATGAGACCACTTCCTCCACGAGAAAGACCTTATTTCTCATGAACCAGTGTGCCCCGCATGCATACGCCCAGCGTACCGCCACGGTAAGGGCTCTGTTAACTCAAACGCACATAAAGAAAGGGCGGCTTTACGTTGCCTAAAAGCTCAGCAAAGACGCCCGCCCATTATGTGCCTATTTTGCTCTGATGGCAGATTACCAACCGGTATAGTAGTCGGTGGTTCCGGCAGCACAGCCGGAGTCATAGACCTTGCACTCGCCCTTGGAACCGGTAAACGTGGAGCCTTGGGCCTTATCGCCCGCGGCAACGACGTAGTAGCCATCGGAATCGCGCCAAAAGCCCTCGGAATCCTGCGTCCATTCGCCCGTGCGGTGGTGATACAACACGTTGCTGCTGTAATAAGTCTCGCGGCGGCCGTTATAGTTATTGACGCCGCTCGAGCGCGTCAGACCCGAGCCGTTCGCGTAATACGCAGCAGACGTGTAAGACAAGCCGGAGCCGGCGTTGTAATACGAAGCCTGAACGGCCTCGGCGGCCTCGGCCTCGGCTGCGGCGGCCTCGAGCGCTTCGCGCTTGGCATTCTCAAGCGCAGTGCGCAGCTCATCGAGCTCGGTCGACTTCGTGTCGACCTCCCCCATCGTCAACAGACTACCCGCACCGTCGATACAACCCTGCAGCACAGCGCGCTCGTCATCGGTAGCATAGTCGCCATACATATTCATAATGATCTGAGCGCGCATCTCAAGGGAATCGCGCTTGGCCTCCATCGAGGCGTTCCACTCCTGCATGGAACCATAACCATCGCCGCGATAATCAACGGGCTGTACCAGCGTCGCCTCGGACGGCGTAGATCCAACCGTATCGGACAGTGTTGCCGCGTGGGCATCAGTTGCGCCGGCGCCTGCCAAAAGTGCCACGGTCAGAGCGGCGGAAAGGGCAGCGGCTTTCGGTTTTCGTGAATCGATCCTCATGTAGCTGGAAACCTCCGTAGTGCGTTTTTGCTGCGTTTGAGCTGCGTGTGATTCGATCGCGCTGCATAGTACCTCGAGCAAATCGCGACCTGCGGTTTTACTCAAAAGGCGCACGTCAATTGCGTAAAACTCACATCCTCTCAACAGGAGTTTTCCACAACTCAAATGCATAAAGCATGCCAAAAACCCTGTAATAGCGCCCTTCCTATGCAAAAAAGGCGCCTGCGCAACCATTGCTTGCGCAGGCGCCTTGAGCAGGCATTTTATGCAGTTATACCTATCGAGTCGCAAGGGGTCCTTGCACAAGTCGCCTTACTCGTCCAGCGCGGCGAAGGCCTGCTTCAAATCCCAAATGATATCCTCGGCGTTCTCGGTACCGATGGAAAGACGGATCGTGGAGGGCGTGATGTTCTGCTCGGCGAGCTCCTCGGCAGAGAGCTGGGAGTGCGTGGTGGTAGCCGGGTGCACGACGAGCGACTTGACGTCGGCCACGTTGGCGAGCAGCGAGAACACCTGCAGATGATCGATGAACTTCCAGGCAGCCTCCTGGCCACCCTTAATCTCAAAGGTGAAGATCGAAGCGCCGCCGTTGGGGAAGTACTTCTGATAGAGCTCGTGATCGGGGTGCTCAGGCAGGCTCGGGTGGTTCACCTTGGCAACGTGGCTGTCGCCGGCAAGGAACTCAACGACCTTCTTGGTGTTCTCGACATGACGGTCAACGCGCAGCGACAGGGTCTCGGTGCCCTGGAGCAGGACCCAGGCGTTGAACGGGCTGATGCAGGCACCCTCGTCACGCAGCAGGATGGCGCGGACATAGGTTGCGAAGGCGGCGGGACCGGCAGCCTCGGCAAACGAGACGCCATGGTAGGAGGGGTTGGGCTCAGCGATCTGGGCGTACTTTCCGCTCGCCTTCCAATCGAAGTTACCGCCGTCGACGATCACACCGCCCAGCGAGGTGCCGTGGCCGCCGATGAACTTGGTTGCGGAGTGGACAACGATGTTGGCGCCATGCTCCAGCGGACGGAACAGATACGGGGTGCCGAAGGTGTTGTCGACGACAACCGGCAGACCGTGCTTCTTGGCGATCTCGGAGATGGCGTCGATGTTGGGGATGTCAGAGTTGGGGTTGCCGAGCGTCTCGAGATAGATGACCGTGGTGCCGTCCTTGATGGCACCCTCAACCTCTTCCAGGTTATGGGCATCGACAAACGTGGTCTCGACGCCAAACTGGGAGAGCGTATGCTCCAGCAGGTTGTAGGAGCCACCGTAGATGGTCTTCTGAGCCACCACGTGGTCACCAGCCTGGGCAAGAGCCTGCAGGGTATAGGTGATGGCAGCAGCGCCGGAGGCGACGGCAAGACCTGCCACGCCGCCCTCGAGCGCGGCGATACGGTCCTCGAAGACGCCCTGGGTGGAGTTGGTCAGACGGCCGTAGATGTTACCGGCGTCGGCAAGACCAAAGCGGTCGGCGGCGTGCTGGGAGTTGCGGAACACATAGCTCGTGGTCTGGTAGATAGGCACGGCGCGGGAGTCGGATGCGGGATCGGCGCTCTCCTGGCCAACGTGCAGCTGCAGGGTATCGAAACCAAAGGTGTGCTCAGGGTTGTTGATAAACTGGCTCATGGTGATCTCCTTGATCGAACAAAAGTAATAAGCGTAAGAGAAGTAAGTCGCTGTCTCCTGATCACGCCGACGGGCGCAAACAGGAGCCCGGCATTCGTCTTGGTAAGCAATTCATATGCGGGCCTCCTTTCGCGTCCCGGTTCCGTGGTCGGCTTAATAACCTACCGCCTTTGTGTGTTTTGAATAGTACGGGCATTGTCTCCCTCGGTCAATCACTTAAAAGCGCTAACTTGTTATCTGTTTTATAGATAACTATCGAAAGGATGGTGTCGATGACCCTTCAGCAGCTTCGTTTTCTGATCACCGTGGCAGAGTCCGGCTCAATCAACGCCGCAGCTCAACGCCTCTATACTGCTCAGTCCAACATCTCAAACGCCGTCAAAAGCCTGGAACAGGAGCTCCATCTGGAGATCTTTACGCGCTCCAGCCGCGGCGTCACGCTCACCAACGACGGCACCGAGCTTTTGGGCTATGCGCGCCAGGTCGTAGAGCAGGCCGACATGCTCGAGGCACGCTACGAGGACGGCGGCACCCCGCAAGCCCGCCTCGCCATTTCCGCCCAGCACTACGCCTTTTCGGTCGAGGCCTTTGTCAACGTGGTCGAGCGCTGCCGCGACAGCAAGTTCGAGTTCATCATGCGCGAGACCACCACATCGCAGATCATCGACGACGTGCGCGCGTTTCGCAGCGACATCGGCATCCTCTATCTGGACGACTTTAATACCCGTGTCTTGCAGAAGGCCTTCGCCGATGCCCGCGCAAGCTTCCATCCCCTCTTCGACGCGACGGTCCACGTCTTCGTCAGCGAACGCCATCCGCTCGCACGCCGCCCTCAACTGTCCCTTGCCGACCTCACGCCCTATACGCGCTACAGCTTTGAGCAGGGAACCTCAAACTCCTTCTATTACGCCGAGGAACCCTTTAGCTATATCCCTTGCGACCGCAACATACGAATCTCGGACCGCGGAACACTTACCAACTTACTTATCACGTCGAACGGTTACACCCTGTCGACCGGTGTCCTCTCCAATGAAATGCAATGGGGCATGGCATCGATCCCGTTAGCAGACGCCCCAACGATGCACGTTGGCTACATCATGCACGACGAGCGCAAGCCCTCTCTCCTCTTGCAGCAATACCTCGACGAGCTCAACCGCATCATCCATGCCAGCTAACAGTCGGAAGACGGGGCAGAAATCGTAGATTGCTGGCCCCCGGCGGGCATGGCGCTACAATGGTCACTCACATGAAATGCACTCAAAGAAAGGAAACCCGTGAAGGTCATCATCTATACCGACGGCTCGGCCCGATCAAATCCGGGACGCGGCGGCTACGGCGCCGTGCTCAAATACACCAACCCCGCCGGCAAGACCTTTACCTCCGAGCTTTCGCGCGGCTACGCCAAGACCACCAACAACCGCATGGAGCTCATGGCCGTTATCGTGGCGCTCGAGGCACTCAACCGCCCCTGCGAGGTCGAAGTCCATTCCGATTCGCAGTACGTCGTCAACGCCTTTAACAAGCACTGGATCGACGGCTGGAAAAAGCGCGGGTGGAAAACCGCCAACAAGCAGCCCGTCAAGAACCGCGACCTGTGGGAGCGCCTACTCACCGCCAAAAGCAAGCACAAGGTTGAGTTCATCTGGGTTAAGGGTCACGCCGGCCACGAGCTCAACGAGCGCTGCGATGAGCTCGCCACCACGGCGGCCGACGGCAGCAACCTCGATATCGACACCGGCTTTAACGAGAGCGACCTGTAATAGCGTTTTCGTACAGCTTTATATCCCCACGCGCTACACTCATCCTGTAGACCAAACAACGCAAGGGGGACGTATGCTGCGCATCGCGACCATCGGCACATCCATGATCACCGACGACTTTATCCAAGTCGTCAACGCCAACGACCAAGCCGTGTTTGTGGGCACGCTTTCACGCGATGCCAATCGCGGTGCTGCCTTTACCGCCGAGCGCGATGGCGAGCGAAACTTTACCTCACTCGATGAGCTTGCGGCAGCCGCCGACGTCGACGCCGTCTATATCGGCAGCCCCAACGCACTTCACTACGAGCAGGCCCTTGCCTGCATCGCCGGTGGCAAGCACGTCATCGTCGAGAAGCCCTTCTGCGCCACCGAAGCGCAGGCGCTGGAAGTCTTCCGCGCTGCCGAGGCAGCAGGTGTCGTGGCCCTCGAGGCCATGCGTCCCCTCCACGATCCCGCCTTCCACGCCATCGAGGACGCCCTGGGCGAGATCGCCCCCATCCGCCGCGCCTCATTGCGCTTTGGCAAATATTCCTCGCGCTACAACGAGATTCTCGCGGGACGCGCCACCAATATCTTCGACTGCAATATGGCATCGGGTTCCCTCATGGACATTGGCGTCTACACCGTCGAGCCCATGGTCGAGATTTTCGGCATGCCCTCCGGCCTTACGAGCATGATTACTCTGCTCGACCCCACCACGCGACAGCTCACGCACGGCCCCATCGACGGCTGCGGATCCATCCTCGCCAGCTACGGCGGTGGCCGTATCTCCGTCGAGCTCGCGCACTCCAAAATTACGAATGACCTGCTGCCCTCGCAGATCGAAGGCGAGCGTGGCACTATCCAGATCGATCATCTGTCCACGCCCCGCAACGTCCGCATCGACTACCGCGGCGACGTCGTACGTGGCTCGGCGACCGAGGCACCGCGCGAACAGGGCGACAACGGCCGCGTGCTCGACCTGCCCGAATCGAGCAACACTATGGAATACGAACTCACAGACTTTATCAGCGCCATCGGCGGCATCGATAACGTTAAGGAAGAGATTTGGGAGACCCCGGCGGGACGCCACGAGCTTGGCCACTACCGCGATGTCACGCTCGTCTCACTGCGCATCATGGATGCCGTGCGCCAGCAGGCCGGCATAACCTTCCCGGCCGATGCAGGCAAGCAGGCATAGCGATGGGTCTCTTCGATACGTTCTTCTCCAGCGTCACCGGTGGCAGTCGAGAGCCTCAAAAACCATCAAACGTCGAGCTCGAGCTGCGCCGCAGGCTTACTGTGCTCGCAAGCGACGAGGCCACTCAAGACGCTCCCCTGCGCTATTTCCTGCGCTGGGAGGGGCAAGTCCAGGGCGTCGGTTTTCGCTTTACCAACACCAACCTCGCGCAGGCACGCGCACTCACCGGCTGGGTGCGCAACATGGAAGACGGCTCAGTCGAGATGGAGATACAGGGGGCTCCGGCAAACATCCTATCTCATCTCGAGGCGCTTCATGCCTCCTACGAGCGCATGGGAACGCGTTTTCGCCTCGTAGACGCCCAGACCCGAGCCCCACTTGCCAATGAAGACGGTTTCATTCCTCGTTATTAGTATTGTGTGCTAAATACGGTATCATTTACCTACGACCGTTGATAGAAAAGAGGCGAGGCGCATGGCGGTGCAAAGAAGGAATACCAAGCAGCGAAAGCTGGTTCTCGACGCCGTGCGCCAAAGCTATAACCATCCCACCGCCGACGAAATTTACAACGTCGTGCGCGCGCAGGATGACAAAATCAGCCGTGGTACGGTCTACCGCAATCTCAATCTCTTGGCCGACGCCGGCGAGATCCTCTCCATCAAGACGCCGGGCGGCAGCCGCTTCGATCGCACGATCGAGCCGCACGCACATATCATCTGCACCTCGTGCAGCCGCGTCATCGACGTACCGCTCCCCTTCGATGCCCAGCTCGACGCCAAGGCATCCGAGCAAATCGGCTGGCACGTCACATCGCACTACACCATCTTCGAGGGTCTCTGCCCCGACTGCCGGTAGATGTTTGGGACATGCCTACACAGCAAGTAGACGACGCAGTTCTTCTTCGACCGTGCGCGCGTAGCGGACGCGGTCGTTGATGCCGCGCATGCTGGGGTTGCAGCTCTCCATCAGATAGGGATGGCCCACCACGTTGAGCATGTCACGATCGTTCTCATTGTCGCCAAACACCATCATCTCATCGGGCGAAATCCCCAGGGCGTGACCGTAATCGGCAAGCGCGGAGCCCTTGCCCGAATCGAAACCGATAAAGTCCGTCCATTCGGTTCCCGATGTCATGACATCGACTCGATCGCTAAAGTGGCGCTCGAAATACTCCAGCGCCGCCTGCTGCTCCGCCTCGGGCGTCTGGAAGGCAATCTTAATGACGTCCTCGTCGATGTCTTCGGGACGGTCGACTACCGCCACATCGCAGTGGACCTCATAACGCAGGTGGTCAACAAACGCATCGTTGCCGCCCATGGTGTAGAGGTGCCCCTCACACGAAAGGGTCACGTCGGCATGGGGATACGCAACCACGGCATTCGCGATATCCA
>CAUCTV010000004.1 GCA_958445895.1 uncultured Collinsella sp.
GCCCTACATTCCGTTTGCGGACTGCCACTCGGATGCGACCGGCGGCTGGATTGAGGATGCGCCGTGGCAAGAGCTCGACGTTGACTTCCCGCAAGCGCTGCAGGAGATGGTCCCGCCCACGAAGCTCCCCGGGTTGGTCGAGGTCCTTCGCCAAGATCCGCGCCGCGCGGGTAGCAAGCACGAGCCAAACCGCATTTACCACTTGGCTTACGCTGGGCTCGACATATCCTTTACGGTTGACGGATCCAAGTTGACGGTAACCGCCGTCAACGACGCGCGGGACTAGCCAGCCATTCGATGGCGCTCGCCAAATTCAACGCCAAACCCCGTGCCAAAATCGCCCACGCTGGTGGACAATAACGCCTATCAAAACAATCCGCTTTGCACGGGAGCTCAGCATGAAATACGACTTTACTTCGCTTATCGACCGCCACGGCATGGACGCCATCGCCGTTGACTCCTGGGGCGAGATCCCTGGCATGGCTCCGAACGCGCCCGACGAGGGCTTCGACCGCATCCCCATGTGGGTGGCGGACATGAATTTTGCCACGGTGCCCACGGTCCAGGAGCACATCATTCAGCGCGCCCAGCATCCCATGTTTGGCTATTTCGATCCGCGCGACGAGTACTTCGACCGCATCATCGAATGGCAGAGCCGACGTAATGGCGTCGAGGGTCTGCTCCCGGAGCATATCGGCTACGAAAACGGCGTGCTGGGCGGTGTCGTGTCGACCCTGCGGGCGTATGTCCAGCCGGGCGATGCGGTGCTGGTCCACAGCCCTACCTACATCGGCTTTACCAAGTCCATCGAAGCCGCGGGCTATCGCATTGTCCACAGCCCGCTTAAGCTCGACGACCAGGGCGTGTGGCGCATGGACTTTGAGGACATGGAACGCAAGCTCACCCAAAACCACATCCACGCCGCGGTGTTCTGCTCGCCGCACAATCCTTGTGGCCGCGTATGGGAGCGCGACGAGATCGAGCGCGCCATGGACATCTATCGCCGGCACGATTGCGTGGTGATTTCGGACGAGATTTGGTCCGACATCATCTTGCCCGGTCACAAGCATATCCCGACGCAGTCGGTGAGCGAGGATGTCCGCATGCGCACGGTCGCCCTCTATGCGCCCAGCAAGACGTTTAACCTGGCGGGCCTGGTCGGCAGCTACCACATCATCTATAACGAGACGCTGCGCGACCGCGTGTGCGCCGTGTCCAATAAGACCCACTACAACGAGATGAATGTCCTTTCGATGCATGCGCTTATCGGCGCCTACCAGCCGCAGGGCTACGAGTGGCTCGATGAGCTCAACGAGGTTATCGAGGGCAACATTGACTACTTCTGCGATTACGTGGACGAGCATTTTGAGGGCGTGTCCTATTCGCGCCCGCAGGGCACCTATATGGTGTTCCTGGACTGCACGGAGTGGTGCTGCGTGCATGGGCACGATATTCAGTGGCTGCTCGACGAGGGGGCGCGTGTGGGCGTGGGCTATCAGGACGGCCGTCCATTCCATGGACCTTGCCACATTCGCGTGAATCTGGCGCTGCCGCTTTCGCGTGTAAGGGAGGCGTGCGACCGCTTGGACCGCTACGTTTTTAATGCACGGTAAGTGAGTGCTGCATGCGGGGCTGTCTGCCAGATTGGCTGGAAGGCCCCGTATGGTAAAGCATCTGTAACCATTGAGCGCAAGCGCGGTTTTGTCTGCTAATATCTTTGCTCTTGAGTCTGTAAACAGGATCGTCTGGAGCTCGATGAAAAGACCTCGTCGCTCGGCCGCCATATCGTTGTTTGTTGCGCTTGCAGTGGTGGGCGCCTTTGTCGTGGCGATAGCTGGCTGTTCCGGGTTGAATGATGGGGCCGCGGCGTCTGCATCAGAAGGCGCAGCCGCCTCGCAGGTCAAAGACGACAACCTTAAGACGCTCAACGTTGGCAGCGACCTCTATCCACCGTTTGTGTATAGCAACGAGTACGGCGATATTGTTGGCCTGGATGTCGATATTTTGACCGAGGCTTTGGGCCGCATTGGCTACAAGCCAAAGTACCAGCTGATCGACTGGGAAAAGAAGAAAGAGCTGCTGGCGAGCGGCGAGCTCGATTGCGTCATGGGCAGCTTTAGTATGACGGGCCGCGAAGGCGAGTATCGCTGGGCGGGGCCGTACCTTGCGAGCCGACAGGTGGTTGCTGTCGATCCCGAAAGCGATATCTACACGCTTGCCGATCTTGAGGGTAGGGTCGTGGCGGTCCAGTCCACCACCAAGCCCGAATCGATTCTGCTCAATCACACCAATGAAAACGTTCCGCAGATTAAGGAGCTCTACAGCTTTTCGGACCGCTCGTACCTGAACCCGGCGCTTGTCGAGGGCCTAGTCGACGCCATCGCCGCGCATGAGTCCTCGCTGCTCACCTACGAAAAAGACTATGGCGTGACGTATCGCATTTTGTCTGAGCCGCTGCTAGAGGTTGGTTTGGGCACCGCTTTCGATATCAACGACACACGCGGCATCGACGTTAAGCTCACCCATGCCTACCAAGAAATGCTTGCCGATGGCACCATGGAGCGCCTGGTGTCAAAGTATTTTGATGACCCTTCGCCCTTTTTGAATGTGGAGGGCCTGTCATGATTGATGCGTCCGACCACACCGCTCAGGAGCGGGGCGATCGTTCGGCACGGGAATGGCTCATCGTCGTCCTGTTGGGGATAGCGCTCTCGATTGTTGCCGGCGTGACGAGCTACGCCTACACGACAGCTCAGGCCGAGCAGCGCTTTGCCGACGTTGTCGATTACGTGGCGACACAGAGCCTTTCCTACGATGCGTTCAACAGCGCCTATGCGACCAAAAACCTGATTCGCGTTATGGAGATCGCCGGAGAGGCGGCGCGCGATATGGAGCGCGACGGCTCGGTGGATAACGCTACGTTGGAGCAATATGCTGACCAGTTTAATGTGACAGCGCTGATCGTAACGGATGCATCGGGCAACTTGGTGTCCGAGTCCTCGAAGGATGACGTGGGCTACGAGTCGCTCGCCGCGAATCTCAAAGAGGCGCCTGTGCTGGAGGTGGCAGCCCATCCGCTTAAGTCCTATACCGCTCGCATTACGCTTGCGGACGATTCGGTCGCAGACATTGGCTGCGTGGCCCGGCGGGACGGTGAGGGCATCGTTGTCGCGGTGAGGCACCAGAGCGCCAAGGCGGTCGCGAGCAATACGCTCAAGTTGCAGAGCTTGCTCGATGGTTATGAGACCATCGATAGCGGCAATATCGTGATCGAAAACGACGGTAAGGTCGTTGCGACCAACGCTGTTGAGCCCGCCGTGTCAGGCGTGTTCGATTTGCCTGCGACGGATGCCATCGTTGTCAACGGCATTAAGGAGCGTTGCCTGGCTGGTAAGGTCAGATTGGTTAACGACAGCGGTGAGTGGTATCTGGGCACATTTGGTAAAGCGCGCGATTTTTACGTGTACACCTATGCTCCCGCGCAGCGTTACTTTGAGGTTGTTGCCGCTGTTGTTGCCAGCGTGTTGGCACTCTACGGCGGTGTTATAGCCACTGTTGTGTTGGTGCGCCGCCGCGCCGAGAGCCAACGCTTTGCCGACCTGTTGCTGCAGGAGCGCGACTATGGCGACAAACTGGCAAAAGCGGCGCGCGAAGCTTCGTCTGCCAACTCTGCAAAGACGGAGTTCCTGCGTCGCATGAGTCACGACCTGCGCACGCCCATCAACGGCATTCGCGGTATGGTCGAGGTGGGCAATGCCAACGCGGACGACTTGCAAAAGCAGACTGAGTGCCGCTCAAAGATCTGGACGGCGTCGGGACTGTTGCTCGACCTTGCGAACGAGGCACTCGATATGAGCCGCTTGGAGAGCGGGCAGGTCGACCTGAATCTCGTGCCTACAGATATGGTGGCCCTCAACCGTGAGGTGTGCGATATTCTGGAGCGCCAAGCCGAGGAGCGCCTGGTGACAATTATCTGCGACCAACGGACTCTTGATCATCCCTATGCCCGGGTGAGCGTGACGCACCTCAAGCGTCTGTTGCTCAATATTGCCGGTAATGCCGTCAAGTACAACCGCCAGGGCGGCTATGTTCGCCTGACATGCCGCGAGGTGGAGCCGGTGGACGGTGTCCCCGTCTATGAATACACGATCGCCGATAACGGCATTGGCATGAGCGAGGAGTTTCAACAGCACCTCTACGAGCCGTTCAGCCGCGAGGAACAGCAGGTGGAAGGCGCTTCATCGGGAACTGGCCTGGGCGCGTCTATTGCCAAACAGTTGGTCGAGCTTATGGGCGGAACCATGAGCTTTACGAGCGCCTTGGGGCGGGGGACGACGTTTACCATTTGCCTGCCGTTTGAGAAGTGCAAGAGTTCCGAGATTCCCCAGGCAGTTCGCGTGGATGCAGGCGACAGCGACGTGATCCAGGGCCTGCGTGTTTTGCTCGTAGAGGATAACGACCTGAATGCCGAGATCGCACAGTTTACGCTCGACCGCGCCGGTGCCGTCGTGACACATGTTAAAGATGGCGAGTCTGCCGTCGAGACGTTTGCCGCGAGCGCGCCGCACGAGTACGACGTGGTATTGATGGACATCATGATGCCCGGCATCGATGGCCTTGAGGCCACGCGTCAGATTCGAGCGCTCGATCGCGAGGACGCCGCGACCACGCCGATTATCGCCGTGAGCGCCAATGCCTTTGCCGACGACCGTAGGCTTTCGCGCGAGGCGGGCATGAACGCGCATCTGAGCAAACCCGTGAGTTCTCAGGATCTCGTTGAGGCGCTTGCGCACATAGCCGCCGACGCTTCATAAACAAATAGCTCGGTTCCAATACTGGTTGGAACCGAGCCATTTTGCTATTTGCAGGACCTGTTTTTGGGCTTACTTTTCATGGATCTGCTTGCCGCAAAGATGCTCAATCGAAATCTCGTAGAGTTGGACGCCCTTGATGTCTTTGGCGATTTCCTCTTCAACTTCTTCGGCAGAGGGGTAGTACTTAAGCGCGAGCTGGCGGACTTTGTCCTCGATAAACGCAGGTGTCTCATCTACCAGACGGCAACGACCAAAGACCACGGTGCTCATAACATAGGGAGCCCAGTCATCGTCCTTGTACCACTCGTTGCCGTAAACGGTAAAGCAGACTTTATCATCACGCCTGAGTGAATCGACCTTGTGGCCAGCCTTGGCACCATGGAAATAAATCTTGTCGTGCTCGGCGTCAAAGAAGTAGTTGACGGGAATGGCATACGGGTAGCCACCATCGCCGTTGACGGCAAAGACACCGCGCTTGCAGATAGCGAGCAACTCGCGCGCTTCCTCGTCAGTGATGGCGCGTTTCTTTCGACGTAAGGGCCTAAACATCGTTGGCTTCCTTTCTAACTGTGCATGGTGGGTGGGCACAAACTATAGCGAAACAGTTCCGTTTTTCTTGATGCGGGCGAGGATGTTTTTGAGCTTGTTAAAGTCGAGCGGTTTGGGCAGATGGGCGTTCATGCCGGCATCGTGTGCCGCCTTGGCGTCCTCGGCAAAGGCATTGGCGGTGAGCGCGATGATGGGGATGTCGGCTGCATCGGCCTTCTCGCTCAGACGAATCGCGCGAGTTGCCTCGTAGCCATCCATACCCGGCATCATGATGTCCATCAGGATCGTATCGAAGCTGCCGGCGGGACGACTAGTGTATAGTTCGACCGCTTCTTTGCCGTCGGCGGCGCGAGTTACGACGATGCCTTCGCTTTCGAGCAGGGCCTGGGCAATTTCGGCATTGAGCTCGTTGTCTTCGGCCAAAAGAACGTTCATGCCGGCAAGCGAGCAGCTGATCGCCTGCTCGTCCGCACCTTCTCTTGCCTGAGGGTTCTTGTCGATATCGAGCGGAATCTGGACGTTGAACGTACTTCCCATGCCGACCTCGCTCGAAATCTCAATCGTGCCGCCCATCATGTCTATGAGCGATTTGACGATCGGCATGCCCATGCCAGTTCCCTGAAATTTACTGCGGGCATCGTTGCCCTCTTGGGCAAACGGTTCGTAGATGTGCTTTAGAAACTCGGGCGACATGCCGATGCCGGTGTCCGAGACGCTAAAGCAAAACACGGCGTGCTCGTCGTCGACCGGCTTGATGGTCGATGAGAACGTGACGGTGCCTCCGTGCTTGTTGTACTTGATGCTGTTGTCGAGCAGGTTGACAATGATCTGCCGAATATGGGTGGGGCTGCCGATCATATATTGGTCGACAGCGTAGGGCTCGCTGGTGTCGAGCATGGTTATGCCGCGGTCCGATGCGCGGAGCTTGCACAGTACGAGCGCATTGTCGCACAGCTCTTTAAGGTTGAATGATTCGTGCTCGAGTGTCACTTTGCGCTCCTCGATCCTGCCCATCTCGAGGATGTCGTTAATCAGTGACAGCAGGTGATTGGCGGCAACGCGCGCCTTGGCGCGGCTTTCGCGGGCGACCTGCATGTCGCCTTCTCTCAATTCCTCAATTTCGATAAGACCCAGGATGCCGTTGAGCGGCGTGCGGATGTCGTGGCTCATGCGCGTGAGGAAAGCGGTTTTGGCGGCGTTGGCGGCATCAGCTTTCTGCCGTTCTGTCTGTGCGCGGTAAAGCGACCAGACAAGGATGATGATGCCGGTGAGCAAAATGCAGATGACGACTGCCGCAATGACGATGCGGTTGCGGTAGAGAAGTCGGAACGCATCCGATTCTTGCGCCGAGTACGATGTGGGGAAATAGCTGTTTGCAGAGAGCGATTCACCTGCATTGACGATGCCCTTATTGATGATTCCCAGCAGCTCGGGCTTGCCGCGCGAAATTAAACACGATAGTTGCGCCGTGTTGGTGAGTTCCTGTGTTTCGAAATCCTCGATGTCGTAGATGTCGCGGAGAGTTTCCAGGCGCGTGCTGGAGACAATGATGCAACGTGCCTTCCCCTCATTGAGGGCTTTGAGCACCTCGCCGTCATTCGAATACTCGGTTACCGTTGCGTTCGGAAAGAGACTTTCGAGCTCAAAACGGTTAACGATTGTGCTCTTTGTACAAGCGATGTTCTTAAGGTCGCTGTTCAGGTTTTTGCCACTGTGAATGGCGGTCAGCGAAACCGTTCCCATCGAGTTTGACTGGATGACCCCTGTCTGCTCGGCGAGCCAGTAGTCGCGAAACAACGGCAGGGCGACATCGATGGTTCCGTTGGAAAGGGCTTTGATCATTTGCTTGTTGTTCGAGAGTGCGATTGTATTGACCGTAATGCCAAACTTGTCGTGCAACGTCGTTGCAAGCGAGGCGAGCGACCCTTCCATTTCGCCGTCGTCATTTTGCGTACAGTAGGGAAGTTGGTTTTTAAGATAGCCGAGCGTGATGGTATTGCCGTTTTCTTTGAGCCAGGTGGTCTCGGTGCCGGTGAGCGATGACGAGCCACTGTTTTGGGTCGAGTAACTCGATTTGACTTCCTCGTTATAGCGCGGGTTATCGCGGGCGATGGTCGCCATGGCGGCGTTGATGTCGTTCATCAGGTCAGGGCGGCTTTTGGGAACGGCAAAATAGTAGTCGCTCGAGCCTACGTAGAACATGGGTGACGCATCGGGCGACGAAATGGTGTCGTTCATGATGACGGCGTCGACCTCGCCGTCTGCAAGCGCCTCAAAGAGGGCACTGCCGGTGTCGATTTCTTTATAGGTGCAGGTAACGCCTTCGTCGGCGAGCCACTGCTGGCCGACGATAGTTTGCATAACGCCGGCGTTGCAGCCGATGGTAAGGCCTTGGAGCGCCTGGGGGTCGCCTTTGGCAAGGTCGTCGCGATCGGGCCTGGCGTAGATGTAGTAGCGCTCAGTGCCCTCGGGGTTCGAGGAAAAGAACAGCTTCTGCTCGCGCTCTGCCGAATACGAGATGTTGGGCATGAGGTCGATTTCGCCCGCCTCGAGCATGTCCATAAGCTCGGAGAAGGTGCCGCTAACGTATTCGTATTGCCAGCCCTTTGTGTAATACGAGAGGGTCTGGAGGTACTCGTAGCCCCATCCCGAGAGGCGCTCGCCCGGCGTGCCTTCCTGGAAGCCTTTGTTGTTGACGAGCCAGCCAACGCGGACCGTCTTGACCTGCTGGTCGGAGTCGGCGGCAAAGGCCGGGGTGGGCATGACGGCGCTCAGTAGTGTGAGCGCAGCAAGCGCGACGGCTAGGGTGCGATATAGAGCTAAGCGAAGGACGGCGGAAGGTTTCACAGGCAATCCTATCGAGTCGAGATAATACCGCATAAGGATACCAGCTCAGCCACCCTAACACCCGGCAGATGGGTAGTCATTGGGGACGTTCTTAAACGACTAGTCGCTGGGGACACTCTTTGCCGGAGTTGGCACTTAGGGACGTTCCCAATCTGTTTGACACAAAAGGAACGTCCCCAAGTGCCGGATGTGCGACAATACCGAGCAACGTGATGGGGCGTCTGGGAAAAGGGGTCGCGATGAACAAGTTGAGGACGCTTGCCGACGTGTTGCGCCAGGCTGGCTTTGCGCGCATCACCGGCCTGTTCCTTATCTTCTACCTGCTGTGCTCGACGGTCGTCTGGCTGTCCGACCCTTCGACCCTTACGTTTGGCGATGGCCTCTGGTTTAGCTTTGAGACCGTATCGACGATCGGCTTTGGCGATATCCCGGCCGAAACGCCGGTTGCCCGCGCTATCACCGTCGTTTTGAGCGTCATCAGCATCTTCTACATCGCCATGCTCACGGGCGTGGCGGTGAACTACTGCAATACGCTCATCAAGATGCGCCAAAAGGACACCATGGCGCGCTTTATGGACGATCTTGAGCACCTGGAAGAGCTCGATCGCGATGAGCTCGCCGACCTGTCGCGCCGCGTGCGCGAATATCGCCGACGCCAACGCTAGGGCGGGCGCCGCGCGTCACGATGAGGGGGACAAAAATATGAATATTACGGTATACCTGGGCGCCAGCGTCGGTAACGACCCGGCGTTTCTGCCTGCGGTGCGGCAGCTCGGCACATGGATTGGCTCCAACGGCCACGCGCTGGTATACGGCGGGTCCAAGTCGGGACTGATGGGCGCGCTCGCCGATAGCGTGCTCGATGCCGGCGGGTGCGTGACCGGTGTTGAGCCGAGCTTTTTTATCGAGGCCGAGTTTCAGCACGATGGTATCGATGACCTGATCGTGACGAGCGACATGGCCGAGCGTAAGGCCAAGATGATCGAGCTCGGCGATGCGTTCGTCGCCTTTCCGGGCGGTACGGGCACGCTCGAGGAGATTGCCGAGGTCATGTCGGCCGTGTCGTTGGGACATCTGAGCGCACCGTGCATCCTGTACAACCTGAACGGTTACTACAACGACCTCAAGGCGCTGCTCGAGCACATGATTGATAAGGGGCTTTCGAGCCCGAGGCGCCAGCAAGGCATTTACTTTGCCGAGGACCTGCACGAGATCGCATCGATTATCGGCAGCTAAGCCGTAGGCCTATCGCACGTGCGGCGCCCAATGGCGCCGTTCGCGGCGTGGATGGTCGGCACGTCCGCGCTGTGCCCGTCTTACAATAAAACGTATCCTTGTCGATTTTGACCACGGGAGGCCCCGATGGACAACCTTGCAAAACCCAAAAACCGTGCGCTGTTTTTAGTTAGCGTAGCCGTGACCGGTGCGTTTGCAGGCGCCGCGGTCTGGCTGTTTTTCTTTGCGATGGAGCACGGTATCGACTATCTATGGACCGAGATTCCGCATATGCTGGGCGTCGCTTCGCCCGAGCTCGCGAGCGGTCCGTTCGGTTTTTTGCCGTATCCGTTTTCCGTCTGCCTGCTGGGCGGCCTGCTGATCGGTCTGTACGAAAAGCTTACGGGCACCAAGACCGATGACCTCAACCAAGTGATGGCCAAGGTAAAGCGCGACGGCCGCTACCCGTACGACAACTTGGGCAAGCTTTCGCTTGCGGCATTGCTGCCGCTGCTGTTTGGCGGAAGCATTGGACCGGAGGCCGGCCTGACCGGCGTTATCGCAGGTCTGTGCAGCTGGGTCGGCGACCGCATGCGTCGCTTTGGCGCCGAGTTTAGGCAGCTCACACTGCTGGGTACTCAGGCTGCCCTGACGGCGCTCTTCACCGCGCCCGTGTTTGGCTTTGTGGCGCCGCTCGCCGGTAGCGCCGACGGCCAGGGCGCTAATGACGATGAGTCCGCGTCCGATGAGATCACGATCAAGCTTCCCAAGGCGCAAAAGACCGTGGTCTACGGCATTGCGATTGCCGGCGGTCTGGGTACCTACCTGCTGCTCGGCCAGCTTATGGGCGGCGGCATGGGCATGCCCAGGTTCGAGTCCGCTCAGGTGGGCAACCTGGAACTTGTCTGGCTCATTCCGCTGGCGTTGGTCGGCACCGTATGCGGCTGGCTGTACTTTGTCTCTGAGCATGCAAGTGAGGCACTGTCCCATGCCATAGGGGAGCGCCCTGTCGTCAAGGCCATGCTAGCCGGTCTGGCGCTCGCCATCTGTGGCACGGTCCTGCCCTACACCATGTTTGCCGGCGAGACCCAAGCCGACGTGCTCATGGAGACCTATCTGACCATTCCCGCCGGCGTGCTTATCGCGACCGGTCTGGTCAAGGCCATGCTGACGCCCGCCCTCATCAACCTGGGCTGGCGCGGCGGTCACTTCTTCCCGGTTATCTTTTCGGGCGTGAGCTTGGGCTACGGCTTCGCTATCCTTACCGGCGCCGATCCGGTCTTTTGCGTCGCCGTCTGCACGGCCTCGACGATGGGCGCCGTTATGCGTCAGCCGGTCATGGTTGTGGGCTTGCTGCTCATGTGTTTCCCGCTCAAGGGTATCGTCTGCATGATCATCGCCGCCGTTATCGCCGCTGGCATTCCGCTGCCCAAGCCGCTGCGCAAGTAGCACGGCGGCGCACGGTCAATACAAACATCTCAAGCCCGGTGTGAGGGTGTTCAACTTGAGCTTGTGCCCTTTGACGGGTCGTTATTTTCAAAATGCTGCTGTAATCCACGACACGGGTTGAGCGCCTTCCCAATAATGGGCCACGCCGATCTGTGGCGCATGTCCGATGATACCGCGCCTGCCTACAGGTCGCGTGCTCGATAGACCTTGGTACTGATGGCGCAACTCAGTGCAAAGAGCACGAGGGCCAGTACGGCAATTCCTGCGCACAGGCAGCCGAGGACGACGGGATCGGGATTTGCTCCGGCAATCGACATAAGCCAGTTGCTAATGGGGTTGGAGGAGCTCAGCGTGGCCATGGCAAGGCACCCGAGCAGGGCAAACAGGCCAACGGATAGGCGCAGCGCCTCCATGTGTCCAAGGCGAAAGAACAGCGGCTGCGCCAAAAACACCATCATGAGGGAGATGAGCATCGATGCTGCCGAGGCTATTGCGATCTCAAAGACCGTCTGTCCCGTCGAAGGAATGCCCGCGCTGTTGAAGAGCGGGATGGCGACGATACTCAAAAGCGTAGCTGCACATGCCATGGCGGCGGAGAAGACAATAACGCTCAGGTAGCGGGCACAAATAATGTCTTTGCGCGAGAAGGGCAGCGTTGCCCGATAACGCTCCCATCCGTTTTGATTGTCGAAGCCGGCCAGCGAGCTCATGACCATGATGGGTGACATGGCGCTGACCGCGCAGGCGCCGGCGCTCATGCCGGAATCGCCGTCCGATGCGTTGGCAAGGGTCAGCACGACGAATATGAACAAGCCGACACCCGCAATGCTCGGGACAAGTGAGCGAACGATGGCGAGCTCGGACATAAAGGCGCGTTTCATTTCGAAGCCCCTTTCAGCGTGAGGCGCAGATAGTCATCAATGGTTGCCCGGTCGCAGGGAATCTCGGGGAAGGCCTCGAGCGCCTCGCGACGGTTGGGCACGAGCACGTCCACGCTATAGGCGTGGTGGGCGGCACGGGCGCCTTCGACGCAAGCCATGAGCTCGGACGCCTGTGCTTGGGTGCAGTGGGCGATGCCGGCTCGGTCGGTAATGTCCTCGCGCGGCAGGTCAAACACAATCGAGCCGTTATCGATGCAGATGACGCGGTCGGCAGTGCGATCGAGGTCGGATGTAATGTGGCTTGAGAGCAGCACGCTGTGCTGGCCGTCGGCGACAAAGGCAAGCAACTCGTCGAGCAGTTCCTCGCGCGCCATGGGATCGAGGCCCGCGGTGGCTTCGTCCAAAACGAGCAGCTTAGCATTGTGACTGAGCGCGCAGGCGAGCTGCAGCTTCATGCCCATGCCGCGGGAGAGGTCCTTGACCTTCGTCTTGGGATCGAGGCCAAATCGGTCGATGAATCCGGCGAACGTTTCGCAGCTCCACGTGGGGTATGCCGGGCCTACGAGCCTCTCGACCTGGCCCACCTTGAGCGTGGAGGGGAAGGGACACGTGTCCAGGACAAGCCCGATGCGGGAGCGCAGGTGGCGCTGCGTCTCGTCGGGCGCGTTGGCGTCGCAGCGCTGTCCAAGCAGATGCACCTCGCCGGCATCGAGCTTTATAAGCCCAAGCGCGGCGCGAATGGTCGTCGTCTTGCCGGCGCCATTTGCGCCCACAAAGCCAACGATCTGGCCGGGCTCCACGGCGAGTGTGACCACTCGCAACGAAAAACGGTCGCTCACACGGCGTGAGATGCCTTTGAGTTCTAAAAGGTTTTGCATGGTATAGCCTTTCTTGCAGATGGCTACTGCATGGTTTCGGGGGCTACCAGGTCGAGCATCTCGTGCAGCTTGTCGCGCGTAACGCCCAGGGCTTCGGCTTGGCTCGCCGCTTTCGCAAGCAGTTCTTCGATATGGCAGAGCTGGTTTTCGCGCAAGAGCTCCTGGTTGCCCTCGGCGACAAAACAGCCCTTGCCCTGCACGGTGCAGATAAAGCCGAGTTGCTCCAGGTCGGCGTAGGCGCGCTTGGTGGTGATGACACTCACGCCAAGATCGCTCGCGAGTGCACGGATACTGGGGAGTTTGGCTCCCGCCGCGAGCGTGCCCGAAAGGATCTGAGCTTTGACTTGCGAGGCTATTTGCTCGTAGATGGGCTTGTCGCTCGAATTGGATAGGATGATGTCCACAGCGGCTCCTTAGCTGTTGGGCTACACGTGTATATAACCGGTAAGCACAGTATATATACACTATGTACAGTTACGCAAGAGACAAATTCGGATTGGGCCGGCTACCCAGGCCCCAACTGATGAATTTGTCCTGATAGGCGCCCTAGAGCGGGATTTCGCGGCTACAATAGTGCGGTTACAACGACGTAATGCACTCAATGCAAGAAAGGATCCGCATGGCAAGCCTGTCGGATGAAATCTCGTCGCGCCGCACATTCGCGATCATCAGCCACCCGGACGCCGGTAAGACCACGCTTACCGAGAAGCTGCTGCTCTATACCGGCAGCATCCAGACCGCCGGCTCGGTCAAGGGCAAGAGCTCGGCCAAGCATGCCGTCTCGGACTGGATGGACATCGAGAAGGAGCGCGGCATTTCCGTTACCTCCTCGGTGCTGCAGTTCACCTACAACGGCGCCTGCGTCAACATCCTCGATACCCCCGGCCACCAGGACTTCTCGGAGGATACCTACCGTACCCTTATGGCCGCCGACGCCGCAGTCATGGTCATCGACGGCGCCAAGGGCGTCGAGGCCCAGACCAAAAAGCTCTTTAAGGTCTGTACGCTGCGCCACATTCCCATCTTCACCTTTGTGAACAAGCTCGACCACGAGGCTCGCGATCCGTTTGAGCTCATGGAAGAGATCGAGAACGTCCTGGGTATCAATACGTATCCCATGAACTGGCCGATTGGCAGCGGCCGCAACTTCCGCGGCGTGTTCGACCGTCAGACCCGTCGCGTTATCGCCTTTGAGGGCGACGGCCACGCCAATGCCACCAAGAAGGTCGCCGAGGTCGAGGCCGAGCTGGGCGATCCCGCCATGGATGAGCTTATTGGCGAGGAGAACCATAAGAACCTGATGGACGACATCGAGCTGCTCGATGGCGCCGGTGACGAGCTCGACCTGGATGCCGTGGCCTGTGGCAAGCTGAGTCCGGCGTTCTTTGGCTCGGCACTTACCAACTTTGGCGTGGAGCCCTTCCTTAAGGAGTTCCTGCGCTTGGCGCCGACGCCGCGCGCCTATACCGATACGCTCACCAGCGAGCCGGTCGCGCCCGCCGAGAACGACTTTAGCGGCTTTGTCTTTAAGATCCAGGCCAACATGGACAAGAACCACCGCGACCGCATTGCCTTTGTGCGCATTTGCTCGGGCAAGTTCGAGCGCGGCATGGATGCCTTCCATATGCAGGGCAACCGCAAGCTCAAGCTGGCCACGGGCACCTCGATGATGGCCGACGACCGCGCCATTGTGGACGAGGCGTACGCCGGCGATATCGTGGGTCTGTTCGACCCCGGCATCTTTAGCATCGGCGACACCGTGTGCTCCGGCAAGCGCCACGTGCAGTATCCGCAGATCCCGACGTTTGCCCCCGAGATGTTCGCCCGCATTACGCAGGTCGACACGCTCAAGCGCAAGCAGTTTGTGAAAGGCATGGAGGAGCTTGCCCAGGAGGGCGCCATCCAGATCTTTCGCGAGCTCGGCGCCGGCATGGAGAGCGTCATTGTGGGCGTGGTCGGCGTGCTTCAGTTTGAGGTGCTCGAGCGCCGCCTGAAGGCCGAGTATCGCGTCGAGGTTCGTCGCCAGCCGCTGCCCTATACGGACATTCGCTGGATCCAGAACGACCCCGACACCATCGACATCCCGGGTCTTTCGCTCACGCGCGACACGCTGCGCGTCGAGGATATGCGCGGCGGCAAGCTGCTGCTGTTCACGAGCCCATGGAACGTGGATTGGGCGACCGACCATAACCCCGACCTCATCCTGTCGGAGTTTGGCAACGTAACGTTTTAGCGCACCGGCGCGGTGGCCTTGCGGGGCTGCCGCGCCGTTTGCTTGCCTGATGCCGTGTGAGCGGCTATCATACCCACCGTCGTCTCAAGACCGGGGCGTCCGAGCAGTTCGGGTCCGATATCCTGCTCGTTAAACCTAAAACCAAAGGAGTACATAATGATCAAGAAGGTCATGGAGGACTACAAGGTCCTGTTGCGGAGCATTCCCGCGGCAACGGTTTCGCTGTTTTTCGTGAGCGTTATCATGATGAACCTGCTGGCCAACAAAGAGCTTATCAGCCTGCCGTATCTGGCACTCGATTGCGGCTTTGTGGTGAGCTGGGTTTCGTTTTTGTGCCAGGACATGATCTGCAAGCGCTTTGGCGCCAAGGCATCCATCAAAATCTCTATCCTCGCGCTGCTGGTCAACCTGGCCGTGAGCCTGTGCTTTTGGGCATGCTCGCTCACGCCCGGCATGTGGGGTGCCTACTACGACACGGGTATGATCGAGGTCAACGCCGCCCTTAACGCCACCATCGGCGGCACCTGGTACGTGGTGCTGGGCTCTTCGCTGGCAATGCTCGTTTCTGCCGTGGTTAACTCCACGCTCAACCAGTCGCTCGGCCGCATGCTCAAAAAGAATAACTTTGCGAGCTTTGCCTTCCGCTCTTATGTGTCCACGGGTGTTGGCCAGTTTATCGACAACTTGGTCTTTGCCATTGTGGTGAGCCACACGTTCTTTGGTTGGACCTGGGTGCAGGTCCTTATGTGCTCGCTGACCGGCGCTGTCGCCGAGCTGCTGTGCGAGGTCTTTCTGAGCCCCGTGGGCTATAAGGTCGTGCGCGGCTGGGAGCGCGAGAATGTGGGCTCCGAGTACCTCGAGCGCCACGCAGCTGCCTAAGGAGCACCTATGCGGGTTTTGATCACGGGCGCTTCGGGCGGCATTGGAGCCGCGTGCGTGCAGCGCTTTTTGGACGAGGGCCACGAGGTCGTGGGCTTTGATCTGCTGCCGGCGGCCGTCGAGCACGAGCGCTATCGCCATCTGATCGTTGATGTCCGCGAGCCGGACTCGTTTCCAGACGGCCTTGAGCCTCAGGCGATCGTAAACGTTGCCGGCACGCAAGATTCGGCCGACGACATCGCTGCCAACCTGCGTGGCACCATCAACGTGACCGAGCGCTATGCCTTTGCGGGGGAGGGGCTTGCCGCCAAGCCGGCGCCTGCTATCCAATCCGTGGTCAATGTGGGGTCGGCGAGCGGACATACGGGATCGGAGTTTCCCGCCTATGCTGCCAGCAAGGGCGGCGTTATCGCCTACACCAAGAACCTTGCAAACCGCCTGGCGCCGCAGGCCATCGCCAACAGTGTGGACCCGGGCGGCGTTATCACGCCGCTCAACCGTTGCGTGATGGAGGACGAGCACCTGTGGAGTCAGATTATGGAGCTCACGCCGCTTAAGCGCTGGGCCACCGCCCAAGAGATCGCCGAGTGGATCTACTTTGTGGGCGTGACCAACCGGTTTATGACCGGGCAGAGTCTGCTCATTGACGGTGGCGAGGCCGGCCGCACGCAGTTTATTTGGCCCGAGTAACAAAACGCGCCCGATGGCAAGATGCCGTCGGGCGCGTTTTTGCATCTTAATAGGGTACTTTGGTGGAGCATCATCTCTGAAAAGTGCTTTTGGGCTGGTAGAATGAACGCCTGAATGAAAAAAGGGGGCATATTGGGGCTGTTCGGTTCACACGAGAAGCGCGACGCGGACCGAGCGCGTCGACTGTTTGAAGAGGCGCTTGCACAGCAAGGGCCCAACGTTGCGCTGGTTTTGCGCGTCGACGACTGTCTTCCGCTCTATATCACCCCAAATTTCGAGCGCATATTTGGTGTATCGCCCGAGCGTATTAGCGACGACATCGAGACGCTGTACCGCTTTATCCCCGATAGCGACCGTGTTCGCATGCAGCGACAGGTGAGGGATTGGGACCGGGCGACTCCGCTAAACCTTCTGTGCTCCTACCATGCGCCCCATGGAGCAAAATCGCAGCTCAGCATAAGGTTTACGATTTCGCTCATACAGAACGGCACCCAGTACCTGGTTTCTGCAGTCGACGTGACGACCGAAAGCGAGCGCATCGCCAAGGCGGAGGCCGAGCGCGATCGCGCCGTCGAGACCGCCAACGCGCGCACCGACTATATGAACCAGATGAGCCACGAGATCCGCACGCCGCTCAATGGCATCGAGGGCATGATCTCGCTTGCCCGCGAGCATCATGCGGATGAGTCGCGCCTGATGGATGACCTGTCTCGCGCCTCGCAGCTTTCTGTCTATTTGCTTTCGCTTATCAACGACATGCTCGACATGAGCCGCCTCAACAGCGGGCGCGTGCGCATTGACGATGCACCGTTTGATTTGCGTCTGTTTGCCGACGAGATTGAACGCATGTTTACCTCGCAGGCAGCCGACAAGGGGCTTACGTACTCGGTTATTCTCGAGGACTGCGAAAACGTCTTTGTCGTGGGCGATCGCATGCGCCTGTCGCAGGTCGTCATCAACTTTATTTCCAACGCGGTCAAGTTTACCGAGCGGGGCGGCAGCGTTACCGTAACCCTGCGCGAGATGTACCGGACAGACGACGGCGTGAGTTATATGCTGCGCGTGCGCGACACGGGCAAGGGCATGGACCCGCGCTACATCAGCAAGATCTTTAAGCCGTTTGAGCAGGAGGACCGCACCATTGCGCGCCGCTACGGCGGAACGGGCTTGGGTATGGCCATCACGAGCGCGCTCGTCGACCTGATGGGCGGCGAGATCGTCGTCGATACCGAGCCCGGACGCGGCTCAACGTTTTCGGCCTACATTCCGCTGCGACTTGCCACGCCGGAGCAGGTCGAGGAGCTCAAGATTAAAGGGCAGACGCTCGAGACGGCTCCCGATTCCCTTGGTTCGTCGTTTACCTACCAGTTTGAGGGCAAGCGATTCCTGTTGGCCGAGGATAACGAAATCAATGCCATGATCGTGATTGAGCTGCTGGCAAGACGAGGCGCGGCGGTCGAGCGTGCCGAGAACGGCCAAGCGGTCGTTGAGCGATTCCGGAGCATGCCCGCGGGTACGTACGATACGATCCTCATGGATATTCAGATGCCCGTGCTCAACGGCTGGGAAGCGGCCGAGCAGATACGAGGACTTAATCATGAGGATGCCGCCGCCATTCCCATCATTGCGCTTTCCGCCAATGACTACACCGAGGACGTTGAGCGCTCGCTCGCCGCGGGCATGAACGGACATGTGGGCAAGCCCATTGATCTGAACGTTTTGAAAGCACAGCTGGCGGCCGCGATGGCAGAGGCAGCTTACCGAGGAAATGAGTAACCGTGATCGTCGAACAGTCAAGCAGCATCATCAACGAAGTGAGCCGCGCCCTGCTGGGCAAGCACGATGTGATTGAGAAGGCCCTCATGGCTATCTACGCTGGCGGTCATATCCTGTTAGAGGATGTGCCCGGTACCGGCAAGACGACGCTGGCCCTGGCGCTTTCGCGCACGCTGGGTCTGGACTTTAAGCGTGTGCAATTTACGCCCGATACGCTGCCCTCGGACATTACGGGCTTTACGATGTTCGACCGCGACTCCGGTACGTTTCGCTTTGTGTGGGGCGCCGTCAACTGCAACATGCTGCTGGGCGACGAGATCAACCGTACCAGCGCAAAGACGCAGTCGGCCCTGCTCGAGGTTATGGAAGAACGCGCGGTGACTATCGACGGGCAGACGCATCAGGTCCCGCGTCCCTTTGTGTGTATCGCAACCGAGAACCCGGTGGGCTCGGCGGGCACGCAACCGCTGCCCGATAGCCAGCTCGATCGCTTTATGGTTCGCCTGTCTGTTGGCTATCCGTCGCGCCAGGACCAGATCGATATCCTCAAGGCACGTCGCTATGCCAACCCGCTCGACGACATTAAGCCCATGGTTGCCTGCGATGACCTGCTCGATATCCAAAACTACCTGGGCAATGTACAGGTTGCCGACACGGTGCTGGATTATATCGTCCGCCTGTGCGAGGAGACCCGTAATGACGGTCTTGTTGAGCTGGGTGTGAGCCCCCGCGGCATTATCGCGCTCACGCGTATGGCGCGCGCCTGCGCTTTGATTCGCGAGCGCGACTATGTGGTGCCCGAGGACGTGCGCGAGGTATTTAAGGCTGTTTGCGCCCACCGTCTCGTTTTACGCCCCCAGGCCCGTATTGAATCGATTGGCGCCGCCGACGTCCTCGACCGCATCCTCGCTGCCGTTCCCGCCCCGTCTATGGGTCAGGTTCGCGGCCGCTCGTAGCGGATCGTTTACCTTTTGCGTCCTACGTTACGCCCATGATTGCCAACAAGATTACCTATATCGTGTCCGTCGCGCTCCTGCTCGCCACGTTCGTGTTTACCGCCAATGCGGCTGCGCTTGCTGCTGCCGCGGCGTTGATCGCCATGCCCGTGATTACGGTGGCGGCGTGCCGTTCGAGCGTTGCCTTGCTTAAGCTTAGCTTTGAGCTTCCTCGGTCGTGTGTTGTAAACGCGCCTCTTGTATTGCGCATCACACTGGATCGCCCGCTTATGTTTCGCGGTCGTATGGAGCTGTCGTTTTCGGTTTATAACCAGCTGACGGGAGCGCGGACAGTCTATCCCGTAAGTCTTGCCCCCGCGACGGGCAGGCCCGCTTTGTTTGAGCTGGAGCTCGATTCGACCGTCTGCGGTGCGCACACGATTACCCTTGACACCGCGCGCCTGGTCGATGAGATGGGCTTTACGTCGCTTGCTCTCGGGAATGCAGACTTTCATGGGTTGTTTACGGTCTATCCCGAGGTGCTCGACATCCAGGTTGTTCCTAACCAAAGTGCTTCTGCCGGTCTTGAGGGCACGAGCTACGATCCCCATCGAAGCGGCCAAGATGCCTCCGAGGTCTTTGACATAAGGCCCTATCACGAGGGTGATGCCGTTAAGTCGATTCACTGGAAGCTGTCGACGCGTTTTGACGACATGCTGGTGCGCGAGGCTTCGCGCCCACAAGACCACGCTATTGCCATCTTGTTTGGTGCGTTTGCGTGCGACTTTGAGCACGCAAGCCACGCTGAGGTTCTTTCTGCGGTGCTGGGTTTTACCGCATCGATATCGCTGGCGCTTATGCGTCAGGGATACCATCATGTGGTCGTGGCTGCCCCCGAAGGCTCTTTGGCTGTCTATCCCGTTGATGACCGACGTGGGTTCAATAGGATGCTTGATGCTTTGACGGCAACGCCGCTCGGCCCTGCCTATCCAACATCGCACGAGCACTATGCCAAGCTCGTGGCAGCAAAGGGCATTGGCAAAACGGTGCTGGTAACGGTGGGCGTCGATGAACAGGCCTATATCGAGATAGGCCGTCTGACCGATCTATCGGTACTCCATGTGTCGGATTCGGTCGAGTCGTATAGCATCGAGCACGGAGCCAACTACATCATCACGCATTGCCCGGTATCGAGTGATTCGGCCCGTATCAAGAGTCTGGAGCTCTAAGATGAACTTTGTGACTCTTACCTCGACGGAGCGCATCGCTTCGAATGGTCGCGTTGTTGCTATGTTCCTGTCGGTGGCTCCCGCGGTTTTATTGTCTGCGGGCTTCTGCTGCACAATTGCTCGGTGCCTGAGTGCAACGTACATGGGGATAATGCTGGCCGTTGCCGTTGGCGTGGCCGTTGCGCTGGGCGCTTTGGGCGTTTTGATGGCTTCGAAAAAGGCTCCCCTCTGGATTGCCTTGGCTGCGGCGTCCGTAGCGCTTTTATGCGCGCTCTTGATTCCTTCGGCACGCTGGGGCTTCTATGCGTGCGTCAATACCGTTATCGCTCGCGTCAACTCGATCTGTGAACTGTATATTCCATTGGTGGCAGACGCCGGCCTGCTGTGTGAATCTGTGCCGCTGGCAGTGCTCGCCGGCATGTTTGCCGGCTCACTCGCCTGGCTTTTTGCCAACTTGAGCGTTTCGTGGCCCACGCTCTTAATAATCGTTATCTGCGGCTCGGCTTCCATGGCGCTGCAGGCTGGTGATTCTGCGATATCTATGACACTGGGCGTTGCGGGCTGGCTTGTCCAGTGCCGTGCTGGCGAGTTGCGGGGCTCTACGGTAGGTTTGCCCCAGGTTCTTTTTGGTCTTGGTGGCCTGTGCGCCGCATGCGGTGTTCTCTTTGCACTGACCGTTGCCCTTGTGCAGCCTCTTCCCGCGTTGTCCGCCCTGTCGGCGTCTGCCGTCAAAGCAGTCCAGGGCGTTCGATTTGGGGATGATTCGCTGCCCGAGGGCGACCTTTCGCAAGCGGCGGACATGAACGAAGGCGCGTCCACGACGCTGTCGCTTACTGCCGACAAGACGCTCGATGACGACCTGCTCATGAAGGGTTTTGTGGGCACGACGTTTGATGGCATGTCTTGGGGGCGCGGCGACTGGATGTCCTACGAGGGCGAATGGTCCGGCATGCGTGAATGGCTGCGTCAGAACGGTTTGACGGTAGCCGAGCAACGCGCCGCGTTTGATACCGAGACCGAGCGTGAGGGCGGCGAGCCTGTCGAGGCGGTTGAGATTTCAGTCAATGCCTCGGGCGCCAACCGCAGATACACCTATGCTCCCTATACACTGCGCTCGCTGAGCGGTGCCGACGCAATGTTGACGGGCTCGACGATGCTAAGCATGGACCCTTTGCCGTCCAAAACATACAGTGTGACCGTCGATAACGTGCCATCAGATGACGTCATTGCAGATTCGAGCTGGCTGGCGTCCTCCAAGAGCGACTATGCAAAAAGCGAGCGGGTATACGCCGCTTTCGTTCGCGATAAGTACCTGGACCTTCCCGAAGAGGAGCGGGATGCCGTTAATACATACCTGTTCTCGAGCGACAGCTGGGATGCTGGGGCGAATGTTTCGGATACAGCCGTGATCAGTCGCGTGCGCACGATGTTGGCTTCGCTTGCGGGGCAGACGGATAACCCGCCAACCTATACGGGGGCGACGTCGTTTGTCGCGTGGTTCTTGGGCACGGCGCACGAGGGCAACTCTGCCTACTTTGCCACGGCGGCGACGCTCGCGTTTCGATCTCAGGGAATTTCCGCGCGCTATGTCGAGGGCTATCAGGCAGCAGATGATCAGCTGGCCGCTGCTGTTGGGGCAGGCGTGGCGCTCAACTTGACGGCTGCCGATGCGCACGCGTGGACCGAGATCTACCTTGACGGTCAGGGATGGACGCCCGTGGAGGTCACCCCTGGATACTATAGCCAGACGCTCGATGCCGATAAGATTATCGATGTGGGCGAGGCATGGAGCAACGGCGTCAACGATAAGACGCTCGATGCGGGCTCGGTCGCAGGACAGGCCGAGGATAAGCATCGCGAGGATGTGCCGGCAATGCATAACATTCCCGTTGTGGCCAAAGTTGGGGTCGGTTTGATCGGCGCGGTGATTGCCGTCCTGCTCGCCCTGTTCATTCGCAGGTTTGTCTTGCGCGTTCGACGCAAGCGGGCTATCGAGAGCGATGAGCAGAATATATGCGTGCCGGCGCTCTACGGCTATCTTGCCCTTGTGATGAACCAAAGCGGTCTCGACGCCTTTGACGAGACCAAGCCGCTCGATTGCCTGGATGCCTTTGCTGCAGTGTTCCCCCAGATTGACCCGTGGGAATACCGTCGAGCGATTCGACTTCATCAAGCTTATGCGTTTGGTGGCCGCCAGCTTAAACCGAACGAGTTGCGCACGCTCCGACGTTTTACCGAACGCCTGCATCGGAGCATGCCGGCTCCGCAAACTGTTATTGAACGCTTCCGCCGCTACATGCTGCACGCGTTGTAGAGGGAGTAGGTCTACGTGTTTTCTAAATATCCTCAACATATGGCTTCGCACAAGAACGCGGCGTCGGCCAAATTAAAAGGCCCGCGGAATGCGTCCGCGGGCGTTCAGCATGCCGCTAAAAATATGTATCGCGCAAAGCCTTTGGCTGTAACGCGCGTTGTGGCAGCGGCGGTTTCGGTTGCTGCGGTCGGCGTATTTGGCGCGGTCGCCTTTGAGTTGGCTCAGAGTAATCTGAGCTTCGATCCTTCGGGGTATATCGCTGCATACAGTCACGGTGACGCGGAGTCCGGCGAGGCGTATCGGATCAGTCCGCTCTCGACGGATGCCGAGGCAAATCGTCATGACGAGGATAGCGACAGCCGGGACACGAGCGCACGTGAGCAGCAGGCGCGGCTCGATAATGCGCAGGGACAGGTAAATCTGACGGGGCAAAGCGGCACGACCGCCTACAACGTTACCGGCAGCGCCGATGGAACGGGCGTAGGAGTTGCGGGTGGTTCGGGCAGCGGCGCGGGCGGCACTGGCGGCTCGGGAGGCGGGCAAAACGTTCCCGTTATCAATGCGGGCGGAGCATCTGGCGGCAATGCCGGCGGCGGTGCGGGCGGAAACGGTTCGGGCGGTAACGGCGGTAGTGGCGGCTCGGCCACCTCGACGGCCAATTCCTACAAGTATCTTCTTGCGGACCCCGCGCCCCAAAAGGGTGCCCCCATGGGAGACGCAACGTTCTTTACGCAGTTTAACGGTGCAAATGGATTGATCGATCCCCATGAGGTGCAGATTTCACCCATGGAGGATGCAATCTACGATGGGCAGATGCTCGACGCCTGGACGCTGTTCTGCGCCATGGATGTCCACTGGAGTGACGACAAGGGCCTCTACTATCTTGCCTGCACCAAGGACGAGTTCGCCTCGTTTCCGTATCTCCGCATCGACTCGTGGACCAATGCCGCGGGCGAGAAGAATCCGGCGCTGTGCTCGAGCCAGCTGCTCACGGTAAGCGTCTCGCTGCGCTTGTCGCAGGATACGGCGTGGACGACGCGTAACGTTACCATCCAACCGGCGCGGTCGCGCCTGTTTGTGGTCGGCCAGCCCGATTCGATGGGCCAGCGAAGCGTGATTTGGAGCACGCTGAGCTCCAAGGAGAACCTGCTGGGTGTCAACACACAAGAAGCCTTTATGAAGCAGGCGGGCCATGTCGATTCGGGGGGCTACCTCAATGCCTTGTTGCTGGGGTGGCGCGAGAACGAGGCGGCCGTCCCGTATTTCTACACGCTGACACCCGGTCGCCATGTGGTGGTTCCCGGCGACATCGTGTCCATCGACCCCGCCTACAAGGTGCGTTTTCAGGGTTATGCTCTCGACGAGGACTATCGCTTTGACGACGACCCTACCAGCCTCAATAACTCACGCCTGCAGACGCTTGTCGATGTGGATGAGTCGGTCGTGTCGGTCGATGGCGGGGGCGAGACGCTCAGCGTTCCGCAGGGTGTGCAGGCGGTCGACGCCTATACCGACAGTCGTCAGCGTGAAGTCTTTACGTGGCGGATCAACAATCTAGAGCTACCGTCCTCGGTGTACTACGTCAACGTCAATGCGGGCTTTCAAGTGCTCGATGCCTACCGTGTCGCGTCGGATAACCCCGTCTATGCCGCAACGGATGAGGGTATCTTGACCTCTCGCGATGGCAAGGAGTATCTGGGCGTTCCCTACCATACGCGCGAGCTCGATGTTCCCGCCGATATTGCCCATGTCGTCATTCCCGATCGCAATAAGCTCGATCGTATTGTTCTGCACGCGTCCAAAGAGGGCGAGTTGCCCCAGATTGACGTGAGCAATCTGCAGGACTGCACCCTGGTCGTCGACGATGCCGCGCTGCTCGATTTTATTACCGAGCACGCGGACGAACTAGAGAATGCCTACGGCGTATACGTGTCGCCCGCGACCAACCCCAGTGTCCAGCTCACGTACTCACAGGGGCTGGTGTACAACATTAATTCGCAGCTCGAAAGCGACCTGTGCTATGTGCTCGATACGGGTTCCAATATTGCCCTGGTGCAGATTTCCAACACCATCAAGAAGGGTGCCTTTGCGGGCAACACTTCGGTGGACACGCTGGTACTCATGCCGTGGTTTGACGATAAGGTGACGCTCGAGGACGGCAGTCTTGAGGGCGGTTCCGTGCGGACCATCGTGTGCGCAACCGATGAGCAGGTCGCGTATGTCGAACAGCGCAAGGCTGCCGCCGGTGCACCCGATGCGCGCGTGATTAAGATGAGCCTGTCTCAAGACGGATACTTGTATTATGCCAACGCCGACAAGACGATTTTGCTGTCCGCTGCAGGCGATGAGGATGGCAACCTGTCCGCGACCTTTGACGGCACCTTGCTTGCGGATGGCGGCAAGCAGCTCCAAGTAGATTCCATCGCACCGTATGCTTTCTCGGGCGATGCGGAGCTCAGGTTTGTCAATCTGGGCGAGAAGACGAGTGCCATCGGCCGTAACGCGTTTGAGAACTGCCAAAACCTTCAAGGTGTGTTTATCGGCACGCCCGATAGCATTGAGGTGGGTGCCGATGTCTTTAAGGGCTGCACGGGCCTGGGCTTTGTGGCGTCGAGTGCTAAAAAGGCTGTCTTTGCCACGACCGAGAATCCCAATCCGGCCGGCTGCACCTGGTATGCGCCCGATGGCGAGCTGCAGGGCTACGACAGCCGCTTTGTCACTGTCGACGGCATTTACGATTTTGCTTGCGATGCCCAAAGCGACGACGCGCCCCTTCTCTACGGCTATTACGATGGCGACGAGGAAGGCAAGCCAAGCATCCTGCTCGGTGCGCCCTCGATGCTCAACGGTACGATTGAGCTGCTGCCGAGTACGATTGAGATCTTTGGCGGCTATTCCTTGTCTGGCGCCAAGGACCTGCCTGGTGCCTTTGAGGGGACCGGAGGCGCGTGGGGTGTCGATTGGGCTTCGGCTCCCAAGCTGGCATATATCGATCGCTATGCCTTCAGGAATTCCGGCATCGCCGGCGACCTGAACATCGATCTTCCCGATAACGATATCTACGTCGGCGTGTCGGCGTTCGAAGGCTGTACGAATCTTGTCTCGGCGTCTGTGCACGCGGCAACGATCGAAATCAGCGATCAGGCATTCATGGGCTGCCCGAGGCTCGCGAGTGCATCGTTTGTGGCGGATACCAATGGCGACTACGACGCAGCTACGGGTGCGGGCTCTCGAAACTACCTGGCATCATCGGTGTTTGGCAACGATGTCAACTTTACGAACTTGACGGTCGGCGCCGGTATCGCGACGCTGGGCTATCCGTCGCCAGGCGTGGGCTTCTTCTTGGACGGCGCAACCGATGTCCAAGAGGAGGCCAGCCGCATTCGCCTGTCGGTGCCCAGCGGCATGGAGCAGGACTATCTCAATGCATGGGTCTACGGACTCATTGGCTACGACGACTACGACACGTATTATGGCGTTGTGGAATTTGGCATGCTCTCCGATTGGTTTATGGGGGAGGGTCCGGAGCCGACGGCCGATGCGGTTAGGGCGCAGATGGCTCAGAACCTATTGGAGCCCGAGAATCGCCTGCGAACCATGATGGGGCTGCCGCTGGTCGAGGCCTCTACGGTAATACAGGCGGGTGGCGATGCGGCCGAGAGCCATGAATGGGAGATAGAGGACAACGGTGACGGTACTGCCGCGCTGGTCTCGGCGCCGTCTGATATCGAACGGGCCGATTTAGCGAGTGTGTTGACGGAGCCAACCGTAATCGACTCGAACGCCTTCTCGCACTGTTCGAACCTCACCGAGATTGCACTGTGCGATAAGGTGGTCGGCATCCAGAGCGGTGCGTTTGCGGGCTGCAGCGGCGTGACGGTGACGCTGCCTACTGGCTGTCCGCTGCCGGAGTTGCTGGGCGGGATGGAGAGCATGCCGTTCTCGTTTGGCGGCAACGTAGTGCTCGATATCGCCGAGGCCGATCGCGAGCCGCTGCTCAAGACGTGGTCTCGTCAGATGGTGGGGGTTGCCACAGACGACGAGGAGGCCGACTACGTTGAGAGCAAGTGGTTCGGCAACGTCAACATGGATACGTTTGAGTCGCCGACGTTCGATGTGCTCAATAAGGCCGTAAATGAGCCCATCATGGAGTGCGAGAATCGCTTGCGCTCGCTGATGGGCATGGAGGCCATAAGCGATATCGGCGAGCTCGGCGACCCCATTGATATCAATAAGTATCCGCAATATTGGATCGCCGGCTAGGCAGGTTATGAAGCGAGGCAGCCCCAGTCGATGGGGCTGCTGCCGTTTTGCTCGAGCAATTCATTGGCTGCCGAGAAGGGACGCGACCCCATAAAAGCGGGGAGTTCTGCCGTGGCACGGTTGGCCGAAAGCGGCGAGGGGTGCGTGGAGGCAAGGCAGAACTTGCCGCCCGCCTTGCCCGCGCCGGTCGCGGCGAGCTTGCCCTCGACCATCTGCTGGGCAAAGCGGCCCCATGCCAAAAAGACGACCGGCTGGGGCAGCTGACAGCAGCGTTCGATAACGTAGTCGGTGAGCGTGCTCCAGCCCAGCTTGGCGTGCGAGTTCGCGGCATGTTCGCGCACGGTGAGCGTCGTGTTGAGAAGCAGGACGCCCTGTTGTGCCCAGGGGGTTAGGTCTCCCGTGGCGGGAATGGGGCAGCCCAGATCGGCGTTGAGTTCCTTATAGATGTTGCGCAGGCTCGGCGGCAACTTGGTTTGCGTCGCAGGCACCGAGAACGACAGCCCCATGGCCTGGTTGGGCCCGTGATAGGGGTCTTGGCCCAGGATGACTACCTTGACCAGGTCGGCCGGCGTGTAGGCGAGGGCATTGAGGATGTCGTCTTGTGCCGGGTAGATGGTCTGCTCGGCACGCAGAAGGGCGATGCGCTCGAGTAGCTGGTTCGTAGTGTCACGTACCGGCTGCGGCGCATCGCCCAACCAAGTTGCTATGTTGCGGTCGCGAGTTGCAGCGTCCATGGAACTCCTTTAGGGCAGATGCTTTGTCGGCATCTATTGTAAAGGCGTCAGAGACCTTTATGCCGCGGCTGTATGAGGAGTGGGGTCTACGAGACGTGCTCGGGCGCTGCCGCCATATGAGCATGCCCATGTGCGCGAAGGCGCGGAAGCTCGACAGTTGCCACCATGACGCCGGTGAGGATGAGGGCAGCGCCAAGGAAGGCGATAGGGCTCAGGACCTCGCCGACCAGGAAAAACGAGAAGACGGCGGAGCAGACCGGCTCGAGCGAGAAGGCGAAGCCAGTGGTTTCGGCAGGTACGTGGGGCTGCACGAGCGTCTGGGTGATAAAGCCGTAGGCAGAGCAGATGAGTGCGAGTGCAACGATAACGACGATCTCGCTCGGCGTGCTGGGAAGCGTGAAGCCGCCAAAGGTAAATGCGGCGATACCCGAGAACAAGCCGCCGAAGCCCAGCTGCCAAACGCCCAGAGCCAGCGGATCGACTTCTTCGACAAAGCGCTTGGCGATGATAATGTGGCCGGCATAGATAAAGGCCGAGAGCAGCATGATGATCGCGCCGGGATTCAGGCTGGTAAAGTCGGCGCCCGAGAGCAGCAACATGCCGCAGGTGACGATGCCGGTGCCGATGAGCACCTTGCGCTCGGGAGCGCGACGCAGCAGGGCCGCGTTGGCAAACGGCACGATTACGACCGTCAGGCTCTGCAAAAAGCCGGCGGTGGAGGCGGAGGTGAGGCTGGAGCCCAGGCACATGCAGGTGATCTCGGTTGCCATGATGGCGCCGATGATGGCGGCGCGGACCATCAGGTCACGGTTGATGCGCACCGCGTGCTTGTGGAAGAGCAGCAGGCAGGCCGCAAAGGCGATGATGCAGCGCAGCGCGACGATGCTCGTGGCGTTCATGCTGTCCATGCCGATCTTCATGAGGGGGTACGAAAAGCCCCATGCGACGGGAACGGAAAATGAGAGCGCGATTGCTTTTTTGCGATCCATGGGACTCCTTTTGTTACAGAACGGTTTCGCAAAAAGGATTCTGCTCCCAGATATGGATGTAGTAAAGCGAATGTATCTTCAGTATGATTAAGAAATACTAATGTTGGAAGAAAAAGCCCTGGCAAAACGTTTTACGGCTACATCGATGTGGAGGCACGATGGCATCGCGGTATCAGATTGTATGTATGGTGGTCGATTGCGGCAGCCTGAAACGTGCCGCCGACGAGCTGGGCTATACGCAAAGTGCGGTGAGCCAGGCCGTCAAGGCGCTCGAGCGCGAGCTGGGCACCACGATTATCGAGCGTGGCAAGCAGGGCGTCTCACTGACGCGCGACGGCAAACAGTATCTGCCGTATCTGCGCCAGATCGTTACAGCCGAGGCCGAGCTTGAGGGCAAGCGTCAGGAGTTGCTGGGGCTTTCGTCGACCGACATTCGCATTGCGACGTTTACCAACGTGAGTCGTACTGTGTTGCCGCGTGTGATCCGCGACTTTGGGGCCCTGCATCCGGGCGTGCGCTTTACCCTCAAGCAGGGCGATTACACGCGCAATGCCCAGTGGGTGCACGATGGCATGGTCGACTTTTGCTTTACAGCGCGTGGATTTACCGAGGGGCTCGAGAAACGCGTGGTCTATCACGACGAGCTGGTGGCGCTGTTGCCAGCCGTCCATCCACTGGCGGCAAAGGAAAAGGCGACGCTTGCCGACCTGGCGTCCGAACCGTTTGTGCTGCTGGATGAGGGCGAACAGAGTCTGGTGCTCGATGCGTTTGCCGCGCACGGGCTATCGCCGCATGTGACGAGTGAGGTCACCGATGACTACACCATTATGGCGATGGTGGAGGAGGGCCTCGGTGTGAGCATGCTCTACCGCCGTACCGTCGAGGGCATGCGGGCCGATATTTGTGTGCGCCCCATCGTGCATGCTCCCTCGCGCGACGTCGTGGCGGCTTGGCGCAGCTGGGACACCATGCCTATCGCCACGAGGCGCTTTATCGACTATATGAGCTCGCATATTGTCAATTAATGACTGGCGTGGCGTTGAGTGTGGTGATTAGCGGGCTGTCGCTTTGGCTTGGGCGGCGCGATAGGTGCGTGCCGGGTGGCAGAGTAGTACCGCCACGACCATAAAGAACGCCGTGGTGCCCAGGCTGATGGGGTAGACCATCATGATGTTCGCAAAGGTGCGGAAGTGCGGGAACACGCAGAATACCCAATAGAAGCGAATACCGCAGACACAGATCATGGTGATGAGGGCGGGCATGAGCGAGATGCCAAAGCCGCGCAGGTAGCCGGACATATTCTCGTAGAACATGCTAAAGGCGTATGCCGGGAAGATCGAGCACACACGGATATAGCCGATCGAGACGATGTTGGGGTCGCTGTTGAACAGCGCCAGGATCTCGCGCCCCAGACCGACGATGATGACGATGGTGGTGAGTGCAACGATGCCGCCTTCGACCAGGCAGACCTTGAGCGTCTTGGTGCAGCGGTCGATCTGGCGCGCGCCGTGGTTTTGTCCCACAAAGGTAGTGCAAGCCTGACTAAAGCTGTTGAGCAGGTTGTAACACACATACTCCAGGCTCATGGCAGCGCTGGATGCCGCCATGACCTCGGTGCCCAAGCTGTTGATGGCGGACTGGATGATGATGTTAGCGACGGCAAAGACGGCGCTTTGGATGCCGGCGGGCAGGCCGATCTTAACGATGCGCTTGAGGGCGACGGGGTCTAAGCCTAAGTCGCGTGGGGTGACGCGGACGACGGAATCGGTCTTGAGCAGACGGATAAAGAGCGTGACTGCGCTGACGGTATAGGCGATGGCGGTGGCGATGGCGACACCCGCGACGCCCCAGTGGAGCACGGGGACAAAGATGAGGTCCAGGCCAATGTTGAGGACGGTGGACACGGCAAGCGCCTGCAGCGGCATGCGGGTGATGCCGACGGAGCGGAAGATTGCGGCCTCAAAGTTGTAGAGCAAGATCGAGGGCATGCTGAGCAAAAAGACGCGCAGGTAGAGCGATGCGAGCGGCATGGTTTCGTCAGGGACGTTGAGCGCGGCGAGCATGGGCTCGGCAAAGATCTCGCCCAGCGCGATGACGACAAAGCCCACGAGTGCCATCAGAATCGAGGTATGGACGGCGCGCTTGACCATGTTCTGATCGTTGCGGCCGATGGCGTTAGCGATGACCACGTTGGAGCCAAGCGACAGCCCAATAAACAGGTTGATCATAAGACTGGTAAGCGGAACATTGGAGCCGACCGCCGCCATGGCGAGGGTTCCCTGGTCGCCCGAGAAGTTACCGATGATGACCGTGGCGATGAGGTTCGACAGCTGCTCAAGGATGCTCGTGGCGGCGACGGGAAAGGCGAACAGGGGAATATTGCGCCACAGCGAGCCGGTGGTCATGTCAATGTGCTTAGATGCGGTGTCTGCCATACGCTCTCAATCTCTAACATGCTCATTTGCGCTTATTTGCGCAGACGATGATACTCCTAATCGACTAGTCGGCACTTAGGGACATTCCTTTTCTGCCGGCAGCTGGGGGACACTCCTTGTCTCTTCTATGACTAGATGGGGAAGGCGTGCGACAATGGTGGGCGTTGTGTTGTTCGCGCTAAGGAGTTGCCATGTTGTTGTGTCCCGTTTGCCATGAGCCGTTGGTGGACGATGAGCGCGGTGCTGTGTGCGCGGGCGGACACCGGTTTGATCGTGCGCGCGAGGGCTATCTGTATCTACTGCGCTCGTCCAAGAGCGGCGACTCCATGGGCGATCCCAAGTCGCAGGCGCGTAGTCGTCGCGACTTTCTGAACCGCGGTTACTATGCGCCGTTGCGCGATGCGATGGTCGAGCTGGTGCGCAAGCAGGTGTCTGGGCGCGCGGCGTCTGCAGGCGTCCCCATGACCTTGCTCGATATTTGCTGCGGCGAGGGCTACTACACTAACGCCATGGGTGCGGTGCCGGACGTGGATGCTTACGGTTTCGACCTGGGCAAGGAGATGGTGCGCCTGGCCGCCAAGCGCGGCGATGCGACCTACTTTGTGGCCAATATGAAGGACATCCCCGTGGCCGATGGCGCCTTCGATATGGTGACCGAGCTCTTCGCTCCCTTTAACGAGCGCGAGTTTGCCCGCGTGCTGGCGCCCGAGGGCTCGCTCTACACCGTGGTGCCGGGTGCCCGTCATCTGTTTGGGCTCAAGGAGGTGCTCTACGACACGCCGTACCTTAACGACGAGAAGCTGCCGAAGACGACCGAGCTCGAGTTGGTGGGAACGCAGCGGGTGTCTGCGAACATTACGCTCCAGACCCAGGCTGACATCGAGGCGGTGTTCCAGATGACGCCGTACTACTACCGTACGCGCCCCGCCGACAAAGAGCGCCTGGCAAACCTGGACACCCTTCAAACCGATATCGACTTCATCATCGCCGAGTACCGCCACTAATCTACCAAAAAGGGACAGGTTTATTTTGGCAGGTTTTATCTGGGCAAATGCAAAGGGCCGACCGCGGAGATGTGCGATCGGCCCTTTTTAGTTGCTTGGCTGCAGAGGCTATGAGAAGCGAGCGCTTACAGGCGGTCCTTGTTCTCGGCCTTGACGGCGTGCGCCTGCTGAACAAAGAACAGGTCGTACACCACGATGACAAAGGCGCCAAAGTTGATGGCGTCGCCGCCAAACGCGGGAAGCGTGAGCACCGCCTGGGCAAGCGTGGCGACTGCAGCAACGATACCGAGCTTAAACGCGCCGTCAACCTGCGAAGGCTTGTTGGCACCCTTGATGCCCGCAACGCCCGCGGCAAGATCGATGAGGCCCTTGGCGATAATCACGGCCGCGGCGAGCATGGCGTTCGATCCGTAGGTGGACTCGAACTTGCCGGTCGCGATGCCGGCGATTCCTATGACGAGACTGGCGATGCCCAGAACAAAATAAATCAGGGCAAGGATTTTGAGTGTCTTGCGAGTGAAGCTCATGGCTGGTCCTTTCGATACGAGTACGCCAACCTGGCGCACCCTATGTGCTGCACATATGGTGAAGCACATTGTAGTTCAACGCGGCGATGCATGCGCCTGAAAGCGTCTCTTGCCTGCACGGTTCAACCTTTCAAAAAGGAAAGCTGGACGTAAGTCAAATCGATGGCAGCGCATGCGCGGCGCTGCGATGATGAGGCCATGGTAAGAGCTGGACCGAAGGAGGAGCCATGATGTACGGAGTCAAGCAAGTGGATGAGCCGCGGTCGCTGGGAAGGCGCATGAGTGATTCTGTGATCGCTGCCGTGTGCACGGTATTGATGGCGGTGCTTTGCATTGGGATGCTGTGGACCATGTCGCATGTGGGACAATAACGGACGGTTGGGTGCCGACATGAATGGCGCCCATGTATTCGTTTTGTTTGCTAAGGAGTGTCCATGGGCGTCGTCGATCCCTTTTCTGTTGCTCGGGCTGCTGGGCTCGAGCTCGTGCGGACGTCCGAGGGCCTTACGCTCACCGACGGCACGATGGAGTTGCGTGCCGATTTTGGCCGCATGCTTCCACGGCTCAAGCAGGGTCGTCTGCAGCAAGAGCTGTTGGTAAAGGCTGCGCGCACAAAAGGCATCGAACAACCATGGGCGATTGACGCCACGGCAGGCTTTGGCGAGGATTCGCTGCTGCTGGCGGCAGCGGGCTTTACCGTCGATCTGTATGAGCAGGATTGCGTGATCGCGGCGCTGCTCCAGGATGCCCTGGATCGCGCGGCAGATGATTCGGCGCTTGCGGCCGCCGTGGCGCGCATGCACTTACATGCGGGCGAGGACAGCATTGCCGGCCTTCGCCATACGGCTGAGCTGGTCGAGCGCGATGAGCTCGCGGCTCCCGACGTGGTGTATCTGGACCCCATGTTTCCTGAGCGCACCAAGAGCGCGGCGGTCAAAAAGAAGTTCCAGCTCTTGCACCATCTGGAACAGCCGTGTGCCGATGAGGAGACGCTGGTTAAAACTGCGCTTGCAGTGCGGCCGCGCAAGGTCGTTATCAAACGGCCGGTGAAGGGCCCATTGCTTGCCGGCGTTAAGCCGAGCTATCAGCTTGCGGGCAAGGCCGTCCGCTACGATGTTTTGGTGCCGCCGCGCCCGTAGCCTGCGCGTGATGGCCGGCGATGTGTCGGTGCCGTGCCGCTGCGTGAGCGCCGCTCCGTTGCGGAGCCTATTTCCAAGGATGCGACGTCAGATGCCACCCGCCGCAGTATTCGCATTTGTAGCAGGCCAAACCACGCCGTCCACGGTTTTCGCAGTCGGCCATAACGGCCTCGGCCTCGGCGCGTGTGTCGTAGCGGTTTTTGCGCTCGCACGATTTGTAGCGCCAAGCCTCATCGCGCTCGGCGTCCAGGGCATCGCGGCGCTCGTCCTCGCGCGCAAACAGGTCGCTCATATCGCCGCCGGTGGCAGCGCCCAAAAACTCGCTTTTGGCCTTTGACCAGGCGGCTCGCTTTTTGCTTCCCATCCGCTCCTTGCCCTTTCCAAACGCTGGTATCATTGCTCAATCAAAGTGATACCAATAAACGTGAGGTCGCCGCGTGATGATCAGAAAAACCCTCGAGACCGACATTCCCGCCGTCATGGCTATCTATGATGCCGCCCGCGCCTTTATGCGCGCGCATGGCAACGCCACGCAGTGGCCCGAGGGCACGCCTTCGGCCGAGCAGCTGGCTGCCGATATCGCCGCCGGTGGCAGCTATGTGTGCGAAGTCGACGGTCGCGTGGTGGCGACGTTTGCCTTTTTGCCGGGCCCGGACGAGTGCTATGACGTCATCGAGGACGGTCAGTGGCGCAGCGACACTCCGTACGCCGTGCTGCACCGCGTGGCGTCCGACGGCACCGTGCACGGTATCGCGGCCGCGATGTTTGCCTTTGCCAAGGAGCGTGCCGACCATCTGCGTATCGATACGCACGCGGACAACCTGCCCATGCAGGGTGCGAGCCTCAAGGCAGGGTTCGAGCGCGCCGGCGTCGTGTATGTGTCCGACGGCACGCCGCGCGTTGCGTTCGACTGGCTGCGCGAGGCATAAGGGCCGAGTCACATACCAGCGTTTCATCGAAATGAAAATGGCCCCGCGTGGGGCCATTTTTGGTAAAACGCGTCGTTGTGGGACTCGCATTGTTACCGCCTCAGATGAGACCGGGCAGACAAAAGGGGAGGTGCCGGCTTTCGTAAGGCGCGAACCTACGAAAATCGCCGCGCGGCAACGCAGGGCGATGAGCTTGGTCGGGGGATAGGGCCCGCTTCGCCCGCCGGCCCGTAAATTGTATCATCCAGTGTGGAACGAGGATGCCCGTTGCCGAGTGCGACGGGCTTGCAATAAGAGGAGAGCCATGTCGAAGCAAGCGGTCGTTGGAATCTTGGCGCATGTCGATGCCGGCAAGACCACACTGGCCGAGGCCATGCTGTTCTGCGCGGGTCGCATTCGCAAGCGCGGCCGCGTGGACGATGGCGACTCGCACCTGGATACCAACGCCATCGAGCGCGAGCGCGGCATCACGATTTTCTCGTCGCAGGCCGTGTTCGACCACGGTGATACCCGCGTCATGCTCGTGGACGCTCCCGGACACGTGGATTTTTCGGCCGAGGCAGAGCGCACGTTGCGTGCGCTCGACTACGCGATTTTGGTGGTAGGTGCCAACGACGGCGTGCAGGGGCACACCGAAACCCTGTGGCGCCTGCTTGCGCGCTATGACATTCCGACGTTCATCTATATCAACAAAATCGATTTGGAGAATCCCGGCCGCGATGTTTTGCTGGCACAACTTGGGCAGCGTCTTTCCGAGGGCTGCCTCGATGCGAACGAACTGCTGGCGGGCGGCGCCGCTTGGGAGGACGCTGCCGCGTTGGACGAGGCAGCCCTCGAGGAGTTTCTTGAGACGGGTGAGCTTTCCGTTGCAACGCTTTCGCGCATGGTTGCCGAGCGCAGGCTCTTTCCCTGCTTTGCCGGCTCGGCGCTCAAGGATCAGGGCGTGGGCGAGCTGCTGGATGGTATGTGCACGCTGATGCGTGAGCAGGCGTGGCCGCCGGAGTTCGCCGCGCGTGTCTATCGTGTCAGCCGCGGTGTTCGTGGCGAGCGCTTGGCTTGGGTTAAAGTGACCGGCGGCACACTGCATGCCAAACAGATGATTGACGGGCGTTCCGGCGCCGAGGCATGGGAGCAAAAGGTCGATCAGGTGCGCATCTATAACGGAGAGAAGTACGAGCTTGCCCAGGAAGTTGCCGCTGGCGGTATTTGTGCCGTGACGGGTCTTGCGCACGTTCGCCCGGGGGATGCCTTGGGTGCGGAGCCCGGGTGCGATGCGCCCGTCATTGCGCCGGTCCTCACCTATACGGTGCTCCCGGGCGAACATGATGTCCATGCGGTGTTTAAAGCGCTGGCTGAGCTGACGGACGAAGACCCCATGCTCGGCGTAAGCTGGAATACGCATCTTGAGCAGATTCACTTGCAGTTGATGGGCGCCGTGCAACTCGAGGTCGTGCAGCGGGTGTTGGCCGATCGCTTTGACCTTTCGATTGAGTTTGAGCCCGGCGGCATTCTCTATAAGGAGACTATTTCGCGGCCGGTCGAGGGCGTGGGCCACTTTGAGCCGCTGCGCCACTATGCCGAGGTGCATCTGCGCCTGGAGCCGTTGCCGGCGGGTTCGGGTGTGCAGTTTGGCACCGTGACCTCGGCCGACGAGCTCGATCTTAACTGGCAGCGTTTGGCACTCACCAACGCTATGGAGCGCGACCACCTGGGCGTGCTGACGGGCTCGCCCATCACCGATGTGCGCATTACGCTCGCGGGCGGCCGCGCGCATGCCAAACACACCGAGGGCGGCGATTTTCGCCAGGCCACGTACCGCGCGATTCGCCAGGGTTTGATGCAGGCGCGCGAGGCCGGCGCGGCGGTGTTGTTGGAGCCGTGGTATCGCTTTGAGCTCGAGGTGCCGGGGGAGTGCGTGGGCCGGGCGCTCTCGGATGCCACGCGCATGAGTGCCGAGTACGAGCCGCCGACGATGGCGGGAGACCGGGCGAAGCTTGTGGGTCGCGTTCCGGCATCCGAGGTGCAAGATTATGCGCTGGAGGTGGCTGCCTACACGAGCGGTCGCGGGCATCTGTACCTGGAGTTCGCCGGTTATGCGGCTTGCCATGATGGCGAGCGCGTAATCGAGGCTGCCGCCTACGAGCCCGAGGCCGATCTGCCCAACACGCCCGACTCGGTCTTTTGCGCCCACGGCGCCGGCTACACGGTCAAATGGTACGACGCACCCGCTGCGGCGCACGTAAAGGTCGATCCCGCCACCTTCCGCCCCTGGCGAGCAGCAGACGCCGAGTTTTTCGGCCACATGTGACAAAGGGGCAGTTCCTTTGTCACATGCTATTGGTATAACTCGGTATAAGTTGGTATAACTGTTACCAGGGTTTGCCAATCCGAGGAGGCCGATATGAATCCAAATCCCTTTAAGCCCACAGCTGGTAAGCGGCCTCCGATACTCATCGGTCGCGAGTCGGTCATCGAAGATTTTGAGGAAGGGCTCGATAACGGCGCCGGAGCGCCGGGCAGGCTCATGCTCATTACGGGAAACCGCGGCTATGGCAAAACGGTTCTCCTGCGGGAGCTGCAACGTCTAGCCAGCGAGCGCGGATGGGCGGTTGTCTCCGATTCCGCTTCGCTTGGTTTGTGCGACCGCTTGGCCGACGCGCTTCGCTCGAATAAACCCGTTGTGACGTCAATGGAGTTTGGGCCGTCGTTTGGCCGGATGTCGGTCGAGGCGGCGCGGGCAAAAGGCGAGACATTGCGAGGGCTGGTCAACGAGCGTCTCAAGAAGCTCGGTCCGGGCAAGGGCGTCTTGTTTGCGATTGACGAGGCACAATCGGTGTCTATCGAGGAACTGGCGGCTCTTGCCGTCCTCTATCAGCAGGTGCTCGGAGACCAGGATGCCACGGGCTTGCCCGATAGCGACCAGCGCGGTCTTGCGCTGGCGTTCGCCGGCTTGCCCAGTATGGTTGACGATCTGCTCGAAGAGCCGAGCGTGACGTTTTTGCGGCGTGCCCAGCAGCGTACGTTGGGGGCAATATCTTTGCCCAAAGTGCGCGATTCGTATATCCAGACGGTCAAAGACGCTGGTCTTTACGTTGACGCGGAGACGGCGGACCTTGCGGCGCGCAAGAGCATGGGGCATCCCTATATGGTTCAGCTGGTGGGCTATTACATGTGGCGGTCTGCTGTCCGGCGTGGCTCGCAGGTCATCGAAAGGCGCGATGTCGAGAATGGCCATGCGGATGCCGTCTCCGAGTTCTACGAAGCGGTTGACGCACCTCTGTATTACGGTCTGCGCAGCCCTCAGCGCCTCTTTATCGAGGCTATGGCGGTTGACGAGGACAAGCCGACGCGCACGGCGGATATCATTGAGCGCTGCGACCGTACCCAGAGCTGGGCGAGTAAATATCGCGCAAGCCTGATTCGCGAGCGCGTCATCGAGGCCGCCGGATACGGCCTTGTGCGGTTTACCGTGCCCATGCTGGGCGAGTATATCCGCGACCGCGTTTTATGGCATGAGTAGGGTGATAAAGGTGACGGAACAGAAGATGAGCCCGCAGGCTATCGAGGTGCGCGGTGCACGTGTCCACAATCTCAAGGACATCGATATCGATATTCCGCTGGGGAGGCTCGTGGGCATTGCCGGCGTGTCGGGCTCGGGCAAGAGCTCGCTGGCGCTGGGAGTTCTTTATGCCGAGGGCTCGCGCCGTTACCTGGAGGCGCTCAGCACCTATACTCGACGTCGCCTGACGCAGGCCGAGCACGCCCAGGTGGACGAGGTATTGCACGTACCGGCGGCACTCGCGTTGCATCAGCGTCCCAGTGTGCCAGGCGTGCGCTCGACCTTTGGTACCATGACCGAGCTCAACAACAGTCTGCGTTTGCTCTTTAGCCGCTGTGCCCATCACGTGTGCCCACATTGCGGGGCGCGTGTGGAGCCGAGCCTTAACGTGGCTGCGGGCCTGTCGCTCACGTGCCCCGCATGCGGCCGCGAGTTCTACGCGCCGAGTGCCGAGGACCTTGCCTTTAACAGCGGCGGTGCGTGCCCTACCTGCGGCGGCACCGGTGTCATGCGCGAGGTGGACGAAGCGAGCCTGGTGCCCGACGAGTCAAAGACCATCAACGAAGGCGCGGTGCTTCCCTGGGGTACGCTCATGTGGGATCTGATGAAGCAGGTAGCCGGCGAGATGGGCGTGCGCACCGACGTGCCGTTTAACCAGCTCACGCCCGCCGAGCGCGACATTGTGTTCCACGGTCCGGCGGTTAAGAAGCACATTCTCTACGTTCCCAAAAAAGGCGAGGGCGCCACGCCGCTCGACTTCACCTATTACAATGCCGTCTATACGGTCGAGAATGCGCTCGCCAAGGTTAAGGACGATAAGGGACTTAAGCGCGTGGCTCGCTTTTTGCGCGAGGGCCCGTGCCGTGACTGCGGCGGCACGCGTCTCTCCGAGGCTGCGCGCCAGCCCCAGGTGCGTGGTATCAATCTGGCGCAGGCCGCGGCCATGACGCTGGGTGAGGCGATTGAGTGGGCGCGCGGGGTGCCCGCATCCTTGCCGGCCGAGATGCAGCCCATGGCGACGGATATCTGCGATTCGTTTTTGAGCGCGGCTCGTCGCCTGGTCGACCTGGGGCTCGATTACCTCTCGCTCGACCGCGCCGGTGCTACGCTCTCCACGGGTGAGCGCCAGCGCGTGCAGCTTGCCCGCGTGGTGCGCAACCGCTCGACGGGCGTGCTGTATGTGCTCGACGAGCCCTCGATCGGCTTGCATCCTGCCAATGTTGACGGCTTGGTAGGCGTAATGCGCGATCTGGTGGATGACGGCAACACCGTGGTCGTTGTCGACCACGACACGCGCGTATTGGCGGAAGCCGATTATCTGGTCGAGATGGGCCCCGTTGCCGGAGCGGGCGGCGGTAATGTGATCGCCGCCGGTACGGTGGATGAGGTCGAGCAATCGCAGGACAGCCGCATCGCCCCGTTTTTGCGCTCGGAGCCCAAGCGCTTGCGGCCGCAGGTGGCTGACGACGAAATGTTCGACCAGGGCCATATCCGCATGGCGACCGATGCCATCCATACCGTCAAACCGCTCGAAGTCGATATACCGCGCGGTCGTCTCGTCGCGGTGACGGGCGTTTCGGGTTCGGGTAAGACGACGTTGGTGCTCGAGACGCTCATCCCGGCGCTCAAGGCTCAGGCAACTGGCGAGCGCCTGCCAAGCCATGTGCGCTGGATCGATGCCGAGGGCATCGCACGCGCCAACCTGATTGACGCTACGCCCATCGGCGCCAACGTGCGCTCGACGGTGGCGACTTATGCCGACATCCATGACGAGCTGCGTCGCGCCTTCGCCCGTACGCCCGAGGCCAAGGCAGCTGGCTACAAGGCGGGCGCATTTAGCTACAACACCGGCGCCTTGCGCTGCCCTACGTGCGATGGCACGGGTTCGATATCGCTCGACGTGCAATTTTTGCCCGATGTCGAGATCGTCTGCCCGTCATGTCGCGGCTCACGCTATGCAGACGCGGCCTCGCATATCCATCGCGAGGGCAAGGACGGGAGCCTGCTTACGTTGCCGCAGCTCATGGACATAAGTGTGGACGAGGCCCTCGACGCTACGGTGGGGCTCAAGAAAGTTCAGGCGCGCTTACAGACCCTGCACGACCTGGGCTTGGGTTATCTCACGCTCGGCGAGCCCACGCCGGCGCTTTCGGGCGGCGAGGCGCAGCGCCTTAAGCTCGCGAGCGAGATGGGCCGCGTGCAGGATGATGCCGTATTCGTGTTCGACGAACCCACAATTGGCCTGCACCCGCTCGATGTTCAGGTGCTGCTGAGTGTGTTCGACGGCCTCGTTGCCAAGGGCGCCACAGTCGTCGTAATCGAGCACGACCTCGACCTTATCCGTAACGCCGATTACGCAATCGACATGGGCCCAGGTGGTGGCGACGCAGGCGGGCAAATCGTCTGCGTCGGCACGCCGGGCGACATCGTGGCATGCCCCGCAAGCATCACCGGCCGCTACCTATAACCGAATGTGACAAAGGGACCGTCCCTTTGTCACATTCCCAGAAAGCCTGTTTGGCGCAGAGCCTCGTAGAGGACGATGGCGGCGCTGTTGGAGAGGTTGAGTGCGCTGATGCGGTAGTCGTCCGGATTGACGAAGTTGCCGCAGATATCCTGTCGAAGGATGGCTTCGTGGCTGTCCTCGGTATGCCCGAGCGACTCCTCGTGGGCCTCCCAGGCGTCGGCGTTTTCGAGCGAGTCGCAATCGCGCAACATGGGGATGCGCTCGCAGCGCTCGGGCGCCGCGGCAAGCAGTGGCTCGGGAATCCCCGAGCTCTCGCTGCCAAAGACCAAAAAGTCACCGTCGCGGTAGGTACTTTGCGCATAGGTGCGGCGCGCCTTTTTGGTCAGCAGATGCAGGCGTTCGTCGGCGGGGGAGAGGCCGTTGCGCGCAAGGAAATCCTCCCAGCCGGCATAGGTCGTCACGTCCAAATTTTGCCAGTAGCCCAGGCCGGCGCGACGCACCGTCTTGTCGTCGAGCGAAAACCCCAGCGGCTCCACCAGATGCAGGCGGGCGCCGGTAACCACGCAGGTGCGGCCGATATTGCCCGTATTGGCCGGAATCTCGGGCGCATACAGCACAATGTTGAACATGAATCTCCTTGGCTCAGAACGAAAAACCACCACGAAGGGCACCTTCGTGGTGGTTTGGCGGTTACGTAGGCGGAAAAATGCCCGCTTGGATAAATCTAGGCGCGGTGCCAGTCGGTCAGGCAGGCATCGAGGGAGGCGATGAGCGCATCCTTGTCCATGTGACGGCCGATGATGCACAGGCTCGTCATGCGGTCGCCCGTCTCGTCGTCCCAAATCTGCATGATCTCGGGGTTCTCGTCGATGATCTTCTGCTTCTCGCCCTCGGGCGCGGAGTCAACGAACAGACCGTTCTCCATCAGGCGCATTTGGTGGCCGGCCTGCTCGAACATGTAGCACATGTCCGGATCGCCGGTCTGCCACAGCGGACCCTTGACGCGGATGACCTCGTCGGGCCACTCCTGCTCAACAAAATCGGTGAACTTCTGCAGGTCAAACGGCTTGCGGCGCGAGTACACAAAGGTCTCGATGTCGTACTCGAGCACCTCGGGGTCGTCGTGCTCCTCGGGATGCTCCATGGCCTCGATCCAGGCGGCGGAGTTGTAGGCGCGCATAAAGTCGAAGCGGTCGGTGTCGAGCAGCTCCTCCATGGGGACCTCGCCGTTTTGGGCCTCGACAATCACGGCGTCCTTCTGCAGGCTGCGCACGATAGCCTTGAGCTCGGCGATCTGCTCAGGGCTCACGGTATCGGTCTTGTTGAGGATCAGCGTGGAGCAGAACTCGATCTGCTGGATGAGCAGGCTCTCGATGTCGTCCTCGTCGATATCCTCGGCCAGCAGGTCGCGACCGCCGTTGAACTCGTCGTACATGCGGGCGCAATCGACCACGGCCACGATGTTGTCGAGTGCAAGCTTGGGCTGGCCGCCCACCTTGGCCTCGTCGCAGAAGCTTGAGATGGTGTAGGCGATGGGGATAGGCTCGCAGATACCCGAGGCCTCGATGATGATGTAGTCGAACTTGCCCGAATCGGCGATGCCCTGCAGCTGGTTGGCAAGGTCGTCCGAAAGCGTGCAGCAGATGCAGCCGTTGGTGAGCGGGATGAGGTCGTCGGTCTCGGAAAGGCCGCCGTCGGCGATGAGGCTGGCGTCGACGTTGATCTCGCCGATATCGTTGACGATCACGGCGGCGCGGATGCCGCCGTCGTTAGCGAGGATGTGGTTGAGCAGTGTGGTCTTGCCGGCACCGAGGTATCCGGTAAGCATGATGATCTTCACGGGTTTGTTGGGCATGTGCCCTCCTTTGTTAGACATGGCTTACAGTTGAATCTTATGCCAAACGCCTGCTCTTATACCCACGCGCCGGCAAATAACACAGGCTACTCCCAGGCTCCCCATACATCGGGGCAATAACCGACGGTGGCCTTTTTGCCGTTGCGCACGATGGGCTCGGCTAGAACCTGCTGGTTCTCGAGCAACTTGTCGAAGCGCTGGCTAGGGGTGAGGTGCTGGATGAGCGCGAGCGTCTCCTCGTCCTTGGCCTTGGGGTTGAGCAGCTTGTCGATGCCGCCGACCGCCTGCATCACGCTCGTGAGCTCGCCTTTGCTCATCTCCTTTTCCTTCAGGTCGATAAATTGCACCTTAATGCGGCGCTCCTTAAAATAGCGCTGGGCCTTCTTGGTGTCGAAGGACTTTTTGGTGCCAAAGATTTGAATATTCATTGTTTGGTTCCGCCGTTCTGCCTGATGAAGTTGGTCCTAGCGCGATCGGCCTCGGGAGCTTCGATGCCAGCGGCCTGTCCTGCCTCGATACAATGCAGGAGCCAGGCCATGTTCTTGCCGATGTTGCGCATGGTGGCCAGACCCTCGGCATCTCCGTCGGCGTCGCCGGGCACGCAGCCAAACACGTTGTTCCAGTACGTGGACGCTACCACAGGCATCTGGTTGATGGTGAAGTACTTATTGAGCACGTCGAAGGTCGTCGACGTACCGCCGCGACGGGCGACGGCGACGGCAGCGCCCGGCTTGTGTGCAAAAGCTTTGCTACCGGCATAGAATGCGCGATCGAGTGCCGAGAGAATGCGGCCGCTGGGGTGCGCGTAGTAGACAGGCGAGCCAAAGACAAAGCCGTCGGCCTGTTCGGCGGCAGCGATCAGCTCGTTGACCACGTCGTCGTCAAAGGTGCAGCGACCGCCAAGCTTGCCACACTGGCCGCAACCGATGCAATCGCGAATAGGCTTGGCGCCCAGCTGAAACATCTCGGTATCGATGCCCTCGACGTTGAGCTGCTCGGCGACCTCGGCGAGTGCGCGGGCCGTGTTGCCGTTTGCCTTGGGGCTGCCATTGACCAAAAGAACCTTCATCACAAACTCCCTCTGCTGTCGGTGACTTCTGCAGAGGATTATCGCACGAGCGGGCAGATGGCGTGGGGCACGATGCCGGCCCCGAGGGCCCACGGCAGGCACGCTCACCAGGTACGAGCGGGATACGGTCCAGAGGATGTTGGAGTGCGGGGCCTCGTGCGAGCAGATTGTAAGGGGTCTGGGCGGGTCGCCCTCGATGGCGAGCTTTGAGGCCTTGGAAGGCGGGCTGCTGCGGCGGCTATGGTTTATACTAAGGCGGTTGCTATCGAGTAATTCATACTTGGTTTGATTCGATTGTGAATGCGTAACTAGGATGGAAAGCAAAGGAAACTCTATGGAAACAGAGGATGCTGTTTGCTTGATGACTTCGATTGCCTTGATTGTCCTTTCAATCCAATACCGAAGAGGAAGATGGCTCTGCTCAATTGCTGGATATGATGTCACAAAAAGGGAGAGCGAGATTGATATACGCCCTTACGCAAAGCTGATTTCTTCTGTGACGTTATGGATGGGGCTGCTGTTTTTCTTGTGGGCGGTAGAGGACTGGGTACGCGATTGGAATACCAGCGTTTTTGAAGTTTTGGTTCTACTTCTGTTCAGCTTGGCCTCTTTGTCGTTCGTGCGGCTCGTTAGGTTTGTGTTTATGAGGCGGTAGCCAGCGGAAGTGGCTGGACGACAAAATGGACCAATGCAGCCAATTGTCAATAGAATTTGATAGGCTTGGCTTAACAGATTTACTCGAGGGCATATCCGTGGCGAGGGATAGGTTCTATCTTGTTGAGCACTTATTTGCATCAGGCAAAGTAAACCAAGAGTATCGAAACGGTGCCCCCGGGCCCCGGGAGGGACTGCGGGGACGTTCGGCTAACTGCGGGTACGACCTATTTGCCCAATGTGTTCGGTTGAGATCGGAAATTAACCATCATGCGCCCCATAACGCTAGTCCAGCTTGGTGCCCGGTACTTGTGGTGCCTCTTCAAGTAGCGCTTTGAGCTCGTTCAAAATGGAAACGGGCTGTCGGTCGACGGCGTCCAGATGAAGTGTGGCCACACGAATGGGCGGCTGATATTCAAATGAGCCAAAGAGTACGGGCGACCCCAAGAACCGCTCGATTTCTTCTGCGATCGTGTCGGTCTCTTCGGGATCAAGGTCATCGAAAAGCGCCACGAACATCGGTCCGGTCGAGCGGAACAGACGGCCCTTGCCGCGCGAACAGTCCATGAGGCAGGCGGCACTTTCTGCCAAAACGCGGTCGCCCGCATCAAAGCCAAAGCGGGCATTGACCTTGGCGATGTCGTCGATTTTGATGGCGACCAGGCCTGCCTTGCGCGCCACGCGACGCATTTCGCCAATGGCGTTGACCAGGGCGTGGATATCGCCCAGGCCGGTCACGGAATCGGTCGTATCCGCCAAGCTTCGGTTGATGATAATGCCCACATACATGTTGGGCTCGGTTTCGGTGCTATCCAAGCGGTAGCCCGTACACTCGCACAGCGCATATTTACCAGCGGTATTCATGACGCGATACTGCATGTAATGGAAGTGCCACGCGCCGTTTACCACCATATCGAGCTCGCTGCGCACGTTGTCGCGGTCCTCGGGGTGAACGCGGGCGAGCCACATATCGAGCGAGTTATAGGGATGCTGGGAGGGCAGGTCAAAATCGCGCACGGCATTAATCGACCATTGCGATTCGCCGGTATCGAGGTTAAGGATAAACGGATAGCGCGTCTCGGAGCTCATGGAGATCGCTTGGAACACCCGGTCGTTGCAGGGAGGCTGATCGGCGATTGGGCGCATGGATGCGTCGTTTTCCTTCGGCTGCTGCACACGGTGCATGAGCTTGTAGCGATACATTTTGCGGTCGGCGTCCATGGTCATCTGGCGACGCGTATCGCCAGCGAGTGGGTCGACGCGCGAGCAGCCAAAGCTAAAGCTAGCGATCATGGGCGCTTTGCCGCCCGATGTTGCCTCGATAAGGTTGGTGCGCGTCCGCTCCAGGCGCTGCTCGAGTTCGGCTTCATCTGTCGTGGGGGATACGAGTACAAATTCGTCTCCACCGATACGGAACAGCAGGTCATTGGGTTCCATTGTCTCGGTGAGTGCACGGCAGATGCTCAGGATGTAGCGATTGCCCTCGGTGTGGCCAAACGTATCGTTGCAATGCTTAAGGCGATCGATATCGATATAGGCGCAGGTGAAGGGGGTGCCTTTGTGCCAAAGCAGCTCGGCATAACGGTGGAGTCCAGCACGGTTGCCAAGATTGGTGAGCGAATCGATATAGGCGCCGCGCTCAAGCAGCTCGCGTTCTTGCTGCAGGATGGCAAATGTCTTCTGTAGCTGCTCGCCGATGGCGCACAGCTCCGTGGGCAGCGCGGCAACATCGAGCTCGGCGGTCGAGACCCCGTTCGCAAGTCGCTGAAGATAAGCAATGATCGATTGCTCGCCCAGGCGATACGACTCGTTCATGATGGATAACCTCCTTGGGCACAACAGTGGTTTGCATCATATCCCCAATTCGGTTTGGATTGGGGGCATAAGTTAGCCAATGGGGACAAGCGCCCCTTCGGCGGTATCGTTTTGCGCGCGAGCGTATCAGTTTTTGTTACCGCCATCGAGCAATGCCTCAAAATCCTTTGCCTGCATGGGGCGGTAGTAGAGGAAGCCCTGAGCGTAGTGGGCACCCATTTGGAGCAGCATGTTCGCCTGCTCGTTTGTCTCGACGCCTTCGATTACAACGGGCAGATGGAGCGATTGCGCCATCTCGAGCATTGATGAAACGATTTGCGCGCTACGGCTTTGATCGCGGTCGGTGGGCACAAACGTGCGATCAAGCTTGATGACGTCGACGTTGACGTTCTTGAGCATCGCGAGCGTAGACTGGCCGGTGCCAAAATCGTCCATGTAGGTCGAGAAACCGCGAGTGTGTAGGTCGGCCGTCAGCTTATCCACGGCCTCGGACTCTCCCGTATAAGCCGTCTCGGTGATCTCAATGCGCATGAGCTCGGGCGGTAGGTTGTATTGGGCGGCAAGCGCCCCCATATGCTCGGCGACGTCGCAGGCAAGGATATCCACGCGCGACACATTGAGCGAGATCGGAACTACGCGCAGCCCTCGATCGATGCACTCACGCAGCCACGAGGCGACGCCCTGCCAAACATATTTGTCGAGCGTCACCACAAAACCGCTTTCCTCGAGAGCGGGGATAAAGGTGGTAGGTGAAATGAGGGAGCCATCCTTGTCAATCCAGCGTGTGAGCGCCTCGGCGCCAACGATCTCGCCGGTTTCCATGTCGACCTGGGGCTGCAAGTAGTAGGTAATGCGGCCGTTTGAGAGCGCATACTGGAATTCGGTCAGCGTGCGGTGGAACGCGATTTCGTGTTCGTATTCCTCGGGGCGGAAAATGGCAATGCGCTCCTTAAAGTCGTTTTTTGCGCGCCGATTGGTAAACATGGCCTTGGCCTGCGCATCGATGGTGATTTCCTCGTTGGAGTCGATGGGGTAGACGCCCATGGACGGCCAGAAGCCCACGCCGTCATCATGCTTGGCCACGGCCTGGCGAATGCGGCTATAGATCTGATGGACGGTGTCGTGTTCAAAGGGGATGAGTACGCAAAAATCGTCTTGGCCCCAGTACCCTGCGACGCCCATGGCGGCATTCTCGATGTCCTTGAGAACCGTGCCCACATCGGCGAGTACGCGGTCGCCCTCGGCCTGTCCGTGCCATTCGTTGAACAGTCGCATGTGCCCCATATCGACGGTGGCGATACACCAGGCGCCGTTGCGCCTTGTCTCGAGAAATTCGTTGGCGCGGCGCATAAACTCGCTGGGTCGATAGAGACCCGTGAGCGGATCGATGCGTTCGGCGATGGCGCTTTTGCGCTCCACCTCGGGTATGGGGAGGCTGTCGTTGGGAACAAGCCCGCCGGCCGTGCGAATGCGACGGTCGAGTTCGCCTAAAACGGCGGCCGTTTGATTGGTCAGGTGCTCGTAAAAGGCCGGAACGACAAGACAGACGGGGGTAATAGTGTCGCCCGCGATTCGAACGGGAGCGAAAACGGCCTCTTTGAGATGTTGGATCAGTTGCTCGAATGCTTCGTGATCCAAATTGTTGCTAAGCACGACGAACTGGGCGTTGCGTGAACGGAAGACGCGACTCCTGCCGCGAGTAATCGACAGCATGCGGCCTGCGTATTCGGCGAGCATGTTGTCGACGGCCTCGGCCCCGTAGAGCTCGTTGAGCTTTGCCGTGCCGCGAACGCGCACTGCTATAAGCCCCGTCTCGCAACGGTCGCGACGGCAGGCATCGATAGCGTTGATCAGCGTGCGCTGTGTTCCGAGACCCGTGGCGGCGTCGACGGTCTCGGCAAGCGAGTGGTTGACGAGCTCGCCGACATAGAGCGAGGGGACATTTCCGTCGCCGTCGATACGAAACCCGCGAGCACGGCCGAGGATGTAATCGCCGGCGGCATTGCGCACGCGGTACTGCATGACGTGACGATGTTTGGAGCCGTCATAGATTTGGTCGATGTCGTTGGTATAGGCCTCAAGGTCATCGGGATGGACACGCGTTTTCCAGTAATCGTGGCAGTTGTCTATATGCTCCGAAGGAAGACCAAGATCGCGCAAGGCGCCTTGTGACCAAAGGGTTCGATGTTTGTCCAAGTTCTCGATAAAGAAATATCGGCCTTCGTTGAGCATCGAAAGGGCGTCGAAAATGCGATCGCTTATTTCGAAGTCGTCGGTGTGGGCTTGTGCGATATTGCGTCGATCAAGGTGCACGGCATGACGTAGCTTGTAGTCGTACATGCGATGATCGGCATCGTTCGTCAAGCGATTGGGGGCTTCGCCCAGGGCGGGGTCGGCGTGTGCCACTCCGTAGCTAAACGAGTGAGGCATCTTGGAAGCGTTGTTTTCGAGCAGTACCGTTCGGCAGTGTTCCAGACGTTCGGCAAGGTCGTCCTCGGTCGCAATCGTAGATAGGATGGCGAACTCGTCGCCCCCCAGACGAAATGCCGCCTCGTCCACCTTCATATACAGTTTGAGATAGAGGCTCACCTGCAAGATATAGCGGTTGCCCTCGTCATGTCCAAAGATGTCGTTGCAGTGCTTAAGGTTATCGATGTCGATAAACGCCATGGTCACGGGCAGTTCCTGCTCCCAGAGTTCCTCTAAGGAACGGGTAAAGCCGCCGCGGTTGCCAAGTCCGGTGAGCTCGTCGGTAAAGGCGGTCCTGATCAGATCGTCCTGACGCTCCAGAAGGTCACGGATGGTCTTTTCGAGCGTTTCGGTATTATTGCTGGCGTTATCCATACTGTAAGCGGCTTTCTGAGGTCGGGGCGGATTGCGTCGGGCGAGCTCGTTGTGCACATGCGTTGCTGCTCAACGCCTTGCGTGTTTCCAAGCCCCCGCCTTGCTGCGTCGTTGGGTTTATTTGTCGGTTCGTGCTCTCGGCTGATAACTACTGAGTAGTATAAACAAGTGTATGGAATTATGTAGGGGTGCCCATGTTGCGGGCGGCCATTATTCGCCAAACGGTAACGCGACGATGTTCGATGAAAATGCGACTGAGACGATATTTGTTGATGGGTATACTTGTTCCGTTTTAAAACGCAGGAACGGAGATGGTCGCATGGCACAGTCAAATATGACGCGCACGGTGGGGCTGGCGCTCGAGGGAGGCGGCTACCGCGGTATGTATACGGCGGGCGTGCTCGACGTTTGGATGGAGCACGGTTTGACCTGCGACCATATGGTGGGCGTCTCGGCGGGCGCGGCATTTGGCTACAACTTTAAATCGCGCCAGATCGGCCGCGCCATTCGCTATAACAAGGCCTATTGCGCCGACAAACGCTATGCGAGCGTGACCAGCTGGCTGCGAACCGGCGATATGTTCAATGCCGATTTTGCCTATCACGAGGTGCCCATCGAGCGCGATCCCATCGACCTGGAGGCGTATCGCGCCTGCCCCATGCGGTTTACGTGCGTGTGCACCGATATCGAGACGGGCAAGGCCGTCTACCACGACCTGCCCTATGGCGACGAGCGGGATATCGAGTGGATCCGGGCATCGTCGGCGATTCCTGTGGCGACGCGTCCCGTTGCTATTGACGGGCATAAGTATCTGGATGGTGGCGTGGCTGATTCTATTCCCAGCGCATGGCTGTTTGCGCAGGGGTATGACCGCAATATCGTGGTACTCACGCAGCCGGCGGGCTTTGTGAAGCAGCCCAACAGCGTGATGCCCATGCTGCGGCGCGTGTTCCGTCACTATCCGGAGTTTGTTGCAGCGCTTGAGCATCGGCATGAGGTCTACAATGCCACGCTCGATGACCTGGCACGTCGAGAGGCTGCCGGGGAAATCTTTGTGGTGCGGCCGAGCGAATCGGTGAAGGTGCCGTCGCTGTGCCGCGAACCGGATGAGCTCGAGCGCATCTACCAGGTCGGCCGCCACGATGCAGAGGCGACTTTGCCGGCGTTGGAAGCGTATCTGGCGGGGTAAGGGTCGCATACGGAAAGCGCATCCCGGAATGGAGGCCCAAACTGGGATGCGCTTTCCATTGCTGAAGATATGAGGCTGCGAATCAGCTGTTCGGCCTATGCCTATGCCTGCTGCCAGGTGTCGACAAGCTCCTTGGCCGCGGCGTAGGGATCGTCGGCGCTGCAGACGGCGCTCACCACAAAGAAGCCGTCGACGCCGGTTGCCTTAAGCTGCGGCAAGTCGGCCGTCTTAACGCCGCCGCCCACCACGATGGGCACGGGGCTTGCCGCGTGGAGTGCGGCCAGGTCCTCAAAGCTCTTGGTGATGATGGAGCCATCGGCTGCGCGTCCGCAGTCGCGCTTGGTCTCGGTCTCGTGGAGCGGGCCGATGCCCAGGTAGTCGACCAGACTCATGTCGGCGGTCTTGACGTACTCGAGCATTTCCTCGCAACGGGCCGAAAGGCCCACGATGGCGTCGGGGCCCAGCAGCTTGCGACAGACCTCGACGGGAATATCGCTCTGGCCCACGTGCACGCCGTCGACCGCAATGCCCTGCTCGCGTGCGGCGAGTACGCAGTCAAGGCGGTCATCGATCAGCAAGGCGACCTGACCGGTCTTGCCGGCCTGTGCGATTGCCTGCGCGGCGTCGCCGGTCAGCGCAATGATCTCGCGGGCGCTTGCCACCTTGGAGCGCACCTGAATGCAGGTAAAGCCGGCGTCGAGCGCCTGGGCCACCACATCGCCCACGGGGCGTCCGAGGGTGTTTTCGGGGCCGAGCACCAGATAGGCCGAGATATCAAGGTTGTCGCGGATGCTCATCGTGCTTCCTCCTGCTTTTTGATCTGCGCTTCCATGCGCTCGAGTTTGCCGGTCATGGTGTCGGTAAATCCAGGTCGAATATCGGCTTTGAGCACGACTTCGGTTCGGATGCCCTTGTTCGCTAACACAAAGGTCGCGTCGCGCACGACCTGCATGACCTCGTCCCAGTCGCCCTCGATCTCGGTGAACATCGAGGTGGTGCGGTTGGGAAGGCCGCTCTCGCGAATGACGCGCACGACCTCGGCGACCTCGGCGGACAGTTCATCGCCGGTGCCGCACGGGGCGATGGCCACAGCGACGAGCGTGTTCATGCCGGCATTGGTTGCGGGCTCGGACATGGCTTATGCCTCCTCGAGCTCGAGTTGGTTATCGGCGATGTCTTGGGCGGTTGCGCGGTAGAGCTCGTCGATAAAGGCGACCTTAAAGCTTGCCGGGGCATCGGCGACGGCGGCGGCACGCGTGCCGGCGACGTTGTAGACGGCGGTACCGCAGACGGCTGCCGTAAACGGATCGGCAGCGCAGGCGTACACGGCCAGCACGCCGCCCTGCGAGCAACCGCAGCCGGTAATCTTGGACATGAGCGGGCTGCCGCCGTGGGATTTGGCCACGGTCGTGCCGTCGGTAATCAGGTCGACTTCGCCCGAGACCACAACGGCGCCGCCGGTGTAGCGAGCGAGCGCCACGGCGGCATCGCGGGCGGCGTCGACCGTGTCGGTGGTATCGACACCACGTACGCGGCTCAGATCGGCCGACTCGCCCTCAAGACCCCACAGGCCGGAGAGTGCGATGATCTCGGAGGCGTTGCCGCGTACGATGGCGGGCTTGTACTGCTTGAGCTCGTTTACCAGCTGGGTGCGCAGGCTACCGATGCCCAGACCCACCGGATCGAGCACCCAGGGCTTGCCGGCGTCGTGTGCCGCCTTGGCCGCGCGGGGAATCGTCTGCTCGTAGATGGGGAAGAGCGTGCCCATGTTGAGATAGATGGCGGCGCCGCCGGCAACGAGCGCCTCGCCCTCGTCGGGCAGATAGACCATGGCGGCCGAACCGCCCACGGCGAGCTGCGCGTTGGCGACAAAGTCGATCGTCACCGTGTTGGTGATGGAGCCGGCCATCGGATTGGTGGCTCGAATCTCCTCTACGGCCTTGACCATATGTTGCTTAAGCTGTTCCGAATCAATCACTGCACATGCCTCCTTGGCATAGAAAAGGGGCGCTGTGCATAGACAGCGCCCCTGTAAAGGCGGCATGCTCCCTACGCCAGCATTAACTGACAGGTTCAAAGGATTGGGCCCTATGCCCTCTCAGCCTTGTGGTTTGCACCGCCGGCACTCCCGCATCGAATCTGTTGTTCCCTATACTAGCGCACCTGCCAATATGGGACAGGTTTATTTTGGCAGGTGGCAACAGGGGCGCTGCATTTTCCCAGATAAAACCTGCCAAGATAAACCTGTCCCTTATTGGCAGGTCGTTACAATAGACGGGATAAAGAATGACCGAGGGGACCTTATGATCAAACTTGTTCTGACCGATATGGACGATACGCTGATTCCTGCTGGACACGATGGCGCCAGCGACTGCGCCATCGAGGGCATTCATGCCATGCAGGCGGCGGGCCTGCATTTTGGCCCGGTTTCGGGTCGCCAGCCGTCCGCGATGAGCTGGATGTTCCGCAATCGCTCCGAGTGCTTCTCGACCGGCGCGTTTTGCAACGGCCAGGTGATGTTTGTCGATGGCGAGGCGGTTGCCTCGCGCGCAACTGATAGCGATGCCCTTATGCGCCTGGCCGACTACCTGGAGCAAGAGACCGACGATACCTATTTGAAGGTCTACCGTCTGGGTGATGACTTTTGGGACAACGACGCCTATTGCGTGACAAGCGATCCCGAGCGTGTGCGTCGCGCCATGGAGTCAGGCGGCAACGCGTGGCTCAAGGGCGAAGAGGCTCCCTGTCGCCCTGTCGTTGACGATGCCCCGGTATACAAGGCGAATATCTGGAGTGCCCGTTCGCGCGAGGAGCTCGCCGAGCTGCGCGAGCGTGTTGCCGCCGAGGTGCCGGAGCTCTCGCTCGTGTTTCCCAACAACCGCGTGCGCCTGTTCGACGTTCTTCCGACCGGCTGGGACAAGGGCTGTGCTGCGCTGGAGCTGGCGCGCGCTTTGGGCCTGACGCCCGACGAGGTGGCCGTATTCGGCGATTCCGATAACGATTTGCCCATGATCGATGCCGTTCCCAATTCCGTTGCAGTCGCCAATGCCAACGAGGCCGTCACGGCTGCCGCGCGCTGGCATATCGGCGCTGCGGCAGATGATGCGGTTGCCGGGGCTCTGCATCAGATTGCCGCCTGCGCCGCGACGGGGGAGATGCCGTCGTTTATGCGTCAGATGGACGCGACGGGTTTCGACGTCACGAACGTCTAGGGAGAAAGCCATGAAGCTCCAGCAGCTCAGATATGTCGTCAAAGTTGCCGAATGCGGCAGCATCACCGAGGCCTCGCGCCGGCTCTTTGTGTCGCAGCCTTCGATTACCGCGTCAATTCGCGATCTCGAAAACGAGATGGGTGTACACATCTTTGAGCGCACCAACAAGGGCGTCATTGTGTCCGAGGAAGGCGAGACCTTCTTGGGCTACGCGCGCCAGGTGCTCGACCAGGCCGACCTGCTCGAGGGCAAGTACAAAGGCACGTCCGAGCAGGTGCCGCACTTTAGTGTGAGCTGCCAGCATTATTCCTTTGCCGTTAATGCATTTGTCGATGTGATCCGCGAGTTCGATGCCGCGCGCTACGACTTTACCCTGCGCGAGGAGCAGACCCACGAGATTATCGAGGACGTCGCGCATATGAAAAGCGAGCTCGGCATCCTGTATCTGTCGGAGCACAACCGCGAGGTCATCGAGCGCATGCTGGTGGCCAACGAGCTCGTGTTCGAAGGGCTCTTCTGCGCCACGCCGCATGTCTTCGTCTGTGCCGACCATCCGCTGGCGGCCCGCTCCAGCGTGACGCTCGAGGACTTGGAAGACTACCCGTTCCTGTCCTACGAGCAGGGCAGTTACAACTCGTTTTACTATTCCGAGGAGCTGACCTCGACGTTTGAGCGTCGCAAGAATATCCGCGTGCGCGACCGTGCGACGCTGTTCAACCTGGCCATGGGCCTCAACGGCTACACGGTGTGCTCGGGCGTGATTAGCCACGAACTCAACGGCCCCGGCATTATCTCGATTCCGCTCGATGTGGATGAGTACATGGAGATCGGCATCATCACGCGCAAGAACACGACGCTTACGCGCTACGGTCAAGCCTATATCGACGCGATCCGTCAGCATATCTAGACTGCTGCGTCCTGCACAGGTCAAATCTCTTCATGGCAGTCCCAACTGATATAGGAAGCATCTATATCAAACTATTATAAATGTATATTTTACGATGGCTATATGAGCGCTCATACTCTGTCCCAGTAAAGCAACCAATGCAAAGGGAGATGTCCATGAGCACTTCAATTCAACCGAACGCGCCGTTTCGCACTGATATCGTCGGCAGCTTTCTTCGTCCGCAGGCCGTAAAGGATGCCCGCGCTGCCTATGCGGCAGGCACACTTGATGCCGAGGGGCTTAAGGCCGTCGAGGATGAGGCTATTCGCGACCTGGTGGACAAGCAAAAGGCCGCTGGCCTGCAGGTGATTACCGATGGCGAGTTTCGTCGCAGTTACTGGCACCTCGACTTTATGTGGGGGCTCAACGGCATTGAACGCCGCACCTCGCGTACGGGCTATATGTTCCACGACGAGGAGACCACGGCTGACACCGCCGTGGTGACCGGCCCCATCAGCGGCGAGAACCACCCCTTCGTCGAGCACTTTAAGTTTGTCAAGGTGCTTGAGGGCGAGGGCCAGGTTGCGCGCCAGACCATTCCGGCGCCGATCCAGACGTTCTCGGAGGTTACGCTCGACCGCTGCGATGGCCAGCAGGAGAGCCTGCGCGCTGTCTATAAGACCGATGAGGAACTTGCCGACGCAATTGCAGCCGCTTATCGCACGGTGATCGCCGACCTGTACGCTGCCGGTTGCCGCAATATCCAGTTTGACGACTGCACCTGGGGCATTTACTGCGATACCGACTTTGTGGCTAAGACCGGTATGAGCCCGGTCGATCTGCAAAAGGTGAGCGAGCTGGGCGTGGCGCTCAACAATGCCGCCATCGCGGGCAAGCCCGACGATTTGGTCATCAACACGCACGTATGCCGCGGCAACTACCACTCCACCTATGCCTTTGAGGGCGGCTACGATCCCATCGCGCCGTACCTGTTCGCACATGAGAATGTCGATGCGTTCTATCTGGAGTTCGACACACCCCGCGCCGGTGGTTTTGAGCCGCTCAAGTACGTTGCCCCCGGCAAGAAGGTGGTGCTGGGCTTGGTGACCACCAAGGCGGCAGAGCTCGAGAACGAGGACGCCATCGTCGAGCGCATCCGCGAAGCCGCAAAGTACGTGCCGCTCGAGAACCTGTACCTGTCGCCCCAGTGCGGCTTTGCCAGCTGCGAGATTGGCAACAAGCTGACCGAGGATGAGCAATGGGCAAAGATCGCTCTGGTCAAGCGCATTGCCGAGCGCGTTTGGAAGTAACGATACCGTTTGCAGGTGGCGGCGCGTGCGAGGCATTGCGTATCGCGTACAATGGTTCGGATCGTATCGTTCGGGCAGGTTATCCGATATGCCTGATCGCCCTTCCATCGTGAAAGGACTTCCATGTCCCAATCCTCGACGCCCGCCGTCACCGATGCCATCTACGATGCATCGTCGCTCGGCCGCCCGCGCATGTTCCTACTCGGTCTGCAGCATCTATTCGCGATGTTTGGCGCCACGGTGTTGGTGCCCGTGCTCACCGGTCTCTCGGTGTCGGCAACGCTTTTGTTCGCCGGCTTGGGCACGCTGCTGTTCCACTTCCTGTCGCGCGGTAAGGTGCCGGCCTTCTTGGGCTCGTCGTTTGCCTTTATTGCCGGTTATGCCGCAATCGCACCCAACGGCGAGGCCGAGCTTTTGCCCTACGCCTGCCTGGGTGTAGCCTGCGCCGGCCTGCTCTATCCGGTGCTGGCGGCCCTGTTCCGCGCGTTTGGCGCCAAGCGCGTCATGCGCTTCTTTCCGCCGGTGGTGACTGGTCCCATCGTCATTTCCATCGGCTTGATCCTGGCAAGTTCCGCTATTGCTAACTGCCAGACCAACTGGCTTGTGGCTGTCATTGCCGTTGCCGTTATCGTGATCTGCAACATTTGGGGTCGCGGTATGGTCAAGATTGTGCCGATTCTGCTGGGCGTTGTGGTGAGCTATGCCGTTGCGGCTGCGCTGGGCGAGGTCGACTTCTCTGGCGTCGCAGCCGCTCCCTGGGTTGGTTTGCCCATCGTGTGGGATAACACCGTGTTTGCGCTCTTTGGGCCGCAGTTCGATAGCGGTCTTGCTACGACGGCCATCATCACCATCATGCCGCTGGCCTTTGCGACCATGATCGAGCATATCGGTGATATCTCCGCTATCGGCTCCACTTGCGAGCGTAACTACATCGCCGACCCCGGCCTGCACCGCACGCTGCTCGGTGATGGTCTTGCCACGATTCTGGCTTCGCTCTTTAGCGCTCCGGCCAACACCACGTATGGCGAGAACACTGGCGTGCTCGCCCTGACGCGCGTGTTCGACCCGCGCGTGATTCGCATTGCCGCGTGTTGCGCCATTGTGCTCTCGTTCTGCCCCAAGTTCGCGGCTGTCATTGCGGCCGTGCCGGCGTGTGTGATCGGCGGCGTGTCACTCGTGCTCTATGGCATGATCAGTGCGGTAGGTGTGCGTAACCTCATCGAGAACCAGGTCGATTTCCAGAACAACCGCAACGTGCTGGTGGCCGCTCTGGTGCTGGTGCTTTCACTCGGCATTGCTTACAGCACTGCCGGTGCTATCGTGTTGGAGCTGGGCGGCGTGACCATTTCGCTTTCGGGTCTTGCCGTGGGTTCGCTGGTGGGCATTGTGCTCAATGCCATCCTACCGGGTAACGACTTTGAGTTTGATGTCTCGGAACTCGAAGGGTCTGCCGAATAGCAGCTGTGTCCAACTCAGTTAAAAAAGCCGGCCATGCGTCCGATGCGCATGGCCGGCTTTTTAGTGCGCAAGAACCCAGTGGATGCCACGCGCCATGCGCAGGTCGGTTTGGGCAAAGTGGTTGCCGGGGTTGAGTTCCAGTGTTGTGAGGATGCCGCGCTCAACGAGCAACGTTTCCATTGCGCGCGTGTCGTCAAGTACGTGCCGCATCATGCGGTTGGGCGTCTTGGTTTCCTTTTTGCCGAGTGACAGATAGACGGCCTGCGGGTTGCCGGCAAAAGGGGCCGTGCTGGCGCGATTGACAAAGTCGGGAAACCACAACGACCCCGATGCGCTTGCGGCGCGGCTAAAGGCGTCGGTTTGCCAGAGGGACCAGAGCGCGAAGAGGCCCGCGAGCGAGTAGCCGGCAATGCCGCGCCAGGTGGGCGGCTGAGGAAGCGACGACTCGGCCTCTGGGATTATCCAGTTCAACAGCTCATCGAGAAATCCGGAAGCCTGACCGCCAAAGGGCTCGGCATCGCGCACGGTTCCGTCGCATCCCCAGGGGCTCAGCTCGCGATTCCAGTTGAGGCTGCCAATGCCGACAAGCGTGAAGGGCGGGCAGTTGAGCTCTCGGCAGCGTTCATAAACCTCCGCGCCGTCGCCCATGACCACGGGAAGATAGATGACTGGTGCGCTTTCGGCATGCTGTGCATGAACGGTTATCTGCTTTTGATGCGCTTCCATGACGGGCTTCTCTCGGCGTTGTGATATCGACGGCCCCCATTGTCGCACGCCGGCTCATGCAGGTTGGGCTAGACCAAAGACAATCTCGTGCATACCCTGCGGACGCATATGGAAAACGCCACCGCCGGAGGGGAGCTCGGCGGTGGCGTTGTTAAACGGTGCTGGGACTCGGGGCCTTCGCGGGAGCTGCCATGTGCGCAGAGGCGTCTAAGAGCGCTTGCGGCTCGCCATGGTGCCTGCGGCGATAGCGGCTGTTCCCGCAAGGACGGTTGCCACGATGGCCGCACCCGAGGTGTCGCCGGTTGCCGCGAGCACGCTGGTGGCCTTGGCCTTCGTGGTTGCAACCGCAACGGTCTTGGTCGTCTTTGCGCCCTCGGGCTTGGGGTCCTGCTTGGACTCCGCGGGCTTGCTTTCTGCGGGCTTGGTCTCGTCGGGCTTGGGGTCTTCCGGCTTGGCTACCTCGGGAGGTGCGATGGTCGTGCTTTTGGCGACTGCTTTGATATAGAGGGAGTCGACCGTGGCGTCGCCCGTGCCGATGGCTTGGCCTGCCTCGTAGATGCCGTCACGGAGCTTGCGATAGTCAATGACCTTGCCGCCTTCGGGCGTCTGGATGGCGGCGTTCTCAATCTTGATGGTGCCGATTGCCTTGCCGTCAGCGCTCATGGCACGGGCAAAGATTGCCGCTGTATCTCCTTCGGTCGTTACCTTGCTGCGGATGATCGAGATGACTGCGGGTGTGACGCCCTCGCTGGTCTGGGCGATGATGCCGATGTTCTCGCCTTGGGGCTCGGGGCTCGTCTCGCCATCTTGGTTTTCGCTGTAGGGGATGGGGCCGTCGCCGTTCTCGACATAGCGGGCTATGGCCTTGACAACGGAGTCGCTGATGTAGATGTGGCCGCCCTTCTCGTTGGGTCGAACGTTTCTGGTGGAGAATGCAGCCGAAACCTCGCCTTCCGCAAACGCGTCCACGGTGGAGCCGTTCTTGACGACGATGTCGTCCTGGTAGGTGAAGAGGGCGATGGCGCCACCGTATCTGCCTTTACCTGCACGGACCGTCACGTTTGCATGATCGAGGGTGATGCCCTTGTGGGCATAGACGCCATATTCAACACCGTTTACGTTGAGGGAGGCGTTTGTGGCTGCGAGGCTGCCCTTGGCCTCGACGGCAGCGTCTTTCTCGGAGCTTGCCTTGACCTGGCTGCCGTCCGAGATGTTGATATTGCCGCCGCTCCAAAGGGCCTCACCATCAGCTGAGCTTGCCTCGACCGTCCCGCCACCCTTGATGGTGAGGTTCTTGTCGGTTCCAATACCCTTGTCCTCGGTAGCCCTGGCGGTGACGGCTCCGCTGTCGTCAATCGTGATATTACCGTTTGCCCTGATGCCATCCGATGCACCCGTGGCGTTGACGTTGCCCGAACCTTTGATAGCGAGATCACCCCCGGCATTTATGGCGTCAAACCCAGTGCTCGTGGCGTTGACGGATCCGGCTCCGTCGATGTTGATATTACCCGTGGAGAGGATAGCGTCCTCAGTAGATGTCACGCTGAGCGTGCTGTCCGCGTCGCCTTGGATATTGAGCTCGGCGTTCTCGTTAGTGCCATGAGAAACGTTGATGCCTTCGATCCATTCGGCAGTGACGATGTTGGTCCCCGAGTAATTCACGTTGAGCTTGCCTGCGGCCTGGATCTCGCCGCCGTTATAGTTGTTGAGCTTCAAGTCGTCGGCGCCGTCCCACGACCAGGTACCGGCCTCGTCGCTCGCCGCGGTGTTGTACTTGTTGCCGCCGACCTTGACCCATTCCGCCGCGAGCGAGACGCTCGGCATGAGCAGCGAGCTCACCGTGAGCGCGCACACGGCGCCTACGACGATGCGGCGCGTCACGCGGCGCCAGCTGCCGTGCGCGAGTCCTATGCGACGGCGAACGTCGGGTTCGGCAACATGGGTTCCGGCGGTAGTGTCATTGCGTTTGGGGGTCGTGAACAAGGCTGCCATGGTTGCTCCCGTTCTCATAGGGCCTATACGGCTAGGTTCAGCGTATCTGCTGGATGTTGCCGGCGGTAGTGCCGTTTGGAGGGCAAAATGGCCAAAATGGGGGAGAAATAGGCCGCACGCCGGCGCAGGGACCGACGCTAAAAGAAAAGCGCGGGGCCGCATGGCGACTCCGCGCTTTATTGTTCAGCTTTTGCAGCCTTGCCCTTACGCTACGAAGAAGTAGACGGGGAAGGCAAGGGCTGCGATCCACCCGTCCTGTGCGAAAAAGTGTTTACGAGCGTTTGCGACTCGCCAGGGCGCCTGCGGCGATGGCGGCTGTTCCCGCAAGGGCGGCTGCCACGATGGCTGCGTTCGAGGTGTCGCCGGTTGCCGCGAGCTTGCCGACGGTCTTGGCTCCCTTGGCTGCAACTGCAACGGTCTTGGTTGTCTTCGTGCCCTCGGACTTGGAACCCTCTGGCTTGGTCTTGCCGTGCTTTTCCTCGGGCTTGGTCTCCTCGGGAGGCACGATGACCGTGCTCTTGGCGACTGCTTCGTTGTAGGGGGAGTCGATCACGGCGTCGCCCGTGCCGATGGTTTGACCCGCCTCGTAGACGATGCCGTCGCTGAGTTCTTCCTTGTTGCGATAGTCAATGACCTTGCCGCCTTCAGGCGTCTGGATGGTGGCTCCTTCGATTTCGATGGTGCCGATCGCCTTGCCGTCCGCGCTCATGGCAAGGGCGAAGATTGCCGCCGTGTCTCCCTCGGCCGTGACCCTGCTGCGGACGATCGAGATGGTCGCGGGCGTGATGCCCTCGCTGGTCTGCGCGAAGATGCCGATGTTCAGGCCCTCGGACTCAGGGATGATTTCGTCGTTTTGGTCTCCACTGTAGTGGTCGGGGCCGTCGCCGCCGGTCTCGGCATAGCGGACTATGGCCTTGACAACGGAGTCGCTGATGTAGATATGGCCACCCGCTTCGCCGGAGTAGAAATTACTGGTGGAGATTGCAACCGAGAACCTGCCTTCTGCGAGCGCATCCACAGTCGAGCCGTTCTTGATGACGATGTCGTCCTCATCGGTGAAGAGTGCGCTGACTTCCCCGCCATCTGAGCTTGCGCGGATCGTCACGGTCGCGCCATCGAGCGTGATGCCCTTGTAGACATAGATGCCATACCCAACGCCACTTGCGTTGAGGGAAGCGTTCGTGACCGTGAGGCTGTTTTTACCGTCGATGGCGGCGTCTTCCTCGGAGCTTGCCTTGACCTGGCTGCCACCCGAGATCTCGATACTGCCGTCGGCCCAAATCGCATTGTCCTCGATAGAGCTTGCCTCTACCTTGCCGCCGCCCTTTATGATGAGGTTCTCGTTAGCATCGATACCCTGATCCTCGGTGGCCTTGGCGGTGACGGTTCCGCTGTTGTCGATCGTGATGTTGCCGTCGGCCCTGATGCCATCCGAATCGCCCGTGGCGTTAACGTTTCCCGAGCCCTTGATGGTGACATCGCCCCCGGCATCGATGGCATCGTGCTCGGTGCTCGTGGCGTTGACAGTGCCAGCGCCGTCGATGTTGATGTTGCCGGCGGAAGTGATGGCGTCACGAGAAGATGTCACGTTGAGCGTGCTGGACGCGTCGCCCTGAATATTAAGCTCGGCGTTCTCGTTCGCGCCATCCTTAACCTTGATGCCGCGGCCGTCGTCGTTAGTGACGGTGTTGTTGCCCTCGTAGCTCACGTTGAGCTTGCCCGCTGCCTCGATCGCGCCGCCGTTATAGCCGTTGAGCTTCATGTCATCGGCGCCATCCCATGACCAGGTACCGGCGGCGTCTCCCGTGGGGCCCGCGGCCGCTTCGTGGCGGACGCCGCCAACGTCCACCCACTCGGCTGCGAGCGAGATGCTCGGCATGAGCAGCGAGCTTACCGTAAGCGCGCATACGGCGCCTACAACGATGCGGCGCGTCACGCGGCGCCAGCTGCCGTGTGCGAGCAGCGTGCGACGGCGCAGGTCGGGCTCGACAAAATGGGCTCCAGAGGTTTTGTCATTGCGCTTGGGGGTCGTGAACAAGGCGGCCATGGTTACTCCCATCCTCATAGGGCCTATGCGGTTATATCCAGCATATCTGCAGGATGTAGCCGTCGGTAGTGCCGTTTGGAGAGCAAAACGTCCAAAACTTGCGAAGCAATACATCGCGTGTCCGTGTGGTGCCTGGCTTTAAAAGCAAAGCGCGGAGCCGCTCGATGCGACTCCGCGCTTTGCTGTTTGGTATTGCGAATCTTGCGCCTACGCTACAAAGAAGTAGACGAGGAAGGCGAAGGCTGCGATCCACATGAGCGGCTTGATCTTGGAGGCCTCGCCCTTAAAGAGCGCGACGATCACGTAGGCGATAAAGCCCAGGCCAATGCCGGCAGAGATGGAGTAGGTGAAGGGCACGCCGGCGACAATCATGAACGCCGGGAAACCCTGCGACACGTCGGACCAGTCGATCTCGGAGGCCTCGCTCATCATGAGGTAACCGACGTAGACCAGAGCACCGCAGGTGGCGGCGCTGGAAACGATGGTGACGATGGGGGAGAAGAACGCGGCGAGAATGAACAGCACGCCGGTGGTGACGGAGGTGAGGCCCGTGCGGCCACCGTCGGCAGCGCCAGAGGTGGACTCGACGAAGGTGGTGATGGAGGAGACGCCCATAAAGCCACCGGCAGCAGCGGCCACGGAGTCGACGACCAGGATGGGACGGATGTCCTCGACATTGCCGTCCTCGGTCAAGAACTCGCCCTGCTTGGCGACGGCCATCGCGGTGCCCATGGTGTCGAAGAAGTCGCTCATGAGCAGCGAGAAGGCAACGACGAGCAGCATCGGGTCGGTCAGGACCTTCACGATGGCAAGGTTGCCGTCGGCAGTGCTGGCAAACGGGGCGCCGAAGGTCGAGAAGTCGAGCGGTGCGATGAGGCCCTCGGGCGCATGGGTGACGCCCAGCGGGATTCCGGCGATAACGGCGACGATGATGCCGATGAGCAGCGAGCCCGGCACGTTGCGGGAAGCCAGGGCAACCGTCACGACGATGGAGATGATGCCGACGATAAAGGTGGGGGAGGCGATGTCGCCCAGGCCGACGAGCGTACCGGCGCCAGCGGTGATGATGCCGGCGTCGCACAGGCCGATCATGGCGATAAACAGGCCCAGACCCACCGAGATGGCGTGGCGCAGGACCACGGGGATGGCGTCCATGATGGCCTCGCGCAGGCCGCACAGGACGAGCAGCAAGATGACGATACCCTCGAGGAAGATAACGCTCATGGCCACGTGCCAGTCGCCGCCGCACATGGTGGTGGCGATGCCCGCGATCATGGCGTTGATGCCCAGACCCGACGCGCAGGCGAGCGGGCGGTTGGCGAAGATGCCCATGCAGATGGTCATGATGCCGGCGCCCAGGCAGGTGGCGCAGGCGAGCGCTCCCGCATCAATGCCAGCGCCCGAGAGCACTGCGGGGTTGACGGCGATGATGTAGGCCATCGCCAGGAATGTTGTCAGTCCAGCGCGAAGTTCGGTCCCGATTGTGGACTTGCGCTCACTGACGTGAAAAAGTTCGTCCATGCATACCCTTTCCTTGTTCGGCCCCGAGTTTAGGCCGATTGACACGAACTCATTTACTATATCGCCTTTACAACCTTGCTGTTCCTCGCATGTTGATGTTCGGCGCTTTGTAACAGACGGACGGTATTTATCGCATGAAAATGTGTGGGTACCGTATACTTAAGCGGTTACAACGACCCCTATGGAGGAACGTATGATTAAAGAGCTTTGCCACGACGAGGCTATCCTGTCCCAGCGTTGCGAGGTTGCGACCGTCGAGGACGAGTCGGTTGCTCAGGACCTGATCGATACCATCAAGTCGCTCGATGATGCCGGCTGCTTGGCCGCCAACCAGATCGGCGTTACCAAGAAGGTCTGCGTCTACCTGGACGACGCCGGCGAGCCTCACGTGCTCTACAACCCCCGTCTGGTGTTTGGCCTGGGCGCCAGCAAGATGGAGGAGAGCTGCCTGACGCACGAGGAGGTCACCAAGTCCACGCGCTATATCAAGTGCAAGGTTGCCTTTGACCAGATCGTCGATGGCAAGATGCGCGAGCGCAAGCAGGACTTTGTGGGCTTCGAGGCGCAGATGGTCCAGCATATGATCGACCACTGTCTTGGAAAGTTGGTCTAAGGGGACCAAAGCACCGCACTTCGTCGTTTTTGTCCCGGGCGTGACATTGTTGTCATGTCCGGGCTTTTGTGTTTAGCGCCTTTTTGTTTGGTGACAATAACCTTAGCAAGAACGTAAAGCTAGGAGGCGCTATGTGTACGAGCATTCGATTTACCGATAATTCTGGCCACATGTATCTGGGCCGCAACCTCGACTGGAGCTTTGACTACGGCCAACAGGTTCGCGTGATGCCGCGCGGGTTTCACATTCCGTATTCGTTTATCGACGATGCGTCGGCGGCACACGCGGTGATCGGTATGTGCATCGATTACAAGAACTACCCTATGTTCTTCGACTGCGGCAACGATGCGGGCCTCGCCGTGGCGGGTCTCAATTTCCCGGGTTATGCCGAGTATGCCGAGGACCCTGTCGACGGCAAGACCAATATCGCGGCCTATGAGTTTCCCCTGTGGGTGGCAGCGACGTTCTCGACGGTCGATGAGGTCGAGGCCGCGCTGCGCGACACGGTGATTGTCGCCAAATCTGCCGGAGAGGGGCTGGGCGTGTCGCTGCTCCATTGGATTATCGGCGACAGCCAGCGTAGCATCGTGGTCGAGATGATGGCTGACGGCCTGCATGTATACGACGATCCGGTCGACACCCTTGCCAATCAGCCCACCTTCCCGTGGCATATGGAAAACCTGCGCACCTATATCACCGCCACCAGCGATTTTCCGCAGACGGCGACATGGCGCGCCGCCGAGCTCAAGCCTTATGGCGCTGGTGCCGGCATGCGCGGTATTCCGGGCGACTGCTATTCGCCGAGCCGTTTTGTAAAGGCGGCCTACCTCAATGCCAATTACCCGCAAAAGGGCAGCGAGGCCGAAAACGTCGTCCGCATGTTCCGTTCGCTCGAGGGCGTGGCGATGATCGAGGGAGCGTCCAAGATGGGCGACGGCAAGTTCGAGAAGACCATCTACACCGGATGCTTTAGCGCGCGTACGGGCAATTATTACTACGCGACCTACGATGACCCATCGATTCGCTACGTGAGCCTGATGGATGCCGAGGGCGCGAGCCCCGATAGGCTTGTGGTTCCCGAGCCGCGTCGTTCGTAGCCGAGGGCTTTACTGAAATGCAAAGCGCCCCTGCATCTCCTGTGAGGTGCAGGGGCGCTGCGACCTGGGCTTTATCCCGCATGCGCCCCGAGAAAATGTCCCTTAAGCGCGTGCTGCCTGGGCGATACCGGCCTTGGTGCTTGCGCGTTTGCCGGCGAGTTCGCAAAAGACCGCGCCGCCGATGATGAGCGCGGCGCCCATGAGGCGGATTGGCGTCATGGTCTCGCCCAAAAGGACGGCGGAGAACACGACTGCCGAAAGCGGCTCGAGGTAGCCGACAACCGCGACGGTCTGCACGGGCAGCTTGGCGACAGCACTAAAGTAGAGCAGGCAGCCGATGCCGGTGTTGACGACGCCGAGCATGGCGACGGCGCGCCAATCGATGCCGGCGGCAATGCTGGGGGAGAGGAACGAGGGGGCGCCCTGCGTGAGGAGCGTAAGGACCAGCGCGGTCATAAAGGCGGCGCTCACCTGGAGCGCGGAGTTTTCGAGGCCTTCGACGTGTGGCGCACCCTTGCTAGCGATGACCATCAACGCGTAGCAGAAGGCCGAGGCGATGCCGCAAGCGATACCCGCAATGGGCATATTGCCGCCTAGACCTTGTGCCGCAATGAGAAAGGCGCCGCAGGCAACGGCGATAAACCCGGCGATTTTGCCGCCGGTCAGCTTTTCGCCAAAAATGAGCGGGGAGAGGGCCATAACGATGATGGGGCCGCAGTAATACAACAGCGAGGAGATGCCAACACCGATCGTCTGATAGGCGCGGAACAGGAAAATCCAGCTGGCGCCCAGCGCGGCGCCCGAGACGATGAGCGCTGCGGCCTCACGGGGGCGAGACGGAGCCTGCAGGTTATGGCGCTTGGTTATGAAGAGGATGGCGGCAAGGGTGAGAGCGCCCAAAAACGTGCGCAGGAGCACGATATCGGAGCTCGGCAGCGCGATGGCAGCGGCGATGATGCCATTGGAGCCAAACAATAGCAATGCTGCTAAGTACGTAAACAGTCCGTTGTTCATGCGCTGACATCCCCTATATATCCGAACATGTTCACTATGGGTGAACTGGCTTTAGAAGAAAAGCGAATATAATGCATGGAAAACATGACAAAAACTCATGCAAGGGTGGGGGTGTACCGTGGAGACCAATATCCAAAAGATGCAAGTGCTGCTCGAGACGGTGCGTGCCGGCAGCTTTACGCGTGCTGCAGAGCGCCTGAGCTATTCGCAATCGGGCGTGAGCCGCATGGTGGCCGACCTCGAGGCCGACTGGGGCTTTAAGGTGCTCGACCGCAGCCGCGAGGGCGTGACGCTTTCTGCCGACGGGCGGCAGGTCATGCCGGCTGTCGAGGCGCTCTGCGAGGAATTCATTCGCTTGCAGCGGCGTGTGGATGAGATGCGTGGGCTCATGCGTGGCAAAATCTGCATCGGTACGTTTTCGAGCGTGGCGACCCACGTGCTGCCGCCGGTGATCGCGCGTTTTCGCGCCGATTATCCAGACGTCGATTACGAGTTACTGATGGGCGACTATTCAGAGATTGAACAATGGGTGGCGCAGGGCCGCTGCGATCTGGGCTTTATCCCGCATGAGTCCCGAGAAAATGGCATGACATCGCGATCTTTGGTGCGCGACGAGTTGATGGCGGTGGTGCCGACAGACTCTCTGCTTGCTAGTGAGGGGGCCGTCTCGCTTGCCGACTTGGCCAACGAGCAGTTTATTCTGCTGGAACGCGGCACCGATGACGAGATTACGCCGCTGTTCCGTCGGGCGGGGCTGACGGTGCGCTCAAAACTGTCGACCTGGGATGACTATGCGATTATGGCCATGGTCGAGGACGGCTTGGGCGTGAGCATCCTTCCGGCGCTCATCTTGCGGCGCTGCCAGTTCAATGTCGCCATTCGTCCGCTCGAGGGACGTCCCCATCGGCAGATTAACGCCATATATCGAACGGCCGACGTTTCGCTTGCCGCCGCTCGTTTTCTCGAATATCTCTAGGCGAGCGCATACCGTTGTCGCTTTGGGATAAATCTCGAGGTGTGGTTCGCTTTATTATTGAAATTGAACTTTTCGAAAGAGCACGGCGCTATACTGCTTGCTAAATTGAACCTTGGTTCAATTCGTGTTCTATAAATTGAACTTTGCCAGCAAGGAGGTTCCTGTGGCCCAAGAGACGTTTAGCGATCGCCTGCGACAGGCTATGTCCGATCGCGACGTTCGCCAGTCGGACGTGATCCGCGCATCGGAGATGCTCGGCAAAAAACTCGGCAAGAGTCAGATGAGCCAATATGTGAGCGGCAAGACGATCCCGCGGCGTGATGTGGCAGAGCTGCTCGCCCGTATTTTGGAGGTCGATGTTACCTGGCTGCTCGCCGGTGACGCCGATCAAGGCGAGACATCATCGCCCCGCAACGTTTCCAAGCCCGAACTCAATCCCTCAGCCCAAATTGCAAGGAGCGTCCCCATGCGTACTTTTTCTAAATCCACCAAACTCGACAACGTCCTCTACGACGTCCGCGGCCCCGTCGTCGATGAAGCCGCCCGTATGGAGGACGAAGGCGAGCGCATCCTCAAGCTCAACATCGGCAACCCTGCGCCCTTTGGTTTTCGCACGCCCGATGAGGTCATTAAGGATATGCGCCAGCAGCTGCCCGACTGCGAAGGCTATTCCAACTCGCGCGGACTGTTCTCCGCGCGCAAGGCGATCATGCAGTACTCGCAGATCAAGGGCCTGCCCAATGTTCAGATGGAGCACATCTACACGGGCAACGGCGTGTCCGAACTCATTCAGCTTTCGATGAACGCACTGCTCGACAATGGCGACGAGATTCTGATCCCCAGCCCCGACTATCCGCTCTGGACGGCGTGCGCAACCCTTGCCGGCGGTCATCCCGTTCACTATCTGTGTGATGAGCAAGCGGATTGGTATCCCGATCTGGAGGATATGGAGTCCAAGATCACGAGCGCGACCAAGGCCCTCGTCATTATCAACCCCAACAACCCCACGGGTTCCGTCTATCCGCGCGAGGTGCTCGAGGGTATCGTCGAGGTTGCACGCAGGCATCAGCTGATGATCTTTGCTGATGAGATCTACGACCGCCTGTGCATGGACGGCTACGAGCACGTCTCGATTGCCTCGCTCGCTCCCGACCTGCCCTGCGTCACCTTTAGCGGCCTTTCCAAGTCGCACATGATTGCGGGCTATCGTATTGGCTGGATGGTGCTTTCGGGCAACCAGCGCTGCATGAGCGACTTTATTATGGGCATCAACATGCTCTCGAACATGCGCCTGTGCTCCAACGTGCCGGCTCAGTCAATCGTCCAGACGGCACTCGGTGGACACCAGTCCGTCAACGACTACATCCGTCCCGGCGGCCGTGTCTACGAGCAGCGCAACTTTGTGTATGAGGCGCTCAACAAGATTGACGGCATCTCGGTGGTCAAGCCGCGTGCGGCGTTCTATATCTTCCCCAAGATGGATGTCAAGAAATTCAACATCACCGATGACGAGCAGTTTGCCCTTGACCTGCTACACGAGAAGAAGATCCTGATCACCCGCGGCGGCGGCTTTAACTGGGCCGAGCCCGACCACTTCCGCATCGTGTACCTGCCGCGCATGGAAGTGCTCAAGGAGTCCCTCGAAGACCTCGCTGACTTCTTTGACCATTACCGCCAGAGCTAGTGGGATAGAAGCTCCGCACTATGAAAAGCTCCCTGCAGTTGTTTTGCTGCAGGGAGCTTTCTTGAATCGGCGGAACTATATAACGATTCCGCGACAATGGTCGATTTCGTGCTGGATAATCTCGGCGGTGTAGCCCGAGAAGTTTTTGATGCGGTGGACGAAGTTCTCGTCCA
>CAUCTV010000005.1 GCA_958445895.1 uncultured Collinsella sp.
CCGCCTTACCCGTAAGCTGGTAATCGCGCACCAAGGTCACAAAAGTGTTGGAGAAGGTCGTCAAGCCCGTGTCCCGCACGCGTGCCAACATAGATCGTTCGCCTGCCCGCACGTCAAAGATGTAGGCATCCTTGTCGAGTTTGCCGTCCGACGTCAGCAGTTCAAGCTCCATCTCGTCCACAGGACCGTCCTCGATGGGATGCGAGGTGTAGTCCATGGTCCCGTCGACACCAATCGTTAGCGTTGCGAGGCGTTCATCCAGCTCAACCTTATCCTTCTCCTTGCGCGGGACATTGACCACGCCACAGACCGTCACCGACCCAACGCCAAAAGAGCCAAGGTCAAACGCCTTCACCCGGCCGTCGGCAACATCCTGCTTAACCAACAGCTCTTTGAGCATGGCGCCCAGGATTCCCTCCTGTGCGCCGCACACCTTTGCATTCGACGCCGCCTTAAACAGCGGCTCGCACACGTCCGGCGTCACATGTTGCTCAACCACGCCAGCGTGCAGGGCATAGCCATCGTTCTCGGCGACCTCGTTGGGCACCATGACGATATTCCACGCCAGCGGATCCACATCCTTCCCGCCATACGACGCGCACACGCCCCACGAGGAATCGTTGAGTCGATCGACCAACTGGCGCGCCACCCCAGCAAGCCCTTTGTGCGCAAACGACACCACAACCCGCTGTCCCACCGCGCGCTCCGCAACCACGCGGGCATATCGCTCGCTTTTCAAAACCTCGTAGAAGCTCTTGCGCGGATACTCCCTGAGCGACACCCGGGCAAAGTCGCCGTACCGGCGCTCGAGGATCTGCAGCTCTCGGTACAGGATGCCCTTCTTGGTATAGGCGACCTTTTCCGCTTGGGCCGAAAACGTAAGATCACGGCGCTTGGACGGCTTATCGCCCTTGGCGCGGCGCAGGATGTACTCGTCACGTTGTCCGTGAGCCAGCACCACCGAAGCCACGGGCGACAGCCTGTAACCAACCTGGCTGTTAATCTTCTCGAGCTCCTTCTTGTCGCCTGCCGCACGACCGATGAGCACCCGTCGCTTGGTAAACGTTCGGATCTTAAGTTCGAAGGTGCAATCCTCGTTGATAACGGTCTCGACCGTCTCAATCTTGGCAGGGCCCGTTCCAGCTTCCTCAATGGCGTCGCGGCGAGCACCCTTGGCGCTTACAACATACAAGTGCCCCGTATCATTGGGAATCTCGTCCTCGATCCCCTCAAATTGCGAGCACGAGTTGAACAGCAGACGCAATGCGATGTAATCATCCAGCTCGTTCCAATGAGTTTTAATCGGAACCATTTGCTCATGGTCGAGCGAAGCGCTCAGGTCACCCGTCTGCGCGCCCGCCTTGACCATCAGAAAGACGCGGTTGTCCTCGAGCTGCGTAAGCGCGACGACCTTACCTGTCTGGCACACATCGGCCATAAAGTTTGCCACGGCATGCTTGTCCGCATCGCCGACGTTGCACCAAAAGACCGAGTAGCGCTTCTCGGCAGCCGCGGCATCGAGCTGCAATACGAGCTCGGACACAGCGATGTCTCCCAGACCACACGGCTGGTTATGCTTCGATTGCACGGCCGATCGTCTCCATCATCTCCAGGTTGATTGCTCCATCAGTTGCCATATAGGGGAAGGAGAACACCATCCCCTCGTCATCGATTGGCTTTTGGCGGAGCTCCAGCGCCGCCTCGTCAGCCAAAACATTGACGATCAGCAGCCGCTTCGCCCCGACTTTTTGAGCCTTTGCCTTAAAGCGCTCTGCGTCCGTAGTCTCGCCGCCGGAGCGCCTGTAGGCCTCGTAGGCGCCGATGCGATAGTGCTTAAAATCGATCCACACGCCGGTCTTGTTGCCAGCGGCATCGAGCACCTCAAAATCGCCGCCCGTCTCGGCATGGGCTGCATCGCCACGAGTAAGCGAATAGCGACCGTCGTAATACGCCTCGAAGATGGCCCTGCCGGCAGACTCTCCCAGTTCTCCCAGGTATACCGCCTGAAACATATAGGGTGTCATATGTGCCGTCGCCGCCGGCTGCAGCGTCGCGGGCACCCCGTCGCGTGACCAGCGCTCGCGCACCTCGCGAATCGAAAGCAGCTCGGGTACGCGCGCCGCCGCTTGGCTTATCTGACGAACCGTCGCGCCCTTTAATCCCTTGTCGTAGCGGCAACATTCCTCCAGGCGAGCGGCAATCTGCTCAACAGGCTCGCCATCGTAGCTGGGAAATTCAAAATGCGGCACCTTACACGCTCCGCCCTGCGCATACGCATAGCCACTCGCGGCAAACGGCATGTGCAGTGCGGTGCTTTTGCGTGCAGGATAGCTCGCAAGCTCCTCCCACGGCAGGCAAAAATGATGCAGATAAAAATTGCGCTCGTCATCGAAAGCGGCCAGATCTTCCTCGCGCGCATCGAGCGAGGCAACCTTCCACGCCAGCTTTTCGTGCTTCTCTTTCGCCAGGTTGTTCCTAAAGGCAGCAAGGTTCTGCTGCTTACTGGCAGCGTGCTGCTTCTTGTCCGCCATGTGATTGTTGACGGCCGCACAGGCGCCAACCACCTGCTCCAGCTCGTAGCCCATCGGCAAATCGTGCAAGAACGAAAAATCGCAATCGGCGGCGATTTCGCGATCGAGCATTACCTGCACATGGAGCATCTTTACGCTCGTACGCATCAAGCGGCCCACCGCCTGCGCCACGATGCGAGCGCCTTCGACCTGGTACGAGAGGGTGTCGCGCACCGGCAGTTTTCCGCCGGCGCCCGCCAGTACCGTGCGCACACGATGGCGCTTCTGGATAAACGGAATCTCACCGCGCGTCACGAGCTCCTCCTGTTCGACCACGCCAAGCAGCGCCTGCTGGTCAAACTTCTTTGAGCTCATATCGACTCCCCAAGCCAAGCGGCTCGTGGGCGACTCCACGTACAGAAAATCGAGGTCCATCTTGGGATGTCGCCCATCGTTGCCAAAACCACAATCGACCTGGCGCACCGTGTTGCGCAGGCTCTCCGGCACCTCGTATTTAAGGTTCTTGGAAAAGCCACCAGCGGCAAGGTTGATAAACATCAGGGTCGGCTCTCCGTCCTTCAGACGTTCCTGAGCGCCGCGCCAACCTTCCTCCCATCCCGCAGCGTTAAAGCACGGCACCATATCCTTTGCCTCCTCGAGCGACTTCTCGTACGAAGCCTCGGGATGCTTAACGTTCCTAATCACCAGTTCGGCAACGATTTCGCGGGCAAGATCCAGCGCCAAACTATTAAAGTCGCCATGGTTTCCCATGTGTCGTGTCGTAAAGATGGCTCCCGCCTGCTGCTCACTGCGCGCCACGCCACGCGCCCAGGCGCTCACGGCAACGAGCGTCTTGCTCAGACGCTTTAGTTCAAACTCGATGCTTTCGGCATCGCTCGTGGTCACCCTGTCGGCAATCTTTCGGCGCAGGCACGCCGCAAGCCCTTCGCTCACGCCAATCTGGTCAAAGAATCCCATCACATGCTCGTACACCTCGTCGGGCGACACGATACCGCCGCCATAGGCGCCGCCGGCCACGGCCGCCATGCCGGCAAGCTTCTTGGACTCGTCAACCCAAACGACGTCGACGGCGTACATCGTTGCCGCCTGCTTGTTGAACAGCCTGGTCTGCCGCACGATCTCCTGGTTGAGCTCGCCAATCCAGGCATCTTTACGAACCACGCCATGCACTTCGTCCAGGTAATCCAGGTCAAAGTTCTTAATAGTCGGTGCATTCCAGGTGGCGCTCATGCACACACAGGGAGCCTTGGCGGCAATGGATGCCAGATACGCCTCGGGCATGCGCTCAATGCCGTGATTAGTCAGGTACGTGGTAAACATATGGTCGATGGTGGTTTCCATCACCAGGTAGTCAACACCACGCGCATACATCGAGTCGTCAACGGCATCGATTTCATCGTTCTTGCGGTCCTTAAAGAACAGCGCCAGCATCAACGAATTCCAGAAGTATTTCTCGTTGGTCTGGTCGTTCCTAATGCCCAGGGCATCGATGATATTCTTGCGCGAAAGATCGTCCTTGTACGAAATGCTGCCGTAGTACAGCTTGTCCATAAGCGTGGCACAGCGGGCAAGATGGCCCACCACCATCCTGACAAGGCCGCGCGCACGGCGCACCGCCTTATTGACGGTCTGCTGCTCGTCCGTCCCACAAGACGTAATCATGTTGCGGTTGCGGCGAGTATCGAGCTCATAGCGCAAGGGATTCGACAGGCCATCGCCCACCGAAATATCGTCGCTGCCAAACAGATGACGACCGGCAAGCTGCTCGTCTTTCGCCTTGTCAGACAGGGCAAAAGGCTGCTGCAGCTCCATATCCTGAATACACGCAGCGATCATCTTTTGAATACGCTTGGCACCCTTGGCGATCTCTTCGGCAGCCGTCTCCACACTTGCGCGCGAAACCTTGCCCGTTGCCGCGTTTGACCCCTCGTGCTCGCCCGAGGTCGAGGCATGCGTATAGACCGCCATCCACTGGTCCCGATTTCCCAGCAGCAGAGGATCAACCACGCCGCCATTAAAATGACGGTCAAGAATACGCAGCATCTCGTCGGGCTGAAATTTCATATGTCCCGCCGCCAGCATCGACAGCATATCGGCCTTCGCATGGTCGATCTCGTCAAAGATAAACAGGCATTCGTCGGCAACCGCTGCGTTAAAGAACACAACGCCCGCTTCTGTCACCGTATCGATTCTATTGACGAGCTTTTGCGGCGTGCATGCAATTACATGCGGCGCGCGCTTATCGTTAAGCAATGCCGAGGGCCAAATCCGGGGAATCTCCTCAATGCCACGCGTGATGCTCTGGCGTCCACGGCTCACCGCTCGACGCAAGCTCGCGTCTGCCAACGCCAGCTTATCCCACAGCCCTGGAGTCAGGCGGTCGACAACGCTTCCCAGACGCTCCTTCTTGTCCAAAAGGCCCAAAAGGTCATCGGCGACCTCCATCACGCCGCGCCACGCGTGCGCAATATCGCGAAGAACGGCCTCGTCCTTTGCTCCAAAGGGGCATGGAATATCGCGCGGCCTTACGCTGCCCTTGTCAAACGTGGCGTCGATCCAGTTTTTGATGTTCTCGCCCGCTCGCGGAAGATCGAACACCATGCGCTCCGCATCATCGTCACTCATGCCCTGCTCAACCAACAATTCGCGCACGTTTGCAACATAGTTGTCGCGGTTGTCCTTACCCGGAACCACAAACACCAGAGTACGGCGACCGGGACATTTATTAAAACAGCCCGACTCATCCCAGCCGCCGGCAATCAGGTCTGCCGTGACCTGCTCGGCCGTGTAGTTTTTACCCGAGCCCGTTGTGGCGCCAAAAAAGTACAGGCCGTTGTTGTCCTGATCCTTGGGGACAAACAGCGCACGCTCAAAAAACTCGCGCATCGCCTTTTGGCGCGCAAGATAGGGAGAAAGCTCCTTGTCGCCCGCAGACGACGGATTCGATTGACAGTTCTGCTTCCACGTAGCCATGGTCAAACCTCCGATTTAGTTGTTGCATGTGTTGAATACCATCCCGTGCGGACAAAAACTCACGCAGGGCGGCTGAGCGATGGCATCTATGCCGCTTGAGAAAAGAAAGGAAAGAGAAGCAGTCGGCGACTACTCGCACGAAGCGAGCAGCTTCTCAAGATCGCATTCCAACGCCTCGCGCTCCTCAGCGTCGATCACCGCGAGGGCGACACGCATCAGGGACACATCGGCGGCAAGCTCCTTTACCTGGTCGGGACGCTTGCTAAAGTGGTCGTAAATCCGCAGGGCCTCCCCGGCCGCCAGGTACTGCCACTTTTCCAACGAAGGCTTTTCGGACCTGCTCATGGCATCGACCCACTCGCCAAGACCCTGAAAACCGTTGCCCGTAGTCGTGCCGTTCATAACCACATCGAGCGGGCTCAGCAAGCAATCGGGCGATTTTTTGTACACCAATTTGGTGAGCGTAAGCACCTGAGCAAGGTTGCGATACTGTTCCTTGTCGGCATAGAGCACGTCGTTGTAGCAGGCGCACGCCTTAAGCAGCTCGTGGGCGGCAATGCGCTCCGGCCCATCAAACGGAACGCCGCGCAACAACACCCCAGCAAGATCGAATGCCTTGCCGCCCTGCACGATCTTGTCGAGCGCCGAACCGTCCACCAAATCCGCCAGCCAAGCAAACTCAGGCTGATACGGCTTATGCTCGTCCTCGTCCTCATGCTCCATCCAGTCGCTTACCAACGCCAGGGCTTCAATCTCTCTCCCGTTCAGAAAGGGCGAATTCTCCCCCATCTCTTCCTGCAAAAAGCCCCGCGGCTCATGAGAGCGCTCGTACGCAACCGCAAGTTCCCCGTCGCTCACGACCAAGGTCGCACGGGAAATATAGGTATCTTCCCGCATGTCCCTCCAGGCGTACATCATAAGGGGACGCAGTTGACGGAGCATGCCGCGCGCGCCGGCACCTTCCTTAACCGCGCGCTTCGCCGCAAGGCGAGCAGCATCTGCCATCAGCTCCATCTTGGCGCCATTTCCCATCATGTTGTTGTACTTGGGCAGGTACTGTTCATACGCAATCTGGACCAGATCGTCCACGCTCAAGGCGTTAAAGTTAATCACCGAGCCAATGCGCCCGCACAGCTCGGACATAATACCCCAAGTCTCAACATCCTCGATGGTCGCACTGTCTCGCAGCTCGTTTGCCGATTTTGCGGCGGTGCACACGGCGGCATACGAGGATCCGAAGCCGACCGTGGTGCCAGACTTGTCACTCAGGCGCTTGCGCACCAGAGCATCCAAGCCCATAAAGGCGCCGCCCAAAATGCAAACAACCTGATCGAGGTTGAGCGTCTTAATGGCCGCACTCTTGGAGGTATCGCATTCAAACGGCATCTCCCCGCCTTCCAAGAGCTTAAGGAACGACTGCGATGGACTAAAGCTTGATGCAACTTCGCCCCCATCGGGCTCGGCACGAACTGCCTTGTCAAACTCGTCAAAGAGCACCAAACAGATATCGCCGGGATTGGCAGCCTGATAGTCCGCGACCTGCGACAGGCAGTTGCTCATGCTGGCACCGCGCCAGCCCTCGCCCGTCATGGTGGAGACATCGAACACAAACAGCTTGAGCCCCGCGGCATCCGCCACGGCCTTGATGGTGTGGGTCTTTCCCGTGCCAGTGGAGCCCATCACCAAAATGGCAGCGGGCGAAAGAACGTCGCGCGGGTCGGCGCCGCGTGCCAACATCACGCAGCGGTTGACCTCAAAGCTCAGCGCCGTCACAAAGGCCTCCAAGCTTCCTTCGTGGCCAATAACACTCTGACGCGTCTGCTCCACCAGACGCGTAGGCGCAATTCGATTGAGCAAGTCCTGGTAGCGATCGATGTTTCGATACTGCTTCTGAGTCATGGGCGCCTTCCTTTCCATATTGGTTTTCTTTCCTTCGATGTGGGCCGAGCCCTTAAACCACTACAGTGCCAGCGATGTCGCCGACTCCAGATAGATCACGTTGCCCGGCTGGGTAAAGACCGGAATGTGGTAGAGCAGCTGCAAAATGCCCTGCTTGAGCAGCGGAAACAGTGTGGGATGCAACACTTCGTACATCAGGGCACCAGCCATAAGAGCGGTAAGTATGGCAAGCAGCAGAAGCTTTTGAGCGTTAGAGAATACCGACATGGTCGTTCCTTTCTTCATGCGAGATATTTGGATTGCGTTGTGGGTTAGCGACTCATAGCGATGGCAATGCCAATAACCGTGATAACCACGGGGATCGCAAGCGATGCAAACAGAATCCCGGCAAAAAGGCCCACCACCAGCGCGCACACGATGATGACCAGCGTGGTGGGTACAAGCGCAAGCAGAGGAGTAACCACGCAGGCGGATGCAAAGCGAAGCCCGTGGAACTTGTGCTCATCGGGAAATAGAGCGTTAAGGACCCCTTCGACAATTCGCCACTCGACAATCGTTCCGATGGTTAAGACAACCGCCCAAAGCAGGTAATCATTTGCACGGGAATCCGAAGCCATCTTTCCGGTGACGCCAGCCCAACAATCAAATGCCGCGGTATAGCCCAGCAAACAGACGATCGCGCAGACGACGGATGCAAATGCGCCCGCGCTCTCGATTGCACCGAGCAGCTCGCACATGTCGGATTCGCGCCCTCCCGTTAACAGCACGATCCATTTGTGGGCAAGCGCCGCAACAAACGCCGCGCCCAGCACAACCCAGTACACCCTAAACGCCACCAGGCGCCATGAATGGAGCGGGATCACCGTGTTGCTCTCGCTAATCTCGAACATAAACCCGCCGAGCCACGTCGTCAGCAAGCACATCATGTCGATGGCGACCACGTAGAGTACAACCGCAAAGACGGTTTGCAGAATCATGCCGAAAATATTCATCGCCGTTGGCTTCTTGGGGGCGTCCGGCTCGATTCTGTACATGTCGTATCCGTTCATTAGCTGTCCTTTCGTTGCTGAAACAACTAGTTGGTTTATCCACTGTAGCTTGATACAACTAGGAGATATGCAAATCTCTTAGTGTTAGTATCTAGCGAAATATTACCCAATGCGTACGGCCTCATACGCACCATTCGATTTTTTTCTTTTTCATTTGAGTGCCCCGTCTGAAAAACGCCGCAACTGCTCTTCTTGTAGACTGAAGGCAATTGAGCCGCGACGGGCCAGTCAGCGAACCGCGCAATATAGGGAATATGCAGGAGGTGCGCATGCTCAAAACTAAAGCAGAATTTGCAACTCTTCGCTTAAACGAAGATCTCAAGCCATATATGAGCCGATATCTATCGGATCTTGTGTCTCATATGGTCGAGAAATATCAGCCTTCGTCGAGAACGAAAAGGCTCATTGAACTGTGCTGTCGCGATTTTGAGTTTTCGAGCGAGCACGTCGATGGCCCCTCGTGGTCTGTTTTGGGGATTGACCTCAAGCGACCTTCGGCCGCCTCGTTTGAGTTTGAGGACCGCGTTTACAACGAAGCAACCGACGAATGGGATTATGTGCCCGCTTGCGTTTGCAAAAACCGAGTCAAAGTCCCGACGTCGACGTTTACTGCCATCGAGGAGAATATCTTTTTATACGACTACGAGCAGGACGCAGCCTCTCACACGTACGAATCAGCACTCATTTACTGCAGGCCCCCCGAGCTACGACCGCTATCCCAATTCCCGGCATCTATCGATGCGGCAAATGCGCGAGTCCTGGATTTCCTCAGAACGCGCTCGAAGCAGCTGCAACGCAGCGCAGGCATCCCCGATCTGCTTTCGGTCACTGAGTGGTACTACATCTTTCTTGCGGCATCCATTGCCTGCTCTCAGTCCCATGCCACGGCCGTCATTCAGATTTCGGACCGTCTGTTCAATCTGGCGCGAGCCGTAGATGGACGTCGCCTTCTTTGTGACCTCGGCCTGCTAAAGAGCATTGTGCTTCTTCCCAACACCATTGCCAAAAAGGCCGAGGGTCGCGCGCTGCTCTTTATTGGCGACGGCGAGCCCAATGATCCGTATTTCCTTTTTGACGGCAGGAGCTTTGACGACAAGCAAATGACCGATGAGATTCTGCACCAGCTCCTCGATTCCGTCGACCGAGCCTACGGCGATCAAAAGAATCCAGTCTATTGGCATCGGCTCGAGGATCAGGGCAACGGCATCTATCCCCTATTACCCAATACAAAGAGCGGATCGTTCGACGAGAGAATGTTCATCCCCCTTGGGTCGCTAGCGCCAATCTACCGCGGCACCGCCCGCAGCGTTGTAACCAAACTGCCCGAATCAGATCCGACAGACAGTTACCAACAGCACGACTGCTACTACCTGTCGCTAAAGCATCTTCATGATGGCGCAATCATTGCCGCAGAAGATGTACTTGAGCGTGTCCCCGATACAGATATCTACGATGTAAGCCGTGTAGACTACGAAGATTTTCGGAAGGCCAAACCGATCGACGCCCGCGAGGCGAGCCTTCTCATATCACGCGTCGGGCCTCCATTCAAGCTTGCCCTCATCACGCCAGGCCACTTTTCTGTCGGTTCTGAGCGCCCCGTGGAGCGCGGTCTTTTGTTTGAGAGCATTGTCCCCTGCGACGCCATGTTCTGCGCTACCTTTGAGGACGAGCTGCTTGCCCAGTTTGTCCTGGCATACCTGTCGTCCGATGAGGGGCAGAAGAAACTGGCGGACACCTCGCACGGAGACGCGCTTGTGCAACTTGCCCCAATGGACCTGCGAAGCATGACCGTGCCTGTTCCCGGGCGAGCGGAGCAGGAGCGCTACGCGCTAGAGTACGAAGCAAAGCAGCGCGCCTACGAGGACGCCCTTAAGCAGGCGGAACATTACGCTGCGAGCAAGGGAACGATGTAGCGACCGAGATTGGCAGACTGTCCGGACTTTTCCGACGGCTTGTCAATCAGGCGCGCCATTCAGCGCGGCGGCTAGAAATTGTCATCGGACTTTGTGCTGGCTTTGGCTGCCTCTTCGCCCGCGATCAGGTCCCTAACCGTTATATGCGCACCGTACGTAGCATCCTCAATCTTTTCCATAACATCAGGGTCGCAAGTTCCCCAAATATCTTTAAGGACTCGAGCCAATCCCCAAGCGGCGCTGAGCAGGACGTCAACATCCTTTAGATCTAAGTGGCTGACCGCAAAGGGACAGTACTCGCGCTCCAGCAGATAGGTGTCAACGGCGCCAATTGCCTCAGCCACGTACCGCTCAAGATCGGGATGGGGATGGAAGGCGCACAGCGCCTTGTGCGGATCGGTCGGCTCAATCCAATACAGCGTTGTCGCATCCTCGCATTTCTCGAGCGGATAACGCTCAACCGCCTTCTCCCAACTTTCATACCAAGGATCGGCATCGCCGTCCGTCATTGACTTGCAAAGATCAATCGCCGCAGAAACAGTCGCACACGAATATCTATAGCTGGCGTCTTTCTTAAACTCATCATTGAGCTCGACATCGCCAGACAGCTCCGCCTCCATGATCAGGAACGGACCATCCTCATCCGTAACGCTCATGGGGTAGTTGTTGCACTCATAGTCCGGATACATTTTGTCTCCAATCAATCGTTCGGACACATTAATGACCAATATCGAAACCGCGCTCGCGCGGAGGGACGTCGTCCTCGCGCCAATCTGCAAGTTTTTCTCATCGCGTGAAAAGAACTTGCGATTTCTGCAAGTTCTTCTCACGCTGCGATAAGAACTCGCATGATCGCCCCGCTACCTGCGCCACGAGGCAGCAAGGATAATGGGAATCCCGGCAAGGCACACCACCAAGGCTACGGCCGCGAACGCAAGCGCGATGGCCACGCTCGCGACGACATAGGCCACGGCAATGAAGGCCAGCGCCAGCAGGCAGGCAAGCAGCTCGGCCACGTAGCACAACACCAGGTTCGAGCTCGCGCGCTTCAGCAGGACGTCGGCAAGGCGGACAAGCTCGACGGCAAAGCCGCTGCCGAAATTACGGCCAGGGCCCTTGGCAAGGAACCACTTGAACAGGCACATCAGGGCGCAGCCCAGCATGATCATGATGGAAACGGTCCATACATTGTGCCCCGACTCAACAAGGTTCTGGTCACCCATCGCGCTGCCGTTGATGAGCCAACTCGTTCCATAGCCCATGAACAGCATCGCCAGCAGCAGGCAGGCGCTTACCGCGGCAAGAGAGCGCGACACGCGCCTGCTGAACACCGGAGCTTTGCAGCTGAGCCCAAACCCCTCGCGAACGCGCCAGACGGCATGGTAGGCAGGGTAGGCCGCGATGAGCACGGCCACGAGCAGCGACGCCCAATCGGACCCGGGTGCCGCTGACGCGTACTCCGCGATCGCAGAAACTGAGCAGTTGGTGTGGAACGACTCGTTCAGAAACAGCGCGACCTCGCCCTTCCAAACACAAAACGGAGCGGCGACGGAGGCGATGCCGGCAACGGCAACCGCAGCAACGACAATAAGCGGTGCGCCCTGCACGAGCTTGACGACCTCGCCCTTGGCGGTGCGGGGTGAAGCTTCAACGGTGCTGGCCGAAATTTGGATAGAAGTGTTCATGATCTTCCTTTCAAAGAAGGCTACGTTCGCAAGCTAATGTAAGAAAACACTGTCTTCGAGGGATTGAACAAGACTGTTGCCCTCAGAGACAAACAAACGTTGCTATCGGCATATTGGCCGCTCGGGTACTTCATCATTACGCATCTGTAATTCATCAAATCGCAGGATCTCATTACGCTCAAGCAGAACAGATTGAATAAGCTCATGGACAGCGGCATTGCGGTAGCACAACGACTCCCACGTGGCCAACAAGCCGTCAACAACTCCCTTGTAAGCAACAGAGGAGTCCTCGAGCTCATAGGCAAGATCAATTGCCTCGTCAACTATCTGCCTCATCTGCAAAAGCGTGCACGTGAGATCCGCCTCACTCGACTCGTCGCAAATATAAATACAATCGGACTCAAGCATCTTTGAATCTCCCTTCGAACAACTGACACCTGCAGAATAGTGAAAAGAGATAAAAAGCAACCCGCAATCTACCGCTATATAGCGGTAGATTGCGGGTTAAACCATAAAGCGCACTTAGCCTTGGGCCAAATTACGACTTAGATTCAAATAGGTCGCATATCTCTTTGGCTTTCGCCAGGGGATACTGCGCGTAGTAGAATACGTCGCCGTTCTTTTCTCCGTACACAAAGACTGCGCCCAGCCCCAAGCCTTTAGCGGACGGAACTTTGCATTGTTGTACGCTCTCTTCGCCTTCATCGAAAAGTCGCAGATACCCTTGTTCCATCAGAATAGTGTTGGCATCTTCAGCCCTAATCCCTGAGCCACCCTCTCTCAGTATTTTCGAAATCGAGGCATAGCCCTTAGCGCTTGCCTGATCCATTGAGTAACAGACCGGCAAACGCTCGGCCCCCGCAAAAGCCGCTTCGTAAGCAATACCCTCTCGCATGATTTCCACACTCTTATGACCAGATTCATCAAGCTGAAAAGCAACGAAAAGGCATCGAAGCGCCAGCCAGACCTCGCCCGCGCTAACCATCTCTTTTCGGTCGGTGTGACAGGCGCTATTACGAAATTCAGTAAATCGACCCAGTGTTTCGCCGAGTGTCCTCCACCAGTCCCCCTTTGACGCCTGCGTCAATTCAGCATTTTCAACTCGAACAGAGGATGCCAGTAGCTCACTCTTTTTTTCAATTAACCTTTTGTATTGACCGAGGTTAAGGCCCTCAAGCTCCTTGAGTGGCTTTCTTGCAACAATATAATCGGGAGCAATGGCCTTCAAGGTCGGCAGCAATTTCAAACGCAAGTATCTCTCCGCCGCACGGCAGAACATTAGCAGGCAAAATGCGCAATCTGAATCGCTATCGGTGCCAACACTGCCAATGCCAAATATCTTGCACAGAAGAAGCCCCTGCTCGATATTCTCAAGCACCCTATTTTTGCCATTTTGGTCGCACTCGCAATCAGCGAATGCGCTTTGAAGAGCTTCGCGCGAAGAAAAGCCTATGATTCGACAGTCTTCTGCATCCAGATTAAAGCTTTTGAACGCTTCGCCCACGTTGTCCAAATAGGAATCGGTGTTTACATCAGGGCACCAAACATCTTTATTGTCATCTTTCTTGTCGTCTTCATTGATATGTTCCTCGTCCGCGCCAGCTGTCTCCCTTGGAAGAGATTCTCCTCGCGGCAGCATATCCTTGGCTGCATTGAGTTCCTCAATAGCGCCGGTTTTCTGGTAATTTTCCCAATGCACAACCCATGCCGTATCGAGAATGCGCTTCATCGTTGCAACGTTCTCGTTAATCTTCCACGCTGCATAGTCGGCAATTACGTAGAGGCGATACTTGGCTCGGCTTGCCGCAACATTCACGATATTTGGGTTTACAAACTTGATTGCGCCCTCACAACTGCGCCTTGTATCACACCCCAAGACAAATACCACTTGATGGGCTTCTTTACCTTGGAACGTATGAACCGTACCAATATTATGCTTTGCGAAATATTGCCATGCATCTTTGTCAGCCACTTCAGTCCTAGCACTTAACAGCCGGTCCTGAAGCCCCCTGACAACGGTTTTAAACGGAGAAATAATATAGAGACTTGGAATAACAATTCCCTCGGACTTGCCCGATTCGCAAGCTTTTTTCTCAGCCGTAGCTACGGCCTTATCAAAAGCGTCCTTGACAATCTCGAACACTCTATCGCCCTGGGCATCAACATAATGATCGCGATTGCCACGTTCAAATCCCGTAACATTGATCCACTGTGAGGACTTTAGATAAAAGCTGTCAGCGAGATCCTTTTTTGGGCTAGCCGTCTCGTTAAGCATGGAGCCCTGATACGAGATCTCATTTGAAATATCGAACATGGGTGATATGCAGCGACGGTGAACCACAAGCGGGCAGCCAATCCATTGATCATCCTCGCCGTTGCTGCGCAGGTGGCCATAGGGGTTAACGGCGTCGGCAAGTCGCTGGACCGAAGCCATATCCCCCTTATAAGGTAGTAATACTTTTTTACCGAGGACAGCGCGGAGCTCCTTAACATCCCCTGTGATCACAGGCTCAATCTGAGAGGGGTCACCGACAATCATTGCACGTCGACTGCGAGCAAGGGCGCCCAAAGCAGCATACGGCACCGCCTGTCCCGCCTCATCTATTATCAGCAGGCCAAATAAAGGGTCTTTCCCAATCTGAATGTCCTCAAACATGCGGCCAATCGACGCAAACGTGGAAGAAATCACTGGGGTAAGCAAACTGAGCGTCTGAAAGAGCGCAGGGGCCATACTCCTTCTATCGGCTTGCGTGAACTCTATTAACTCCTTTTTACCAGAATCGACGCCCTTGTCTTTGGCTCCCCAGTATGTTCGTAGAAGCGCAATGTTATTCCGCATACATTTTGATTCAAGGATGAACTCGCGTGTCACCTGCAATGCATAGAGAAATAGCAGGTTGCGGTCCTTTTTTAGGTCAGGGTCATCGGATGGATTATATAGATGAGTCTTTTTTCGGCTTTCGCTATCCCCCTTTGAGATGCACTCGACAAAATGCCCATTAATCGTCTCAACAGATTCAGCACCATCAACTCTGTTGCGCTTTTGACCTTGGATCTTCACCCACAAAGAGGATAGTTCCTTCTTTTCATTCTCTAGTTTTTCGTATTTGTTCTCGAATTTCGTACGCAGCGCAACAAGCCTCTGGTCCGGTGCGGTTTGCAGCATAAAGGAATCGAGCTTCTCGCGGCTATCGGACAAACGGCCCCTATTGAAGATGCTCCCGATCAGCCCACTGGCCTTTTCTTCCGCATCGCGCAATTCTGCTTCAAGCCTATTCCTTCTCGCCTCATAATCAGCAGTATCCTTCGCAATGTCATCAAGATATTTCCGGACATCACCTGCGGAACTGCCTTCAAAAGGACGAGACAGACATACCGTTTCGGTTGTCAGTTCTTCAACTATCTCTCGCTCGTCCTTTTGACACCTACAATTCAATTGGGACAAATGCTTCTTGCGGTTCAGAAGTTCGCGCTCCCCGGCTGCTTGCTCCTCCATTCTGTTGAATCGATCGGTTATCTTTTTGTATTGAGCAAGAAACAGCTTCTTCGCCTCAGAAAACCGTCCGCCCTTTCCCAGCCCGCCGTTAAACTGCAGCGAAGAAAGCTCGCAATCTCTGAAGTTATTAATATTCCTACGGTTTCCCAGACATGCCGCAACCATAAGCCCAGGATGCGTAGGGTCGCGAAGATTGCCTTTATTGTCAACGAGCGCCGAAGAGAAATAGAGATCATCCACCGGTTTCTGCTCGTTTTTCTTTCCCCAAACAATGTTGGACAAATCTGACTCTAGAAACTCCTTTTTCTCAGATTCGTCAATACCCTCCAAAAAGGCCTTCCCATCAGGAAGCTCTTTGGCGATGTTCTCAACTGCTGCATTGTTTGTCGAGCAGACCAAGATGCTGAGACTTTTTATCGCATCTCCCGTTCTGCCCTCTTTGAAGCGATAAGGATTCTTGGCGTACTTGAGATACCGTTTGCTAAGTTCTACCTCTTCGAAGGCGTCATCGGGCTTGTCATATTCGCACAGCAGACGGGCTTTTTCGACAACGTTAGCCGCAACGATATCCTTGAGCAGGGTTGTTTTTCCCGTGCCCGGAGGACCGTTAACCGACATAACGTCGTTTGCCGGGTATTTGCGTGTCGAACCGCCACGACCAACCGCAAGATTTACCGCCACTTGTTGCATCAAACTCAAGGAGTATTTACTCGGCCAGCGACCGATAGGTGTAGCGCCGGCTCCCAACACTTCAGAAAAGAAGTCTGCACGATCAGCCAGATCTTCATCGTCTTCGCCGTCCAGAAGATCGATCTCTCCGCAGGCAGATTCATTCCTCAAGCCACCTTCAAGGTATGCGGCGACAAGAGACAGCGATCCCTCACGAAGATCGTCGAAAGACCCTGACTTGTTGCACAGCTCATTTATCATGGAAATGTCTTTTGCGAAAAATGAGTGACAGAGTGATTGGTCGAACGTTGGACACGCATCGTCCCCGCTGTCCTTTGGCTTCATTGCTCTATATTCGACAAGCAGCCTTGAACACCACTCGCTGATACGTTTAGCCCCGTCACCGTCGGGAAGGCAGCTGGCTATCCCCTTAATCATTGGCCGGACGCAACTATTGACAATGCCCCTAATGACACCATATGTCAGCTTTGTTCCAACGAGTTCTTGATTGAGCTTCTTGCAAATATCGTCCTGCTCTTTCTCAAAGCTACCGATGGCATTTAGGCTATTCCCGACGTTCCTCTTCAACCACCAAAATAAGGAGGACAACTCGAAGCTGACAAATTGACCATCAGGACTCACACCTAATAGTGCAACCGTCATGCACTCATCCTCTTTTTCGATTTCATTCCCCGGTTTTTCTGCAAGATAAGTCATGACCGCTTCGCGTGGAACGGAGCCCAGGTGACAATAAATCGTTGAGATCGGCCAGTTTTCGCCGTTTGTGACACTATCCGTACGCTCTCTCGCTTCTTCAGAAGGCGTCCTTAGCTCCTGGTCGTCCCGCTCTTCAGGGACAAAGCAGTCATCAAGCATTCCTTTTCTGGGCCTAGGCGGGTCCTTTTTCTCTTCGGGTTGGTCGCCTTGGCTCAAAAAATCAAGCAAATACCAGTAATCTAACGCATCGCCAATTGCTTGCTTTTTCTCAGCAGGGGTCATTTGAATCAGTCCTCGCACTCACATAGATACATTTATGTCCAATAATGTCCACAACGTCATCGCGCAATTTCTTTGGTTGAAGTATCTCAAACACATCGAGCCACTTCATTGCCCATGTTTTCATGCCATCATACGACGCCATAAACGAATACTCTGGATTTGGATGCCCGTCCTGTGTCTCGCGCCGAAACCCATCGTTTCCGGCAAATTCGGCTAAAAGATACTTCTCCTTTGCTTGGTTATGACACCTTACGTGAACCGTAACGATGTCGTCACTAAACATCCTGTTCACGCCAGCACAAGAGAACCTTTTTGCTTCTTCGGCCATCGCCTCAAAATGACCTTTTGCATCGTCCGATGGTCCAGCAATGGTTATATCCCGCAGGCTATCAACTCGAATTGCGTCAAAAGACCTCGCGGCACCCTTGTGGCCCACAAACAGGTAGTAGTAGCCATCGTGCATACATAGATGATATGGCGTATGACTATGCAATCGCCCCTTATCAGAAGTTCGAAAGCGGACTCTCTGCCTTTGGCTAATGGCCTTTTCCAATAACTTCAAATTTGCAAGCGTTGCTTCCATATTTGCAATTCTGCCGCTTTTGAGCAGAGCATTTTCTTGAGCCAAACGATCTTCGATCTGCCGTCTTTCTTCGCCGCACAGTAGGCGAAGAACTGCATGCTCAAGTACGTCGGCTCCACCCACGCCCGTAGAGGCTTCAATGAGACGGCACAGATGCTCAATTTGCGCACTATCAATTTGACGCTCTATGCTGTACAGGCGCTTCGCATTTTTAGGTGCAGATTCCCCATCGCCATTCGTCAGCCGCTCGCCCTTACAAGCCAATCGACTTGCAATCACCGTGTAGAACGGATTCAGACAACTGTTGTCGAGATCGATACTATTCATCTCGGTTAACGGACTGGCGCCCGCATTATTGCAGAGCGAAGGCTTTTTTGATCCAGAATCAACAAGTGCGTTCAATACGCCCTGCACTGTGTCGCGCTTAACTTCATAGCCATAACGGGCTTTAAGCTCCGCCATTATGTCAGAAACGCTCAACCCTTTGCCAAGCCCAGCATCAGTTTCCTCCAATAGGATACGCTCGACATATATCGCCAGCTCCTTTGGATATGCTCGGTGATTTCCCTGGATTTTCGGTTGAACCATAGCCGCCTCCAATCTGAACAATCAACATTTTACTCAGTCGATATGACCAAGAGATTGAAAGTGCCGCTATTTAACGGTGAACGGCGAAGCCATCCATAAAGGGCTCCGCCGTTCACAAATAGATTAGCACAACTCGTATACGACGTAATGACTGTTAGGGCGCACTCGCAGCAAACTTGAATCACCTTGATTGGCAACCTCGAGCAGAGCCGAAGGCGACCGAATGCATCCTTGTTTTTATTCATTGGCGAGCTACAATCAACGCAAACCGACCCATCGATATTTCTCTGCAGGCATCGATTGAAATAGAGACAACAATGTTTGATTTAATTAGCGAATTCAATAAAACTGTAGCCGAGCATAATGTCGATTGGGTTGCTAAGGGATTTGCTTTTCGCGACGAAACCATCTATCCAATCGGATATGACACGAAACTGCTCGGAAGAATTTTCGAGATGCTTACCGAGCCGTTGCTCAAGGAGATTGCCGACGACTTCGGGTTTACGCTAACGACCCCAGACAAACAAAACTACTATCCGGACTTTGTACTAACCCCTCAAAACGAAGAGGGGAATCGAATTGCTGTCGATGTCAAATCAACTTATCGAAAGCACCTAAAGAGAGGAGGCATTGCTCCATATAAATTTACACTTGGATCATATGCATCTTTTCTGCGCGATGGGAGGAAGAACATCCTCTATCCCTATAATCAGTTCTGCAAACACTACGTAATCGGATTCGTCTACGACCGAAACGACGAAATAGAGAGCGCACGTCCCTGCTACCCCCTTAACCAATTAAAAGAAATACCCGAACCCTACAGCAATGTTGAATTCTTTATTCAAGAGAAATACCGCATTTCAGACTTCACCACCGGTAGCGGCAATACCGAAAATATCGGAACTATTTCCTCGAATTCAATCAGCCCATTCACTCAGGGTTCAGGGCCTTTTTCAAAGATGGGGAACGATGCATTCGAACTTTATTGGCGAAACTATCCAAAATATACAGCGAAAGAAAAGAGTTACACCGACTTTCAGGGATTCAGAAGATGGGTCGAAACAAACGTTATTGAAATTGATTCAAGCCTACGCGATCGAATTCTCTCCTATGGCGATGTCGTCAACGACAGCCGGGGCGACAGAAAGTAACGGCTATTAGGAGAAAAGTGGACGAAGGAAAGGGAAACACGAGATTAAAGGTGGACTAGGGGACGTTATTCCATCTACTTCTATATCATCATTTCCAGCACATGAACCAAGTAAGAGTTATTTCTTAGGCCTTCACGAGAAGCGCTTCGATCATTGAATTGCGTAAGCTCTGCTTCGAGCCGACGTGATAAAAATGGGAGAATTCAAAGCACTCAAAATCACTCCAACAGTTTTCAATATGCTCATTCACCCTGTACTTATTCTCTTTCCACATGGAAAGATAGACATCCGCCTGAGTCGCATGAGCAGCATCAGCCAGAGCAACAGCTTCAGACTCTGGCCATTCACCCACATAATTTGTATCGCGGCCGATATAAGGAGGGTCGAGATAAACACAGTCGCCTTTTCTTGGCGCCCGCATAATCTCTTTCCAATCGCAAGATTTGAACTCCCAGTCTTTGCCTTCCATGGCAGCCTGCACCCTATCAATCTGATTGCATATCTTAGTTATATACGACCTGGAAAAACGCTCGGGCTTCTTGCAAAATGGAACGTTAAACATCCCGCTCCTATTGAAACGCATAACGCCGTTAAAACAGGACCTATTTAAGAAGATAAAGTCATACGGTGAATGACTTGTATTGAATCTGTCCCTTACCTCGTAGTAGTATTCCGCTCCACCAGTACGCAACATCACAGATTCGCGTTCAAGGTATTCCCGCATAGACTCTGATGTTATTTCATGCCGCTGCACGCTTCTATAAAAATCAATAATGTGTTGATTGCGATCACCGACCACCGCTCTCTGTGGACAAACGTTAAATAGCACAACCCCGCTCCCCAAAAACGGCTCGTACCATATCCCCTGCTGCTTATCCCAGTTTATTGTCTCCTCAATGAAGGGGACTAGCTTCGTTTTAATTCCCTGGCATTTAATGGGGGGAACAATTACCGACATCAAACCTCCGATGCGCCGTCCATGTTCAGACTCAAGGATTTTAGTTTAGACGCTAGCTGGGACACAACACACGTTGCGCACATCAATATCCCTTTCCTCAACCCAAGAATCGGCAGCGAAGCATGGCACGCACCCCCATATCCATCGTTAAGCCAAATAAAGCCAATACTCTTCGAAAATCATTCCTAATAATTAATAACGACCCTCAAATACTAAAAATGTCTCCGGATAACGAGGACGCTTAAGCAACGTCTTAACAACAATCGCTTTCAACTCGGGCTTTCCATACGGACCCCTACCCCTTAAACACCATATCGTTGTGATATTCAATAAACTCAGCTCTTGGGGCGAATCGTTTCGGAAGCGTAATCGGCTCTCCGTTGTAGCGCCACAAGTACTCGTCCTCAGGAGTTTCGTGCTCGACCACGCTAGACACCACTATCTTTAGGTCCTTCGTAATGGTGATTAGTCCCCGGTCGAACGCTTTATCGTGCAATGCGTTCAAAAGCAAGCCGTTGTCGGGCGCGAGTCGCTCCGTCTTTGGATCAGAGACTTTCCAGGGCTTGATATGGCTAGCAACCAACAGAGCCTTGTTCGTTAGCCCCGTCAAGCAGCATCTTGAATCGTAATTGACGAGCAGGGTATTTCGAAAGAACTCCTGGTTCACCCGCATCGAAACAATTGCCTCGCGCTCCTTGCCCTCTGGCAAATCAAAGCCGATCGTCTCTTTCAGCTCATCACTTAGCGGTTCTTTAAAATCGAAACGGTTGAGGAAAACCTCAGTCGCCTCCTCGACAAGCTCATCACCAGCAGAGGAATACTCAGCCCAAACCATCTTGTCCATTTTGCTTGCATGGGTCATTCCAACCTTGCCGCGAGCACGTCGACGCTCATCGAATGATGCAAGGTTCCAGATTTTTAGAGCAACCGCGCCCGGCGTTCTGCCAATGGCCTTAGCTAGCGCCTGGACATCCTCGTTTGTATCATCAACCTTTTTCGATGGTAGGGCGAGGTACAGAAACAGAGCCGCAAGGGTTTCTTCCCTCGACCATTTGCTTCCACGACCAGCCATGATTGCTCCTCGCCCGCGCACCGCTCACGTAATAGGTCCAGGATAATCCCGCGGGGGACCGCGGCCGCCGCCTTTTTCTCATTCGTCGGTGAATGATTGAAACAACGGCACCTCCCTGCGCTCCTCATACCCTCGCTCAAGTTTCTTCCCAAGCTCGGCAGCGCAGCGCTTCGTTTCCTTAGAAAACAGGTCATCGATAGCCCTGTCGATTCGCGTGCAAGTCTGCCGGTGCTCGTTCTTCCAGGGCAGGTTGAGTCCCAAACTCGCATCCCAATAGCCGCCGAGTTTGGCGTTGATCACTTCCTCGGGATACAGCACGTCGCGGCGAATCCCTTCGATCGCCTCGTCCTCGTCCATATCACAGGCTGTCTCGCCCTGCACGAGGCACTTGCGCAGCTCCTTTTGCGCCCGGATGCTGTTCAGCATGCGAACGCACACCACGGCCAAAAAGCGGTAGCGCTCGCACAGGTCCCACTCGCCGCCGAGCCATACGCGATAGCCCAGCATTTCGCTCGCGGACTCATCATCCATCAAGATCAATTCCCACGGACGTACTTTGGCGAGCACATCCTCACCTAGCATTTGAACGCCGCCGCGTGTAAAGATGCACGGCTCCACGTCGTAATAGCCAAAGCCGTGGCCTGCACCACGACGATTGATGACGTGCTTGGGCAGCAGGACGATATTGTCGCTGGGCTCGGGGTCAACCTTGCGCAGCTTTTTGACCTTGCGGCGGGCGCGCTTTAAGCTGCGCTCGTTATCGACACGGCCGCGGCCGTCCGGCTTGCCGCCGTATCGCAGGGCAACCTCGCGCGCCAGGATCTTTGTGTCCGCAGCGCACAGCAGGTCGCTCACGGTGGGCAGGTCTTCCCACTCAATGCCGTCGACATCCCAAATCCTGCTCATGTTCAACCTCTTTCTGGCCGTTAAACTACGCGATCGTTCGCCCCGCTCTATATGCCCACAAGACATGAGCCCCGCTAGAGCGCCTTCTTACTCGGAGCAATCGCCTCGTCCACCAGACCCAACTCCAGAGCGCGCCTGGCGTTGCACCAGCAGTCGCGCTCGGTGAGCTCGTGGAACTCCTGGGCGCTCAGGTTGCCATGCTCGGCCAGCAGCTCGTCCAGCTCGGCGCGCATGGCCGCCGTGTGCTGGGCCACGATCTCGATATCGGTCTGCTGCGCCATGCCCGTGCCGCCCATCAACTGGTGGATGAGCACTTGCGTGTGGCGGTATACCTGGCGGTGGTCGCCGCAGGCCAAGATCACCGCGGCCATCGAGGCCACGACGCCCTCGCCCACCGTGATCACGGGGCAGTCGAGCGACTGCATGGTGTCGATGAGCGCCAGCCCCGCCGTAACGCTACCGCCCGGGCTGTTGATGATGAGGGTGATGGGCTCGGTGGCGCTCTGATGCTCCAACACCAGCATGGACTTAATAAGGCCATTGCAGGTCACATCGTTGACCTCGCCTTCCAGCAGCAGCACGCGGCTGTTAAGCAGCTCACTTGCCATATCGACGGCGGCAACGCGACCGTCCTTGGACTTCTTGATAATGCTAGGCTCACGATACATAACGGACATGGTAATTCCCTTCTAAACGGAATCGGTAAGGAAGTAAAACGAGGCCGCACGGCTAGCGGCCAATGGAAGCCGTGCGGTCAAATAGGCAAGATGGAGCGCGCGAAGCTGCAAGGACTAATCCCTCAGCCACTTGGCCGCATTGGGATGGTCGCCGCAAAAATACTTCTTGGCACGGAAGGGGCGCATGCCGGTTACTTTGACCAGGCAGTCGGTACGCGGCATAAGCCCCACCTCGCCCGGGGTTATCACGCAACCGCGCACATCGACGGCAGTACGCTCGGCGCCCACGTAATTGGTGCCCAGAACCGACTCGCCGCACAGATTGCTTATGTACTCCTGTGTCGCGATGTTGCTGCCGCCGCCCATATAGATCAAGCTGTCGCAGTTATCGAGGATGGTAAGCGCTGCGGATTTGCCGTACGCACCATCGAGCTGACTCAGCGATTGCGCGCACATCAAAAAGCTAATGCCACGGCTGCGCACGGTCGCAATACTCCGCTCAAAATCGGGAATGCGGCCCACGTTGGGAAACTCATCCAGAATAAACTGCACGTGGCGCTGCAAATGCCCGCTGGGGTTGGAATCAGCGCGGCGCTGGGCCAGGTTAAACAGCTGCTTAAGGGCAACGTTCGCAAGCCATGCATTGGTCGAGTCGTTGTCGCTCACCTTAAGATCGATTACGCGCTTGCCCTCGTCGATACGGTCGAGGCGCATCTCGTCTTTCTCAAAGACGCGCATGAGCTGGGGGGTCTTAAGCCGCGAGATGGTCGCGTTAAGCGTGATCAGAATGCTCTTAAGCGTTCTATCGGCTGCCCCGCGAAAATCACGATACTGTTCAACGCCATACAGGTCCGCGTTCGCAGAATCATACTTGCCAAGAAATTCCTTGGACTCCACCTGCTCCACAAGGTGATCCAGCGGAAATCGTCCCTCGCCATCTCCCGTAACCTTGATGAGTGCCGCCAGCTTAAAGACGTTGTTCATCTTAAGATAGCGTCGCGGAGCTGCGGGATCCCCGTCCGGCGCAAATGTGCCGGCAAGGCACTCTAAGAGGAACAGGATTCCAATAATCGCTCGAAGTAGCAGATCGCTCGCATTGTCCCAAAACGGATCGTCCCTAAAGCTACGCCTGTCAGGATCGACCCCCTCCATGATTGACGCCACTGTGGTGGGGATATCCTCGACATCCATCACGTAGCGCAGAGGGTCGTATCCGGCCGACCGCTCGGGATTAACAGTATCGAGAACCGTTACCTCGTAGCCGTCCTCTTCAAAGCCTTTCCCCGTACGGCGCAGCAGCTCACCCTTGGTGTCTGTGACCACATAACAGCATTCGTGGTGATTGAGCAGGTTGGGCAAAACGAAACTCGCCGTTTTGCCGCTGCCGGTTCCGCCAAAGACAAACACGTTGTTGGACACGCTCGTCTCCCAGTGCTTATCGCCCTCGTAAAAAGCAACCGTGGCACCGTGCGCCAAGATCACATCGCGCTGCTCATCGCCGGACGACAGCGCCTGCATTTCCTCCTTGGTCGCCCACTTCTTGGCTTGATACTCCGTTTGCTGTGCGGCCTCGTAGCCGTACATCTTAATGACCGACATGTCACGGCCCCTTTCTTGTCGATGGTTCTGCGTAGTTGCTAGGAAATACGGCCGATGCCTTCGCCCTCCTTGGGGCTTGTCGCGCATGGCAACTTGACCGCGCCGTCAATCAGTCGCTCGGCCTGCGCCACATAGCTCTCGCGCGCCACGGTTGAGACCGTCCCGTCGCGCAGATACGCAAGCAACGACTCGATCATCAGCTTGTCGAGCAGGTCGTATCCCTTGGCCTGAGCGTAGTTGAGGGTGTAGCGGTCCCGAAGCCTCTGTACCTTGGTTGCCAAATCGGTTTCCATCTTTTCCTCCCTGTAATAAAAGTTCTGCCGATTGTCCGAAAGCGCCTCAAACGGGCGTTTGACACATAGCTCGAAGTTGAAACGCGAACTCGCATCGAATACGCGTTGCTGAATCACGCGGTAACGTTCGAAAAACATGACGGCATCGTCTTCGTCCGCCGTAAATCCATGCGATCCATCGCGATGCACGTGGTCGCTGGGTCTTTTGTAGTCGATGCTTCGCACAAAGCGAGACGGAATGCGTCCCCCTTTTTCGGACGAGTACTTCATACCTGTCGAAACCTGCTCAAACATGAGCACGCCGCTCGATTTAAAGCGCGGATTGCTTCCGTGCCGAAACAGGCTAATTAAGATGGCCATGCAGCGCATACAGTTATCGCGCTGGGGAAAGTACAGCGACAGCAAAGCGAGCGCCGCCGCGGCCAAAAGCTCGCGAGCCTCGTGCACATCGTCTCGATACTGCTCGGGCACCAGCCCGGGAATATCGGGTGAATGCTTTTCCAGTACGCCAACAAGCGCCTTAGCGAGGCGTTCAACGTTCTCCTCACCGCAGTACGGATACGGAAACGGCTTCTCTGCCTTCACGTTCTTTTCGCACATGCCACGGAGGTCTTCGTCGAGCGTGTTGAGGAATACCTCATAAATGTTGTCTTCGTTCTTCATGGATGCTTCTTCCTGTCCGGTTGCAAATGTTTGTCGGTAAGTTTGTTCTAAGTTTTAGAATGTTCTGAGGCATAGGTAGTAGTTATTGACCTAACCTGCTGCTTCGTAAGTGAAATTGCCCTGCTCGATAGCGCAGTTTGCCTAAAGGCTGTATAGCGGTTGTATCAAGCAGTTAATATTGAGTTGGCTTTGGATTGCTTCGAGGATAGCACAGTGCACTGTTCTCGTCATTAGAAATTTTCATTTTTTTCTGCTAATATAAACCCACTAAGAAGAAAGGGCTCTATACATGCGTGAAACTACATCATCATTGCCACGCCTCACCGCCGCCGCCCTCTCGCGCGCGCTTAACCTGGAACAAGGCAGTCGCCTGCTCACTGTCCGTCTGCCTGGCGCTGTGGATGCCGAAGATCTCGCTAAGTGCTTTACCCTAAACGGTAACGGCGTGCCCGATATTTGTGAGCTTGAACCCGGCAAGCAGAATGCAAGCGATGATGATGCAGCGCCGGTGTTTGTCGATGCATCAAACTACTACCGCGCAAATAAGCACGATATCGAAAAAGACAGTGCCGCGCTCATCGATTATTTAGAGCCTGGCTACCTTGATTTTTGCGACTGGGGTCCTTTTATTTGGTGCCTGTATGCTCTCGCCCTTTCGGGCCGCACTCGAGCAGCCGTGGTACTTCCCGCCGATTTACTTGATAAAGCTGAACAAGCACGCACGATTTTGATACGCGAAGGGCTCATCGAGAGCGTCGTTTATTTGCCACTTTCCGAGCCCAGGCCCTACATGACAAGCGCGCTCCTCATACTGTCTTCAGGAAATCGCAGCGTTGCATTTCGCAGCGCAATTGAGCCCGGACCGCGTTTTCAATATGTGACTAAAACATCGTATTACTCTGATATCACCTTTTCTATCTCTCCTGACTGGGCCCGCATTGATACCAATACGCCAAGATCGACGCCAATCGAAACGTCCACTTTTGCCACGCGCGAGCTGCTCCAACACCACGCCGCTCTCTCAAAAGGCAAAATCAGCCTCATCGCCATCACCCGAAACTACAGCGCCACACTCGGTGACTCTTTTACGCGAGTCGCGCCATTCATGCCCCGCGAGAGCACGACATCGAACGACATTGACGCAGTCGAGGTGCGCCGAATCTCATCTCAAGATTTTCAAGACGGCAACCTTCTACCCGCAGATGCTGTAGAGAGTGCAAATGGCTCGGATTCCAAAATCGTAAAGGTGAACCCCAGCGTTCTCGATCGATATGAGCTCCGCGCTGGAGATATCGTCATGCCACGCATGCTGGGTCGCTACGGCGCGTCCAACCTGCTCGTCGTCAGCGCCGATGACGCGAAGCAACACCTGGTTGCTTCGCATAACACCACCGTCATTCGCCCGTCGTTCCAAACGATGACCGAAGAGGAGCGCGTAGTGTTTTCGGAGATAATCGTTGGATACCTTACCGAAGGCCATGGGGCGAAGCTGATTCAAGCATTAACTGAAGCAGCCAGCATCCGCGCCATCCGCCCTACCGACCTGTTCGAGATCGAAGTCCCGCCAGCGCTCGACCCGCGCACGCGCGAGTATAGCGAATCCATCAACCGCTTTGCCGAGGTCGTAAGGACAAAGAAACAAGCCGAGGCCGCTGTCGCCCAAGCCCAGCGCGACCTCGAAGGCGCAAAAAAGGCCGTCACCCAGGTGGTCGACCAGACCTGCGAATAGCGCATAGGCAGTAGAAACGTCTTAAGCCGGCGACAGGAACTAATTCTGCCGCCGGCTTAACTATCTAGCCTATTCCCATCCCGTGGTCTGAGGATTCCATTTGCGCACATTCGCCGAATGATTAAAGCACGGTGTATACAACCGATTGACAACCTCTTCTGCCCCAGCAATGTTCCCCGCGAGATCAAGTACCCCCGCCTGCCTTGCCATCTTTACGTACTGTGCAGAACCATTTTGTTTCCACCAGAGAGGCGCCACGAACTCTTCCGGCATTGCCACTTTGCGGGCAGACGCTTCTTTCTCGACCCTCTCGACAAGCGTAGCCCCATCGACGAAGCAAGTTTTCGCGTACACCAAGATGTCGACTATATCCTTGATTCGCGATGAAGCACAGCCCTCATGCATCTCTATCATTGCGAGCAATTTATCTGCAAGGGCACTCTCCACTCGGCATACTCGATAGTCGCAGACTGGGAGCCCCTCGATATTCAGACGATCGATCGGCGCAAGAACCTCAGGCTCAAGTCCCCGCACTTCATCAATTACCAAGTCAATTGAAATTGGCTGTAGCTTCTTGGTTCCCATAAAGGGGGTGAACCATACCTTAGCACCGCACCGATACTCATCTTCTTCTTTGATCTGCTCTGCACGATCAAAGACAAACGAAACGAAATCCTCCAGATCAATCGAAGCCGCCCGCACCAGATCGGCAACAGCCTCTTCGAGGCTCTCCTCTTGAGCAACCAAGTCAATATCTCTTGTGACACGCGCATCGAGCGTTCGCGCCAGGACGCTTTGACCACCTTTAAGCACAAAACGGCAGTCATCTTCTGAAAAAACGCGACATAGGAAGCGATGAAAGTAGAAACCAACGATTGCCCGATTAGTATCCATTGGTGATTCTCTTGCGGCATTCCTAACAGCCATCTCCAATGCGGCAGGCGTTTTGTACTTCACCATGTCCTCCGTTTCGCATTACCCGTTCAGTACCATCAGCAAAGGCGCCATCAGCTCGCGTCGTTTGGCAGTTTTAGAGTTCTCCTTTACAAGATCCTTCAGCCGCTGTGTATCGAGCCCACGCCCAAGCGCGTCGTGATAGGCATCGATGATTAATGAGGGGTCCTCGCCATCGAGGCAAAGGTCGACAAGCGTGCGCTCGGGCTTGGTTACCGGCAGGCCGTCGAGCCAAACGATATCCTGCTCAGCAATTTCGCGCTTTGCAAAAGAAAGGGATTCGTTTCTTGTATTGATGCGCATGGGTGCGGTCATTCTGTAGGGAGACAGATAGAAATCGCCCATTTGCTGTAGGTTCGCCGCTGTCGCACCGCTCACGGCGATGCCATCCCACCGGCGCTTTCTCTCCCACGCGCAAAGAGAAGGATTGGTGAGCTTCCAAAAAGCGTTGAGCTCGTCGGTGTCTCGGCGCTGTGTTCCAGACATCCGGTAGGCGCCATGGCATATCCGCTCAAGACGTCCCACGCGGCATGAGTGCGCCAGCGCATCTCGAGAGATGTCCATACGAGCCGCCTGAGCCGTGGTGAACACGCCCTCGCTCTCGGAAAGCTCGCTTATCGCCGTTATGTTGCTAAAGTACTTCATGCTGCAATTGTAGGATATTTTCATACTTTTGCAACGTGATTTTTGATCCATGAGATCCGTTTGCCTTGTTTACCCCATTTCTGACGCCGTTTTACACCGGCGCCCCATCCCCCGCTATTGAGGTCTAATACTTTTCCGCGAAGTGAACGGCTGTTTTTGGACCCCTGGAACATCCGCATTTTTCGGCGGCAAAATCGTGGGATTTCAGCATTGAAACCGCAGGAAGCGGCACCTCTAAAGTGTCGATGCTTCGAGGGTCCGATTTAGCTCGTTCACTTCTCGGAAAAGTATTAGACCTCGTCGGCAGCAGCCCAAAAGGCGAGTCGTTTCTCCCCCGCGCAACCCAATAGACACATTCCGCTCCTCCCTCACGCCACCCAAAAACTCATCCAACATTAATCTTGGCTCAAGAATCGCTTAATCTATAACCTGCACTATAGAGTTCGACCGAGGGCGGGGCGGCGGCGCGCAACGCAGGCCGCCGAACGCAACGCTCGCGCCCGGGCAGATCGCCCGGCGTCGCGCCCATCGAACGAAAGGAACAGGTCATGGACGACCTCGAAAAAGTTGAAACCATCCGCACCAAGTGCAACGTGAGCTACACCGATGCCAAGGCCGCGCTCGACGCCGCCGACGGCAACGTGCTGGACGCCATCATTTGGCTCGAGTCGCAGGGCAAGGCCCAGGCCACGTCGGCGCACGCCGCCACCGAGTCCGCGCCGGTCGACGAGCCTTCGGCCGAGATGGTCGCCGCGCAGGCCGCCTACGAAAAGTCGAGCGAAAAGACCGACTTCTCCAAAAAGATGGACAGCGTGTGGGAGTACCTCAAAAAGCTCTTCCGCCTGAGCCTGGACACCAAGTTTATCGCCACGCGCCGCGATGCGATCATCCTCAACATCCCCATCCTGATCCCCATCGTCGCGCTGTTTGCCTGGGGCGCCACGATATGGCTGATGCTGATTGGCCTGTTCTTTGGCATGCGCTACCGCATCGACAGCAACGGCGACGTGCCTGGCAGCATCAACAACCTTATGGACAGCGCTGCCAACGCCGCGGACGACATCAAGCAAAATCTCAACGACGACAAGTAATCGCAGACGGGGGCACGCATGGCACGGATCCTGATCGTAGAGGACGAGGAGAAAATCGCCCGCTTTGTGACGCTCGAGCTGGAGCACGAGGGCTACCAGGTGGAGCACGCCGCCGACGGCCGCACCGCCGTGGACCTGGCGCTGGAGCGCAACTACGATCTGATTCTGCTCGATGTGCTGTTGCCGCAGCTCAACGGCATGGAAGTCCTGCGGCGTGTCCGCAAGCACAAGGACGTGCCGGTGATCATGGTCACCGCGCGCGATGCCGTGATGGATAAGGTTGCCGGGCTCGATGCCGGTGCCGATGATTACTTGACCAAGCCGTTTGCGATTGAGGAACTGTTCGCACGGATCCGCGTGGCGTTGAAGCGCTCGGAGGCCGTGCGGGCGGCTTCGGGCGTTGGCGGCGTTGGGGCCGGGGAGGGCGCTACGGGTGCCGGTACCGCCGCGACATCCCCGGCTAGCGACTCGGCCAAGACCTCTGCCGTGCCCTCCCCCGCCGTGCTCACCGTGGGCTCGGTTGTGCTCGACCCCGACCGCCGCGAAGTCACGGTCGGCGGCTCGCCCATCGCGCTCACGGCTCGCGAGTTCGACGTCCTCGCCCTGCTTATGGCGCACGCCGGCACCGTGCTCACGCGCGAGCGCATCGCGCACGAGGCGCTGGGCTACGACTACGTGGGCGACACTAACAACGTCGACGTGCACATCGCGCACCTGCGCGCCAAGATTGAAGACGCCGGCGGCGCCCGCATCATCCAGACCGTGCGCGGGGTGGGCTATGTCTGCCGTACGTAACGCCGAGGCCAAGCGCGTCACCTCCATCGCCCGCGCCATCAACTGGAGCTATATGTGGCGCCGTCTGATGAGCTATGTCTGGCTCAATCTGTTGCTGATGGTGATTGCGGCGGCGATCCTCATCTATGGCTATAACCAAACGCTGCCCGACGGCGCGTTTACCGCGGGATGGATCCCCGGTGCCGCCGTCCACGACATGTCGCTGACGCCCGCGCACGGCTGGGACCCCGCCACGCTCACCTATACCGTCGAGCTTGCGCGCACCACCAAGACCTTCCCCCTCGCGCAGGACCTCATCGCGCTGTGGCCCCTCTATCTTGTCGTTGCAGGTGGGCAGGTCATCAGCGTGCTCAACATGCTCGGCGGCGCCCGCCGCGTGCGCCGCACCATGGCGCCGCTCAACGATCTGGCCCTGCGCGTGGACGAACTCGGCCGCATGCAGCTCTCCGGCGGCAAGATGGAAACACTGGAGCAGGCCATCGAGCGCGCAAGCGTCGACTCGCCGAGCGTCACTACCGGCGACGCCGACCTGGCAAGCATCGAGGTTGCACTCAACCGCCTACTGCGCCAGATGCAAGAGGCCAAGCTGCAGCAGATGCGCTTTGTCAACGATGCGAGCCACGAGCTGCGCACGCCCATCGCGGTGATTCAGGGCTACGTGAACATGCTCGACCGCTGGGGCAAAGACGACCCGGACGTGCTGGCAGAGTCCATTGCCTCGCTCAAGGCCGAAAGCGAGCATATGCAGGAGCTCGTGGAGCAGCTGCTGTTTTTGGCGCGCGGCGATGCCGGGCGCACGGTCCTGCGGCGTGCGAATACTAACCTGGCCGCACTGGTCGGCGAGGTATGCGAGGAATCGCAGATGATCGATGCCGCGCACACATATCGACTGGCGTACGATGCCGCACTTACCAGCGACCCGCGCTGCGACGCGCCCGTTGACGTGGCGCTCGTGAAGCAGGCTCTGCGCGTGATCGTGCAGAACGCCGCCAAGTATTCGGACGCGGGCACATCCATCTCGTTTGGCGTGACGCCGGATGCGGGCGCGGGCACGATCGACATAAGTGTTGAGGACGAGGGCATCGGCATGGACCAGGAATCCGCAGCCCACGCGTTTGAACGGTTCTACCGCGCCGACAACGCACGCGATGCCGGCGCGCAGGGCTCGGGTCTGGGACTTGCCATTGCCAAGTGGATCGTCGACAGCCATGGCGGTGTCATTGGCGTGACCTCAGTCGAGGGCGTCGGCAGCCGCTTTACGATTCGCCTGCCGCGCTAGGAAGCCCCTCGGCATAAATAAAGGGATAGGGCCACACGGCCCTATCCCTTTTTGCTAGCCATAGCAGCTCGTGCGCTACTCGCGGCACAGGTGCACGGCGAAGCCGGCGAACTCGCGCTTAAAGTACACGAGCTTGGTGCTACCGTCGGGCAGCAGCGCGCGCGACTCCTCGTTGACCTCGAGCCCGCGCTCGGCAAACCACTTCTCGGCCGCATCGATGTCGTTGACGGCAAAGCCAATGTGGCCCTTGGTGCCACGACCGTTCTGCTTCATAACCTCGACCAGCGAATCGTTAAAGTACGAAACCGGGGTCTCGATAACGGGCAGGCCCATCATCGTCGAGAACAGCTCCGCGATCTCCAAGGCGTCTGCCGGGTCGGTGGCGTTGATGCCCACATGGGCAACGCGCATGCCAAAAAGCTCGACCGGGTTGGCGTTCTGCTCACTCATACAGTCAGCGCCTACTGAGCCATGACGTCGAGGACGGCCTTCTCGGCAGCGACGCGGTTCATGCCGGTCATGAAGGGCACGCCGCTCACGTACGGGCAGGTGAGTCCCTCGGGGGCAACGGTGGTGGCGATCAGCAGGTCAGCGCCCTCGTCGCAGTAATCCTTGGCCTCGGAGATAGCGCACTGCACGATCTCGTACTTGCCGGCATAACCGTTGGCATCGAGCATGGTGGCGACCTTCTGGGCAACGAGCGTGGAAGTAGCAGCGCCAGCACCGCAAGCCAAAACGATCTTCTTCATAGGTAATGTCTCCCTTCATGGTTTACTTTAGGTAAGTGTACCGCAGCGAGCGATGGCACTTAGCCTCGATGAGCTTTTATGCCAGTTTGCTTGCGCGCTGCGTATAATACATCTAGTACGTGTTGTCATACCGCTCGCTTTATGAGCGACTAAGGACCCTAATATGCCCGATTCCCGCACACTCTGGACCGCCGTCGTTATCATCTGTATCGCCGTGTCGGTGTTCTTTAGCGTCAAAAAACGCACCACGTTTAAACGCCTGCAGCAGCTTATGGCCGCTAAGCAGTGGGACGAGTTCGATCGCTTGCTCGACGACAAACTCACCAGCATGCTGTACCCGCGCTACAGCCGCGACTACCTGCGCCTGAACTCCTATCTGCTGCGCGAGGACCACAAGCGCGCCAGCGAGATGTTCGACCTGCTGCTGGGACTCAACCTGCCCAAGATGCAGCGCGTCGACCTGGTCATTAAGGCCTTTAACTACTACGTTGGCCAGGAGGACCGCAAAAAGTCCAAGGAGTTGCTGCACGAGATCAAGAGCTTTGAGGGCGGTCAGGCCGAGGCAGTCGCACACGAATGCCAGCTGATGTACGACACGATGATCCTCAAGCGCCACAACGACATTCCCGAGCTGGAGCGCATGCTCGAAGAGGCCGGTGACGACAAGGTCAAGAGCTGCCGCCTGGAATACCTGCTGGCCCTGCAGTACAAGAACAAGGGCGACGAGGCCAAGTTTGCCGAGTACTTGGAAAAGTCGGGCCAGCACTCGATGGCTGTCAACGCGTAACGGGCGGCTTGTGCTAGACTTCTAGTCTCACGGGGGCGTGGCGGAATTGGCATACGCAGGAGACTTAAAATCTCTCGCCGCAAGGATTGTGGGTTCGAGTCCCACCGCCCCTACCATTGGCTTTTACGGGCCCGTATCTCCCAGGGATGCGGGCCCGTTTCTTTTGCACGCCGGTGGGGCTCGAACCCGCGAGGGGGCGAGCGTTAAGCAAACGCGGAGCGTTTGTAGCGAGCCGGCGAGGGCGCCGGCAGGCGACCGAGGCCGGTGCGTATTTGCTGCGCAAATTCGCAGACGTCCCACCGCCCCTACCACGCATTGTTTACGAGCCCGTGTCCCCCGGAGACGCGGGCTCGTTTCTTGTGGATGCCGACACGGATGATAAGTTGCGGTGGAATAGTTCCTGTTTTGACTGGTTACCAGCTCATTTAAGAACTTTTTCACCGCAACTTAGATTGGTACTCCCACATTTTTCGATGGAAAAACGTGGTTGTCTCGCACATTTTCCGATGGAAAAACGTGGTTGTCTCGCACATTTTCCGATGGAAACGCCCAAATGGTCTTATACTAGCCGAGAGGGTTGGGAGGCAATATGCAACGACAGCTTATGAGTGAACTTATCGCTTGGAAATCAAGGGCGAATCGCAAACCTCTCTTGCTTAAGGGAGCCCGCCAGACAGGAAAGACTTGGCTTCTTAACGAATTCGCAAGCCAGCAGTATCGAAACGTCATTCGTTTTGACTTTATGCTCGAGCCGAGCACACGCTCGCTGTTCGATGGGGACCTCGACCCCAAGCGCATCATCTCCCAGATAGAGCTCCTACGTGGCCAAACCGTAACGCCGACAGACACGCTCATCATCTTCGACGAGATCCAAGAGGCGCCACGCGGGATCACCTCGCTCAAGTACTTCAACGAGCTTGCACCCGAATACCACATCGTAGCAGCCGGTTCCTATATGGGCCTCGCGCTCCGACGCGAAAACGAGTCATTTCCCGTCGGCAAAATCGACCAGCTCACCATGCGTCCCATGGGGTTTGCCGAGTTCGTTCGCGCCGTCGACGGCAACCCGCTCGCCGACGCCATCCTTGCCGCAGACATGAACCTTCTAGCAAACGTCACCGAAAAGCTCGTGCACTTGCTCAAGGAATACCTTGTTGTCGGTGGTATGCCCGAAGTTGTCTCCGCTTTCGCCGAGACACGCGACTTCATTGAAGCCCGAAGGCTTCAGCAGCAAATCATCGAGGCTTACGAATCCGATTTTGGCAAACATGCACCCGCCCGCATCGTCGAGCGCATGAGGTTGGTTTGGAAATCCCTTCCCGGCCAGCTTGCCAAGGAGAACAAGAAGTTTGTCTATGGCGCCCTTCGCCCTGGAGCGCGCGCACGCGATTTTGAGGAAAGCCTCCAGTGGCTCACGGACTACGGAATCGTTCATAAGGTGCCACGTGTTTCCGCTCTAAAGGCACCGCTCTCGAGCTACGAAGACCTCTCGGGCTTCAAACTGTTCTGCATCGACACCGGCATCCTCGGAGCGCTCTCCGGTCTCTCTCCGGCCATCGTTCTTAACGGATCCGCTGTTTTTACCGAGTTCAAAGGTTCGCTGACCGAACAATACGTCGCGCAGGAGCTTTTGATCCAGGACAAAACTCCCGTGTATTGGTCCTCTACCTCTGGCAATGCCGAAACCGACTTTGCCATCGACCATGCGGGAACCGTGCTTCCGCTTGAGGTCAAGGCGGCAGAGAACCTTAAAGCGAAGAGTCTGAAAATAGCCTGCGAAAAATTCAAACTCGAGCGTTGCGTGAGGAGCTCTCTGGCGGCATATAGAGACGAGGACACGCTCGTCAATATTCCGCTTTGGGAAATTGGGCAAATCGACAAACTGGCATAAAGGCTGCGGAGGCGCTCAGCAAGGACTGTCCCCAGGTGCCGGCAGAAAAAACGTCCCTAGGTGCCGGCTGTTGAGTTGCGGTGGAATAGGGACTGGTTGGGGCCCGAAAGGGCGATTTTAGTCCGCATTTCACCGCAACTCAGAGGAAGACGGTTAAAGAGCACTCAGGCTCGGGGTCCAGGCGATGGTGGGAGTCGCGCCGTCGAGGGTCTCGTTGATGGTGGTGGCCATGCCAGCGAGCAGGCTGTTCTCGCTTACGGTAAGCGTGTCGTAGCCGCCGGCTCGCATGAGCTCGCGAATTACCACGGCACCTGCCAAGATCACGCCCGCGCGTTTAGGCTGTACACCCGGTAGCGCGGCGATGCCTTCCGCATCCAACACAGACATGCGCTCGATAGCGGCCGAAACCTGCTCCATCGAAAGCTCGCGCAGGTGCACAAAGCTCGAATCATACGGCTCCAGCTCGTGAACGAGCGCAACGAGTGTGGTGACAGTGCCACCCACCGCGACCAAGCGTTCGGCGCGCTCAAAGTCGCTGGGCAGGCCTTCAAAATAGGCGGCAAACTGCTCGCCTGCCCACGCGGCAGCGGCAGCAAGCTCGCCATCCGCGGGCGGCAACGCGGAGAAAAAGCGCTCCGTCACGCGGCGACAACCGATGTCCAGCGAGCGCGTTCCCTCCAGCGCAAAGACGCCGCGCTCCGGCGCGTACACGCCAGTCGCGAGCTCCGTGGATCCGCCGCCCGAATCGGCAACAATGATGCGCTCGCCGGCAAAGTCGTGCGCCACGCCGAAAAACGTCAGGCGCGCCTCGACCTCGCCCGGAATCACCTGTGGCTCAAGCCCCAGATCGCGCAGGCCGTCCAACAGCAGCGCGGCATTGGACGCATCGCGCGCGGCACTCGTACACGTGGTGCAGACGCACACGGCCCCAAAGGCACGGGCCTCGTCCACAAACATGTGGCACGCAGCGAGCACACGCTCGACAGCCGCCTCGCAGAAGCGCCCCGTCGCGTCCACGCCCTCGCCCAGGTCGGTAATCTCGGTATGCTTGGACGATTCCACAATCGCTCCGCCCTCGACCTGGGCCAACACCAGTCGCGACGACACCGTTCCCAGGTCGATCGCGGCCACCTTATAGCGTTTGCAATTTGTCATTGCGGGCTCCCCTCCGGGCGCTATTTGCCGTTGGACACGACCGTCTGGCCCTCGACGCCGTTAAACCCAAACAGCATGTCGAGCGCCTGGATGTACCACGGCGCGTCCTTGCCGACTTCTTCGATTTCCTTGGCCACTTCGCTGGCCTTCTTGGCGTTTGAGGACTTTTTGCTCGACGACGAGTCCGAATCGTCGTCCAAGCCTAGCACGTCAATCTTCTTCTCGCCGGGCATCACCAGGCCCAGGTCCTCGGACGCCGCGTCCTTGATACCCTCCTCCGAGAGCAGCTTGTCGACGCTTTTTTGCAGCTCATCATTGTATTGCTGGCGAATCTCGACCTGCTTGGCCAAGATGTCGCTCGAGCGTTTTGCCACGTACAGGTCGCGTACGGGAAAATACAGGCTCACGAGCGCCAGCGCCACCACGATACCGATAAACAGCGGACGCAGAGAGCCATGCGTAAAGTCATAGATCGCCTTGACCACCGCATTGTCGTTGGCGTAGCGCATAAAGTCCGAGCCCGAAAGACGGTTCGAGGGCCTGGTCGGCTTTTCGTGCGTTTGAGCCGAGGGACGCTGAGCATGCGCTGAGTGCGTCGAACGTGACGCGCGCTCTACCGGCGTATTCATTTGAGCACGGGAGTGTGAGGTACTTGCCGGACGCTGCGCACCGCGATCGGCGCCAACGTAGTCGAGCCCGCCGAGCTGCACGGTACGTGCACGGCGAGGCGACGGCTCGCGCGAACCGGCGGAATAATACCTGTTGTCGTAAATCTGATCCATGTGCGCCTTGTGCGGTTGAGGTTTGTTTGCGCTAAGTCCTTTAGTTATAGCACGAGCGCCCGCACCGCCTTCGCCAGCCTTTGCTCGACATAAAAAAGGCGCTGAGCCGTATGGCCCAGCGCCCAATGGTGCTCAACAGTGCCCGGCGGGAGCGAGGTGAATCCGAGTCAGCCCCGCCCCCGCACACGCCGCTTGCCTAGCGAATGTTGTAGAACGCGGCCTTGCCGGCGTAGCGCGCGCTGCCCTCGAGCTCGTCCTCGATGCGGATGAGTTGGTTGTACTTGGCGATACGGTCACTGCGGCACGGGGCGCCCGACTTGATCTGGCCGGCGTTGACGCCCACAACGAGGTCGGCGATCGTGGAATCCTCGGTTTCGCCGGAGCGGTGGCTCACGATGCAAGCGTAGCCGGCCTCCTTGGCGGTCTCGATGGCCTCGAGCGACTCGGTGAGCGTGCCGATCTGGTTGACCTTGACCAGGATCGCGTTGGCGGCGCCCAGCTCAATGCCCTTCTTAAGGCGCTCGGTGTTGGTGACAAACAGGTCGTCGCCCACCAGCTGCACCTTGTTGCCAATGCGACGGGTAAGCTCGACCCAGCCGTCCCAGTCCTCCTCGGCCATGCCGTCCTCGATGGAGATGATGGGATAGGTGTCGACGAGCTTCTCCCAGTAATCAACCATCTGGGCACTCGTGTACTCCACGCCCTCGCCCTTGAGCTCGTACATGCCGGTCTCGGCGTTGTAGAACTCGGTCGAGGCCGGATCCATGGCGTACATGAAGTCGACGCCGGGCTTAAAGCCGGCCTTCTCCACGGCCTTGGTGATGTACTCGAACGGCTCGGCATTGGTCTTGAGGTTGGGTGCGAAGCCGCCCTCGTCGCCCACGCCGCCGCCCAGGCCCGCCTCGTGCAGCACGCCCTTGAGGGTGTGATAGACCTCGGCGCACCAGCGCAGGCCCTCGGCAAAGCTCGGGGCGCCCACCGGCATGATCATGAACTCCTGGAAGTCAACGTTGTTGTCGGCATGCACGCCGCCGTTAAGGATGTTCATCATAGGTGTGGGCAGCAGGTGGGCGTTGACGCCACCCAGGTACTGGTACAGCGAAAGGCCCGCCGACTCTGCCGCAGCGCGGGCGACGGCCAGCGACACGCCCAGAATGGCGTTGGCGCCGAGCTTGGTCTTGTTGGGGGTACCGTCCGCGGCGATCAGCGCGGCATCGACGGCACGCTGATCGAAGGCGTCGAGGCCAACGACGGCGTTGGCGCACTCGTTGTTGACGTGCTCGACGGCCTGCGAGACGCCCTTGCCCAGGTAGCGACCCTTGTCGCCGTCGCGCAGCTCGCAGGCCTCAAAGGCACCGGTCGATGCGCCCGAAGGCACCATCGCGCGACCGAAGCTGCCGTCCTCGAGCACGACCTCGACCTCGACGGTGGGGTTGCCGCGGCTGTCGAGCACCTCGCGACCGTAGACGTCCAAAATATCGCTCATGTTGTCTCCCTCTCACTTGGAAACGGGTTGAATGCTTGGCGACGCGGCTGACCGTGCACCGTCGGTGTGCCTCCGTAAGTTAGCCATGTCGCACTTTTTGCATTATGCCCTAAGTTAGCCAATGGATACAATCTTTTTAAAAATAATAGGGGCGATGGGACAAGTCCGTCCCGTCGCCCCCGCAGTCTTACTCCTCTGCCTTTGCGGCATCCCAGAGGTCATTGAGGCCGTGGGTCGAAAGCTCGGCCAGACGCACGTGGGCGTCGGCCGCCATCTGCTCCATCGCGGCCCAGCGGCGGCGGAACTTTGCCGTGCTGGCACGCAGGGCGCTCTCGGCGTCGATCCCCTCCTTGCGCGCAACGTTGACCAGGGCAAAGAGCAGGTCGCCAAACTCCATCTCGCGCTCGGGCGAGCCGGGAGCCTCGGCCTCAAACTCGGCACGCTCCTCGGCAACCTCGTCCCACACGTCCTGGACCGTATCCCACTCAAAGCCCACGGCAGCCGCCTTGCGCGACACCTTCTGAGCCTGCATCAGCGCCGGCAGGTGCGTGGGCACACCGTCGAGCAGACCCTCGGGCGCAGCCTCACCTGCCGCCGCGGCCTTGTCCTTGGCGACCTTCTCGGCAAGCTTGACCTCGTCCCAAATCTTGAGCACCTCGTCGGAGTTGTCGGCATCCGCATCGCCAAACACGTGCGGGTGACGACGGATGAGCTTAGCGTCGATATCGCGCGCCACATCGGCCAGCGAAAACTCGCCGGCATCCGCCGCAATCTGTGCATGCAGTACGACTTGCATGAGCACGTCGCCCAACTCCTCGCGCAGATGCGCCACGTCGTCCGCCTCGATGCAATCGAGCGCCTCGTAGGCTTCCTCGATCATGTTCTTGCCAATGCTGCGGTGCGTCTGTTCGCGGTCCCACGGGCAGCCATCGGGCTGACGCAGGCGCCAGATGATCTGCACCAGATGTTGCAGCTCGGCCGACGCGTCGACCAGCGTGGACAGGTCGCGCGAGCCCTCGGCATTTTGCTGAGCCATATGCTCGGCCATGGTTATTCCTCCTCCAGGATCACGTGACGGAACGCGCCGGCCTCGTAGATGCCGTAGCTGTGCGTACCGTCCTTGGGAATGCTCACGCTGCCGGGGTTGAAGAGCCACAGGCCCGGGTGCGCCTCGCTTGCCTCGTTAACCTTGATGTGCGTGTGGCCGTAGACGAGCGCGGAGCCCTCGGGCAGCACGGACGCGTGGTCGACGCTGTTGTGCATGCCGGCGCCAAAGACGTGGCCATGCGTCAGGAACAGCTCGCGGCCGACCTCGTCGAACAGCGTGGCGTAGTCCGCCATGACGGGAAAGTCGAGCACCATCTGGTCGACCTCGGCGTCGCAGTTGCCGCGGACGGCGATGATGCGGTCGGCCAGGGCGTTGAGCAGCGGAATCACGCGTTTGGGGGCATAGTCGCGCGGCAGGTCGTTACGTGGGCCGTGGTAGAGCAGGTCGCCCAGCAGCACGATGCGGTCGGGCTGTTCGGATTCGATGGCAGTGCAGAGGCGCTCGGCCCAGTATGCCGAGCCATGGATGTCGGAAGCGATGAGGTATTTCATGGGGAGTCCTTTCGAAGCGGAGTTGATGAGGGCTGAATACGGGGTCCGGCGGATGTGGAGCTCATCTACCGTGTTACTCGAATCGCAGCGCCGCGCTCTGAGCCGTTTGCATCACGCGTTGGAGCGGCACGCCATGTTCGCGGGCAAGACGGCCACAATCCTCGTACTCGGGTGCCGCGCGCTCGCTGCCGTCGGGCAGGGTGGCTACTTTGACGGCCACCTCGCCCCAAGGCGTTGTCACCTGCTCGAATCGGCGCGGCAGGCAAACGCGTTCCATCACCTGGCGACGAACGGCGTTGGTCGTGGTCTCCAAAAAGATAATCGTCTGTAGGCGGTCGATATCCTCATGCGAGCAGATCACCTGCAACTGCCAGCCGGGGCGGCCTTTCTTGCAGTAGAGGGGCAGCCAGTGCACCTCGCGGGCGCCGGCCTCGCGCAGGCGGTCGGCGGCGTAGGCGAGCACCTCGGGCGACGCGTCGTCGATGTCGCACTCCAGCTTGACGATGGTTTCGGGCGCATCGATCTCGCGGGACAGCGGAGATGTACTTCCACGTTGCATACGGTCCGAATCCTTTCCGCACGGGCTCGTTTTATTCACCCAAACGCTAGCACATCGAACGTGGCACAGGCGTGACATTCGTCCGTCGCCGCCCTCACCCCTATCCAAACGTGTACGTCAGCCTCCAAACATGTCATTTTTTGTCGGTTTTGGAGGCTGACGTACACGTTTTGGAGCGAGGCCGCACACGATCAGAATTGCGCCCGCACTCCGTCCACCACAAAGTTCGCCGCACTCAACAATTTTGGACTTTCTACGCAGTTCATCGACCAAAAATTACCCTCGGCATACTTACCCGCTGCACGATGTTACTCTAGTTGCATTTGGCTAACTAATCGGCTGCCGAGGACCCCGCCCGGCACCGTTACGGCATCGGAGGTTTCATGTTCGAGAAGCGGCTCTTCTCCCTGGTTCCGCAGGCAACGCCCTACATTGTGGCGAGCGTCCTGTTTAAATGGATAGCGCTCATGGCAAACATCACGGTGATGTGGGTGCTTGCGCGCATCTTGGGCGGCATCGTCACGGACGGTCTTTCCGCCGCGCTCGCCGTCGATGCCCTCGCACAGGCGGCCTTGCCGCTCGCCGCCGCCATCATCGTGCGCGCCGCCTCCATCTACCTGGCCCAACGCGCCGGCGACAAGGCCGCGTTCGAGGCCGTCCGCCGCGTGCGCTCGCTCGTCTACGACAAGCTCACCGCACTCGGCCCCTCCTACACCGAGACCGTCCCCACCGCCGAGGCCGTCCAGACCAGCGTCGAGGGCGCCACGCAACTCCAGGTGTACTTTGGCGGTTACCTGCCGCAGCTCTTCTTTGCCGGCTTGGCACCCATCACGCTGTTTGTACTGCTCGTGGGCCAGGCGGGTCTTCCCGCCGCGCTGCTGCTCGCCTGCGTTCCGGTCATCCCCGTCTCCATCATGATGGTCATGCGCAACGCCAAAAAGATCGGTGCCGAGTACTGGGGCAGCTATGTCGATCTTGGCGGCATGTTCCTGGAGGCCGTGCAGGGTCTCACCACCCTTAAGGTCTACCAGGCCGATCGCAGCTGGCACGAGCGCATCAACGCCGAGTCCGAGCGTTTCCGCACAGCGACCATGCGCCTGCTGGTGATGCAGCTGCGCTCCATTTGCGTTATGGACCTGGTCGTCTATATGGGCGCCGCGCTCGGCATTATCGTAGCCGCGCTGCAGCTCGCCACGGGCAAGATCGGCTTTGAGGCGGCCTTCCTCATCGTCTTTCTGTCGCAGGAGTTCTTTTTGCCCATGCGCCGCCTGGGATCGCTGTTCCACACGGCTATGAACGGCATGGCCGCCTCGCGCCGCATGTTTGGCATTTTGGATACGCCCGAGCCCGAGCGCGGCGATGTTGAGCTTGACGGTCGCGGCAATATCGAGCTCGCGGGCGTGAGCTATGCATACGGCGACCGCACGGTGCTGGACAGCGCCAGCGCGACCATTGCGCACTGCTCGCTCGTGACACTCGTGGGCGAAAGCGGCGGCGGCAAGTCCACGCTCGCGGGGATTATCGCGGGCCGCAAGGGTGCCTACCGTGGCAGCGTTCGCATCGGCGGCGTTGAACTGCGCGATGCCACGGCCACCTCACTCATGCGCGCCGTCACGCTGGTGCCCACCAACGGCTACCTGTTTGCCGGCACCCTGCGCGACAACCTGCTGCTCGCCCAGCCCAACGCCACCGACGCCGAGCTTTTGCGCGCGCTCGGCCGCACGCGCGTGGCGGCCTTTGTGCAGGCCAACGGCGGGCTCGACATGGTGATTAACGAGGGCGGCACCAACCTTTCGGGCGGCCAGCGCCAGCGCGTGTGCATGGCCCGCGCCCTGCTGCACAACTCGCCCATCTATGTGTTTGACGAGGCGACGAGCAACGTCGATGCCGCAAGCGAGGCCGCGATCGGCGAGGTCATCGCGTCGCTTGCCGGCGAGCACACCGTAATTGTGGTGGCACACCGCCTGTCGACGATCGTGGACGCCGATCAGATCCTGGTGCTGGAACGCGGCCGCATTGCCGAGCACGGGACTCACGGCGAGCTCTTGGCCGCCGCGGGCGCCTATGCGCGCATGTGGAACAGCCAGGAGCAGCTCTCGGCATATGCGTATGCAGAGGGTGATGCTGAGGATGCCGGCGCGGTTGAGGCTGTTGACGGCAGCGCCGCCTGTGCCGATGGCCTCAACGGTACTAGTTCGTCTTCCGCTGCCGCGGCGCCTGACTCCGGCCGCGCCCGTCGCTCGGCGCCGTCCATCATGTGGCGCATGATGGGGCTCGTCCGACCGCTTGCCGGCTGGCTTGTGCTAGCCGTCGCGCTGGGCAGCATCGGCATGCTCACCGCCGCGTTCGTGTCGGCCTTTGGCGCCCTTGGCCTTATGGCCGCGCTGGGCCGCAACGCCTTGGGGCTTGGTCTTATCGCAGCATGCGCGGCCTGCGCCGCCTGCGGCATCGCGCGCGGGCCGCTCCACTACGGCGAGCAGCTCTGCAACCATTACATCGCATTCCGTCTGCTCGCACACATTCGCGACCTGGTGTTTGGCGCCCTGCGCCAGCTCGCCCCCGCCAAGCTCGAGGGCCGCGGCAAGGGCGAGCTCGTGAGCCTGGTCACCTCGGATATCGAGCTGCTCGAGGTCTTCTACGCGCACACCATCTCGCCCATTGCCATAGCTCTGGTCTGCACCGTTGTGTTTGAGGGCTTTTTGCTGGCTGTGAGCCCCGAGCTCGCGGGCATCGCGCTCGTGGCCTACGCGGTCCTGGGCGTGCTGCTGCCCCTGACCTCGGCCAAGGCACGCGGCACCACTGGCCGCCAGAGCCGCGAGGGCGCCGGTAAGCTGGGTGCCTTTGTGCTCGACAGTCTACGCGGCGCGTCCGAGACTATCCAGTTTGCCGGTGGCGCCGATCGCAGCCGTGCCCTGGGCAAGCTGACCGAGCAAGTCGGCGCCGTGGACGCGCGCCTCAAGCGCCGCCAGGCGGCCAGCGAGGCCGTAGCCGATGCGCTTATTCTTGCGGCCAATCTGGTGATGCTCGGGCGAGCGCTGCAGCTGGTGGCTGCGGGAACGATCGATTTTGCCGCAGCGTTTGTCGCCGTCTTTACCTTTGTGTCGTCGTTTGGCTCGGTGATGGCCGTGAGCCGCCTGGGCGCCTCACTGCAGGAGACGCTCGCCTCGGGCGCACGCGTGCTCGATTTGCTCGACGAGCAGCCCCAGTGCGCCGAGGTCGCCGATGGACAGGACGTTGAGTTTGCCGGCGCCGCAGCCGAGCATGTGAGCTTTAGCTATGCGGACGGCGTGGACGCGGGTGGTGCCGACGCCACAGAGCAGGCCGCGAATGACCCCGCTTCGAGTCTCATCCTCGACGACGTGACCTGCACCTTTGCGCCCGGCACCATGACCTGCATCATGGGGCGCTCGGGCTCGGGCAAGTCGACGCTGCTTAAGCTGCTCATGCGTTTTTGGGACCCCGCAGCCGGCACCATCACGGTGAGCGGCGTCGATGCCCGCCACATCAACACGGCGAGCCTGCGCAGCCACGAGGCCTATATGACCCAGGACACACATCTGTTCTGCGGCACCGTACGCGAGAATCTGCTGGTCGCGCGCGCCAACGCCACCAATGCCGAGCTGCTCGACGCTTGCCGCTCCGCCTCACTCACCACGCTCATCGACCGCCTGCCGCAGGGTCTCGACACCCCGGTTGCCGAGCTAGGCGACTCGCTCTCGGGAGGCGAGCGCCAGCGCATCGGCCTTGCGCGTATCTTCCTCAACGACGCACCCTTCATCTTGCTCGACGAGCCCACCAGCGCACTCGACGCTCTCAACGAGGCAGCCGTAATGCAGGCCGTTGACGAGCTCAAGCGCCGCGGCAAGACCATCGTGCTCGTAAGCCATCGCGCCAGCACCTGCGCCTTTGCCGATTTCTCGCTTTCGGTCGAGCACGGGAGGCTGAGCTAGATGGCGCGCACCGCCGACACACCGGAGCTGGCACGCAAACGTGAGCGCGAGGCCCAAATGGTGTCGCAGATGATTGCGCTGTGGTGCCGCGGGCATCATGGCGGCGGGCATGCGATCGAGCAGGCTGGCGACGATGAGCCCGCGCGCGTGAAGCTCGGCCTTCGGACCATTACGCTCTGCCCCGAATGCGCCGAGCTGCAGAAATACGCCATCGCGCGCATTGAGCACTGCCCGCACATGGGCACCAAGACATTTTGCTCGGCCTGTCCTTCGCATTGTTACCGGCCTGCCATGCGCGAGAAGATACGCGAGGTCATGCGCTGGTCGGGACCGCGTATGATCCGCTATCGCCCCATCACCGCCGTGCGGCACGCGATGGTAACGGTGCAGGCCAAACGCGTGGCGGCACGAAGCAAGTAGTCGCCGGCGCCGGCACGCGCCGCCTGCCCTTTCCAGTCGGTTTCGACTTGCAGCGTTCCCGCCGCGCCGAGGCTGCGCCATTACAATGGAACGGATTCGCCAAATGCAAAGGAGCCGCCATGTCCGCTTGCCCGCTGGTCGATTGTCACACCCACACCTCGTTTTCGGATGGCCATGCCTCGTTTGAGGACAACGTCCGCGCTGCTGCCGCCGCCGGCTGCCGCGTTATGGTCTCGACTGACCACCTCACCCTGCCCGCCAGCATGGACGCCAACTGCGAAGTGCAGGTTGTCGAGGGCGACCTGACGGCGCATCGCCTGGCGTTTGAGGACGCCCGCAGGCTTGCCGCGCAAATCGCGCCGGAGCTTGAGCTTATCTATGGCTTTGAATGCGACTGGTACGAAGGTTGCGAGCCTTTGGTTGAGGGCTGGTCCGCGGGTGCCATAGTGCGCTTGGGCAGTGTGCACTGGATTGGCGACCCGGGCGATATCATGGCCGGCGCTGCGGGTACGGCGGGAACGGAGGGCGTCGCTCGCCCTGATACGCCCGATTCGCTCTGCGGCTGGATCGACGACGACACCAACCTGCATGTTTGGGAAAACCTGGGCGTGCGCGGCGTGTGGGAGCGCTACGTCGACGACTGGTGCCGTGCTTGCGAAAGCTCACTCAACTTTGATGTAATGGCCCATCCCGACCTGGTCATGCGCTTTTCGAAGGAAGGCTTTGCGCCCGACTTTGACCCCGCGCCGTTTTGGCAGCAGATGGCCGAGTGCGCCCATGACACGGGCCGGCGCGTTGAGGTCTCGACCGCCGCACCGCGCAAGGGCCTCGATGACTACTATCCCGCGACCGGATTGCTGCGTTGCTTCGCCCACGCCGAGGTGCCAATCACCTTTGGCTCGGACGCACACCGCGCCTGTGACATCTGTTGGAATATCCGCGAAGCGCAGGCCCACGCCTACGACTGCGGTTATCGAACCTTCGACATCCCCCACCCCACCGGAGAATGGGAGTCCACGCCCCTCGCCTAAGATTAGTCGTTGGGGACGTTCTTAAACGACTAGTGGCGGCGGGCATTGAGTTCGCCGGCCAGTTCGTCGAGGGTGATGCCGTAGCGTTCGAGTGTCACGAGCAAGTGATAGATCAGGTCGCCGGCCTCGTAGCGAATGTGATCGTGGTCGTTATCCTTGCAAGCCATGATAACCTCGCTCGCCTCCTCGGCAAGCTTCTTGAGCAGCTCGTCCTCGACATCGGTCAGCAGACGGGCGGTATAGCTCTCCTGCGGCGACGCATCGCGACGGCCGTGAATCACCTCAGCAAGGCCGGTCAAGGTCTCGCCGATATTTCCCGGCTGCACGTTAGCGGTTCTGACTCCCATGGTTATTTCCTCTCGTTACTGCAGCGTAAAGTAGGTACCGGCCTCATCGAACCGAGGCTTTGCACCCTTCTTCCCAAAGAACCCATCGATGACGGCATGGGCCTCATCGAGCCTTTCTTTCTCGGTCTCGAGCCAAAGCGACTGTGCCCCGCAGGCATCGGTCAGATGCACGCGGCACGGCACGCCCGCACGGAGGAGCTCGGCGTTACAATCGGCGACTTCGAACGGCGTCACGACCCTCATCGCGCTCCCCCTTCCACGCGCTTAAAGAAGCAGGTACGGTTGCCGGTGTGGCAGGCCGGACCCGGCGAGTCGACCTTGACCAGCAGCGTATCGCTATCGCAGTCGGCCCAGAGTTCCTTGACCTCCTGCATATTGCCGCTCGTCGCGCCCTTGTTCCAGAGCTCTTGGCGGCTGCGGCTCCAAAACCACGTGGTGCCGGTCTTGAGCGTCAGCCCCACCGATTCCTCATTCATCCAAGCAACCATAAGCACCTCACCGGTGTCATACTGCTGAACCACACAGGGAATCAGCCCGCGGGCGTCGTATTTAAGATCAGCAGCTTCTACTACCTCAGTCATCATTTCTCCCAAGTAATAACAGTAAGCCCCACAGGTCGGCGAGGGTTGTCCAGGTGCCGCAGGTTGCCGCGAAAGAGGAGCGACGCGTACTTTGGTACGCGAGCGACGGTTTGAGCGGCAAGATGCGGTGCCTGGGCAAGCCGCAGCGCTAGAAGTCCAACCTGACAGGGATGCCCTGCGAGGCCATGTACTCCTTCACCTGGCGAATGCTGAAGGTTCCAAAGTGAAAGACGCTGGCCGCCAGTACGGCGTCGGCTTCGCCCTCGATCACGCCCTCGGCAAAATGCTCGAGCGTGCCCACGCCGCCGCTCGCGATGACGGGGATTGGCACCGCGCGCGCCACGGCGCGGGTGAGCGCCAGGTCAAAGCCAGCCTTGGTGCCGTCGCGATCCATACTGGTCAGCAGAATCTCGCCGGCGCCGCGACGAGCCGCCTCCTCGGCCCATGCCACTGCATCGATACCCGTGGCGTTGCGGCCTCCTGCGGTAAAAACCTCCCACTTGTCGGCATCCGGCTGCCCAGGCAGGCCGACGCGCTTGGCATCGATCGCCACGACCACGGCCTGGCTGCCAAACGCCGCGGCAGCTTGGCTGATCAGCGACGGGTCACGCACGGCGGCAGAGTTGAGCGATACCTTGTCGGCACCGGCCGCCACCATGGTTCGCATGCCCGCCAGGTCGCGGAAACCGCCGCCCACGGTATAGGGAATAGCGAGCTCCTCGGCCGCGTGCGCCGCCATCTCGATGGTCGTCGCGCGGTTGTCGCTCGTAGCGGTAATGTCCAGGAAGACGACCTCGTCTGCACCCTCGCGGTCGTAGGCACGGGCAAGCTCCACCGGATCGCCCGCATCGCGCAGGCTCACAAAGTTGACGCCCTTGACCACACGGCCGTCCTTGACGTCTAGACAGGGAATCACGCGCTTGGTAAGCATGGGCTACTCCTCCCCTCGGGCGGCGGCCAACGCCTGTACCAGCGTAAAGTTGCCCTCGTAGAGCGCACGGCCGGTGATGGCACCTTCAATCGCGCCCTCGCCCACCGCGGCGAGCGCGCGGATGTCGTCGAGCGTCGAGATGCCGCCCGAAGCCACGACAGGAAATCCCGCGACCTCGGCCACATGGCGATACGCCGCCACATCGATGCCCGTCTGCATGCCATCGCGCGCGATGTCGGTATACACCAGATGCTTAAAGCCCAGCTCGGAAAGCTGCGCCACGGCATCGTCGAGCGCCACGCCCGCGCCGTCGCGCCAGCCATTCACCTTGACCTGACCGTCGCGCGCGGCAATATCTGCCACCAACAGCTCGCCAAAGCCTTGGGCTGCCACCTCGGCAAAACCCGGCTCAGTCACCAGCACGGTGCCCAGTGCGATGCGGCGTGCACCGTAGCCGGCCAGCTCGTCGATGCGCGCGAGCGAGCGGACACCGCCGCCCACGTCCACGGACAGGCCGTCGACGCCGCAGATAGCCTTAATCGCCGCCGAGTTGGCAGCGCACGCGTCCTCGTCCTCGCCAAAGGCAGCGGACAGGTCGACGACATGCACCCAGTTCGCGCCCTGCTCGGCAAACGAGCGGGCGACGGCGACGGGGTCGTCGGAATATACCTTGCAGCGGCTGCGGTCGCCGCGCTCCAGGCGCACGACCTTGCCACCGATCAGATCGATTGCGGGAAACAGGATCATCGGCCGGCCTCCTCGACGATGTTGACAAAGTTCTTAAGGATGCGCTGTCCCAGCGCCGAGGATTTCTCGGGATGGAACTGGCAGCCCCACACGTTGCCGTGGCGCACGATGCACGGAAAGCTCCGCGTATAGTGCGTGCGCGCCAGCACATCGGCGGCATCGGCATCGCCTGCCACCGCGTAGCTGTGGGTAAAGTACATGTTGGCGCCCTCGGCAAAACCGGCGAGCAGCGGATCGGCCGCACCGGCGGGCGTCATATGCACCTGGTCCCAGCCCACGTGCGGCACCTTCAGGCGACTCGACTCCAAGCGCGTGCACGAGCCGCGCATAATGCCCAGGCCATCGACCCAGGGGCCGCCAGCCTGCTCGGGGGTGCCGCCATCCGCGACCACGCCCTCGTCCGCAGGCACGCCCTCGTTGCCGCGCTCAAAAAAGAGCTGAAGACCCAGGCAGATGCCGAGCAGCGGAGTTCCGGCGGCAACGGCATCGAGCACGGCGGCCTCCTCGCCGCTCTGGCGCATAAAGGCGATCGCGTCGTAGAACGCGCCCACGCCCGGGATAACCAGGCCGTCGGCGTTGCGGATCTGTTCCGGATCGTCCGACGTGCAAGCGGCGGCACCGGCGCGCGCAAGCCCGCGCACGACGCTCGACAAGTTGCCCTTGCGGTAGTCGACCACCACGATCTTCGGTTCGCCCACGCGACCCCTCCTCCTCATCTTGTCAAAAACCACCACAAAGGGGACAGGCGCCTTCGTGGTGGTTTTACCCTTGCGGCGGTTACAGTGAGCCCTTGGTGCTGGGGATGCCCTGCACGCGGGGATCGAGCTCGCAGGCGCGGCGCATCGTGCGACCAACGGCCTTAAAGGCGGCTTCGATAATGTGGTGCGAGTTGCCGCCCGCCAGCTCGCGCACGTGCAGCGTGAGCTTGGCGTCACGCGCGAAGGCATAGAAGAACTCGACGGCTAGCTCAGTATCGAAGCTGCCCACGCGCTCGGTCGGCACGGGCAGCTCGCAGTAGGCCTGCCCGCGGCCCGAAATATCAACAGCAGCCATCACAAGCGTCTCGTCCATGGCGATCGCCGCGTCGGCAAAGCGTGTAATGCCCGCCTTGTCGCCCAGAGCCTGGCAAAACGCCTCGCCCAGCACAATACCCGTGTCCTCGACGGTGTGGTGCGCATCGACCTCCACGTCGCCCACCGCGTGCACCGTCAGATCGAACAGGCCATGACGGCCAAAGGCGTTGAGCATGTGGTCGAAAAACGGTACGCCGGTCGAGATATCGCACACGCCGCTTCCGTCCAGGTCGAGCTTGACGACAATGTCGGTCTCCCCCGTCTTGCGGGTTACCTCGGCATAACGGCCCATCTACATCTCCTCCTTCACCAGCGCGGCAAACGCAGCCAGCACCTCGTCGTTTTCCTGCGGGGTACCCACGGTAATGCGAAGACAGTCCGCAAGGCCCAGCGCATAGCTAAAATCGCGCACCAAAATCGAATACTCATCGCGCAGACGCTCGCGCACGCGCGTAGCATGCGGCGTGCGCACGAGCACAAAGTTCGCCGCGCTCGGCCACGCCTCCACGGGCAGGCCCTCGGCAGCCATCGCGCGCAGGGCGCACAGCTCGCGCTCGCGCTCGGATGCGACCTGCGCCACCACGGGCGCATAGGCATCACGGGCACGCACGCAGGCAAGCGCGGCGGCCTGGCTCAGCACGTTGACCGAATAGATCTGGCGAATCGCCGCGAACACCTCGATAACCTCGGGCGCCGCGATCACGTAACCCAAGCGCGTACCGGCGGCGCCAAACGCCTTGGACAGCGTATGTAGAATCACCAGGTTGGAATGCCCGGCGATAAAGCCTTGCGCCGTGGTGGCCGCGCCAAACGAATCATCGGCAAACTCAACGTAGGCCTCGTCGACCATGACCATGCCGGGACACGCATCGCACAGGGCCGCGACAAAGTCGAGCGGAGCCACATCACCCGTGGGGTTGTTGGGCGAGGTCACGATCGCCAGGTTGCACTCGGGCGCCGCCGCAAGCACGGCTGCCTGGTCGAGCTCAAAGGTCGCCGGATCGCGCCACACGTCGCGCACCCCGGTCTGGCAGAGCGACGCAAAGAAGGCATACTCGCTGAAGCACGGCGGGCAGTTGAGCAGGGTCCTCCCCGCGCCGCCAAACGCCAGCAGGTAGTTATAGAGCAGCTCATCGCCGCCGTTGCCCACGCAGACATTCTCGCGCGCCACACCATGCCAAGCAGCTAGCTCGTCGCGCAGGTCGTTCGACATGGGAGCGGGATAGCGGTTGAGCGGTGTGGCAGCCAGGGCCGCATCAACCGCCTCGCGCACGCCGGCGGGCACGGGATAGGTGTTCTCGTTGGCCGAAAGATTGATGCGCGTGGGCGTAAAGTTAGGGTCGTAGGGCTCAATACCGGCCAGGTAAGGCTGGACAAGCTCCTTCATGCGGGGCGTCAGCTCGGCCATATTAGGCCTCCCCGCCGGTCGCACCGGCGCCATCCGCGCCTGCAGCCGCCAGGTCCACGCCCTCGGCAACCGTCGTCACGGCGTCGCCCGGCCAGGCGACCTTGGTCAGGTCGGCCGCAGCCAGCGACGCGGCACTCACGGCATCCTCGCCCTGTTCCAACACACGGCGACGCAGAGCGGCGGAAAGCGCGTGCGCCCACAGGCCCTCGGCCTCGGCGAGGCGCTGCGTAGCGGGAGCGTCGGAGAGCAGACCTTCGGGCGTATAGCAAATGACGCTCGAGCGCTTGACGAACTCTTCCACCGAAAGCGGGTTGGAGAACATGGCCGTGCCGCCGGTCGGTAGCGTGTGGTTGGGGCCGGCAACATAATCGCCAAGCGGCTCGGAGCTCCAAGCGCCCACAAAGATGGCGCCGGCGTTGCGAATGCCGCCAAGCAGGCCCATCGCATCCTTGCAGTGCAGCTCCAGGTGCTCGGGCGCCACGGCGTTCACCGCCTCGACGGCGGCAGCCATGTCGTCGGCCACCACGATGATGCCCTCGTTATCGAGCGAGGCGCGCGTGATCTCGGCACGCGGCGACTGCGCGACCAAGATATCGATACCCGCCTCGACCTCGCGCGCAAACTGCTCGTCGCAGGTCACCAGATAGCAAGCTGCCAGCGGATCGTGCTCGGCCTGCGCCATCAGGTCGGCCGCAACCACCATGGGCTTGGCCGTGGCGTCGGCCAGCACGCAGACCTCGGAGGGACCGGCAACCATATCGATACCCACATCACCCGAGACAATCTGCTTGGCGGCGGCGACAAAGGCGTTGCCCGGGCCGGTAATTTTGTCGACGCGCGGAATGGTCTCGGTACCGTACGCCAGCGCGGCCACGGCCTGGGCGCCGCCCACCATATAGATCTCGTCCACGCCGCCGAGCTTGGCAGCCGCGAGCGTATACGGGCTGATCAGGCCGTCTTGTTGCGGCGGGGTCACCATAACCACGCGCTTGACGCCGGCCACCTTGGCGGGAATGGCGTTCATAAGCACCGTGGAGGGATACTGCGCGCGACCGCCCGGCACGTAGATGCCGGCCGCCGCGAGCGGGGTCACCTTAACGCCGAGCATCGTGCCGTCCGCGCGCGTGGTAAACCAGCTCTGCTCGACCTCGCGCTGGTGGAACTCGCGAATCTGGCGTGCGGCCTTCTCGAGCGCGGCGACAAAGGCCGGGTCGAGGCCTTCGAGCGCGGCATCGATCTGCTCCTGCGGCAGACGGAAGCTCTGCAGCTCAACGCCGTCAAAGCGCCGGCAATAGTCGCGCACCGCGGCATCGCCGTTAGCGCGCACGTTGGCCACGATATCGCGGGCGGCATCGACGATGTTTTGCGGCAGCACGCCCTTGCGGTTGAGCTGGTTGGTAACGAGGCGCTCACCGGGAGCAAGCTTGATGGTCTTCATATCGGTATCCCCTATCGGTTGAGGTTGCGTTTGAAAAACGAGATGCCGGGCAGCGACACCAATCGGTCCGCAGCCCAGATATGGGGGCGCCCGTGCGTGCTCGCGCTATTGTGCCGAACCCGCGACGGGCTCAAAATGCTTGTCCTTAACAGCAGCTGCCAAGCGATCGGCCAAGTTGCGCACGCGCGGATCCAGGCGCGCGGCACCCGGATTGACGAAGAAGCGGGCCGTGCAGTCCATAATGCGGCCGGTGATGACCAAGTCGTTGTCGCGCAGCGTGGCGCCCGTCGCGGTAATATCCACGATGCGATCGGTCATGCCGACGATGGGGCCCAGCTCGATGTTACCGTGCAGCGAAACGATGTCGGCGTTCACGCCGCGCTCGGCATACCAGGCGCTCGCGATGCGCGGGTACTTGGTGGCCACGCGAAGCGACCCGCGGCGGGCATAGTTGCGCTCGGCCTGGCCGGCGCGCCATGCGGGCTCCGCCTCGATAAACGTGCACAGGCCGTAGCCCAGATCGACCAGCTGCAGCAGGTTGAGATCGGCCTCGATAAGCGAGTCCCAGCCGCAGATGCCGCAGTCGGCGCCGCCGCAGCCCACAAAGGCGGGCGCGTCGCTGGGGCGCACAATGACAAACTCGATATCTCCGACCGCGCCCTCACCGGCACGCGTGTCGCGACCGCGCACGATCAGGTGACGACCGGGGTCACGCAGCTCAGAGACATCCAGGCCCGCGGCCTCGAGCACGTCGAGCGTGTCGGCCTTGAGCGAGCCCTTGGGCACGGCGATGCGCAGCGGGCCCTCGGCGCCACGGCCCACGGCATGATCGCCGTCGGAGGCGGCGTCCTCGGCCGAGGTGCGCGCGGCCTCCAAGCGCTCGAGCGAAAAGGCAAAGCCCGCCGCCGGCACCTCGATACCGTCGCCAAATGCGCCGGTAAAGATGGAGTCATAGCGTCCGCCCGAACCCACCGGATCAGGCAGGCCTCCGGCATAGGCCTTAAAGACCAGGCCCGTGTAGTAATCGAAAGAGTTCATGATGGAGAAGTCGAACGACAGCACCTGAGCGTCCTCGGGAGCCAGGCCCTCGACCAGGGCACGCAGCTCGCGCGTGAGTGGCGCGACAATGCCCGCCGCCGTCAGGAGTGCATCCACGCGGTCGAGTACCTCGGCACCGCCGTGCAGACGCGGCAGCTCGCCAATGGCGGCCTTGACGGCCTCGGACTCGGCGCTTGTCGCCACGCGGGCATCGAGGCCCACAAAGTCGTTGGCGTGCACGCAGCGCAGGGCCTCGGCGGCCAGCTCGCGATCCTCGCACACCGCGAGCAGCTCCTTAAAAGGACGCACGCTACCTGCGATAATGCGCGCATCGGGCAGTGCGAGCTCGCGCACAGCCTCGGCTACCAGCGAGACAATCTCGACATCGCCCGCGGCGTCGCCCGCGCCGATGAGCTCAAAGCCCAGCTGCGTAAACTGACGCGAGCCGCCGGCATTGCGCTGGCACTCGCGAACCACCGGTGCCTCGTAGCGCAGGCGCAGGGGCAGGTCGGCCGCGCGCATGCGGGTCGAAACCAAACGCACGATCGGCAGCGTGTTGTCGGGACGGACCACCAACAGGCGACCGTCATCATCAAAGAGCTTAAACGGCGTGTCCGCAATGCGGCCGCCCTCCTCGAGCGACCCCTTGTCCTCGAGCAGCGGCGTCTCGACCGGCAGGTAATGATGCTCCCTGAAGCAGCCCTTCACCGTCAGCGCAATCTCCTCGCGCGCCTGAGCCTCCTCGGGCAATATGTCCCGGAATCCCCACGGTGTGGCCGTCATCTGGTGAGCCTCCTCATGCTGTGTTTCATATAGAGCAGAAGACCGGCATAGCTCCGCCGGTCTTCTGGGTACTTTAGCATACTAGAGTGCTTGCGGGGAAAATCGTCTCTCTCGGCTCACAGCGTATTCATTTGGAAACATTGGAACGGATTGTCGCAACCCAACCCCACCTAGACGCCAATCGCACGACGATACTCTGCCATTACCTGCGCATCGGCAGCTGCGGGGTCGGCAAAATAGCGCCAGTCATAGGTCTCGGCCGAAACAACTCCGCGATAGCCGCGCGCCACCAGCCTATCCAGGTCGGCGCGCATATCGCGGTCGCCGTCACCCCAGGCAAGATGCGTCGTGCCATCTGCCGCAACATCGACAAAATGCACGTGGGCGACATCATCGCCAAGCAGATCGAAATAATCGTCGATGGTATCCCCTGCCACCGCCATAGCGCCCAAATCCAGACACGCCTTAAGTGCCGGATGATCAACTGCCTCGATCATGCGCTTCGTGTCGGCCGCCGAGTTCACGATCATCGACTCAACCGGCTGTAGGGCCTCGAGCACCAGTCGCACGCCGCGCTCTCCCGCATGCTCGGCAATCGCACGCAGCATCGAGGCGCTGCGACCCCACGCGTCCTCGATCGGCTCGTTCAAAAATGCCCAGCCGCTCGAGACCATGACCTGCTCGGCTCCAAGTTCCGCCGCGATATCTACAACGTTCTTAAAGTACGCGAGCGTGCGGGCACGCGCCTCATTCCCGCGCGCCGCGATATTCCACGGCTTGGGGTTGTTCTGTTCGGGACAAAGCCCCACAATCCGAACCCCATACCGCTGCGACAGCTCCCGTACCCGTTCGAGCGAATCGTATCCATGGCAATCGACATACAGATGCATCGCCCCGGTCCAAAGCTCGCAACACGTGTAGCCCGAAGCCGACGCCGAAGAAAAGAACTCCTCAAGGTCAAAATAACGATGGCTGATATTCATGACGGCAAGCTGGGGATAGCTCATAATTACTCTCCAACCCAAGCGAGGCCCCGTTCCATATAGGAGCGAGGCCCGATTACACAAACGTTATTTGCTCTTAGTAGTCGAACTGGTGATAGTAGCGACGGTAGTTGAGGTTGTGCTTGGTGACCGTCTCGTAGTAAGCGGCAAGGCGATCGGTGATCAGCGAGGAGAGGATCCACGGGGAGACGATGACGCGGAACTCGTCGTCAAGGCCGGGGATCGCGAACTCGGCGGTGTCGATGACGTTGATGTCGGTGTCGCCGGTCACGCCGCGGGTCAGGAAGGCGCGGACGCGCTCGTCGAGCTTGCGGTTCTCGTCCTCGCCCATGAACAGGAAGACCGGGACGCCGGGCTCCACGAGCTCGAGGGTGCCGTGGAAGAAGTCGGCCGAGGTGATGTAGCGGGTGCGCTTCCACTGCATCTCCTCCAGGATGCACATCGAGAACAGGATGGTCTCGCCCCACAGGGCGCCGGAGCCGATGAACATGGTGTAGGGGGCCAGGGCGTACTTCTTGGCGAGCTCCTCGGCGCGCGGCTCGAAGCTCTTGCGGATGTCGACCAGGTGGGTCCAAACGTCCTTGGTCTGCTCGATGAACTTATCGAACTGCGGGAAGCAGCCACGGCGATTGAGCAGGCGCAGGCCGAAGCAGTCGGCGAGGTAGTAGCCCATCTCGCAGCCACCGTTACCATGATCGGAAGCCATCTTGACGCAATTCTCGGCGCCGACAGCCTGGCCGATGGGGCCCTCAGGCTTGGTCATGGCGTAGACGCGAATGCCCTTTTCCTTCATCTTCTTGACGGCCTCGAGGACCTCGGGGGTGGTGCCGGACTCGGAGGCGGTGAGCACGACGGACTTCTCGGTCATGCGCTTGTGGCCGGAGACGTTCCACTCGGCGGCGTGGATCAGGTAGACCTCGAGGTCGCGGTCGCCGAACTTGTTCATGAGGTACTCGAGCTGCATGAGCTCGTCCCAGGTGCCGCCGACGCCCATCAGGAACACGGCGTCGTAGCCCTCGTCGGCGACCTTGTCGGCGAGCGCGGTCATCTTCTTGCCGGTCTCGTAGACGTTCTTGCCGTCCTCGACGTAGCCCTCCTGGCTAAAGTGCATGATCTCGATCTTCTCGGTTTCCTTCATGGCTTTTCCTTTCTGTCCTGCACGCAACTCTATACATCGCGTTTCTTTTCGATACCAATTATAGACATACACCTAATGTGTTTTTAATACCACTTATCAATCTGCTCCAATCCTCGGTGAACGGTCGAAATTCTCTGGTGAGTGGTATTAAATTAGAATTGAATGTATAGCTAACGCCTCTGGCGCCTCCCTTGTGTGACAAAGAACAGCGTTCCTACCAGCGCAATAATGGTCGATGCCCCAAACAGTACCGTCTGGACACCCAAAGCCTCCGCCAAAAACGGAGCCGCCAGCAGCGGCAGCACGCCGGCGCTCATCAGGCCAAAACGCACAAAGCCGGTAATGCGCCCCAGGTATTTGATGTCAGCGCGCTCCTGAATCAAGATCATCTGCAGCGGTTCCAGGAATCCCCAGGCCAGACCGTTAATCGCCTGACCGATAATCGCGACCCCCAGCATATCGGTGCCCACGTACACCATGGACCCAATGCCCACGGCCATGAGCGCGCCGAGCAGCAATCGCAGGTTGACATGGCGGGCAGAAAGCTTGGTCAGGATGAACGCGCCCACCGAGGAAGTGAGGCCCACGACCGAGGACAGCCAGCCCAGCCAGACGATATCCACGTTGAGCACATCGCGATAGAACAACGACTCCAGCGAATCGAACGCGCCAAACGCAAAGAAGCCCAGAAAGCCCGAGATAAAGATAAGGCGCAGGTCGTGGTCGCGAAACGTAAGTCGCGCGCCCTCGGCCATGCCGCCCAGAATGCCGCCCTTCGGCTTCTCCCCTTTTGCGGGAGCAACACACTCGTGACAGCCCAAGGAGAGCACGGCCGCCACACCCATCATGCCCGCCATGAGCAGATAGACCGATTGCGTGGCAAAACAGCTCACGATGGCACCACCGAGCAGCGGGCCAGCGGTATAGGCGATATTGCTGTAGAACACCATGAGACCGTTCACGCGGGTACGGCCCTCGGTGGTCGACTCCAGGTATCCCGGAAACGCATGCGTACAGGTGTTGATAAAGCCGCCCGCAAGCCCCAAGACGCACGCGGCAAACACAAGCCCGGGGACAGACAACGGCGCCAACCCCACGCCAAGCGATAGCACCGCCGTAATCACGCACGTCACAAACGACGTCCGGCGCGGTCCAAAGCGGTCGATGACCGAGCCCGACACCATATTGCCCGCCGACGTCATAAGATTGCGTACGAGCGTAATGGCAGCAACCAAAAAGGCCGTGCCAGCCAAATCATACGTCGCCGCGCCGATAAGCCCTAAAAAGTACACCGCGTTGTTGGCGCACCATTGCAGGGACTCAATAAGAATCAGCCTGACCTCTGCCGGCGTCAGGCGCATTGCTTCGCGATCCTTCGCGAACATACGAACTCCCTCTATACAAGTAAGGGGATGGAGGGCATAGGCCCGCTCCATCCCCTTACCAGGTTGCAATGACAGTCTATGCAGCCGGGCCCTTACGCCAGCACGCCGAAGAACGCGCCGACGATGCCCACGACCATGGTGGCCACGATCAGCACCATGGGGTTGATCTTCTTGGACAGCAGCCAGTAGTACAGCCAGAAGGCGATCATGCCGAGCATGCCGGGCATGATGCCGTCCAGGATGTCCTGGAGGGTCTGGGCGTCGTCGCCCGAGCCGATGGCCACCGGGATGCTGGCCCAGAACATGTCCTTGCACATGGCGCCCACGACCATGACGCCCACGATTCCCACGCAGGTCATGATCTTCTGCATGAGGCCGGTCCTCTGGGCCTCGTCCAGGAAGCCCACGCCCAGCTCGTAGCCCTTGACGGCGCCCCAGATGCGCAGCGCGAAGCCGGGGACGTTGTAGATGAGCAGGAAGGCGATGGGGCCGAAGGGGTTGCCGGCCTGGCACAGGCTGATGCCCACCGCGGCGGCGACCACGCGCAGCGTCGACAGGAAGATGGAGTCGCCGATGCCGGACAGCGGGCCCATGAGGGCGGCCTTGACGTCGTTGACGCTCTCGGGCTCGATCTCGCCGCGGGCGACCTTCTCCTCCATGGCCATCGCGATGCCGCCGACGAACGGGGCGAACTGGACGGTGATGTTGAAGAACGCGCAGTGGCGGTGCAGGGCCTCGGCGTAGTCGTCGGGGCGGCCGGCGTAGATCTTCTTGAGCATGTTGGCGACCATCAGGCAGAAGGCGATGTTCATCTGCTTGTAGTAGGTCCAGGAGAACTCCATGCCCAGGGCGCCGACGTTGACGGCGCTCTTGACGAGGTCGGAGCGCGTGATCTTGTTCTCGGGACTAGAAGTCATCGTCCTCATCCCCTTCCGCGGAGAGCTGGGGCTGGGCTCCGCCCAGGCCGAGCAGGTCGAACTTGTCGATGCCGATGATGATGGCGATCAGGGCGACGCCCAGGACGGGCACGTTGGCGTAGGAGCACAGCAGGAAGCCCAGGAAGTAGAAGGGCACGAGCTGCTTGGTGAGCACCAGGCGGCCGAGCATGGCGAAGCCCATGGCCGGCAGGATGTTGGCGGCAACGCCAAAGCCAGCAAGGACAAAGGGCGGGATGAAGTCGAGCATGCCCTGGATGGCGTCAGCACCCAGATAGAACGACAGCGAGCACAGCAGGAACGCCATGATGATACCGGTCAAACCGATCAGGAAGTGCATCGCATAGACACCCTTAAGGTTGCCCTGGCCGGAGAAGACATCAGCGCGGTCAACCAGAATCGGCAGGGCGGCGTTGAGGATGTTCTTGATGGCAAGGCACAGCGTGGCGATGGGCATAGCGAGCGCGATGGCTGCCTCGGTGCTCTGGCCCAACTGGATAGCGAAGGCGCAGGCGAGCACGCCGCCGATCGTCTCATCAGGCGGCACGTAGGCGCCGATGGAGATCGAGCCCATGAACAGAAGCTCCAGGCTGGCGCCGATCGCGAGGCCGGACTGCAGGTCCCCCAGCACCAGGCCCACGAGCGGGCACAGGACGATGGGGCGGAACGCATAGAGCGTACCGAGCTGGAAGTCGAACTTACCAAATGCGGCGATAAGTCCGATGAGGATTGCTTGGGTAAGCATATATCCCCCTTTCCTAATAGGACACTACGAAGAGCTCAGACTCTTCGAAATTGAACGCCTAGAGCACGCTTGCGCAGTCAACCTTGGGGTCATCGGCCAGAGGACGGATCTCGACCTCGACGCCGTTGTTCAGCATCTCACGCACATCGGCCTCCTCGGCTGCAGTCAGGAAGATCTGACGAGAGACCTGACGAGCATCGGGGCGCTTCTCGTCCTTGGGCTTGGTGTTGCCCAGGTTGACCGACTTGATCTGCGGGCAGCCTTCAACAAGCTGCTTTGCCTCAGCGATGGTGGCGACACAGATAATCATCTTGTATTTGTCAGTCACACCCGAGTTAATGGCCTCGATGGCATTCGCCATATCCTTGATGACGAGCTTGCAGCCGGCAGGCTTGCCCATCTTGAGCGTCGTCTTCCACACCGGGTCGTTGGCGACCTTATCGCCCACGCAGAAAATGCAGTTGGAGCCAAGGCCCTGGACCCAAGAGACCGCGACCTGGCCATGAAGCAGGCGATGGTCGACGCGAAGTAGCTGAATCATAATGTGACCCCCCAAAGGTCTTGTGCCGTCTTACGGCGTGTCAGTAGGTGCTGCGGATTAGAACTCTTCTTCCTCTTCGTCATCGACCAAAAGATCGTTGACAAACTTCACGCGCGTATCGTCCGCAGCGACGATGGCGCGAATCGTCTCCTCAACCGGCGCCGACTCGTCAGAGAACAGCAGCTGGATAAGCAGAGGAAGGTTCATGTTGGTAACGAGGTACGTGCGGGGACGCGTCTGGACGATCTTGGTGAACTCGTTGTTGACGCTGCCGCCAAAGAGGTCGGTGCAGACAACGACATCATCGTCGGCAGCCATGCCTGCCAGCAGTTTTTGGGCCTCCTCGGCCACGTCCATGCGGTCATCGACGAACATCGAAAGATCGTGGACGTTGTCGCGAGCGCCCGAGAGCAGCTCGACACTCTCCTTGATGCCGGTAGCGAAGTGCGCATGGCTGGCGATGATGTACTGCCTCATTCTGTGTTCCTCTCAATAGCCCGGCGCGTTCCCGCACCCGTTTTCTTTAGTAGTCGAACTGGTGATAGTAGCGACGATACTTGAGGTTGTGCTTGGTGACCGTCTCGTAGTAGCGAGCCAGGCGGTCGGTAACGAGCACCGTCAGAATCCACGGAGACACGATGACGCGGAACTCGTCGTCAAGGCCGGGGATCGCGAACTCGGCGGTGTCGATGACGTTGATGTCGGTGTCGCCGGTCACGCCGCGGGTCAGGAAGGCGCGGACGCGCTCGTCGAGCTTGCGGTTCTCGTCCTCGCCCATGAACAGGAAGACCGGGACGCCGGGCTCCACGAGCTCGAGGGTGCCGTGGAAGAAGTCGGCCGAGGTGATGTAGCGGGTGCGCTTCCACTGCATCTCCTCCAGGATGCACATCGAGAACAGGATGGTCTCGCCCCACAGGGCGCCGGAGCCGATGAACATGGTGTAGGGGGCCAGGGCGTACTTCTTGGCGAGCTCCTCGGCGCGCGGCTCGAAGCGCTTGCGGATATCGAGCATGTCCTTCCAGATGTCCTTGGTCTGCTCGATAAACAGATCGAACTTGGGGAAGCAGCCGCGGCGGTTGAGCAGGCGCAGGCCGAAGCAGTCGGCGAGGTAGTAGCCCTTCTCGCAGCCGCCCGAACCATGGTCAGAAGCCATGGCGACGCAGTTCTCGGCGCCGACAGCCTGGCCGATGGGGCCCTCGGGCTTGGTCATGGCGTAGACGCGCACGCCCATGCCCTTCATCTTCTTGACGGCCTCGAGGACCTCGGGGGTGGTGCCGGACTCGGAGGCGGTGAGCACGACGGACTTCTCGGTCATGCGCTTGTGGCCGGAGACGTTCCACTCGGCGGCGTGGATCAGGTAGACCTCGAGGTCGCGGTCGCCGAACTTGTTCATGAGGTACTCGAGCTGCATGAGCTCGTCCCAGGTGCCGCCGACGCCCATCAGGAACACGGCGTCGTAGCCCTCGTCGGCGACCTTGTCGGCGAGCGCGGTCATCTTCTTGCCGGTCTCGTAGAGCGCCTTGCCGTCCTCGAGATAGCCCTCCTGGTCGAAATGCATGATCTCGATCTTCTCGGTTTCCTTCATTTGTCTCTCCTTTCTGGGGTTGTTTCCACATCCCCCATGCCAACGGGCATCAAAACCCGCTTACATTCCGTAACACTCAGCCGCTTTGGCCTTAAGCGCATTGACTGACTCTTCGTAGCCCTCTGCCTTGACCTCCATTTGCTTGGAGACGGCATCGAGATACGGGTGCACGTTCCATGACTTCAGACGCTCGGCGATCATGGCCGCAATCGTCTGGAAGAACACAAGATTGGGAATTGCGCTGAGCAGCGGAGCCACCTGAGGCACCGCAACCTCGTGAGCCCTACCCTTGGGATGGGCCGTGAGCAGCACCGTTTTTGCCGTAACGTTCGATAGCGCATCGGCGATATTCGCAAGACGCTCCGACCCCTGCGGATCGTCGACGATAAACACCAGATAGCCCGGAACGATCTGCATCTCGGGACCGTGGACGAACTCCTCGCCTTCGTGATGCATGGCAGGAATCTTGATGGTCTCGCTCAGCTTGAGCGCTGCCTCCTCGGCAACACCATAGTTGGGGCCGTTGCCGACGACCATGGCGGGCATGTGCTCAGAAAGCTCGAGCATGTGATCTTGGACATATGCCTCGGCGGTCTTGCACATCACGGCATTAGCCTGGATAGCCTCGCGCAGGTCATCAAGACGCTGAGCAACGCCCTTGGCGTCAATCGTTCCGCGCGCCTGACCGCCGTAAATACCAAAGAGCACCAGGTACTCAACGAGAACCTCGACGCCCAGAGTCACAAAGTCCACCGACTCGACGCCCACACCGTAGTCAAGAACGATGTCAGCGTGTTCCTTGATGGGTGCCTCGACGTTTGCCGTGAGCGCAACTGCAGCCATATCGTGTGCGCGCATGTAATCGAGCGCCGCAATCGTATTGGTTGAATAGCCGCTCTGCGAGACGGCAATGTTAAGCGCATGCTGTGGATAGGTGTGTTCAAAATCGACGAAGGCCTCGGGCGTCACAACGGACACCTGCATCTGCAGCGCATCTTGCAGGTAATCGCGGGCGCAATCCGCAGCATGGCGCGACGAACCCGAAGCAACGATGCGCAGCGCGTCAAAAGAACCGGACTGGAAAATATCAACGAGCTGCGCTACCAGCTCAGACGAACGCTCGAGGTTCTCTCCCATACGCACATGGGCAAGCTGAACGTAATCGAGCATCTTCATCGTCTCACCTCGTAACAAATCATTAGTATTTGATACCAATCACAGTTACAGGTTACGGCTTTTTGATACCTCTTTGTCGATTAATTTATCCCCTTCGGCGAACGGTCGATTTTGAGCCATGTAAGGTTGTATATACAGCTGACCCAACGATCAAAACTGGTTAGTTTCCCAGCCGTTATTCACAAAATACCAGCTAGTACGTATAGGTGTAGCCGCCCGTATCGCCACGATTGAAGGACTTTACATACTCGATAGCCTGACCGCTCGCGTCATAGCTCACGCATTCCAAAAGCAAAACAAGATCGCCCTGTTCCAGTCCAAGGAGGCCGGCATCTCGTGCGCCCAGCGCTTCGATATCGAGCTTTTCCTGTGCCATGACTGGCTTTCGGCCCAGCATCTCATAGGTCTCGTACAAACTGAAGACCGACACGTCAATATCTTCGATGGTTGGGAACAGCAGGCAGGGAATCAGCGCCGTCTCAATCGATACGGGGCTACCGTTTATGCAGTTCAGGCGTCGAACGGAATAGAGCAGGTCGTCCTCGGCGATGCCAAACAGGTCGGCGTAATATGGCCCCGCATAACGCTTGGAACGCGCGAGAATACGGACGGACGGCTCGCCGCCCGAAGCACGGACCGATTCACGGAAACCGACCGTGCGTTCAAAAAAAGCAGGTACTTTCTGCGCCACAAAGGCACCTTTTCCCCGAACACGGCGAATCTGCCCGCGCCGAACCAGCTCATCGACAGCGCTTCGGATGGTCAAGCGTGTCGTACCAAATTCCTCGGCGAGGTCTTTTTCGGACGGAATCATGGAACCCGTGGGATATGCACCGCGCTCGATACGTTCCTCGATGCAGCGTCGAATGCGCATATAAACCGGGGTGGCATCTACTGTTTCAGCCATTGTTCACCTGCCACGCTCCTCATGCCGTTCTCTTCGCCGTTATCGGCAAAGCGGAACTTTGTGGGCAAAATCACCGATTTGCAATGCTCCACAAAACGCATGTCCTTATCAAATTCGATCGAGCTCTCATAGAACACCGGCGTTCCCTCTTCTTGCTGGAGCAGCTCGGCCTCTTCGACGTTCAAACGCGAGATGGAGATATGCTCACGTCCATGCTCAACGCGCACGCCACCTTCTTTGAGCAAGACATCGTAAAGGCTCTCACACTCAAAATCGTGCTCGGGAAGCGATGGGCACAGGGACAGGTTAACGTGAGCGGTCTCGATTGACGCCGGCTCGCCCTCAATAAGTCGAACGCGCTGCATGCGGAGCAAGGGAGCGCCTACAGCCACCCCAAGCTTGTCGGCAAGCGCCTCATCCGCCTCGATGGTCCCGGTGGAAACCAGACGAGAAGAGGGGTGCAGGCCGGCAGTCCGCACAGCATCGGAAAAGTTATACGTTTCCTGGAAGATGTTCAGCGGCTTGGGAGGACACACATACGTGCCCGATCCGCGACGGCTCTCGAGCGTTCCACACGAGATAAGCCGCGTGATACCGGCACGCAACGCCGTACGCGAAACGCCAATCTCTTCGCACAGCACGCGCTCGGCCGGCAGGCGATCGCCGCCGGCAAGCTGATGGTGCTGGATATACCAAAGAATTCCCTCAACAGCATGATCTTTGGGGGGAATTGCATAAGATTCGCCTGCCATTGCACAGACTCCTCATTCAGAAACGTATGCCGCCAAAATTAGGCCAGCCCTCCCATGGCATCAAATTCTGCCTTGATCTTCTCGGCGACATTCCGATACGACTTATATAGACTTGAATCGCGTTTGACTTCATCGGTCATAACGGGAATCTCTAATTTGGAAACCTCGTCTTTTCCCGTCTGAACCGCCACAACAACGCCCATACCAAGACACATATTACGCTTGGCAGCGTTTATTTTCGCCGCCTTGGCAGGATTTGCCAGGATACGCTGGGCAAATTCCTGTTTAGAGACCGCTTCTTCGGCCTCCGGATCGCCCGCCTCGGCCACTTCGCACTGCAACACGTCCGCATAGTCAAAAATCTTCGGCTCGCCGCCGCGCTGATGCACGGCCCACTTGCGGCGCGTGGCGTCCTGGTAGATAGCCGGCAAAAATGTAAACCGCGGCGGGTCCAAAATCGTATCCGTGATGGTAAACACATCGGGATCAAAGGCATCCTGCGGGTTTTTCTTCTTGAACAGCCCCATATCAGCCTCCCGTACTAGCATTAAACAACTCAAGCCGAATATAGCACCAATTTCAAGCCGTCACTTTACCGCATCGGTGCGCGGCGCCTATGGCTCGCCCAGCGGAAGAACATACGGACGAGGGCCGGGGTGGGGTGCTTGGTTTTGGAAGTGGGCTTCGCGAACTTCCAAAACCAAGCACCCCACCCCGGCCCCGGCAATGTAATCTTGGCTGACCAAAGTTAGATGCGCAGTCTCCAAGACCGCAACAGCAAAGTCCCCATTACATAAAAAATATCAGCCCCCGCAGATCGAAACGGTCGAGAGGGCCTTGCCCGGCGCGAGACCGTCCCGGATGCCTACCTACTCGTTGTCGCCGGCAGTAAGCTGCGT